>CAWCRZ010000030.1:0-94861 GCA_963798005.1 uncultured Acidobacteriaceae bacterium | reverse complement strand
GGTTTTTTCGCGGGCAACTTTGAGCGCGTCGTAAGGCGTCATGATCCCAAGCTGGTTGCCTTCGTCATCGATCACGCGAATTTCGCGCGCCCGAATACGCTCGTTGGTGCGGATGAAACGTTTATCGATACAGCCCTCCGGTGCAAATGTACTGAATCAAAAGTATAGCATGGGGTCTGCGACAATAGCGGCTGGAACGGAAGGCACGAATGTGTCGATGGCGCCCACCAGAGCGTCACTTGCGATAGCTTCGATCCGGCTGCGCAGCCACTGATTGCTCTTGTGCTGGCCGCGAATTTTTAGCTTCAGATAGTTGTCGGTCAGCGCCTCGGTGTACTCGCCATCGAAGTGGGTGAGGGTGATGGCCTCCACTTCACAGCCGACAAACGACTGCATGAACTCCCGCTTCTTCCGCGCCGCCAACTCGCGCAGCACACGGTTGCGTTCGCGCGCGACGTGAACCGGAACCTGCTCCGGCATCTCCGCCGACGGTGTTCCCGGACGCGAGGAATAGGTGAAGACATGCAGATAAGTGAACGGCAAACGTTCGATCAGCGCACGCGTCTGCTCGAAGTCGGAGTCTGTCTCGCCAGGAAAGCCGACCATCACATCAGCCCCAATTGCGGCATCCGGCATCGCGCTGCGAATGCGCTCGATCCGGTCGGCATAATGCCACGGACGATACTTGCGGTGCATCCTGCGCAGAATCCGATCGCTGCCGGATTGCAGCGGCACGTGCGCATGCTTGGCGATGCGCGGCGACGAGGCGACCAGTTCGATTACTTCATTCGTCCAGTCCATCGGCTCGACCGAACTGATGCGCAGCTTCTCGATCGAAGTTCGCTCCAGGATCGCACGCAGCATAGCGGCGAAGTTCGTGCGTGGCGACAGGTCGCGTCCCCATCGTCCGAGGTTGATGCCGGACAGCACGATCTCGCGATAGCCGTTGGCGACCAGCGCGTCCACTTCGCGCAGCACATCGTCCAGCTTCAGCGAGCGGCTCTTACCGCGCACGGAGGGAATAATGCAGAACGAGCAGCGATTATTGCAGCCGTCCTGCACCTTTAGGTTGGGACGCGTCTTCTCGAACGAGCCGGCTTCAAAGACCGGCGCGGCCATCAACTCGGTGTGGGCGAAGATGTCGCCGACAATTAGCTTCGAATCGCCATTGCCAACCTGCGCGAGCGGAACGAACCCGTTGCTGCCACCCAGCGGTGCGGCATGGGAAGCCAACTCATGCTTGTGCGAATTTCCGATGACCAGGGTGACGCCCGGCAGCGCCGACAATTCCTGGGGCGCGCGCTGCGCGTAGCAGCCGGTGACCAGAATCTTTGCTTGGGGATTTTCGCGGTGGATGCGGCGGATAGTGGCGCGCGCGTCCTGATCGGCGGACGCGGTGACGGTGCACGTGTTCAGGACAACGACTTCGGCTTCGGTGGCGGCACCTGCGCGCTCCATGCCGCGGTCGAGCAATTGGCGCTCGATGGCCGCCCCATCGGCCTGGGTCGCGCGGCATCCGAAGTTCTCCACATGATAAGTCGCCACAAAATCATTATACTGAGCACAATCGCGGCGTCAGGAAATGCAAGTCCCTGCCGGCAACGAAGCGGGGAGACTTGCATCTCACCAGCCGCTTTGCGTTCGAAATGATACTCGCCCTTGGAGTTCCCAATGAAACGTCGCATCCTGCTGGTCGATGATGAACTGGCAATTCTTCTTACTTTCCGCGCAATTCTGGAAATGAACGGTTTCGAGGTGGACACTGCCGCATCGGCCAAAGAGGCCGAACACAAGATGAACGCTGGCGTTTTTGAGATGGTCATCACCGACATGCGAATGGAGAGCGAGACCGCGGGTTACGACGTGATCCGTACCGCACGTCAGCAGCCGTACGATCCGGCCACAGCGATCCTCACGGCCCATCCCTTGCTGGGCGACGAATGGCAGCGTGAGGGAGCGCAGACCTTGCTGGTGAAGCCAGTCAATACTCCGGAGTTGCTGCGTCAACTCGAAGCACTTCTGATCACCCACCAGGATGCGAAGGTCCGCCACCAACAAAAAGCGCCGAAGAGCGCAGCCACGAAGGCCGCGGTGAGCTAGAGGTCCTGGCCTCAGCCGCATCCTCAATGCGGGGCGCGTCTGCCGGGAAGTTCTCTTCCCGGCATCACGCCAGAGTGTTTAGGTCCCTGCCGGGACCGGCTAAGACTCTATTTGCGTGAATTGGCCGCGATTTCTTCCAAGAGGTGGATCACCTTGTTCGTCTTGCGGATATAAATTGTAGGAAAATAGATCGCCAGCAACGCGATCAATACCAGACAAGCAATAGGCACTGACATGGCCCACATAGATGCCTCCAATCGGCGTGTTGAAAATAGATTTCGGCGAGTTCGTGACTTAGTATCCTCGGGCGGCGCGCCACTGTCTGTGACGGCAGTCACGGAGTAGGGGCTTTCCCAGAATATCAGGGCAGAACTTCTACAGCCTGCCGAAAAACTCAACCTTACGCGTCCCCAGGAACTGCTACGGCTGGCTATCGCCTGCACCCAGGCTGGGCAAGGGCAACAACCAAAGCTGGGCCGGATCGAGGTAGGCGCCTTGCCACCGCACCGCTACGTGCAGGTGCGGCCCGGTCGCGCGGCCGGTAGCTCCGCTCAAGCCAATCGGTTGACCCTCTTTGACCATCTCGCCTTTGGCGACCTGGATTCGCGACAGGTGCATATACAGGGTCATGAACTGCTGGCCGTGGTCGATGATCACGCAGTTGCCTTCGTAGAAAAGCTCCTGGGCCAGCACCACGGTGCCGGCGTTCGCCGCCCGGATTGGCGTTCCCTCCTTCGCGTGATAGTCCAGCCCGCGATGGATGCTGGCGAGCTTGCGGTTGAAGGTGCGCCTGGTTCCGAACCCCTCAGATGGAGTTGAATTCAGGGGAGCGCGAAAAGGCCCCGACCATTCGGGCGTCGCGATCTGATTGGAGAACGCCGCTTGCTTGGCTTCTTTGTCGTCCGCGATTCGCTTCAGGGTCTCCGCATCCGGTTGTACGAACCGATCGGGCACTTTGAGTTTCTCTGTTTTGTACGAGGATGGTCCAACCTGAATCTCGCGCACCGCTCGGACCGTCCGGCCATCCGGCATGGTGGCCTCGATCTCCAGCTTATCGGTCCCCGCAGTGGCCTCAACATCGACTCCGGCGAGCCCATACCAAACATGGCGCTGGCCGACCGGGGAGAAGACCAAATCGCGTCCCTGCCATGTCGCCTTCACGCTGGAAGGTACCGCTGACATCTCGACTTTAAACAGGCAAGGTGCACCGACCTTGATGGAACGGGGAGTCCAGGAGACGTTGTCGAAGACTTCCCGCGCGGGGACCGGAAGCGTCGCACTGAGGATGACCAGTATTGCGATGAGCTTATAACGAGGGTGCATGAGGCGGAGCGTCGGCGCGAAAATCTCCTCGCGTTTGCAGTAGAAGCATGGAGCGCTATGAATAACTGGAGGCTTCAGGCTGAGGCCGCGGTAGTTCGCCGCTGCTGGAAGCATTCCCGGCAAAAAACTGGACGGTTCTGTGTCGGCTTAAAGGGGACGGTGGTCTCCTTACCGCAGCCGGAACAGTTGGTCCGGGTTTCCACCTTGGGCCGCGATCCCGTGGAGACCGGTCCCAAGGAAGTGCGTTTGCCCTTGCAGGCCTTGCAACGTTTGGGTTCGTTCTTGAACTGCTTGTCGTGGAAGAACAGTTGTTCTCCGGCCGTGAAGACGAAGTCGGCGCCGCAGTCAATACACTTTAGAACCTTGTCCTGGAATTCCATGGAGAGTTGCTCCCTTCAGCCCGCGATCCCAAGCCATGGACGGGGTCCACTTGCAACCGCCGGCAGGACCGGACTGAGCATCCACGCCGCCAGCCACAAATTCCATCGCTCAGGTATATCTCCCCGGGTTCGGCCCGCCACGCGCGAGGGCGCATGGTTACTGCTATAAGACCGCGGCACGGCCAGATAAAATTTCCCAACCAGGAATTGGGAAAACGAAGGGCCGCCGTGGTAACGGCGGCCCAACCGTGTTATTAGTCCTGCTCTTTACGCGCCTTCTTGCGGCTGCGCTTGCGCGCCAGCGCTTCTTTCACGCGCTTCTTTTCGCCCGGCTTGAGGTAAAAGGAGTGACGCTTCACTTCCTTGATGATGTCCTCTTGCTGGACCTTCCGCTTAAAACGCCGCAAGGCGTTTTCTAAAGATTCACCTTCTTGAATGCGAACTTCCGCCAAACAGGAAACACCCCCAAACTCGTCCGAAAGGACATAGTAGTTATCCCAGCGTTCAGATGGGAAGTCAAGCAAAGAGTGTTCCCCCGAGGCAAAACTAAAGCGTAAGTCATGAATGGCCTTAAAGTGCTATACATGTCTGTATCCATATCAAAAATTGAGCCTTACAGACAGCTGGACTTGGCGTGGCGCATACGCGCTCGTGGGCAATAAGAACTGCGAATTAATATTAAATTGGCCGGGATACATCTTTCCATTCACTTTTGCGGAGTACGCCACGAACTGGCCAGCCGAGTTGTAAAAACCATCGTCGGCGATGTTGACTCGGAGATTCGTGCGGTTGGTCAGATTGAAGGATTCGGCGAGAACCTCCAGCCGGGCGCGCGCCGACATTTGCAGGACGCGCGTCACTCGCAGGTCGGTGGTGAAATACGCCGGGCCGATAAACGGATTCCGGCGGTAACCGGGCAGCCGGTCGTTGTAGGTGTTGCCATCCTGATTGGCGTCCCCCGCCGTGGTTGCGCTGAAAGGACGTCCGGAACCAAAGGTGACGACGCTGGAAAATTTCCAGTGGTTCAGCAAGGCGTTGAGCACACCGTTATCCAAGTGCAAGGCACGGGGCTCGATCACGGTTGCCGCCAGGAAGCGGTTTCGCTGGTCGGTAACGCTGAGTCCGCGTTCCAGCGCAGTGGCGTACACATTCTGAACATTGCCGGGACGCCCCACCACCAGCGCGTCCTGGCCATCATCAATCGCCTTCGCAAAGGTGTAAGCAACCCGGAAGAAGACACCGTGGTTGATCTGGCGCTTCAAAGAAATCGTCATTCCGTTGTAAACGCTGCTCGATCCGCTCTCGTAGGAATTGATGCTTCCTAACCGCGGGTTCGGCCTCTGTATATCGTTGATGCAGGGGGGATAGGGACAACTCACGGAACGCGTGGTCTGCCACGTGGCAAACGAAGCAACCTGGTCCATACCGAGGAACACCGATCCGTCATCGTTGTAGACGGGATAGTCGGTGATGGTCGGCTTGGGGAGATTGACGTCGAGAGAGCGGATCAGGTGAACGCCGTGGACGTAGAGATAGCTGACTTCAGCCGTGATCTTCGCTCCAAACTCGTGCTCTACGGTGAGGTTCGCCTGCTCGACGTAGGGCGTCTGGAAATTTGGCGCGAAAGCCGAAACCTGGGTCGTCAGCAAACCGGCGACGGACGCTGGTGGCAAGCAGACCGTCGCTCCCGCCGGACAGTTCACCAACGGAGTGGGGTATTTCGGAAACAGCGCCGCCTGGGCCGGCTGCATCAGGTCCAGAAACAGTTGGCTTTGCGTTACGCCATTCCTGTTGGCCACCTGCGAAGCGTACATGGCCGGAACCGGAGTGTAGAAAATGCCGGCGCCTCCGCGTAACACCAGGGTGTGGCGCTCGCCGAGGGAATAGGAGAAGCCGACGCGCGGAGAGAAGTTCGTGCTGTCGGTTGGAACCTTTCCCGCCGGCGGATACAGAGGATTGCTTGTCAGTTGGCCCGGTTCGAAGGTCTGCAGGTCATATCGAAGGCCCAGGTTAAGGGTGAAGCTGCTACTGACGCGGATGGTGTTCTGTATGAAGCCGGAATAGAAGCGAGTGTTGGGGTGCGAGACCGCTGTCCCGAAACTCTGCATGTAGTAACGCGGCACGTCATGGGCAAAGGCCCGGAGCGGAGTCAGGGGTTCGCCGTACTTCATTGGGGCGTAGGTCCAGGGGTTGACCTTCACATCGTCGAAGTAGTACTCGCCGCCGAACATCGAGGGGTAGTAGTTGTAGATCCACGCCTGGATAAAGTCGCCGCCAAACTTCCACTGTACCCGTCCCGTGGTGTAGTTGAGGGTGTCGGCGATGTGTAGCTTGTGCTCGCGCGTGGTGCGCGGCAGCATACTGGAGCGTCCGAAGCCGGCAATGATATTGTAGATCTTAGTGAGGGGTTGGTCGGAGTTGGCGACAGATTCCTGTACATCGCGAGAAAACTGCGCGCGCAGATTGGTGGCGAGGTTGTTGGTCCACGCGCTCATCAACGACGCCGCCAAGCTCTCCGTGCGTACCGTCTCTGCTCCATTTTCACTCTCGGCGTAGCTGGTCAATTCGCTGGAGGGATCGAAGAATACGTTATTAGTGCCGCTATATCGTGAGGTACTGAGACGCACAAAAGCGATCTGCTTCTGGGAAAAGGTGTAGTCCAGCTTGGCGAATCCTGCATTGCCGCTCATGGTGGTGGGATAGGCGCCCGCCATGGTATTCAACTTCTGCGCCGCCGCCAGCACCAGTTGCTTGTCGGTGTAGTCGTAGTCGGCAGGTTGGGGAACGACGGTGCCGGCGCCATTGGCGAATTGCATGATGGAGGGGACCGTTAACAGATTCTCGTCAAAGCCTGCATAGAAGAACATGCGGTCTTTGCGGATCGGCCCCCCCAAGGTAAAGCCAAACTGTTGCTGACGGTCATCAGGCTTACAGGTGGCGAGCGGCTGCTGGGCGTCAAAGATGCGGTCGCGCAGGTAATAGAACGACGTACCGTGCCAGTCATTGCTGCCGGACTTGGTTACCACGTTGAACACTGCACCGCCAGCCCGCCCTAACTCCGCGCTGTAAGAGTTAGAGGAGACGCGGAACTCCTTGATGACCTCGTTGCTGAACTGATAGGGAGCGCGATAGCGTCCCCGCGCCTGGGCGTAGAACGTGTTGTTGTTGTCGGCGCCATCCACCAGGAAGTTGTTCTGGAATCCGCGGATACCCCCGAACGCCAGATCGCCGTTGGAGTTGGACGTAAGACTACGGGGATCCTGCGTCACTCCTGGGGTCAGCAATGCCAGGTCGGCGAAGCGGCGGCCATTCAGCGGCAAGTTATCGATCGCCTGTTGCGGAACGACGTGCGACACGCCGCTGCTCTGGGTGTCCGTCGCCTCGGGCTGAGCGTTTACGGCAACCGTTTCCGTCCGCCCGATCGGAGCGAGCCTCAGTTGCACCTTTTCGACTCCGCCAACGTAGAGTTCGACAGGAGTGCCCGTTGGTGTTGCCATTCCCTTCGCCCACGCGCTGACGATGTAGCGGCCCGGCAACAACATGCCGAAGCTGAAATTTCCGGCCGCATCGGCCACCGATTCGCGATGAAATCCGTTTTCCGGATTGGCGACCGCAACCGCGGCCGAAGCGACACGCGCTCCTGTGATGTCCTCGACCACGCCGTTCAGCGCCGAAGAGCCGTCTTGAGCGAGCACATGCTGCGGCAGAGAAAATACCAGCAGCGAAAGAGAGAGTTGCACAGAGGCGAATTAAGCATGACGAGACGGGCAGAGTGCGAATTCCGAAATCGGGCAAGGTTCCCATTGCAGTACAACCCAGCTACACGTATAGCGGAATTGAGTTGCAGGAGTCTGTGATATGGGGCTTCGCGAGGGGTTACGAAAGTGCAAGCCCAAAACGGGAGGGACATGTACCTTCGTAACAGGCATTTTTCCCTGAAACGACGAAGTTGGCACTAAATTTGCTCACTCGGATAGTATTCTGCCCTCGCGCTGGAAGAGACTATTCGAGTCTTTTCCAATCGAAGGATGAGCCTGAAGGAAGCCCGAGGGGATGGCGGGCGATCAGCCGCGTCACCTGGGCCCGGCTCAGGCCGGTCATCTTTTCCAAATAGCGCCGCCACAAGCCGCGGGCTTTGCGGGATTGTTTGGGATATTGCTGTTGGCGCAGAACCTGCTCCACCCAGCCGTAAACCTGCTGGCGATTTTCGCCTTCGAACCGGATCTCTTGGCTGGCGTTTAGAAAAGCCTCGATCTGATCCAGGCTTAGCCCGCATTTCTCACGCGCATTAACCGGAGCATAAATTTGCTGCGTTGGTGGGGCTATAGGGTGGTCTTTTGCACGGAGAGGATGCCCCGGCAGGTGTTCTGGGATCGAAGCAGGAGGTTGCGGGGCATAATGCGCGCTCCGGCAAGCATGTTTTAGCATGGCTCCGCCCGCCGATGAGTGCAGCGAGGATGGAAACGCGGTTGTCGGAGTGGAGGGCGGAGTTCAGCAGCGCAGGGCGTGGAAGGCGCACGCGTAGATGTGCTTCCAGGGATAGGCGCTGCTCATCTGCAGCACGATGCGGCGCACGCTGCGGCGCACCAGGGTGCCGATCTTGAACAGCTTGCGGCGGATGGTGTCGACCTGGGCCTGGGCCCACTCGGTGCCCTTCAGCCCCAGCCGGCGCAGGGCTTCCATCAGGGTGTAGGCCAGGGCGGAGAAGTAGAGGCGCAACTGGTTGCCCTTCATTTCGTCGGTGGAGAGCCGGTCGGCGAACAGGTACATTTGTTCCTTGATGCGGTTCTCCATCTCGCCGCGGGCGCAGTAGAACTTCTCGTATAAGTCCTGCGCCGACCACTCGCCGGGAGCGAGCGAAGTGACCACGAAGCGCGGGTTCTCGCCCTTGTCGAGGAACTCGGCTTTGGCCACCACACGGCGGGCGCGCGACCAGCTCTTGCGGGTCTGATAGTCGAACTCGGCGAAGACGCGGGCCGCCTTGCCGGTGGTCTGATGAAGGACACGAGCTTGGTGCATCGGAGCGCCGATGATTTTCGCCAGCCGCTGATTGCGGGCCAGGCCGAAGACGTAATCGCACCTGATGGGCCTCGCACCAGGCCATCAGCTCTTCGCGACAGAAGCCGCTGTCGGCGCGCAACACGATCTTCACCTCGGGCCAGCGCTGGCGCAACTGCGCCACGATGCGACTCACTTCTTCCACACTGCCCGCGGCCGCGTCCTGGTTGGCGGGCCGCAACCGCGCGCATAGTAACTGGTCGCCGGCGAAGATATACAACGGCAGATAGCAGTAGCTGTCGTAGTAACCGTGGAAGAAGCGCTCCGGCTGATGGCCGTAGAGCGGGATGTCGGTCGCGTCCAGGTCGAGCACGATCTCAGTCGGGCGGCGTGGCGTGTGACTCGAGGAAAAGATCCGCCAGCAGCCGGTCCAGGGCTTCGGCCGAGTACGCGATCTTGTGGTAGCGAGAGCTGCGACCGGTCAGCTCCAGCCGGTTCAACGTACTCTTGCCAGCCAGCGGCTCATCCAGTTCCCGCTTGCCGCTGAGCAGCCCCAGCAGCGGATCGGCGCGAAGTTGCTCATGATCGTTCAGGTCCTCATAGCCCAGCGCCAACCCATAGATGCGCTGCGCCAGCATCTCGGACAGTGGATGGGTGACCAGCAGCGGCGAGCGGCCATCGATAAAACAGCCTGCCAGCCGCCCCAGCAGGTTGATCTTCCGGTCTGTCTCCCGCAACAACAGCGCCCCGCCGTCGCTCGACACCTGACCAGCCGTGAACCCGGCCTCCACACGGCGCGAAAAATGAGGTGCAAACTCGAAGGCTTCTGGATTACACTCTGTCAGCAAAGGCCGCTCCTTTTTCCGGGCATCTGACTACGTCCGACAACGCAGTTATGCCTGAAAAGTGCGGCCTTTGGCCACTACTTTCTGCTCTCGACCTTTACTCTTTGCCTACACCTTGTGAGAAATGCGGGCTAGTTTCTCTGCTTCGTGCACGCTGGTTGTCAATCCTCGAGCATGCCACGCGCCCCAGGCTCATCTTGTATTGGAAACTGACTTCGTCTTCAGCCTCATCTTGTATTGGAAGAGACTATTCCGTTGACAATCGCCACTCCCGTAAGCTATCCTTAAATCTTTCGTAGTCCTGCGTTTGCCCGCCTGATGGTCCCTTGCGCGTCCAGCGCCAGAACACACAGCGGCTCTTTCGCGGTCTTTTTCAACTTTCTGGGAGAGTTCAGAGATGTCAACCTATTTCCCCAAGGGGGAAATTGCGCGCAAGTGGTTTGTCATTGATGCCGACGGCCAGACCCTGGGCCGGCTGGCCACCCGTGTGGCGCGCATCCTTTCCGGCAAGGACAGCCCCAAGTACACGCCATTTCTCGATATGGGCGACCACGTCATCGTGATCAACGCGGCCAAGATCCGCATCAGCGGGCTCAAGGCCGACAGCAAGGTTTACTACCATTACTCCGGTTTTCCCGGCGGCATGAAGGCCGAGGAGTACAAGAAGCGCTTCGAGCGTAAGCCGGAACAGATTGTGGAAGAAGCGATTACCGGCATGTTGCCGCACACCAAGCTGGGCCGTGCCATGGCCGGCAAGCTGAAAGTTTACCGGGGCGACAAGCATCCGCATTCGGCGCAGAAGCCGGAGACGCTGGTTCCGGCCGCCAAGCGCGCATAAGAACGCAGGTCCCTCGCGGGCTGAAGCCCTCTCGGGATGACAGGAAATGAAGGACGGAACGGCGCGCCTGAAGGCGTGCCCCTTCAAAACTATTTGGGAAGGATCAAAGGGAGTTCGCTCCCGACGGATAACGATGGCAGAACTGGTTCAGTATTACGGTACGGGTCGCCGCAAATCGAGCGTGGCCCGCGTGTTTCTTCGCCCCGGCAGCGGCGAGTTCAAGGTCAACGGCAAGCCGTTCGACCAGCACTTCGTGACCGAGGCGCAGCGCATCATGGCCAAGTCGTCGCTGGTGTCCACCGAAACCACCGCCAGCTTTGACGTGACGTGCACCGTCAAGGGCGGAGGCGTAAACGGCCAGGCCGGTGCAGTGCGCATGGGAATCGCGCGCGCTCTCCAGGAGTTCAATCCGGAGCTGCGGCCCAAGCTGAAGGCGGAAGGCTTCCTGCGCCGCGACGCGCGCGGCAAAGAGCGCAAGAAGTACGGACAGAAGGGCGCTCGCAAGCGGTTCCAGTTCTCGAAGCGGTAGAGAAGAAGTGGTCAGTGGCCAGTTGGTCAGTTAGGACGAGCGGGTTTTGCAACTGGCAACTGATAACTGGCAACTGGTTTTCTCGCCTCGTGGTTCCGGGGGCGGGAGTGAAAGATTTCAACCGGAACGAATCTTCTCGCACCCGCGCAACGGGGCGGGTCACGGGAAAGCAATCCCGAGCGGTCCGGCGAAGCCGCCGCGGAGGATGCAAGCCAACCGAGGAGGTAGCTTGGCAAACATCACGATGAAGGAGTTGCTCGAAGCGGGCGTTCACTTCGGGCATCAGACCAAACGCTGGAACCCGAAGATGAAGGAATACATCTTCGGCGAGCGCAATGGCATTTACATCATTGACCTGCAGAAGACGCTGAAGATGTTCAAGGAGGCGTCCAAGTTTGTGCAGGAGATGGCGGCCGAAGGCAAGCTGGTGCTGTTCGTAGGCACCAAGCGCCAGGCCCAGGACGCGATCGCGGAAGAGGCGACGCGCTGCGGCATGTTCTACGTCAACCAGCGCTGGTTGGGCGGACTGCTCACCAACTGGATAACGGTGCAGAAATCGGTGAAGCGGCTGAAGGAACTCGACGAGATGGCCACGGACGGCCGCTACGAGCTGCTCCCCAAGAAAGAAGTTGTCAAGCTGGAGCGCGAGCGCAAGCACCTGCAAGCCAATCTTGCCGGCATCAAGAACCTGAGCCGCCTGCCCGACACGCTGTTCGTGATCGACTCCAACAAGGAGCAGATCGCGGTGAAGGAAGCGCGCAAGCTGGGCATTCCGGTGGTGGCCGTGGTGGACACCAATTGCGATCCGACGGAAGTGGATTACGTGATCCCGGGCAACGATGACGCCCTGCGCGCCATCCGGCTGTTCGCCTCCAAGATCGCGGATTCCGTGGTCGAGGGTTCGCAGGCGGCCAATGACAAGCAGATGGCCGATGTCGCCGCGGGCGTGCAATACAGCGAGGCCGCTGAAGAAGGCGCCGCCACTGCTCCTGCGGAAGAAGGCGAGAGCTTTCCGGCCCCGCCGCCGGAGACCAGCGACTTCGAAGAAGTCAGCATGGAAGAGGTGCTGGGCAAAGGCGGGCGGCGCGCCCCCGCGGAAAATAGCCGCGCGTAAAGGCACTCCGGGAAGCGCAATCGCAAGGCTTCCCCGGAACATCGCAGCCTTCGCGGCTACGACGGTTCATGACCCGCGCAGAGCAAGGCGCGGGTCGTTTTGCACATGGCGTGAATCTAATACTTAAACGCAGCTGAAACAGCAGATAGGAATAATTCCAGAGATGAGTACGACAACCGTGAACATTACTGCCGCACAAGTGAAAGAGCTTCGCGAGAAGACCAACGCTCCCATGATGGACTGCAAGAACGCCCTCACCGAGTCCAAGGGCGACATGGAAGGCGCCGTCGTCATTCTCCGCAAGAAGGGCGTGGCCACCGCCGCCAAGAAGGCCGCTCGCGTTACCAGCGAAGGCTCGGTGGCCAGCTACATCCACGCCGGAGGCAAAATCGGCGTGCTGGTGGAAGTGAACTGCGAGAGCGATTTCGTGGCCCGCACCGACGACTTCAAGGGCCTGGTGCACGACATTGCCATGCACATCGCGGCCAGCGATCCCAAGTTCGTCCGCAAGGAAGATGTGACTCCCGGAGGCCTTCGAGAAGGAAAAGGACATCTACCGCGGCGCAGGCCGCCCAGACCGGCAAGCCGCCGGCGGTGGTCGAGAAGATTGTCGAAGGCAAGATGGGCAAGTTCTACGAGGAGGTCTGCCTGTACGAGCAGCCCTTCATCAAGGACCAGACCATCACCGTGTCGCAGCTCATCGCGACCGTCATCGGCAAGCTGGGCGAGAACATCTCGGTCAAGCGCTTTGGCCGCTTCAAGGTGGGCGACGTCGGCGAGACCATCGCGGTCACCAAGGTCGGCGCCGAACCGAGCGCGTAACCTAGCGGGAGCGAAAACTCGACCAAAGAAGGGCGGGACAAGTTCCCGCCCTTTTTGCTTTGATGAATGGGGAGACCAGTCATGCCATTAGAAGTGAAGAAAGCCGTAGAACCTGCTGAGAGTATTTGTCCGACATAATGCCAGATTCCGGTTTCTGAAGTGTTTCTGGAGGAGGTCGAATTGTCCGATGACCGGCGATTCTGGCTGGTCACATTGAGCTATCCCGCTCCCGTGACCGATCGCCGATTCTTCGTATTGACAGGGAGAGGTAACAGTGAATACAAGGTTGTCAAGCTGCTGGCTGAGACCGGACAGTTTGTAGTCAATAAAGATCAGAGCTTTGGCCACACGCATAGCCCTATGACGGATCATCCGGGTAAGCAACTGCAGACCTACAGCAGACGCGGTGTGGTCATCGACTCGAACCTCCTGCTGCTTATTCCTGGGCAGCTATGATCGGAGGCAAATTACCTCCAATAATCCGCCGTTTCGAATTTTAGCGAGGAAGACTTCGACCTGCTTAATCCGAGGGTTGGATCGCCTTCGAACGTATCATCACCACGCCGAACATTCTCACCGAAGTCAGTAACCTGCTCGAACGCTATTCCCGAGAGCAGCATGAGAAGCATACTTCGCTTCATTTGCAAGCTCGGCTGACCCTGCTCGATGAACAGCATGTGGTCAGTGCGACTGCCCTCGAAAGTCGGTGGGCTAAGTATGGCCTTACGGACGCGGTGATCGCAGTCATTGCGAAGAACCGATACCTTGTCCTCACAGACGACTTCCGATTGTCTCAAGTCGTTGCAGAGTGATGGGATTGTGACCCTGAATTTCAATCATCCACGTGACGCGTATTGGGAAATGAGCAGTTGAGTTGTCCTCGGGAGCCTGCCCCTAGGGTTCTTTCATCGCCTTCAGAAATGCGTCCCCGAATTTCTCCAGCTTGTTTGCGCCTATACCTTTGATCTCTGCCAGTGCAGCCAGCGATCGCGGAGCGGCGCGCGCTACTTCGCGCAACACTGAGTCATGAGCCACGCAAAAGGCTGGCCATTCGTGTTCCGCCGCCAATTCCCGCCGCGCCTTCTTCAAACGCTCGAACCTCAACTCGGCAGCCTGATCGAGACCCTCTACGGTTTGATCTGCCCGCTCACGCTTTGCCACTCGCCGTAGCGCGACAGCCGCCGCTGCGGGGCGGGACACGAATGTCGCCCCGGCAAACGTCACAGGCGCATTGCGTGACGGCCGTGCTGTCGCCGAAGTAATCCAGAATGGCGCGGCGGCGGCAGCGCAATCGGTAAGCGTAGTTGAATACCTGGTCAAGCTTCTGGCGAGCGTGCGCTTGCAACGTCTCAACCTGCGCCGCGGTTAGCACGGTGTTGTTCTCGCCAATCTTGTCGATGAAAAATTCCTGCGTGAACCGGTCGCGCGGACTGCAATACAAGATGCACTGCGCCGGCCGGCCATCGCGTCCGGCGCGACCCGCCTCCTGGTAGTAGGCTTCCAGGCTGGCGGGAATGTTGTAATGGACCACAAAGCGGATGTCCGCCTTGTTGATCCCCATGCCAAAAGCGTTGGTCGCCACCACCACCGCACCGGCGTTCGCCATGAAGTCTTCCTGGCTCCGCTTGCGCGCCTGCGCGTCCATGCCGGCGTGATAGGCGCGCACGGTGCGCTTGGGGAAGCGCTCTTCGAACAATGCCGCCAGTTGCTCCACCAGCTTGCGAGTGGAACAGTAGACGATGCCGCTGCCCGGTTGCTTGGAAAGACCATTGAGCAGGGCCGCATCCTTTTCGCGCTTCGGTATCCAGGCGGCGACAGGCATAGGTGAGATTCGGACGATCGAAGCCGGTGACATGAACCTTCGGCGTGCGCAGCTTGAGCATTCGCACAATGTCGTCACGAACCTGCGGTGTGGCGGTCGCGGTCAAGGCCATGGTAACCGGCGATCCCAACTGCTCGCGCACTTCGGCCAGGCGCATGTATTCCGGCCGGAAGTCGTGTCCCCAAAAGCTCAGGCAGTGGGCTTCATCCACCACCAGCAGATTGGGCCGCAGTTGCGGCAAGAGCCTCTGAAACGAAGGAGCCGCGAACCGCTCGGGTGCGAGATAGAGCAGTCCTGCAAAACCTTCCCTCAGCTGGTTGAGTACCTGCGATTGCTCCTGCAGATGGCTGCGAGCTGTTCAGCAGCAGTACCGGAACCCCGAGGGCCTGCAACTGATTCACCTGGTCAGCCATCAGCGAGATCAGCGGCGAGACCACGACGGTGAGGCCTTTCAGCATCAGCGCTGGGAGCTGGAAGCACAGACTCTTGCCCGCGCCGGTCGGCATGACGCACACGACGTCCTTGCCGTCCAAAACGTCCTGGATGACCTCTCGCTGGCGCAGACGAAAGTTCGGCAGCCGAAAGACCTGTCGCAGAAGATCGTCAATGCTGTCCATGAGAATCGGTTCCAAATCTACTGTATCGCGGTTCGCGGAAGGTGGCGGCGGCAAGCTGCTCCAGATCTACCCTGCTCCGGATGCAGCTTCAAAACCGAACCGCTTAGTGCGGCTTGACACGTTTGCCGTCGCTCCGCTTCTCTCAAGGAGTTTCCCAATCGCGGGCGAATCGGGCGCATGAGAGGCCGGCGCGAGTTAGTGTTTCCTCCGTTGCCGTACATTGTGGTGTACCAGGTCAAGCAGCAGGCGGTCGAGATTTCGCGCATTTACCATGCAGCGCAAGATTGGCCGTAGTTCGCTCATCATCCGGCGAATCGCGCCTCCCCGCGGCACGTCCTTACTGCTAAACTGGATGATGACTTCGCTTGTGTATCTGCCAGGAAATGAGCACCCCCATTTATAAACGCATTCTTCTGAAAATTTCCGGTGAGGCGCTGGCCGCCGGTCAGGGCTTCGGTGTCGACAACACCCGCGTGCACGAAATTGCCGCGGAAATCGCCGAAGTGCATCGTCTGGGCGTCGAGATCGCCATCGTGGTCGGCGGCGGCAACTTCTTCCGCGGCGTCGCCGAGCAGGCCAAGCTCATGGACCGCGTTTCCGCCGATCACATGGGCATGCTGGCCACCGTCATCAACGCGCTCGCGCTGCAGGACGCGCTGGAGAAGCACGGCGTCTTCACCCGCGTGATGAGCGCCATCGAGATGAACCAGGTGGCCGAGCCGTTCATCCGGCGCCGCGCCATTCGCCACCTCGAGAAGGGCCGCGTCGTGGTCTTCGCCGGCGGCACCGGCAATCCGTACTTCTCCACCGACACCGCGGCATCCCTGCGCGCCATGGAGATCAAGGCCGACGCCATCCTGAAGGCCACCAAGGTCGACGGCATCTACACCGACGATCCCGTCGCTGGTGAAAGATGCCACCATGTTCGAGACCATCAGCTACATGGACATCCTGCGGCTGGGGCTGCGGGTCATGGATGCCACCGCCATCGCGCATGTGCCGCGAGAACAATCTTCCCATCGTCATCTTCAACCTCAACCAGCACGGCAACATTCAGCGCGTGGTGATGGGAGAGCGGGTCGGCTCGCTGGTCAACCAGGGCTGAAGTTTCGTTCTCAGTTGTCAGTTCTCAGTTGTTAGCCGCAAGCCACAAACTTGCAAACAAGCTCGGCCCACGTGGCCGTAGACGTGGAGCGTCACAGCGCAGGCTGTCGAGCTCGCAACTCGACTTTATTCCCGCGTTGCTCTACTGAAAGCTGACGGCTGAGGACTGACGGCTTATAATCATGGGTTTCCGACTTCATCCTGAGGCGAACCGAATATGGCGCAAGTTTCAATGGCATTAATTCCCGCGTTGAAGGACAGTTTTGCTCAACTCAAAACGCGCATGGACAAGGCGGTGGAAGACTTCCGCCAGGAGATGGCCTCCACCCGTACGGGACGCGCGTCGGTGCACATGCTGGACGGCGTGACCGTGGACGCCTACGGCTCGCAGATGCCGCTGAACCAGCTCGCCAACGTCAGCGCACCGGAGCCGCAACTGATCACCGTGCAAGCCTGGGACGTCAGCCTCATCGGCGCCATCGAGAAGGCGATTCGCAGCGGCGACCTCGGCTTGAATCCGATGAACGACGGCAAGCTGATTCGCGTGCCGGTGCCGGCGCTCACCGAAGAGCGCCGCAAGGAGATGGTGAAGCACCTGCACAAGATCCTGGAGGAGCACCGCACCGCCATCCGCAACATTCGCCGCGACGGCAACGACCTCATCAAGAAAGCGATGAAAGACAAGAAGATCACCGAAGACGAGGAGCACGGCGCGCTGGACCAGATCCAGAAGCTGACCGACGACGAAATCAAGAAGATGGAAGAGCTGGCCAAGGGCAAAGAGAAGGAAGTGATGTCCATCTAGAGCGGCTTGCGGACACGTCTCGACAGTACAAACGATCCTGATTTGTATCAGGGCACGACTGAAATCACGGCTAGATCTGCACTTCAGCGCCGCGTCCCGGTGGATGTTGCGAAGGCAGCAGGGTTATAACCCGGTGGTATCTGGGCTGAGCTGAAGAGTCGGGGCGAGAACGCGATCAAGGAATATCCGGAGAGAGAAAGATTCCGGACCCGCTTCGATGTGAGCCCCGCAGGGGCGACTCAGTCTAGCCCAGCATGGAGCCGAAGGCGGAATGCTGGGGTGAAGTGGGAAAAGAAAATCAGAGCCCCCGCAGGGGCGGCACCGTCTCTTACAGGAGCACATCGATGAGAGGCAAGCTCGGGGGTTGTTCCTTTAAAGCTGTCCCAAAGTAACTGTATCCTCCGAGAACGGGTAGAGCGGCGCTTTAGCGCCGCGTTCGCGTACCGGGAAGAAAATGCTTCAGCCGCTGAGGTCGTTGACCTCAGCGGCTGAAGCTGGGAATTGTACCAACCCTGGGGACGCGGGCCTGAAGGCCCGCTCTACCCGTACCAGCCGGATACAGCAACGCTGGAACGGCTTTAGTCTAGCCCGGCGCTTCCACCCGATTGTCCAAGCCTCAGTAACTGTTCTTCGCTACCAGCACCATCGCCACCTCGTCCTGATAAGCCACCTGAAATTGCGGCAGGGCGCCAAGCGCGATCGCCATGGGCGACTTCCGGGGCAGCAGGATGGTCCGCGCGTTCATGAAACTGGGATCGTCGTTGAGCGGTATCGCCGCGATGATCAGTTTGAAGTGGCGGGAGTTGATCTCTTCCCCGTAAAGCGCGGTGCGGCCGTCGATGGAGACCGGATATTCCGGCAGATACCATGTCAAGAATCCGCCCCAGTCGTAGGCATTGAACAAAGGCGGCGGCAGCCGATTGGCGCGGATGTAATCAGAGGCCCGCACCGGGAAGGACTCGCCCACTTTGCTAAGAAGGACTTCGCGACTGCTGGGAACGCGGCCGATCACCGCGATGACGAAGGCGGTCGCCACCAGTCCTGCCGTGGCCGCCTTCTCCCACTTCCAGATTTTTTCCTGCTCCGTTGCAGCGGCGCCGACCGGCAGCGCGTTGGCGATTACCGCGACCGAGGCCAGCGCGAGCAGCCAGCTATCGCGCTGCCGGGTGAAGGCCAGCGCCAGGCAACCCAGCATCAGCGCAATCTGGAAGGGATCCCGCGAGCCTCGCCGGCCCAGCGAAAAGCATGCCGTCATGGCCAGCAGCAGCAGCACGTAATCCTGCGGCTGGCGAAAGCTCATGGCCCGCAGCTCGCGGACATAGGGCGCGATGCTCCACACCTGTTGCCAGGCGGCCGCATATAGGTGGAAAGAATAAGGCGTCAAGAAGCCGGCCGCGACCGAGGCGGCGGTAACCATTGCGGCGGTTCGCAGTGGAACGGCATGTTCAGCCGAACGCCGGCCCATCTCCTCGCCGGCGACACTGGCGCAGAACAAAAGCAGCACCAGCAGGCCGAAGATGAATCCGGCATCCAGGTTTGCCCAGAACAAGAACAGCAACGGCAGCCACAAAAGGGCGCGCGCGTTGCCCGTCCTTCGGCTGCTGAACAGGACCGCCAACTCGATCGCAAACAGAACTACCGAGCAGAGGACCGGTCCCAGCGGTAAACCGGGCATCGCATATTGGGCCGTTGCGGCCAGCAAAACCGCGGGCCAGAAGCCCACCCGCGAACCACGCGCCAATGCAAACGCAACCACCGCGATCGCGACCTTGAACGCCATCAACAAGACGGGAAGAGCGCGCAGCCCCATAAGCTTGTAAGCCGCGCCCAGCAGCACATCGAAGAGCCAACTGGAGTCCATCCAGGGCAAATCCGCATATTGCGAAAACAGTCCGTTATGCGGCACCGCATGGTTTTGCAGGATCCAGCTTCCGGTGCTGAGGTGCCACCAGACATCCGCGCCGCTCAGAGCGGAAAGGTGGACCGCCTCGTACCAGGCTGCGGCGCTGAACAGCGCCAGCAGCAGCAGTATCTGTACGGGCGCAGTGTTGCGCAGCCTGCGCAGGATGCCGGGATGGTCTGCTTCTGGCGCGCTGGAATGGATGGCCATAGGTTGCTCTCTCCGCCAGCCGTCGCCGGTCATGGGATCAATGCTTGCGCGACGGCAGGTTCGCCTTGTTGCTCTTCAGCGTGGATTGTGTGATCGAGCCATCGGCATTGTGGGCGGTGTTGTGGCATATCAGCGTGCACGTGTTAGTAACGCGGCTATAGGACACCGGGATGCCGCCGTTGGATGCGACCACGTTGATATCGAAGTTCACCAGACGCTCGCCCGAGATGGTGCCGCTCCTGGCGCCCATGCCGTGGGCGGTATGGCAGACCGAGCAGGAGAAGCCGGTGTTGATGTGCGAGTTGTGCTGGTTCCAGCTGGCGTTGGAGACCACGTTGTTCAGGTCGTGACACTTGCCGCACATCGCATACGGGCCCTTGATGCTCAGGTCGGGATTGGGGAACAGGTTGGTAATCAACTGCCCCGGCGCAGGCGCCTGGCTGAATTCGTAGTCGCGCTCCAGGATGTGGGTGTGCAACGAGCCGTGAGGGCCGCTGGCGCCGATGCCGCCAAACTCGCGGTTGTCGTCGCTGTTGTGGCAATCGGTGCAGAAGATCTGCGTGCCCATGGCGCGCCCGTGCGTGGTGCCGCCGTTCTGGTCCAGCATAGTCAGCAGCAGGCTGGGCTGCGGCAGCGGACTGCTGCGCGCATGGGTCACGGGATGGCTGGACGTCGCCGTCAGCGCGAACTGCGGAATTACATTCAGTGGATCGTTCGCCGAAACTGCCCGCAGCGGCAGATATCCAAACACAGGATTGGAGACTTTTCCCGTGCTGTTGCCGTGACACCGCAGACAGTTCTCGTACTGATTGACCGAGGGATTCACAATCGTCTGCCCGTCCGACGCGCTGATTCCCGCCACGCCGTTCTGCGACACGCGAATGGCGGGCGGCGGCGGGAAGGTCGTCACCTCCTGCGAACCATGTCCGTTGTGGCAATCCGCGCAGGTGGCGTGACGGTTGTTGTTGAGCAGCACGTCTTCGGCGGCATCGTGCGTATTGTTCCCCGCGGGGAAGGGATGCCCGATCTTGGCGAACTCGGCAAACACGTTGGGAATGGCCGGAGTAAGGCTGGTGCCGCCGTTATGGCAGCCGGCGCAGTCGGTCTCATTCGGCTCGTGCAGCAGCCGCGCCGGCGCCAGCGCGTTGTGCGAGGTGTGGCACGAGATGCAGGCATTCCCGGTGACCGTCCCATAGCTGCCCAGGTTCACGTCCAGCGCAACCTTGTTGGTGGCTATGGCGTGGGCGCTGGTGCTCCATCCGGCCAGCGGGTTCACCTGGTTCGAGATCGTCCGGTTGGGATCGTGGCAGGCCAGGCACATCTGCCCCTTCGAGCTGTCGCGCACCAAAAACATCGGCGCCATCAGATCGATGGACTGCACGTGCGCGTTGTGGCACGAGGTGCACTCAATGTTCCCGTTGATCAGCCTCACCTTTCCCAGCGGATCGCCGGTCTTCCCCTGCGAAGCCAGCGACGCGATCAGGTCAATCGTGTCCTTGATGGGCAACTGCAAGCTGAAGGGATGCGACGACTGGAGATTCGTTCCCAACACATCCTGCGTGTTCATGGTCCCGGTCATGCTGATCTGTCCGGAGACAATGGTGTTGCCCACGGCGACGGTCCCGTCGTGGCAGCTCAGGCACAGGTTGCTATCGGAGCCCAGCACCGGCTGCTGGCCCTTCTGGTGATAGGTGCTGCTGGTGTAAAGCTGGTAGGTCGCCGTGGTCTGCTTCTGGTTCCACAGCGCGTAGCCGGTCGCCAACCCGGAGTGCGGAGCATGGCAATACGAACACGATCCCGACCGCGCACCGGTAATCGGCGACTTGCTGCCCGGCGAAAGATCATGCGTGCCGATCACATCGCCGCTGATCTGCGCCAGCAACGGCATCCCGGCGAGCAGCAACGCGAGCAGCAACGCGCGCCTCACTCCGAGCCTCCCCGGGCTGGCTTGGCCGCGCCGTAGTAATGGAAGACCTGCACCCGGCGGTTGAAGGAGTCCACCACGAAGATGCGATCGTCGCGGTCGATGAACAGTCCCGCCGGCAGTTGAAACTCGCCCGGCGCGGTGCCCCGTTCGCCGAAGGTGTACAGCAGTTCGCCCTGCCGGTCGAACACCTGCACCACGCCCCACAGTCCATCCACTACGTAGAGATCGCCCTCGGAATCGAACCCCACGCCCTTGGGACGAAACATCGTGCCCGACTGATCGCCCAGTCGCCCAACCGCGTATTGGAACTGGCCCGACTTGTCCAGCACCTGCACGCGGAAGTTCATCGCGTCCACCACGACCAGGTTGTCGCCGTGCAGCCGCAGTTCGGTGGGATAGTTGAACTCGCCGTTGCCCTCGCCATTGCTGCCGATCGTCTGCACCACGCTGCCCTGCATGTCGGTGACGAAAATCTTGTTGCGCAGCGTGTCGGTCACGTAGATCCGCTGCGCCGCCGAATCCACCGCAATTCCCGTGGGACGCTTGAAGTAGCCTTCGCCGCCCTTCAGGCTGCCGATCGCCCGCTGAAACTTGCCGTCGGAGTTGAACACGAACACCTTGCCCGACTCCGAATCGGTCACGTAAATGTTGTCCTTGTCATCCACCGCGACGCACTGCGGCGTCAGCATGGGATCCTTGCCCTTGTCCACCCGCGACAGGAACTTGTACTTCTGTTGCTGGAAGTCGAAGATGTGCACCCCGAAGGCGCCGGGGTCGGTCACGATGATGCGGCCGCGGGAATCGGTGGCGATGCTGTACGGCCGGACCAGGAAGTGGAACTCCGGCTCGCCGGCCACGAAGTCGAGCAGCTTCTTAAAGAAGGGCCGCTTGGGTTGCACTTCTCTTGCGGAGTGGAAGCTGCGCTCGTAAGTGAGCTTGCGGCCGTCCAGCAGCGGCATTTCCGGCGGCGTGGGTTCCGGAGGTAACGGCTGTTTTTTCTCTTTAGACGCCGTCGCCCCCGATGCCAGCAGCACCAGGGTGACAATTGCGATCTGGAGTGCCTTCCATAGCAAAGCCGGACACGACCCATCAGAAAAAGTTGAAGTAGCGCGATACTCCAAAGTATATCGAGTTTACATTGGCCGCCGGCACCCCTAAGCCACTAAATCCTTGCACCAGCCGTCCATACCCGGCGGTGAAGGTGAGCTTCCTGAACTGGTAATTCCCGTTGGCGGAAATCTGCTCATTGTGATTGGCGGAGTAGGTCAATCCACTGACCGTGTTGCTGTCGGCCCGGGAGAAAGTGGCCCCGAACGACAGATGGCGGATCGGTGACGATCCCAGCGAAAATGAGTACCCCGTACCCCCATAGAGCAGCAGCCACTCCGGCGGAAGGACCCCCGGAGGCAAGTTGGGCGGCAGGGTTATTCCATTGCCGCTCAAGAGCCCGTACCCATTCGTCTTGGAGTAAGCGGCGGCCAGCGTAAGCCGGCGGGCCCCCAGGCTGGTGGAAAAGCTTTCCCCGCCATTTCCGGTATGCGGCTGGTTAACGATCGCGCTATGCGATCCTGCCGCACTGGCCGTCCAGACGATCCGTCCGAAACATGTGCCGAACGTTCCCGGAATAGAGGTAATACGAACTCATGTACGTCACCAGGTAGGTCTGCACGTTCTGCGCGTAGCTGCCACTTCCGCTGACCGCCCAGCCCCCAAATGTCCGGTTGTAGCCGACGTTGGTGGTGAAGCTCAGCGCGTTCCCACTAACCGTATCGGACGTATTGTCGGCAAAGTTTACCGCGGCGTTCAGAGATCCCCCCAGCAACGCCCGGGTATAAACCGCCCCGCCTCCGTAGGTGTTGGCTCCATAACTCTTCCCCAGATAGTCCTGCTGCCGGCGCTCGGCCTGAAATTGCAACTGCAGGTTGGGCGCTATGGCGTACGCGCCATAGCCGGAAAAATATAACGCGCTGGACGATTGCTGCGATCTGCTGGAAGACCCCGCCCGTTTCCGGCTGGGTTCCGCGTGGTTGCGCTCTGCTGTTGCGCTCCCGTACCGGCCTGCGCCGCCCCATTACCGGTGGGAATGATCGACTGATACAGCGATCCCGCCAGATTGTCGGTGTAGCCAAATGCCATCGAAAGCCCCAGCTTCTGCGTGGGGTTGATCCCGGCAGCGGCATTGATCGCATCGATGGTGCCGTTGTAGCTGTAACCCAGGTAATCGGAATTCACGTACGACCGGGCGTAGCTCGTCGATGCCGACCCATGCATGCGGCAGGGCGTGCGACACGCCGAAGACAAACGAATTGTTGTCCGAATTCACGATTTGCGCGGTATCGTTCCCGAAAACCAGCCGGAATGTCAGAATGAGAGTTCCCGATATCGTAGGCGGCATTCAGGTTGAAGCCGGCAATCGAGTAGCTCGACCGCACATTGAAGTTGTTGAAGCTATTCGTCCCATTCTGGTTGGCGCCAAGGACGCTATATTCGCTGTTGCCGGTGCTGAAGGTCGCGCTCACGCCCGGGCAGCCCGGGCAGGAACGCTCCCCAGCCAATGTTGAAGCCCTTGGCCGTTGCCGCGGGTGGTGTAGTCCGGCACTCCCGGGACCCCGAAGTTTCCTTCGCTGTTCCAGGACTTGGAGTAGCCGATGGACCCGGGAAAATGGCTGCCCCCGAAAAGCCCGCTGTTGAATTCGAACCCGCTGCTGTCGAAGAGGGAGCGCGACGTCGGAATTCTGCGACGACTGGTTATAGTAGGGCGAGAAGTTGAAGTTCAGAAAATTGGGATTGTAATAATAGCCGGACAGGGTCCCATTCCCTCCGGCATTCAGGGAGTGGCTTGAACTGATGTCGCTGCCCCAGTCGTCGGTATAGCCGACCGATGCCACGCCGTTCAGGTTCATGCTGAGGTTGTCGCCCACTTGGATCTGCGCCGCCGCGGGAAGCGCCAGCAGCATGACGACAAAAAACAAAGCGCCGCAGGCGTGGTACCGGTTGGCCCAGGGCAGGGGAGTGCGGGTAGAGCGGCGCTTTAGCGCCGCGTCATCGCTGTAGTTTTTGTTCAGGAGCCGGGCTTTCAGCCCGGCGGCACTCCATACCGAAGCCCGAGGGGCTAAAGCCCCAACCTTCAAAGAAAGCTTGGACGCGGGCCTGAAGGCCCGCTCTACCCGGCCGCCGCAATCTTGACCGTGCTTTGGCCCACCCAACGCATTGGAGCTGCTCCCCCACACAGCATCAACCCTTACAGCACTTCTACTTTGGCGTTCTGCCGCAGCTTCTTGCCCAGCGCCGCGCGCACCTCGTTGGTCTTCTTGTCCTGCAATTGCTTCATCAACTGGGCCTGTACGTCCTCGAACTTAATCTTGCCGGCAGGGATGTGCTTGTTCAGCCGCACGATGGTGTAGGCGTTTTCAATCTGGATCAGGTCGGTGATCTGGCCGGGTTGCATGGCCAGCAGTGACTTCACCATGTCGGGGGGGAGCTTGGCGCGGTCCACCTTGCGGTGGTCGCCCATCATCACCCGGTAGTCGTCATCCGAGATCTTCTCCGCCAGCAGCCCGAACTGCTCATAGGTCTTGGTGGCCTTGGCCTGCTTCAGCGCGTCTTCCGCCTTCTTGCGGGCTTCTTTCAACTGTGCCGGCGTGGCATTCTCGGGAGGAAGAATGGAAATGGTCTGGATGGCGAAGGCCTCGGGATACTGGAAGCTCGCCGGATTTTTGTCGTAGTACGCCTTGGCTTCGGCGACCGTAACTTTGGACTTGTTGTCCACGTCGCTCTTCAGCAGGGCTTCAATCAGCAGCGACCGCCGGATCTTCTCGTTCACCGCCTGCTGCGAACCGTGGAACTCGCTTTGTACGAAGCGGTTGTAATCCGCCGGGCTGGGAAACTGCTTGCGAAAATCGGCTTCGGCCCGGTTGAGGCGCTCCGCGGGGACGGTCATCTTGCGGCGTTGCGCCTCCTGATACACCAGCTCCTCAAAAATGATCATCTGCATCGCGCCATTGCGAATCTGCGGCTCCATCTCCTGCGGAACATTGCCGTTGTGCTGCCTCGCGTAAGGGAAAATGGAGAACATTTCGCGCTGTAGGTCGCGGTCGGTCAGCACGGAGCCATTGACCCGCGCCACCGGCTTACCCGTCACGATCATCGCGGGCGCCGGAGTGCCCGGCCGGGTCACTGGCTGGGAAACGACGGTGGGTGCGTGCGAGGCGACTTGTCCAGGAGCGGCGGCTACCGCCAGCAGAACCAGAGCGCAGATTGGCAGCTTATACTTCATTTCCTCACCCCGAAAAAATTGGGGAGAGTTCCCTCTCCCCAAGGTCTTGAGCAACGACTAGAAAGTGGTTCCAGCCGTACCATTGTTCATTTCGTTGGCTTCGCCACCGTGGCACTCGCGGCAGAACTGCGCGTTCTGGTTCGAGCCAGGAGTGGTGGTCGCCGGGTTGTAGGGCGCGCGCACGAAGAACATCGTCGTGTAGTAGCCCGAGGGCAGACCCGACTTCGAGCCCGTGCGTGACCTTCACCACGTTCATCAGGTGCTGGTTGTGGCAGGTGGTGCAGGTGACGATCGGGGTGCCGTTGTAGTTGCTGGGGCTGACGAAGAAGCCGTAGTTCTGCACGAACTGGTACATCTTCGTGCCCGGACGGATAGGTGATGGCGCCGTTGACGATGGTGCAATCCCAGTTGTACTGGCCGCCGCAAGCGATCGCCGGCGTTCAATCCCACCGGGTGATCGTTAAGATAGTTGCCCGCAGTGGTATGGTCGTTTCCGAGCAGGGTCGGAATCATGTTGTAGGTGCCATAGCTTGGGGGCAGGGTCTCATAGACGGCGTTCTTCATCATGGCGCCGACTGCAAGGTTGCCATCGTGGCAGCTCAGGCACAGGGTGATGTTGAGGTCAGGCGTGCCGGCGGCGAAGCCGGGCAGGGTCTCTGAGTAACCCGTGCCGGGACCGGTCCCACCGAAAATGAGGGTTTGGCCAACCAGCGAGCCTACATCCTGGCCCCACAGAGCAACGTTGCCCGAGGTGGGATCCTGGTTCTTGGCTGCGCCGTTGCCGTATGCGCCGCTGTGCGGGGCATGGCAGGCCGCGCAACCACGGCCGTAGTTGAGGTGGGCGCCCAGGACGTCTGTCGTCGGCGCGGCACCGATCTGCGCCATCGCGAAGGTTGCCGCGGCGAAGATCACGAGCGTGACTAGCATTACTTTTTTCATTTGATCGATCTCCTGATATGAAACTGCAGTTCTCATGAGTTTTAATGCCTGGAGACCCTAGGCCCCGGCGGCCTCCGCTGGTGGATAGTGCAACTGGCTCGCCGAAACTGAATGGCGCCTCAGTTGGGACGGAGAAATTCATCTATGTTACTGAATCAGATAGGTTTGTAATCCACAAACTCTGGTGCTTTCCCAGCTTGGTACGACCGTTGCGCCCGCTCTTGGCTGGGTGAAATGAGCCACTTCCCGCGGAGGCTCGGTCAAATCCCGCAGACGCTTGCACGGTGCCCCCTGTCAACCATCACCAACGGGTGTGACCGCCTTCACTGACACTGGCGAACCAAGCGCTACACTGGCGTCATGAGGCGTGGTGTCTCTGCTCAACGGCCAGGCTTAAAGAGGGCCGTTTGAGGCGATGATCTTTGAAAATCGACGTTTGGTCGGGATTGTCAAGCGGGTTGGCGGCAAGGGCTCCTCAGATGGTGGCCGCCCTGTAACCGGACAAAAGCCAGCGCCTAAGTCATTGCATTAAAAGAAGATGCTTGTAAGGCCTTGCAATTCAATACGATGCCGGGAAAATGTTCGTAATCGAATGATTCTAAAGAACCGGCAAACGTCATGGTACCCGCTTCGCCGATACATACGGACTTCCGGCGATCACGAACCGCAGCGGCTCGCTCGACCGCCTTCTTGATGCCGATGCGCGGCGTGGCCGCGATGCGCTCCGGACGATATCCGTCGTCGGCGAACCACAAATCGGAGCGGCGCAAGGTCAGGTCCTTGCCGTTGTCGCGAGCGCGCGTGATTCCCAATGCCTCCGACATGCGCCCCGGACCGCTGGAGAGCAGGCGCAACTGGGCGGTGGGCAGCGATTCCGGCAGCTCCAGGCCACGCGCGAGCGCCATCGCACGCAGCCCGAAGACTGGCTCCATCGCGCGCAGCAGAACGCCCTCGCCCTGGCCTTCCGGCATGACGGAGACGTTCAGGCAGTAGTGATTGCCGTAGATGAAATATACGTACGCATGTCCCGGCGGCCCGAAGAGCACGGCGTTGCGCGGCGTGAGTCCGGCAAACGCGTGCGCGGCCGGATCGTTGGCGCCGAGATAGGCTTCGTCCTCGACGATGCGCCCGGCGAGCAGCCTGCGTCCTTCGCGCCGGATGAGCAGCTTGCCCAGCAGCTCGCGGCCCACCGTCACCGGGTCGCGATTGAAGAACGCGCGCGGAAGAATTGGTAGCGGCGCGCAGCGACGCGGCAGTGAGCTGGACTGGCGGCTCGCGACGATTTTGCGGCGAAACGATTCGGCATGGAACCAAGGCGCCTGAAGTGATGAAGCCTGCATGGAAAGCTTACGGCAGTTTACCCAGCACGAGATACTGGAACCACTCTGTGTCTCTGTGCCTCTGTGGTAAGAGGGTCAGGAAAGGAACGATTTACAATCATCCCGCATGATCGCGCATCTTCGCGGACGTCTCATCGCCAAGCACCCCAACCAGGCCATCGTGGAGGCCGCCGGCGTTGGCTACGATGTGACCATCACCGTGCCCGCGTTCAGCGAGCTGCCCGCGCAGGGCAGCGAAGTCGCGCTGCACATTCATACCCACGTGCGGGAAGACATGATCGCTCTCTATGGCTTCCTGCGCGCGGAGGAAAAGCAGCTCTTCGAGAAGCTGATCACGGTCAGCGGCATCGGACCGAAGCTGGCGGTCACGATTCTCAGCGGCATGGCTACGGCCGACATGGTGGGCGCGATCCGCAGCAACGACTTCGCGCGCCTGACCAAGATTCCCGGCATTGGCCGCAAGACCGCCGAGCGCATGTGCGTCGAGCTGCGCGACAAGCTGGAAGGCTTCGGCGCGCCGCAGCCCGTGGTGTCGCATTCGGCGGTCGAAGAGGACGTCATCTCGGCGCTCACCAATCTCGGCTATCAGCGGGCTCTTTCGGAGAAGGCCGTCGAGCGGGCGGTGCCGTCCGCCGGGCGCGAGAACTTCGACGCCATCTTCCGGGCCGCGCTGGGAGCGTTGTCGAAGTGAAAGGATGGCCGCATGTCACAGTGATTGCGTATATGACATTCAGGCAGTTATATGTCATACTTTGGTTGAGGTGCCCTACATGGAAGAAGTGCATGTGCGCATGAATGAGAACGGCCGCATCGTAATACCCGCCGCCATGCGCTCGGCCCTCGGCGTCGGACCGGGCGATGAAATGGTCTTGCGAATCAAGGACGGCGAACTGCACATCACGACCGTACGAAACCGCATTGCTCATGCGCAGCAACTTGTCAGCCGGTACAGCAGGCGCGGCGGCGCCCGCTTGTCGGACGAACTGATCGCGGAGAGACGAGCAACCGCCAAACATGAGTAGGATCGTTCTCGACGCGTCGGCGATTCTGGCGGTTTTGGGACGCGAGCCGGGCGCGGACCGGGTGTTGCCGCATGTCATGGACACCGCGGTCAGTACGGTCAACCTCGCGGAAGTTCACGGCAAGCTTGTCGGTCGCGGGATTCCCCAGGATGAGGCTTGGGAGGCCAGCGTCAGCCTGGCACGTGAGGTCGTTACGTTCGACAGCGAACAGGCGGCCCTGGTAGGAAGGTTGGTTCGGGAAACCAAACCTTTGGGATTGTCCCTTGGCGATCGGGCCTGTTTGGCCTTGGGCATGGTTCTCAAGGCGCCCGTCTACACCACCGACCGGGCCTGGAAGGACCTCAAGCTGGGCATCCGGGTCCATGTTATCCGCTGAGAACGATGTCGTAGTGTGACGTTACTTCCCGATGCAGAACGAGCCGAAGATCAGGTTCAGGATGTCGTCGGCGGTGGTCGCGCCGGTGATGTCGTCCAGCGGACGCAGCGCGCTGTACAGATCGAGCAGCAGCATCTCGTGCGGGGTTTTTAGCGGGACGGCGGCTGCCGCCCGGTCGAGCGCAGCGATGGCATCCTCCACCAGTTTCTGCTGGCGGACGTTGGTCAGAAATCCGCTCTCCTGCTCGACGCCAGCGTCGCCGCGAACCTGGTCGAGGATGATCGCGCGCAGCTCGTCGATGCCATCGCCGGTGAGGGCCGAGGTGAAAGCTGTAGCGGAGTTTGTTCTTTGACAAAGCAGCTTATCTGTGACCTGACTGCGATCGCCGTCGAGCAGGTCGCTCTTGTTGCAGACCACGATGCGCGGCCGGTCCTGCGTCTTCTGCAACAGCTCCGTGTCGGGAGTGAAGTCGCGGTCAGCGAATTCGGATACGTCGAGGACGACCAGCACGATGTCCGCATCGGCAATCGCCTCTACCGACTTGCGCACGCCGATGCTTTCAGCTTCATCGAGCGTGGTGCGAATGCCGGCCGTGTCCACCAGCCGCACGGGAATGCCGCCGATGGAAACCGTCTCGCTTACCAGGTCGCGCGTGGTGCCGGGCGTCGCCGTAACGATGGCGCGTTCGCGCTCCACCAGCCGGTTGAACAGGCTCGACTTGCCCACGTTCGGCCGTCCCACGATGGCCAGCGTCAGTCCTTCGTGCACGAGTTTTCCGAAGCTGAAGCTGGCAAGCAGTTCCTGCAGCGGCGCGCGAATCGCGGCAATGCGCGAGAGAATCTCCGCGTCGGGCATGACCGACACATCGTCTTCGGCGAAGTCCACGCCGGCTTCCATCACCGCGATCAACTCCATCAGCTTCTGCTTGGTGGTTTGCAAGCGCCTGGACAAGCGCTCCTTCAAGTTGACGCGCCGCCACCTGCGCCTGGTAAAGCGTCTGCGATTCGATAAGATCGCGCACCGCCTCCGCCTGCGTCAGATCGATGCGGCCGTTGAGAAAGGCGCGCATGGTGAATTCGCCCGGCTCGGCCAGCCGCGCGCCGCGCGCGAGGGCCATTTGCACAACATGGCGCAGAATGACCGGCGAGCCGTGGCACGAAATCTCGACCACGTCGTCGGTGGTGTAGGAATGCGGCTTGGCGAAGAAGGTGACGACAACCTCGTCGAGACGTTCGCCGGCTGACCGGATCGATCAGCTCGCCGAAGTGCGCGCGCCCGGCCTCGAGGTCATGTCCGTGGACGAGCCGCAACATGGGACGCGCGATGTCGCAGTGCCTCGGGCGCCCGAGAAACGCACCACTCCAATGCCGCCGCGCCCGGGAGGCGTGGCGATGGCAACGATGGTGTCGTCAAGGTTCACAGAAGCCATTATTCACCACAGAGGCACAAAGGCCGCTATGCGCTCTTCGCTGTTCGCCAGAAATGTGGTATTTCGACAAGCTTAGTGAATCTGCGGAGCGAAGAGCGAAGAGCGAAGAGCGAAGAGCGAAAAGTGAACTACCGCCTTCTCGAGACCGGTGCTGCGGGCGGGTTGCCCTTGTAGTCCTTGGGATAGACCACGACGTGACGCTGGGCCGCTTCGCCGCCACTCTCGGTGCGCAGATCGGTGCACTCACGCAGCGCCAGATGGACGATGCGGCGCTCGCGCGACGACATGGGCGCGAACGCATACGGGATGCCGCTCTTGCGCACCCGCTCGGCGGCGACGTCCGCCGCCAACCGCAACTCCTGTAGACGCGCGGAGCGGAAATTCTGGCAGTCGAAACTGACTTTCTCGTGCTCATCGGGCGCCAGGCGCAGCATCTCAAGCGACACATGCTCGAACGCGCGCAGCAACTCCGCACCGTTTTCCAGAACCAGCGGGCTGTCGGCGCCGGAAAATTCCACCAGGATTTCCGGGTGCTCCCATTCACGGTCGCTGGTCAGCGGAGGATCGACCGTGATCTTGTAACGCAGGTGGAAATCTCCGGTAGCGATGATCGCGTTCAGAAATTCGCTGATCTTCTTGGCGGCGGCGATTTTGTCGGGAATAGGCATGGTCTATTTGCTCGCCTTCTTCCGGGCGCGTTTCTCGGCTTCGGCGCGCATCTCACGGCCCAGGCTACTGCGGTTCATGATGTTTTGCTGAATGATGGCGATGATATTTCCTACTACCCAATAAACGCTCAAGCCCGAAGGCAGCGAGTAGCTGAAGAACCCGATCATCAGCGGCATCATGAGCGTCATCATCTGCTGCTGCTTCGGATCCATGCCGGAGTTCGGGGTCATCTTCTGCACCAGGTAGGTGCTGATAACGATTATCACCGGCATGACGAACAGCTTGTCGGGTGAGGAGAGATCGTGCAGCCACAGGAACGGTGCCTGGCGCAGCTCAATCGCGTTCTGCAGCATGGTGTAGAACGCGAACAGGAAAGGCATCTGAATGACCAGCGGGATGCACCCGCCCGCAGGGTTCACGTGTTCCCGCTTGTACAGTTCGGCGATCTCGGCGTTCATCTCCTGGCGCTTGGGATCGCGCATCGGGAGTTTCTTGTACTTCTCCTGGATGGCCTTCATTTGCGGCTGCAACTTCTGCATCTTCAGCGCCGACTTCATGCTGGTGATGCGCAAGGGCAACAGCGCCAGATTGATGATGACCGTCAGGATGATGATGGCTACGCCCCAGTTGCTGGTCATGTGCTGATGGGTCCACTTCAGCCACAGGAACAGCGGGCGCGCAATCAAGCTGAAAAACCCGAAGTCCACCACATTTCGGAGGTCGGGACCGTTGGGCTGACCCGGGCCCGAGCTCGCCTGCACCGATTCGAGGACTTCCAGCGCCTTCGGTCCAACGAACAACCGCTCGCGCGTTATGCCCGTCGTGTCACCAACCGCGGCACCCAGCACGTCGTAGCGGTTCACGCTGTTCGGGTCCGGCTTTTTGGGATCTTTCGGCACGCTGATGGCTTGGTGCAAAGTCACCATCGCGGCGTTGTCCGGATTGTCGGGCAGGAAGATGGCGGCGAAGAACTGGTCTTGCGCCCCCGCCCAACTGAACGGGCCACGCAGAGTGTTACCGTTGCTCACCTTTTTGGGGGCAAGCCGCTCCACCTTGTCGTTGGCCATGTACTCGAGCTTCGCGGACGCGTACTGGGGACCCGTGGTCTGATCGCCGAAGCCGGCTGGCCAGGCGGGATAAGCGCTCACCCCCTTGCCGTCCTGTGTAACTTCAGTTTCGATCGAGACGACATAGGTGTCGTTGAACTCGAAGCTCTTGCGGACGGTGATATTGTTGTCCGCGTATTCGTAGGTCAGTTTGCCCGGAGCGGTGACGTTACCGCTCGGAGCCGTGACATAGAGCGCCGAGTTGATCTGGTTGCGCAGGTTCTCGTCGTAGGTAAAGAGGCTGAGCGGCAGGCCAAACTTTTCCGCACCCTTGTTTACCAGGTCGAGCGGGTTTCCGTCTTCGTCCTTGTACTTCTTCAGTACCCACGACTTGACTTGGGCGCCGCGATTGGTAAAGACGATCCGGTAGAAACTGTTTTCGACAACGGTCTCTGTCTCGGCGCTCGCAGATTTCGAAGCGACAGAAGTCTTGGCCGCGTTCGCTGCCGATTGGCCCGGGCTTGAAGATGCCTGCGCAGCCGCGCCCGATTTTTCCGGAGCGCTGGCGCTGTTCTGCGCGGCTTGGGCCGGAGCCGGCTTCTGCTGCGGTTGCGGGTTCGGGCGGTTCTTGAACAAAAAGAGCTGCGCGATGATGATCACCGCAAAGGTAACGGCAAACACCAGCAGCATGCGGCGGTCGCCCCCGCCGCCCTCTTGTTGTGGATTGCGATACTCGGCCAAGTTCAGGTCCCGTTCAGCACTGGCGGCCCACGGGTGCGGTGGCACCGTGGCTAGCGGCCAGGCTTCTTAGCTGTGGTTCGCCCGCTAAGGGGCGGAAATCTTGTTGGATAGAGGCAACCGCCGGCACCGGGTCGTATCCGGCGCGGGCCAAGGGTTGGCAGCGCAACAGACGCCGCGCGGCAAGCCAGCCCCCGCGAACCACCCCGTGGCGCTCGACGGCTTCCATGGCGTATTCCGAACAGGTGGGGACAAAACGGCAGGCATGGGGCAGCATGGGCGAAATGAATCGCTTGTAGCACCCAAGCACGAACTGGACCGCCTGCTTCATTTCTTCTGTCCCGCAACCCGGGCACGTTGCGCCGCCAACCGCAGACCGCGTGCTACCTCGTCCAGCAATTCGGCGAAGGGCATTGTCAGTACGCTCTTGCGCGGATTGAACACCACGTCCACCGGGCCTGCACACGCCTGCGGCGAGAGCCTGACCGCCTCACGGATGCGGCGCTTGATCCGGTTGCGCTCCACCGAGCCTCCCAGCACTTTACCCACTGTTAATCCTACACGCGGGCCGCTTCCTGTTTCCGGACCTTCCCGCAGCAGATAGAACACCGTCACATTTCCGGTAAACTGTCGCCGGCCGCTCTTATAGACCCGCTGAAAATCAGAGTGCTTCAGCAGGTGCCTCGATTTCGGAAACTTGTTGCCTGCGGCGGTGACGTTTTGAGCCATTCAGCGCACGCCACCAACTCGCCGGTTTAGCCGTCGCTGCGGCTGAGTCTGGCGGCGGCTCCCAAGGATCCTTGTGGAAATACTGCGACGACGCGAGAACTCAGGTCTACGTGGTTTACTCGCGGTGGCCAGCCTTCACGGCGACGCGCTTGCGTCCCTTGGCGCGCCGGCGCGAAAGCACCGCCCGCCCGCTCTTGGTCTTCATGCGAGAACGAAATCCGTGCGTCTTCGAGCGGCGACGACGGTTGGGTTGGAATGTGCGCTTCGGCATTGAAAACGGTGCTCCTCACTAGCACAAAATAGAATAGAGCAAACTTGAAGTATATCGGTCAGCCTGCCCCACTGGCAACCTGCGGAAAGAGATAATGGATAGAGGGCACCGCTCTGCATTATCAAGGCCGGTATTTCGGGTAGATGGGCCCGCTCGACGATTAGTTCATCAAAATTATGCAGCTAAGGGTTGAGCTGGGAGTTGCACCCGCTCCACCACTTTAGTGCAATACATAGATGACTACTACCAATCTAAAGTTTTACAACAAGAGTCACTTTTAGCTTGATTAAGGGTGAAAGATCGTGTTAGCTAGTTCTACGCCATTCGAAAGAGCCCCTTGGGGGACTGGATTACACCCACACAAGACATACGGTAAGCCGTATTGTAGCCGGAGGTAGAATGCGAGCGCAGCGATTTCCTTTCTGTACATTATTGCTATTGGTAACCATGTTAGCTCTGACTACGTTGGCTAGCGCGGGCGATTATGCTGCGATCATCGTCTACGGCGACAGCTTTTCCGACAACGGCAATCTGTTTGGCGACTTGGGCATCCCGGCGCCACCCTACTGGAATGGGCGATATTCGAACGGCCCCGTTGCGGTTGAGAACCTAGCGGCCGCGTTGTCAACGCCACTGATTGACGAGGCCTGGGGAGGCGCAACAACCGGCGTCGGGGATGTCATCGACAAAGGGACGACGAGCACTCTTGGGTACGACGATCTGCCGGGTATGGCGACCATCGTTCAATGCCACGCGGTATTCGTTTCCGCCCGGCCTTGTCAGCGGTTCACTGGTCATTGTTTGGGGCGGAATCAATGATTTCTCCACCAATGGCTTGACCACCATGACAGCGGACCACGCGGTCAGCGACATTGTCGCAATTGTCACAGCCTTGCAGGCCATGGGCGCAAAGAAAATTCTAGTTCCCGGAATACCCGACCTTGGCCTCGCGCCGCTTTACCTGGCGGAGGGCAAAGGCGGATATGCGAACTATGTGAGCGACTATTTCAATCTGGAATTGCGGCGCTCGCTTCCCCCGGGTGTTCTGTACTACGACACCGCTACCTTATACCGAAAAATGACCAACACCCCGCTTCTCTACGGACTCACCAACGTCCACCAGCCCTGTTATGTCAACAACGGATCGGTATGCGGACAACCGTACCAATATCTGTATTGGGACCTGCTGCATCCGACGGCGCACATTCATCAGATCCTGGCGCACGAGTTCGTCTCCGCTGTTAGCTCCGGCCGGGCTGATCGTTCCGAAGAATCCGCTCCGATTGTTGTGAAGGCAGGACCGTAAGCTCGAGACGTCCGGAGGAAGCCGGCGCCAAAGTCAAAGACGCTACGGATCTCGGTCCCGATGATTTTATCTGCCAGGAGTCCAGTCGGGGTGCGGTTTGTGGTGAAAAGGAAAGGTGGTAGTTGCCGCCTTAGCAAATCTTCCCCAGCGCCAGAACTTTTATGCGACGTGTAGCTGCCGTTTGTCGTTTGTGACAGTAGCCACTAAACTAAAGGCTTTTTCACCGATTCATATCGCGCTGGATGCCAATCCTTCATCATCGGCTTTAGCTGCTGGCGAAAGTCGGCCAAGTTTGTCAGTCTTCCTGAATTGGCGTCGTCCCGGAGTCCAACCGCAGTCCGCCGGTCAACTCGCTGACCCTCTCGATATGGTGCTCCAGGCACCACTTCTCCAATGAATCGACCAGCGTCTCGCAGGCGCATGGATCCCAGAAGTTCACGGTGCCGACTTCGATTGCGCTGGCGCCGGCGAGCATGAACTCAACGACATCTTCTGCGGTGCTGATACCGCCGATGCCGATCACCGGAATCTTTACCGTCCGGGCCGCCTCCCACACCATGCGCAGCGCGATGGGCTTGATCGCCGGACCGGAGAGGCCGGCGGTGATGTTGGAGATCCGCGGTTTGCGGGTCTCGGCGTCGATCGCGATGGCGACGAAGGTGTTGACCAGCGAGATAGCGTCGGCGCCTGCGTCCTCGGCGGCGCGGGCCACCTCGGGAATGCTGGTGACGTTGGGCGAGAGCTTCACAATGAGGGGCCGGGCAGCAATTTTCTTCACCGCGCTGACCACGTCGAACAACATTTTCGGATCGCTGCCGAAACTGATGCCGCCGCATTTGGTGTTGGGACAGGAAACGTTCAGCTCGTAGGCGGCAATGCCTTCGCCCTCGTTCAGGATGCGCACTACGTCCTCGTATTCCTGCTGCGAGTGTCCAAAGACGTTGCAGAAAAAAACTACGTTCCTGATGTTGCGCAGCAGGGGAAGCTTTTCTTCCAGAAAGGCGCGAGCGCCGATGTTCTGCAGGCCGATGGCGTTCAACATGCCAGCGGCGGTTTCGAACAGGCGCGGCGGTGGATTGCCGGCCATGGGCTCGCGCGACAGGCCCTTCACCACGAAGCCGCCCAGGCGGTGCAGGGTGACCACGTCTTCGAATTCCACGCCGTAGCCGAAACTTCCGCTGGCCGCCAGCACCGGGTTCTTCAGGGCGATGCCGGCGACGTTGACGCTCATATCGAGCGCGGATTTCGAGCCAGCGCTCACGCGTGCATCTCCGTCATTGCGCCTCTCTCTTGCGCGGAAGCGTAATCGGCTGTCGTACGGTTGCGGTGCGCTCCAGCTTGTCCCAGGAGAAGCCACCGCCTTCCATGGCGCGCTGCAGTGTCTTGATAAGCACGACTGAGAACAGCTGACGATAAGCGAAGCGCTGCAACCACACGTGGCCCAGCAACAGGAAGTCGCGTTTTCCTCCGGGCTGCTGCCGCTCCAGAGTGAACGCGATGGTGGAGGCAATGAAGTCAATCACCATAAACAGGGCGAAGTACACAACCAATTTATGGAAGTCGGCCGGGTTGGCCGATTCAGGATGGCGATACTTGTCAATGAAGTAGATTACCGTGCCCGCTACGAACATAATGTCAATGAACGGCGAAACCAGCGGCAGCAGCACCTGGAAAATGACCATGTTGGGTATGGCCACCCAGCCGAGGGCTCCTTTCTGTTTCACCGCAGCGCGGTGCTTCCAGACGGACTGCATGATTCCGAAAGACCAGCGGAAGCGTTGCCGCATCAGGCCGCCGGCCTTGCTGGGCGCCTCGGTGTAGGCCAACGCGCGATCTTCGTAGTTCACCCAATAGCCGGCCTGCAAGAGCGCCATGGTGAGATCGGCATCCTCGGCGACGGTGTCGTGCTGATAACCACCAGCCGCGAGCACGGCAGCGGTGCGCCAGGCGCCAATCGCTCCGGGCACTACGCTGACCGCATTCAGCGTATTCAGCGCGCGGCGTTCAAAGTTCTGGCTGGTGATGTACTCCAGCGCCTGCCAGCGCGTCCATAGGTTCACGCGGTTGCCGACTTTGGCATTGCCGGCCATGGCCGCTACCTTGGGGTTGCTGAAGTGCGGTACCAGCTTCGAGACCGCGTCGGGCGCGATGATCGTGTCCGCGTCAATGCCGACGAACAGCTCCTCCGTCACGTACTCGAGCCCGTAGTTGAGGGCGTCGGCCTTGCCTGAATTTGGCTTGGTCAGCACCGTCACGCGACCGTCGGCAATCTCCTTGCGGAACGCGTTGCGGGTGACTTCCAGAGTCGCGTCGTTAGAGCCATCGTCAATCACGATGACACGAAGCTTCTGATAATCGGACTCGAGTGCCGAGCGCACGGTGCGCTCAATTACTTTCTCTTCGTTGAATGCCGGGATGAGCACGGCGACAGCGGGCTGATAGTTGGGATCGAAATTGGTATTGCGGCGGTGGAAGCGGTCAAAGATGGCCAGCGTACCCACCAGCACCAGGCGCCCGCTCATCAGCACGTCGCCCACGAAGAAGACGAAGATGATGAGCGATGAGATGCCCGCGAACAGCGAGAAGCTGAGGCCATCGATCCATGCTGCCCAGCGCTCGTGGGTGGCGATGGGCGGCATGACGTCGGCACGGGTCTTGCCCATCAACTCAGAGACGGGCACGACTTCATAACCGCGCGCTTGCAAAGCGTCAATAATCTGCGGCAACGCCTTGACCGTCTCGCGGCGGTCTCCACCGCCATCGTGCAGCAGAATGATATTGCCGCATGCCAGATTGGCAGGCTGGCACGGTGGCAGGTTGGCGAGAACATCGCTGACGATCTGGCTGGCGGAACGTCGCGGATTATCGTGCCAATCGTTAGGGTCAACTTTATCGCCCACGGTGATGTAACCCAGGTCCTGCGCCAGTTCCAGGGGGCGCACCTGGTCTGCGGTATCGGGCTCCTGGTCGATGGAGTAAGGCGGACGGAACAGGACGGGCTTTACTCCGAGCTTGCCCTCAAAGAAGCGCTCCGTCAGATTCAGTTCCACCTCAAAGTAACGCTTGGAGACGTTGCTGATATCGGGATGGGTGAAGGTGTGATTTCCGATTTCGTGACCTTCGTTGTAGATCCTCTTGGCGATGTTGGGGTATTTCTCGGCTTCCACTCCGATCAGGAAAAAGGTCGCCTTGACGCCCTTTTCTTTGAGAACGTCAAGAATCTTCGGCGTCCACTCGGGGTCGGGACCGTCATCGAAGGTAATGGCGAGTTTGTTTGGGGAGCTGCCATACATATTCACGACGTATGGCTCTGGCATGGTCTTGAAGATTTCATCGCCGACCAGGTTGTTGGGATCCACCTTGATCTGGCGCTCGCCGGGGGCGGGCCGGGCGTCGATGTGGAGAATTTCTCCCGCGCCTTCAATGTCAACGTCCTGGCCGGGAGGAACGGTTTCGAGCTTGGCAGGCGCGTTGGCTTCGTAGGGCCGGTCCCACACCGCCCAAAGCGAACGGTCCTCCGATCCCAGGCGCCACAGGGCAAACGTGTAGATGCCCAGAGCGTGCGCGCTGCGCATCTGGTTCAGGGCGGTCACGCCGTCGAGAAACCACACGTCATGCCGGAGGTTGTTGTCGTCGAGATAGGCGAAGTGCGGGTTCATGGCATCGTCATCGAAGATAACGTCGGTGGCCGCGTCGGACGCCTCCAGCCATGCGTCCTGCACGGAAACGTTGTGTATCGCTTCCGGCGGGGTGCCTTTCTTCTGGCCTTTCTTCATCGCCCAGTCGTAACCGTAGTTGCCGACTGCGCAGATGATTTTCTCCCTCGGTATTACCTTCAAGGCCTCCTGAAGGTTCTTGAGGAACCAGTCCTGCCCGGCCACCGCTCCAGGCTCGCCGCCGGGGTAGTGCTGGTCATAGTTCATCAGGATGAGGCCATCGGAGATTTTGGCTATGCCCGCGTAGTCGAACTCCTTATCGTTCACCGGCACGGCGATATAGAGCTTCATGCCCCTGGCCTGCAAGTCGTTATAGAGTTCCTGCACCAGCGCGTGATAGGCATCGCGCGAGGTTTCGGGAACAGCTTCGATATCGAGCGTGAGGCCCTTGTACTGGTCCGTGGCCAGGAAGGTCATCAGCTCACTGCGAAAGCGTTGGCGCGCCGCCGGGTTAGCCAGGAATTGTGCGGTGAGTTCAGGCCGCCATTCGTTGGTGATGGGGTCGAAGTTGTTGACCAGGGGAAAAACTTCCGTCTGCGCCTTTTCACCCTTGAGGAAGGGCATTACCTTGTCGTCAGTCGATCGTGGCTTGCCCTTGTCGTCCATCACGTCATAGAGGGTATTGAGCTCGGTAACGGCCTGTAGCCTGCCGTCGGGGGTGAGCACATGCATCCATTCGGGGAAGAGCAGGTCGATCTGCGGGTAATATTCCTTCAGCGAGGCGAAGCTGGCGGCGTCCCACTTCACATAGAACGCGCCTCGAATCCCTTCGTCCGAGTTCAACACGACTTGCGATGCGGGACGCTTGGTCTTGCGGTGGGTATTTTGGGCGCGCGTCGGCTTACGTTTCTGGTTGTCCTTGAGCGCGTGATAGGGTTTCTTGATTCCGGGAAGGGCGACGCCAGGTACCGACGATCCGCGGACGATGGTGACGATGAAAAAGATTATCAGCAGCGTGGCAACAATCACGCCGGTATCCAAAATGAGTCGCAGGCGGCGCCAGCGCTTGCGATTCGCGTCAAAGAAGATCTGTTTCGACTGAGGCATTTTCCGCGATCTAACCAATCGTAGCACTTGGCTGTTAGGAGCTGGTTCCCGAGGCCGATGTCTCGATAGCTCGGGTAGAGCTGGCCTTCAGGCCCGCGTTCAAGTCTCCTCCTAAGACCAGGAGTGCCGGAGGTACGACACAACCGCCCTTTGTTGGTACCGCCCCTACGGGGCTCTGGTCTTCCCCAATCAGGCCTTTTACGCAGGCCTGAAGGCCTGCTCTACCGCAACTCCAAACCGAAGCTGTTATATTCGCCACGTGTTGGAACAGGAGTGCCAATCTCTGGGGAGGACTGGGCCGCGGCCATTCTGGCTAATGCTCTGGGAGTCTCGGAAGTACTTCCTGCTGGTCACACTGGCCGCATTTGCCCTGCGGCTACTCTTCTACATTAGATTCCCGCACGTTACCGGCGATTCGCTGATTTACGGCGATATTGCCAAGAACTGGCTCGACCACGGCGTCTTCGGACTCTCCCACGCCGAGGGCCCGCAGCCGACGTGGATTCGACTGCCCGGCTATCCCGCGTTTCTCGCTGCGTGTTTCGCGCTCTTTGGGCGCGAACACTACAATGCTGTGCTTCTGGTACAGATTGTCGTTGACGTCGCGGGCTGCTTCTTTGTCGCCGACCTGGCCCGGCGAACGATTTCTATCACCCCAACAAGCCTAATACCGGCGCTTGCTGGGGACCCCGGCGAACGCGCCGGACGTTTTGCCTTCCTGCTGGCGGCGCTATGTCCGTTTACGGCGAATTACACCGTCGCTCCCCTAGCGGAGACACTGAGCATTTTCTTCGTCGCCGTGGCGCTGGATTGCGCTGTCGCGGCTCTCACGGCTGTGGACGAAGGGTGCAAGTCTTGGACGGCCTGGACTTGGTGCGGGTTAGCGCTGTCCTCTGGCATCCTGCTGCGCCCGGACGGCGGCATCTTGCTGGTCGCCATCGGACTCTTTCTGCTGTGGCGGGTGTGGCGGCGGCCGGCGGAACGCGCTGCGCCTGTTCTGGGCGGGAGCGCTGGTGCTGGCGATCACCGTCGCTCCGCTCGTGCCATGGACGCTGCGCAACTGGCGCGACTTCCACCGCTTTGAACCGCTGGCGCCACGGTACGCCAACGATCCCGACGAGTTCGTGCCCGCTGGGCTACGACAAATGGGTGCGGACGTGGATTGTGGACTTCGTCTCCACCGACGAGATTTACTGGGACATTCCGGGTGACGCGATTGACTTGACCCTGCTGCCCGCGCGGGCCTTCGATAGCGCCGAGCAACGCGAGAAGACCGAGGCCATCTTCCGCGACTATGACGCAATCCGCTTCGTGAATCCCGATCTGAATGCCCGCTTTGAGGAGCTAGCACGACGAGCGTATCCGGAGCCATCCCCTTCGTTACTACGTGGGATTGCCGCTGCTGCGGATTGCGGACATGTGGGTGCGCCCGCGAACCGAGATGCTGCCAGTGACTTCGCGATGGTGGGAGTACTGGAACGATCCCCATGACTTTGCAGTCGGGCTGCTCTGGGGCGTGCTGAATTTGCTGTACCTGCTGGCCGCGGTGATGGGAGTGGTGCGCGGTCCGCGGTCCACGCTACCTCGCGCTCATGCTGCTGTTTGTGCTGCTGCGCTCGGCGTTTCTGGGGTCGCTGGAGAATCCCGAGCCGCGCTACACGCTGGAATGCTATCCCGTAGTATTCGTGCTTGGCGCGGCCTGGATATCAGGCTGGAAAAGGCGAGGAGCCAGCGACTGACGAGACGGCATCCCCGAAACCAGAGGGCACGATCAGATGTCAAGGTTCTTCACATCCAGCGCGTTTTCTTCGATGAACTTGCGGCGCGACTCAACATCTTCTCCCATCAGTGTGGAAAAGATGTTCTCGGTTTCCGCCAGGTCTTCGAGCTTCACCGAGAGGAGCGTACGGCGCTCGGGATCCATGGTGGTTTCCCAGAGCTGCTGCGAACTCATTTCGCCCAGGCCTTTGTAGCGCTGCACGGTGTAGTCCTTACGGCCTTCGTTCAGGACGTAGTCGAACAGCTCGCGCGAGGAGGCCTTCTCCACAGTCTCAGCTTCGACCTTGCGCTTGGACGTCCTGGGACTCTTCTGCTCGGCCTTCTCCTGGTCGGAACGCTCGGCGTCACTCAGTTCTTCCTTGCCGTTGCCGGCCGCTTCCTTCTTCACGCTCTCGATGTAGTACGGCGGCTGCATGTACAGCTCGATCTGCTTGTACTTCGACATCATCTGGCGGTATTCGGGGGTGGAGGCAAGTTCCCAATTGATAACGTGCTCGGCGCCCTGTGCGTTTACGAAGGCCACCTCCCAAAGGTTATGCTCTTCCTCGAAGCGTGGCTCCTTGACTTCCTTAATACCGCGCCCTTTAGCAATAGCCTTCAGCGCTTTTTCCAAGGCGATAATCTTCTTCGGCGGATTCATGCTGTCACCCTCGAAGTCCACACGCTTTACCAGGTCGGCGCGCGGCAGCACTTCGGTGATCTTCTCGTCGCGAATTCGTTTGTCAACCTTATCAAAGAACCCGATGTAGTCGTTCAGCGTGGTCATGAACTTGGTAAGCGGTGCGCCTTCCAGCGCGGCTGCGCCTTCTCCGTAGCGAACGATGATGCCGTCGGCGGCGCGCTTCACCATGACCTTCACGAACTCGGCATCGTTCTTGATGTACTGCTCGAACTTGCCCTTCTTGATGCGATACAGCGGCGGCTGCGCGATGTACACGTTGCCGCGCTTGATGAGCTCCTGCATGTGACGGAAGAAGAACGTAAGCAGCAGCGTGCGAATGTGCGAGCCGTCGACGTCGGCGTCGGTCATGAGAATGATCTTGCCATAGCGGAGCTTCGACGCATCGAAATCTTCCTTGCCGATCCCCGTGCCCAGCGCCGTGATCATGGCACGAATTTCTTCGTGACCGAGCATTTTGTCGTAGCGTGCCTTCTCCACGTTCAGGATCTTGCCCTTTAGTGGCAGGATCGCCTGGAAGCGGCGATCACGGCCCTGTTTGGCGGTGCCGCCGGCGCTCTCGCCCTCGACCAGATAGACCTCACAGCGGTCCGGCTGGCGCTCAGAGCAGTCAGCCAGCTTGCCTGGCAGCCCACCGCCATCGAGCGCTCCCTTGCGGCGCGTGAGGTCGCGGGCCTTGCGGGCAGCCTCGCGCGCGCGCGCAGCTTCAATCGCCTTGTTGATAATCTTCTTGGCCACAGGCGGATTCTGGTCGAAGAAGGCGCCCAGACGCTCGTTCACGAACGCCTGCACAACGCCTGCGATATCGGAGTTGAGCTTGCCCTTGGTTTGTCCTTCAAATTGTGGCTGCGGCAGTTTCACGCTCACCACCGCCACGAGTCCTTCGCGGACATCGTCGCCCGTCAGGTTCTCTTTCACGTCCTTGAACAGCCCGAGCTGCTGGCCCGCGTAGTTAATGGTGCGCGTCAGCGAAGTTCGGAAGCCCGACAAATGCGATCCGCCATCGACAGTATTAATGTTGTTGGCAAAGCTGAACACCGTCTCGGAGTATCCGTCGTTGTACTGCAGCGCGATCTCCATGGTCACGCCGTCGCGCTCCACTTCCATGTAGATCGGCTTGTCGTGCAGAACGCTCTTGCCGCGGTTCAGGTGCTTGATGAACTCGGCGATGCCGCCGTTGTACTTGAACTCGGCGCGTTTGGGCTCGCCGCTCTTGGGATCGGTGGCGCGTTCGTCAGTGAGCGTGATGAGCAGGCCCTTGTTGAGGAATGCCATCTCGCGCAGTCGCTGCGCCAAGGTGTCGTAGTTGTATTCCGTGGCGGTGAAGATTTCCCGGTCCGGCAGGAAGCGGACCTTGGTCCCACGCTTCTTGGTTGTGCCGGTTTTCTTTAGCTTGCTGGTAGGTTCGCCCTTGGAGTAGGTCTGCTCCCACACCTCGCCATCACGCCAGATTTCGAGTTCGAGCAGGTGGCTCAACGCATTCACACAGGAGACGCCCACTCCGTGCAGGCCTCCAGAAACTTTGTAGGTCGAGCTGTCAAACTTACCGCCTGCGTGCAACACAGTCATCACAACCTGGGCTGCGGGCAGGCGCTCGCCATCCACGTCCATGTCTTCGGTCGGAATACCCCGGCCGTTGTCCACCACGGTGATGGAGTTGTCGATGTGGATGGTGACGTCAATGTGATCGGCAAATCCCGCCAGAGCTTCGTCAACGGAGTTGTCCACCACTTCGTAAACCAAGTGGTGCAACCCCAATTCTCCGGTTGAGCCGATGTACATGGCGGGGCGTTTGCGCACCGCTTCCATGCCGCCCAAAACCTTGATGGAGTCTGCCGTGTATTCGCCCTCGGCCTTGCCCGAGCCATTCTTCCCGTTCTTCTGAGGAGGCTTTTCGTTCTGCACTTCGACGGACTTATCGTTTTCGGCGGCCGCAGCGGCGGCTAGCTGAGAATCTTTCGAGGACATCCTGCTCCATTCCATCGGCAACGCAAGTCGAGTGGACATTGCCGTTTCCTGCGGACAGATCACGATAGCGCGGGTTATCTAGGCAGATAACCTGTATCTACTTTAAATTTCAATGGCTTAAGAGTCTTCCGAACCACCTTTATTTTAACATGAAACGAGGGCCCCCAGGCGAGCCCTTATAATCCATTTAAACCCCTACCCCTCAGTAACTTACAGGACAGAGATTGGGGGTCCCCGGTGGGCTTTCCGAAACCGCAGTTCGAGCGCGAGAAATCGCACCACGACCAGTTACTCTACAGTAATAGTCGCGGCTCCAAACTCGGGCGCTTCGCGCTCTAGACAAGCACCGAGGTACAGAAGGCGCACTTGCGCGCATCGAGGGGAACGTCGCTTTGGCACTCCGGGCACTTTTTCTTGTCGGGTAGAGCTTGCTTTTCATAGCGCTTCATCAGTGCATTTACCGGCAGTACCACGAAGTAGTACACCGCGGCTGCGATCAGCAGAAACGAAATGATCGCGTTCAGGAAGTCTCCGTAAAGAAACTTAGCGCCATTGAACTCAAAGTACAAGCTGGAGAAATCAGGTTTACCAGCGATGGCCGCAATGATGGGCGTCAGCAAGTCTTTCACAAATGCGGTAACCACCGCGCCAAAGGCAGCGCCAATGACGACGCCGACCGCCAGGTCGACCACGTTGCCGCGCAGAACGAACTCGCGAAAACCTTTAAACATAGGAAAGCCTCCCAAGATGCACTACGTTACGCGACGGACTGGCTGCGGTTCAAGACCTTTAACAGCGAAAGCGATCGCGCTGAGCCACAAATCGCGACGATGGCGGCCATGCTCGGTGGTCGTTCCCGGTTTGACGAGACGGAATTCTAGGACTGCATCGATCGCCCATGTTAGAAGCAGCGCCGCTGGTTCCCAATGATCACGCAACCTGCAAAACCCTGACTGCGTCTTAGTGCAGATTGGACGTTCGTGACATGTCAAACGCACGAAAATCAAAGCCGAGTTCCTCAGATGCCAAGAGCAGCCGAAAGTACAGTTCAAAGGCACAAAAGAGCGCGGAACGAGAGATGCGCGAATTCAAGCAGGGCAAGCTGAAGTCGGGATTGCCATCGGACTCAGCGAGGCCCGCCGTTCCGGCGCGAAGGTCCCGCGCAAGAAAAGTGCTGCCTGACGTCGCACAAAACAATGGCGGAACGTTCCGCCCCTTGTGTTCCTTCAATAAACCGCCTATCAGCCGACTTTTACCGCGCTCTTTTCCTCCCGGTTGACTTGCAGCTTTCGATGCTCCACGCCGGTATAGATCTGCCGTGGACGGGCGATCTTCTGTTCCGGATCCTGGACCATCTCATTCCACTGGGCCAGCCACCCAGCAGCACGCGGAATGGCGAAGAGTACGGTGAACATATCAGGCTGGAACCCCATGGCCTGGTAGATGATTCCAGAGTAGAAGTCTACGTTGGGATAGAGTTTGCGGGTAACGAAGTAGTCGTCGGCCAGCGCGATGCGTTCGAGCTCCAAGGCAATATCCAGCCGGGTGTTGCGCCCGGTGACCTGGAATACCTCGTCGGCGACGGCCTTGATGATGCGGGCGCGGGGATCGTAGTTCTTGTAAACCCGATGCCCGAAGCCCATCAGCTTGATCTCGCCTTCCTTGACGCGCTTGATGTAGCCGGGGATGTTTTTTACCGAACCGATCTCATCCAGCATGCGCAGCACTTCTTCGTTCGCGCCGCCGTGTAGCGGTCCGGAAAGCGCCGACGCGGCGCCCGCCATCGAAAGGTAGGGATCGGCTTGCGAGCTACCCACCACCCGCATGGTCGTGGAGCTGCAGTTCTGCTCGTGATCGGCGTGCAGGATGAACAGAACGTCCAGGGCACGCGCAATGACCGGGCTGGCCACGTACCTGGGCTCGGTCATCTTCCACAGCATGTTCATGAAATTCTCAGTGTAGGAGAGATCGTTGTCGGGATACACGTAGGGATGGCCGCGACGGTGGCGATAGGAATAGGCTGCCAGGGTCGCCATTTTCGCGATCAGGCGAACGATCTGCCGCTGACGGTTTTCGGGATCATGGACGTCCTTAGCTTCCGGGTAAACCGTCGATAGCGCCGCCAGAGTGCTCACCAGGATGCCCATCGGATGCGCGTCGTAGCGGAAGCCGTCGATGAAGTGCTTGGTGCTTTCGTGCAGCATGGTGTGGTGGGTGATCTGGTGAATCCACGCTTTGTTCTGCTCAGGGGTCGGCAGCTCTCCATAGAGCAGCAGATAGGCGACCTCCAGATAAGTGCAGTGTTCGGCGAGGGTTTCGATATCGTAGCCGCGGTAACGAAGGATGCCCTTGTCGCCGTCGATGAAGGTGATGTTGCTCTTGCATGAAGCGGTGTTCATGAACGCGGGATCGTAGGTCATCAGACCGAAGTCTTCCGAATCCGTTTTGATCTTACGCAGATCCATGGCGCGAATCGTCCCGTGCTCGATCGGCGATTCATAGGTTTTATCGGTGCGGTGGTCCGTAATGGTCAAAGCGTTTTTCGGCATGACCTGTCCTCCTGGTAAGAAGCGTATCGAAATATAGGGAGCGAATACCGTGAACGAGTGTTCGTTCCCAAACATTCTACTGCCGCCCGCGCCCCCTGGGATATGCAATAAGCACATGGCCCTGAGACGACCGTCACACACCAGTGTGATGATGCGCACCACCTCAGGGACACAAAAGACGGGCTTATTTCTCTTTGCCGGAGGCGTTCTTGGAGGCGGAGGTGTCTGTGGACGAGGAGGCCTCTGGGGAAGCCGTTTCCGTCTTAGGGGCTTCTGGTTTGCCTTCCGCCGAAGGCGAAGGCGCGGAACCGTTGCCGCTCGAAGAGCCGGAGCTACCTGCCTTCCGGGCGTAATCGGTAACGTACCAGCCGGAGCCCTTGAACTGCACGGCCGGCGCCGACAGCAGTTTCTCCAACTCTCCGCCGCAATGCGGACAGGCAGTCAGGGGCTCATCGGAAAACTTCTGGATCCGCTCGGTCAGGCTGTGGCACTTCTTGCACTGGTACTCGTAAAGAGGCAAAGGCGATTATCCCTAATGGTCTAAGTTATTGATTCTATTTTCCGCAATCGGTTGCGGTCAATTTTCGTGGCCGGGCAGCGAGGGCAGGCTGGGCCTTGCATCTTGTCGTCTGTCCCATGAAACTAAGCGAATGAAGGTCATCGCAATCATACCTGCCCGGCTGGCTTCCACCCGGCTGCCGGGCAAGGTCCTGCGCGAAGTCGCTGGCCGGCCGATGCTGGCCCACGTCTACAAGGCGACTCGTGCCTGCTCTCGATTGCAGGATGTGATCGTGGCCACAGACGCGGAAGAGATCGCCGCGGTCTGCCGCGAGAATGGCTGGCCTTTCCGGCTGACCTCGTCCGCGCATCGCAGCGGGACAGAACGCGTCCACGAAGTTGCACAAGCGGTCGAGGCTGACGTCTATGTCAACGTGCAGGGCGACGAGCCGCTGGCCCGGCGTGAGCATCTCGACGTTCTGTTGAAGCTGATGGAGCGCGACGGGGTTGAGGTTGGGACTCTGAAGACTCCGTGCTCAGCGGAGGACGTGAACAACCCGAACGCTGTGAAGGTGGTCACCGCCCTCGACGGCCGTGCGCTCTACTTCTCCCGCGCGACGGTCCCGTTCGATCGCGATGGCAGCGGTCAGGTCCGCTATTACAAGCATCTTGGCTTCTATGCCTATCGAAAAGCTGCGCTGGATGCTTTCTGCGCGTGGCCCGAGTCGGAATTGGAGCGCTGTGAGCGCCTGGAGCAGTTGCGATTTCTCGACCACGGCGTTGCTATTCATGTCGCCGAAACCCCGTTCGACACCGTAGGCGTAGATACTGAAGAGGACTTGCAGCGGGTAGAGGCGATCCTGCGAGGAAATGCTAAGTGAGCGACTGGACTTCCGGTTGCGGCTGCTGGCTTGCCCATGCCTCGGCCGCGGCGATCCGCTTGCCGATCGAGGGATGAGAGTGGAAAAACCACTCGATGAATCTCGAGGGCTCGCGCTCGGCCAGATTTTGGTTCGCGAGTTTCTGCATAGAACTGATGAAAGGCGCGATCGCCGCGATGCTTTCCCACGCGTAACGATCGGCTTCGCGTTCGTGCTGGCGCGAGATCGCGTTGAAGGCGGGCATCAGCAGAAAGCTCAGGATGGTCACCACCAGCACGATGAGCGGTAGGTTGGCGAAGTCATAGAGCCGCGAATTCAGCACAGGAAACCAGTTTCTCGCGATCACAAATCGAAGCACCTGATTGACCAGCCAAAAACCCAGGAAGGTCACGCCCACCTGCATGAGAATACTTTTCAGAATGTGGCGGCGGACATGGTGTCCAAGCTCATGGGCGAGGACGGCCTCGATCTCATCGTCGGAGTAGTGTTCGAGCAGCGTGTCGGAGAGAATGATTCGCCGCGTCGAACCCATGCCGGTGAGCGCGGCGTTCGCTTTCTTCGACTTCTCTGACAGCTTCCACTCATACACTCCGCGGACACGCGTGCCGGCGCGCTCGCCGAGCTTGGTCAGACGCTCGCGCAGGCCGTCGTTTTCCAGCGGCTGGAACTTGTAGAAGATGGGCAGGAGCACCACCGGGGCAAGCTGCGCCATCAGTAGGAACAGCCCCACGAAGACCGCCCACGCGATGATCCACCAGCGCTGCGGCGCGATGCGAATGATGCCATAAACAATCTCGACCATGATCGCGCCCAGCACCAGATTGAGCAGCCAGCCCTTGGCTTCGTCCCACAGCCAGCTCCGCAGTTTCTGGTTCGAGAGGTTGTATTGATGTTCGAGCCGGAAACCGATGAAATCGAACGGTGAGCCGAGCAATTTCGCGATGATGGTGAACATCAGCACATACAAGAAAACCGCTAGAAAGTAGTTCTGGTGGGCGCCCAGATACGACCAGTCGCGGAGTTTGCCGGTCCAGCCCGTCACCAGCAGCACCACCATCAGCGCAAAGCCCAAAACCGCATCGGCCAGACTCAGCCAGCGTTGTAGCCGGTTGTAGCGGCGCGCCTCCGGCGAATCGGCGGGTCGCGGATTGGGAGTGGTTGCCATCCTCTGGGAGTTAGGAGAGCACGACTGCAAGTGGCAAATCCGCTCTCCGTGCTTGGTTCCAGTATGCCAGAAACGGCGCGCCAGCCGAAGCGCAGCTACTTCATTCGTATTTCAGACGGACGTCAACTTCTTGTCCAGCTTGGACGAAAGCTTCTGTCTCTTTCAATATCTTCGACACCAACTCCGGCGAAGCGGCTTCGCAATAAATCCGCAGCAGCGGCTCGGTTCCCGAGGCGCGAACCAGCACCCAGGCTTCGGCGCCGTTCCCATACGTGGGAGCGTCGAGGAAGAACTTGACGCCATCCAGCGTCTCCACCTTTTGCACGCCGAAGCTACCAATCTTTCCGGGCTTCGCGCCAGCGCGGCGCATTGCATCGTTCTTGATCTCGTCGCTGAGGTGCAGGTCGAGCCGGCCATAGTGATGCTCGCCATACTCCTGCTGCAAGTCGCGCACGAGTTGGCCGAGGGGCTTGCCCTCTTCCGCCATGATGTGGGCCAGCAGCAGCGAATTCAAAATGCCATCGCGTTCCGGCATATGCCGCCGGATGCCAATGCCGCCCGATTCTTCTCCGCCGATCAGGATGTCGCGCTCGAGCATGAGATCGCAGATGTACTTGAACCCGATACCACACTCAATGAGCTTGCGGCCGTACTTGGCGCAAATGCGGTCTAGCATGCGCGTGGTGTTAAACGCTCTGACCACGTCGCCGGACCACTGCTTGTGTGTCAGCAGCCATTGGAGGATCACCGAGAAGCATTTGTGCGAATCCACGAAGCTGCCATCTTCGGCAACAGCGCCGAGGCGATCAGCGTCCCCGTCGGTCGCCATGCCCGCCTGGCAGCGCTCGCGCACGACCGTCTCCTGCAGCAAGGAGATGTGCGGCGGAATCGGCTCCGGGTTAATGCCGGGAAAGAGCGGATTGAGCTCGGCGCGGATTTCGACATGCGGGATGCCGTTTTCCGCGAAGATGTCGCGCAGCACTCCCCGCCCGGCCCCGTACATCACGTCGATGGCGAACTTGAAGCCGGCCTTCTGGATGGCTTTCAAGTCAACGAAGTTCTTGATGGCCACAACGTAGGGGGCCTTGAAGTCGGCCAGGGTTACGCTTCCGCCTTTGCGTTCCAGGCGCGGCGAATCCAGTCCGCTCTCGATAGACTTCATGATCGCGGGTGTGCCGGAGCCCCCGTACCACGCCTTGTACTTCACGCCGTTCCAGTTGAAAGGATTGTGGCTGGAGGTAATCATCACGCCGCCGGCGGTCCCAAGGTCCTTCACCGCGAAGGAAAGGGCCGGCGTAGGCGTGTAATCGTTGGACAGACGCACGGCGATTCCGGCGGCAGCCAGAACTTCCGAGATGATTTCGGCCGCGCGCTGGGACGCGAAACGTGTATCATAGCCAACCACCAGGCCCTTGTTGGCGTCCTCGTTCTTGTGGACGTAGGCCGCCATCGCATTGCCGACGCGCCGCACGTTGTCAAAGGTGAAGTCATCGGCGATGATGCCGCGCCATCCATCCGTCCCGAACTTGATCTCTGCCGCCATCAATTCTCGCTTTCGAATCCCGCGTCCTATACCAGCCGCTTGAGCTTCTTCTCATCCAGGTGCTTCACCACTTTACCGACGTCCTGGGAATGTTCGCGGGTAGTGATCAACAGCGCGTCATCGGTTTCAACCACCACCAGATTCTTCACTCCGACGAGCGCAACAAACTTCCGCTTGGAATGAACGAAGTTCCCTTCCGCATTCAGGGTGAAGCTCAACGGCGACTGCATCACATTTTCGCCAGCGCTCTTGCCGGCGCTGTGGTGCTCGTACAGCGCGGTCCAGGAACCAAGATCGTTCCATCCAAAACTCGCCGGAATGCAATAGACGCCAGACTTGTCTTCGCCTTTCGCCGAACGGGGCTCAAGCAATGCGTAATCGATGCTGATGTTCTCGCACCTGGGATAAAGCCGGGCGAATGTCTTCTGGAAGCTGCGAGTTCCATAGCTCGCGGCAATCTGGTCAAGCAGAGGCGCTGTGTTGGGCAGATGTTCCCGCAGGGCATCGGCCAGAGTGCGCGCGCCCCACACAAACATTCCGCTGTTCCAGAAAAAGTTGCCCGCCCTGACGAACCTCTCCGCCAGCTCGGCAGACGGCTTCTCGGTGAAGCGGCGCACGTGCAGCACGCCCTTGGCCGACTCGCTACCCGCTTCGATGTAGCCGTAGCCAGTCTCCGCGCGAGTCGGGGGAATGCCGATCACCACAATGTTTGCGCCGCCAGCCGCGATCTGCGCGGCGCGCTTGATGTCGTCACGGAAGCGCTTCTCGTTCTCGATAACGTGGTCGGAAGGGAACATCCCGATCACGGCCGTGGGATCGCGGCGCGCCAGCAGAAACGCTGCCAGTCCAATCGCCGGGCGCCGTGTTGCGTCCCACCGGCTCGGCGATGATCTGCTTTCTATCCAGGTCCTTGAGCTGGCGCACAATCGCGTCGCGAAGATCGCTGTTGGTGATGACCCAGAACTGTTGTGGCTTAGCCAGGGGCAGCAGGCGTTCCACCGTTTCCTGGATCATGCTCTTCTCGCTGTTGAGCGGCAGCAGTTGCTTGGCCATGCGCTTACGGCTCAGTGGCCAGAAGCGCGTGCCGCGTCCACCGGCGAGTATCACGGGATAGAAAGTAACTTTGCTCAAGTCGTACTCCCACCCAAATACCAACTCGATCGCGTTATCGCGCGGCGACAGATTGTCCCAGCACCGTCTCCGGCTCTGCGACTGTTCCTGAAGGCAGCGCCATGCGCATGATCTCGAGCTCCCACTGCGGACGCACCGTGTATTCGCGCACCGAAGCTGGGATGACAACAGCTTCTCCGGTCGCGAAACTGATGGGAGCCATGCCCTGCGATTCAACCACCCCGGCGCCATCGACTGCGACAATAACTTGCGGCGAAGCGGGAGTGACCGTCGCGCACGCAAAAGATCACGCAGCCTGATTTTCTCAACCTGGAAGAACGGCGAACGCACCAGCACTTCGGATGGGTCGCCGGCGTAGCGGACCACTTTGCCCGCGTTGGTGTGAAGCTTGGTCGCTGCAAGTCCTTCGGCGATGTGCAGCTCCCGCGGCCGTCCGTAGTCGTACAGGCGATAGGTAATGTCGCAGGTTTGCTGGGTCTCGACCAGGACCATTCCGCCGCCGATGGTGTGTACGGTGCCGGCGGCGACATAAAGCATGTCGCCCTGCTGCACGTCCACCCAGTTCAGCAGCTCCTCGGCGCGCTGGTCGCACAATCGCCCGCTCGAAATCCTGCAACGTGGTGCCAGGCTTCAATCCCAGCGCAACCCGGGCCCCGGGCTTGGCCGCCAGCACGTACCAGCACTCGGTCTTTCCGCAGGGCTGACCGGTCTTTCGTGCCTGCTCGTCGTCGGGATGCACCTGCACCGAGAGCTTGCTGCCGGGAAAAAGGAACTTCACCAGCAGCGGAAAGCGATCGTCGTAAGGCGCCGCCGCCCCGACCAGTTCACGCCGGTATTGCTGCGAGAGTTCGCCGAGCGTACGGCCCGCCAGCGGTCCATTGGCAACGCGATTGTCTTCCCAGGTGAGCCAGCTTTCGCCGATCGGGTCCTTGACGGTCTTAACGTAGATGGGCCGCAGATCGCGGACGCCCCACGGACGCTCGTCGAAGATGGGGATCAGCAGGAATGGATAGAGTTCGGACATGAAAGGCCGTTACAAGCCGGCGAAGAACTTGCGCATGCGGTCCAAACCGCGCGCCAGGTTCTCGGACGAAACCGCGTAAGACACGCGGATGTGGTCTTGCGTGCCGAAGCCTTCGCCCGGAACCACAACCACGTGCGCGTCGTGCAGCAATCTGCGCGCGACATCGGATGCCGAGTACAATCCGCCGCGTTCGAAATAGTGGCTCACGTTGGGATAGGCGTAGAAAGCGCCGTTGGGCGAGGCGCAGGTGAGACCGGGTATCGCGCGCAAGCCTTCCACCACCTGGTCGCGCAGAGAAATATAGCCTGCCAGCATCTCGCGCACGCAATCTTGCGAGCCGGTCAAAGCGGTCACCGCAGCCTTCTGCACAATCGACGTTGGGTTGGACGTGCTTTGGCTTTGCAGCTTCTGCATCGCGCTGATGATGGGCGCAGGGCCCAGGGCATAGCCCAGCCGCCAGCCGGTCATGGCATAGGTCTTGGAGAGCGAGCCAATGATGATGAGCCGCTCCTTCACTTCGTGGACGCAGCCGGCGGAAAACAGATGGCCGGTGAAGTTGAGATAGACGTAGCACTCGTCGGAAACCACGTAGATGCCGCGATCATGGGCCAGCTTCAACACCGACTCCATGTGCTCCGGCTTCATCACCGCGCCCGACGGATTGTTGGGCGAGTTCAAAACGATGACCTTGGTGCGCGGCGTGATCGCGCGCTCCACCATTTCGGCGGTCAGCGCGAAGTCGTGCTTTTCGTCGGTGGCGATGTAAACCGGCTCGCCGCCGGCATAGCGAACGATGTCCTTGAACGAGACCCAGTACGGCACCGGAAGGATAACTTCGTCACCGTGGTCCACCAGCACCTGAATGGCATTGAACAAGGCATGCTTGCCGCCGACCGAGGCAATGCAGTCCTCGCGCTTGTAGTCGGAACCGAAATCGAGGGCGTGGCGCTTTACGATGGCGTCGCGCAGTTCGGCGATTCCGCCTACCGCCGTGTATTTGGTGAAGTTGTTGTTAATGGCCGCAATCGCCGCTTCCTTGATATGTTGCGGCGTCGCGAAATGCGGCTCGCCGGCGCCGAAGTCCACCAGGTCAACGCCCTTGGCGCGCAACTTCTCGGCTTCCGCGACCACAGCCATCGTGGCCGAGACCTCGATCCGCTGAATGCGGTTGGTGAGAAATGACGAGAGCTGGGTTCCAGCAGCAGTCATGGTTTCGCCCTTCATTTAAGATGCGTTCCCGCGGCAGACATTTGTTGCTGCGCAATCTTCTGGCGCACTCGCTCTTCCACCAGCTCCGGCACCAGTCCGGTGAGCGGCCCACCCAGCTTCGCGATCTCCCGCACGATGCGCGAGCTGAGGTAGGAATACTTTTCGGCGGGCATCATGAACACGGTTTCCACCCGTGGCTCCATCTTGCGATTCATCAGCGCCATCTGCAACTCGAATTCGTAGTCGCTGACCGCGCGGATGCCGCGCAGCACCGCGTTCGCGTTTTTCTGAATACAGTAATAGACCAGCAACCCATCGAATATATCAACCGTTACGTTGTCCAGTTCGGAGGTCATCGCCTCCAGCATGTCCTTGCGCTCCTCCATGTCGAACAAAGGCTCTCCCTTGTCCATGTTGCGCGCGATGGCAACGATGAGGCGATCGAACAGCTTGCTGCCGCGATGGATCAAATCTAGGTGGCCGTTCGTGACCGGGTCGAACGAGCCGGGATAAATGGCGACGATATCTTTCAAGAGGCCTCGGAGCGAGAGGGATTGGCGCGCGTTGATTTTATTCTGGCTGGCCTGTGTGCAGGCAATCTGGTAAGCGAGGGCCACACTCTCGAGTCCGGCTATCAGTCGGTCACGGGAGGGAGATCTGTCACCGCGAAGCTCCCCTCCCGCGTCGCAAAATCCAGCCTACTTCCGCCCCGCCGGACCCTTGGGCGTTGCACTGGGCGAGGCTTCGGCGTTGGCGACCGCAGCCTGTGCCTTCTCCTCGACTGAGATCAACCCCAGCGCCTTGCGCACTTCGGTTTCGATCTTCGCCGCGATGTCTTTGTTCTCCTTGAGGAACTGCTTGGCGTTTTCGCGGCCCTGGCCGACGCGCTCTCCCTTGTAGCTGAACCACGCGCCTGACTTTTCCACCAAGCTCATGTTGGCGGCCAGATCGAGCAGGTCGCCCTCTTTCGAGATGCCCTCGCCGTACATCATGTCGAACTCGGCTTCGCGGAAAGGAGCGGCGCGTCTTGTTCTTGACGATCTTCACTCGGGTACGCGAGCCGACGACCTGGTCACCGTCCTTGATGGCGCCGATGCGCCGAATGTCGATGCGCACCGACGAGTAGAACTTCAGCGCCCGGCCCCCGGTGGTGGTCTCCGGATTGCCGAACATCACGCCAATTTTTTCGCGGATCTGGTTGATGAACACCAGGCAGGTGTGTGACTTGGCCACGATGCCGGTGAGCTTGCGCAGGGCCTGCGACATCAGACGGGCCTGGAGGCCAACGTGGCTGTCGCCCATTTCGCCGTCCAGTTCCGCCTTCGGGACCAGCGCGGCCACCGAATCCACCACCAGCACGTCAATAGCGCCCGAGCGTACCAGAGCTTCCGCGATCTCCAGCGCCTGCTCGCCGTAATCGGGCTGGGAGACCAGCAGGTTGTCCACGTCAACGCCCAACTTGGCGGCGTAGATGGGATCGAGGGCGTGCTCGGCGTCCACGAAGGCTGCCATGCCACCTTGCTTCTGCGCCTCGGCAATGACTTGCAGGGCGATGGTGGTCTTGCCGGAGGATTCCGGCCCGAAGATTTCCACCACACGCCCGCGCGGGAAGCCACCGACGCCGAGTGCGGCATCAAAGGAAATCGCTCCCGTCGAAATCACGGAGATGGGAACAACCGCTCCCTTGCTTCCCAACTTCATGATGGAGCCCTTGCCGAACTGCTTTTCGATTTGCGTCATGGCCAGGTCGATGGCCCGGCTTTTTTCAGTTCTCTCGTCTGCCATAAGTGCCACTCCTTGCGTGCTCCGCGCCGGCACACATGGGTCTCCGGACGGGCTATCAGATATGAATTGCGCTTGGTCAGTGAGGCAGGCGCCGCAGCGGAATGGGTGTTTTTCGGCGAAAGGCGCATGATTACCGACGCTGCATTATACATCCCGTTAACGAATAAAAGCGAAGAAATAGCGAATATGAACATCTCTGCTAAAGCTTCCCTGGGGGTGCAACAGCGTGGGAACCTGTTTCAGCATGACCAGGCTGCCGAAACCCTCGAGGCTCATGCTCAGTGTAGCTCTTGGTGGCCTGATGTCAAGTTACGAAAGTACATGTACCATCGCACCTCACAGCCGGTTGTGACCTGGGTCGAAGGAAGCTCGTAAAGCCCGCGATTTTATGGCCTGTGCGCCATAGTGTATGGGGGCTATTAGACGATAAGGTAATAATAACCCGATAAATCTCTACTCTAGTTTACCCAGGGCGGCGTGGAATCGCCGTTCTTTTTGCGCGGCTCACGCGCGCTAGGGTCGCGGAAGTTGCCGAGCTCGTCGAAGTAGTCGTCGTGGCGGTAATCGCCCCGGTCATGTTTGCGCATGTAAACCTCAAACTTGCGCGCCGCACGCTTCCGCTTCCAGCGATAGTAGGTGTTGCGAAAGCCAAACCATCGTTCCGAGGTGGCGTAGCCGAACCCGCGCCGCGGAACAAACTTTAGCCAAATGTATCCAAACAGTGCGCCCCCAAGGTGGGCCATATAGGCAATGGATTGTCCTCCGCCGCGTGCCGAGGAGAGAGCCCCGTACAAGGCTAGCGCGACAATCCCCATGACGAAATATTTGGCCTTGATGAGGAACGGTAGCGGGAAAAGCATGACCTCGGAATCGCCGTGCAGGATGCCGAAGGCGAGCAGCAATCCATAGATGCCGCCGGAGGCACCCACGGTTGCGGTGTAGGGACTGATACCTAGAAGGCCAGTGAACGAGACTGCAACCGTGACCAGCGCGGCACCGATCAGGCAGAAGAAATAAAACTGCATGAAAAGGCTGTAGCCCCAGTCCATTTCAAGCTGGGCCCCGAACATCCACAGTGCCAGCAAGTTGAACAGGATGTGCAACAATCCGGCGTGCAAAAAGCCGTAGGTTACCAACTGCCACAGCCATCCATGAATGACGGTGATGCCCCGGAGTTGGAAGAGGGCCTCGCCCATTCCCGCCAGGTTTGGGGCGAAGGCTCCAAAGACGGCGAACAGCAGGAAGATGACGCCATTGGCGATCATCAACTGTTTCACGGCTCGCGTGAACGGCGGGAAACTCATCGTCATGGTGGGGCCGCGTCGCATGGCTTGCTCCGTTCTAATTCCAAATCGGGCCTGCACTGCCAGTTGACCTTGGAAACCTCAGCGTTCTGGCATAGGCACAACTGCCAAACTACGGTGGCCCTTGGCATCGAGGGCGCACACCGCAAACACTACATTGTCCTTCGAGACCGGCAAAGTGGCCCGCGTGACATTACCGACGGTCTTCATGTGCTGCCAGTCGGACGCTGCCGTGTCGCGCCACATCACTTCGTAGCCGGCCGCCAATCCACCCGGGGGAAGGGTCCCAAGCTACAGTGGAATCGTTCTGCAGCTCTTTCGTCAACAGCCGCACATTGGCCGGCGGCGCGGGCGCCGAGGCCAGAGATGCCAGCGTGGCCGCGTTCAGGCGGGCCACGTTCGCAGTGTAGTCGTAATCCACGAACTTCGGCAGATCGCCGTATTCGATGCCGTTCTCGGTGCGCACGTTCTGGTGCTGGTGGTTGTAGTTCTCGCGAAACTCCGTCAGGCGCACGGCAGCGTATCCCTGCTCGTTGAAGGAGAAGTGATCGCCCCCGCGAAGATAGCGATCGCGCCGGAAAACAATTAGAGGCTGAAACGTCGCAGGGGGAAGGTATTCCTTCGCGACAGACGCGATATAGCGCGCCAGTTGCCGCGAAGGCCCGTCGTTCTCGCCTCCCAGTGCGCGGATTGTCTTTAACTGTTTTTCGTCGGCGGTCGTGGGAATACCCTCGGAGAAGACGCGCACCACGTGCGGGTCCTGCAGGGTATCGCCAGGGGTGCGATCGCCGCCCACGATGTCATTGTTTAACACCGCTTCGATGTTCCAGCCTTGAGCCTTGGCGATCTTGGCGAAGTGGGCACTGCCGTAAAGTCCCTGCTCTTCGCCGGCCACGGTAAGAAAGATGATGGTTGCGGGGAAGCGGTGCTTACTGAGCACGCGAGCGCATTCCAGGCTGACGGCGGTGCCGCTGCCGTCGTCGTTGGCGCCGGGCGCAGGATCGGCGGCGTTATTGGCATCGCTATTACGCGAGTCGTAGTGCCCGGTCACCAGCACGATCCGACCGGCGTTGGCAGCATCAGTGCCGCGCAGCACCGCATAGACGTTGGTGATCTTGGTGGGCTTGGGAGTGCGCGGGCCAGGCTCCTGAATGAACTCGTCGGCCTCGACTTCCAGGCAGCCGCCGCAATCTTTAGAGTAGCGCTCGAACTCGCCCTGGATCCACGCCGCGGCCGCATTCGCGCCTTTACCGCTGGAAGCCGGCATGTCCGACGAGAGCGTCTGCCGGGTGCCGAAGCTGACAAGTTTCTCGATGGTCTGTTGAATTCGCGCCGCAGAAACTTCGTGCAGCGCCGCGGCGATCTGGGGGTCGGGTTTTGCAGCCGGGATGCCGGCCGGCTGTTGAGAAAATAAAGCAACCGCGACGGGCGCCGCGAACATCAAACTCGCGATTCCGGTTGAGAGCAATTTTGCGATGGACATGGAGGCTCCGCGAACGGTTGAATAAACTCGAACGTCTATCACTTGACGCTGGTGCCGGGAGTCTCTAAATATAAATGGAGAGGCGGGGCGTTGTAATTCCGGCTCGTGGCTCCAGACAAGAAACGGAGGCAATCATCATGGTTATATGTCCGGAATGCGAAGGCGATTTGGATATTGAAGAAGAAGAAGTTGACGAAGGGGAAGTAGTGTCCTGCCCGGACTGCGGCACCGATTTCGAAGTGGTAGCGGTTGAGCCGCTGGAACTGGCTCGCGTCGAGGACGAGGACGACGAAGAGAAGAGCAGGAAGACGAAAAGGAAGAGGAGTGAGTACGGTATTGCGACAGAACATCCGCAAGCGTCGGTTGCTGATTGGCAGCGCGGGGCTGCTGCTTTCTCTTTTTGCCAACGCTGGCAACCCGGCCTCCGGGCCTTCTCCGCAGTCATCGTCAAAATCCTCCAAGTCCGCGGCGGGGAGAGATTACGCATTAATCTACGGCACGGTGTGGGGCCCCGACGACCATCCAGTGGCCGGCGTGCCCGTCACCATTCGTCGCGCCTCCGACAAAAAGCCGAAGTGGGAACTGGTTTCCGACAGGAGCGGTGAGTTCGCCCAGCGCGTCCCCGTTGGGCCGGGAGATTACATAGTTCAGGCCAACATCAAGACTGCCCAAGGGCCAGCCTAGGCCCGAAGCCACCGTACATGTTGACAATGACGAACGCAGGGACGTCGGCATTCATCTAAACAAGTAGAATCGCGTCAAGAGGTACATTCCGATGAAACGAGCATTGGGAGCTTGCGTCTGGGTGATTTTGCTGCTTGTCCTGAACTGCGCAGCCTTTCAGTTCACCCTCCCTTTGGGCGGCAGCGGATCGTCATCGACTCCCGAGCGCAAGAGTCCGCGCTCCACTTCACGCACCCTGACCGGCAGCGTGCTCGACAAGAGCGACCAGCCCGTCCCCAACGCCGTAGTGTACTTGAAAAACACGAAAACCCTAGCGGTGAAGACCTTCATCGCGCAGAATGACGGAGGCTTCCGCTTTCCCGGGCTCTCGAACAATATCGACTACGAAATTTACGCCCAACGGAACGGGAAGAAGAGCGACACCAAAGTCCTGAGCCAGTTCGATGACCGCGAGCAGCCGCGCATCAATCTTAAGATCGACGTAAACAAATGACCAACCAAGCCGCCCCACCAGCGCGTGCAGAGGAGTCTCGGTCTCTGAAATGATGCTTGTGGGTTCGATCTGTTCCGACTGCAACCGTTTTCCCTTGCCCCGAAAGCTAAGGCCGCCATCTCTGGCGGCCTTGCCAATCGCACGAACACAGGTCAGTTGTTTTCGTTGCTGGCGCGCTTCCACGACATAAACTCACCAATCGTGGCCGCTCCCGAAGAGGAACTGGAAGTCGCCGGAGCCTTGTAGGCCTCAACGTCGGAGCGCGTGGCTTCTTCGCCCACCGCCCGGATGCTGAGCCCCACTTTTTTCTCCGCCGGGTTCATCTTGATGATCTTGAACTCGTGCTCCTGGCTGGGTTCGAGCTTTAGGGGTGCTCCGTGCGCGTCCACCGCTTCCGAGTTGTGGCACAGGCCCTCGACACCATCGGCGATCTCGACGAATGCACCAAAACTCGCCAGGCGCAGCACCTTGCCGTGGACAACGTCGCCCACGCGATGCTGTTCGAAGAAGGTGTCCACACGTCGGGCTGAAGCTGTTTCACGCCCAACGAGAGGCGCCGCTGGTCTGGCTCAATCGCGAGCACGATGGCCTTCACCTTGTCGCCCTTCTTCAGCACCTCGGAGGGATGTTTCACCCGCTTGGTCCAGCTCAGGTTGCTAACGTGAACGAGGCCGTCGATGCCGTCTTCGATCTCAATGAAAGCGCCAAAATCGGTCAGGTTGCGGACCTTGCCCTCGACAATCGCGCCCACAGGAAACTTCTCGTGAAGGCTTTCCCATGGGTTCGACTCCAATTGCTTCAGGCCCAGACTGATGCGGCGCTCGCCCGGGTTCACGTTCAACACGACGGCTTCCACTTCGTCGCCAATGTTGACCAGCTTCGACGGGTGCTTCATCCGCTTTGACCACGTCATTTCGCTGACGTGCACCAGACCTTCAATGCCCTGCTCCAGTTCGATGAACGCCCCATAGTCGGTCACGCTGATGACCCGGCCGCGCACATGCGCTCCGATCGGGTAACGTTCGGAAGCATCCATCCACGGATCGGGAGTGAGCTGTTTGAAGCCCAGCGAGACGCGCTGTTTCTCGCGATCGAACTTCAGCACCTTTACCTGGATCTGGTCGCCTACCTGCACTAGGTCGCGCGGATGCGTCAACCGTCCCCATGACATGTCCGTGATGTGCAACAGGCCGTCAATGCCTCCCAGATCGACGAACGCGCCGTAATCGGTCAGGTTCTTCACCGTGCCGGTGAGAATGCCGTCTTCCTGTAATTGCTCCAGGGTATGGGTGCGCTTTTCGCTCTGCTCTTCTTCCAGCAACTGTTTGCGGGAAACCACGATGTTGCCGCGCTTCTTGTTGAGCTTGATGATGCGGACATCGATGTCGTGGCCCTTCATCCCGTCGAGATTGCGGACCGGGCGCAGATCGACCTGCGAGCCCGGGAGGAACGCGCGCGCGCCCAGAATGTCGACCGTCAAGCCTCCCTTGATGCGATCGATGATGCGTGCCTTCACCGAAGCCTTCTCGTTGAAGGCCTTCTCAATGTCGTCCCATGCACGCAGACGCTGCGCCTTCTCATGGGAGAGGTGAATGTAGCCCTCCTCGGTGTGGCCCGGCTCGCGCATGACCGGGATCTCGTCGCCGCGCTGCACCCGGACATTGCCTTCGTGGTCCTGCAACTCGGCGACCGGAACGACACCTTCCGACTTGTAGCCGATGTCGACCAACACATACTGTGCGGTGACCTTGAGGACGGTGCCGGTGACAATCTGCTCCTCGTTGAGGGCGGCTTCGGTCTGCGCCTGTTCTTGCTCGAATGTCTCGAGGGCGGTCGCGAAATCTTCCATGCTGGGTTCTTTTTCGGACCGAGGGGCGGCGACTGGGGCCGTCTCGGCAGGATGAATAGTGGAATCAGAAGCCTGATCGGCGTGGGGCTGTTCGGCAGGCTCAGTAATGGAACCGGAGGCCTGCTCGGCGTGAGGCTGTTCGGGAGCGACGGATTCCTGGGGTTGAGGGCTTGGGGATTCGTTGGTGGTTTCTTCAAGAGCCATTGGTTGTGTACGCACACTGGCGCGTCCGCGAACGCGCCAAGAGCCTGGGATAAACGGACTGCTGGCTTGAATCGACAGGTTTGATTTTTCCGCTCAAAGCGGACTTGGACAATCCAGCGGCCGGATCCGTAATGAAGCGGGTCTCGCTCACCGGGAACTCTTTGACTATAGCAATCGCTGCGCAACAGTGTCAAACTCGCCAGAGCTGCCTTACCCCTGATTTTGCAAGGTTTTCCCGCTTTTTAATTGTCCTTTTACGTGACCTGCATCACGACGATGTGTGACCCGTTGCATGCCCCTGTTGGGCGGCGCGAAGCGGTCTGGTACTCTGCCCTCGTATGGATTATCTCTGGACTCCCTGGCGGTACACCTACCTCGCCACGGCCGGCAAGGCGCCTGCGTGTATTTTCTGCGAGCTGCAGCGCCGCAGCGACGATCAGGCGGCGCTCATCGTGCATCGCGCCAAATACAACTTCATCGTCCTCAACGCCTACCCGTACACCTCGGGACATTCGATGGTGGTGCCCTATGAGCACATCGGCCGTTTGCACCAGCTGCCGCCCGCGGCCGCCATCGAAATGATGGAGCTGGCGCAGCGGCTGGAAACGGTGCTCTACGAGGTGTATCAGTCGGACGGGGTGAATCTGGGGATGAACGTCGGCAAGGCTGCCGGCGCCGGAGTCGCCGGCCACATCCACATGCATGTCCTGCCCCGCTGGATCGCCGATTCGAATTTCATGACCGTCATCGCCGAAGCCCGCGTCCTGCCCGAGTTGCTGGACGATACCTATCGGCGGCTGAAGGCAAAGTTCTAAAAACTCAAACGGCTCCTTACTTCCTTTCTGCCGCCGCCACTGAAGTTGTCGGGTCGGCGCCCTCCCACGTCTGGTCGGAGGTCGGCCCATATACCGAAGGGACGGGCTTGTTGAGCAGCCGCAAATACACGGTGAGCTGCGTGCGATGATGGCAGGTGTGCAGCACGCGTCGCCAGAAAACCCAGATGCGCTGGCGGGTGAGGCCGAAGAAGGGAACGTCCTGCATCCACCATTCAGGCCTCTGCGTGGCGAAGAACGCCAGTCGCGGACGCGCCAACTCTTCCATGCGCTGGATGTACGCGCCCGGCTCCTGCGTTTTCGGCAACACTTCACTGGCCGGCGGCTCGGGAGTTCCGACGAACTCGCCAAAGAACCTGCGCTCGGAGAGTAGCTGGTGCTTCAGGATCTCGGCGACAGTTGACGACTTGGGATGTGGCCGAAAATCCATGTCGGCTTGCGCGAAGCTGCGCCAGACAGAGATGACCTTGTCGGTCTCGCTGGCATACGTGTCGAGCAAATGCTGGAAAAGGGGATCGCTGGCGCGCGGCACGTCTCGTTCGGGGATGGCAATGAAATCGTATTTCATGGCCGTCATTCTCGCCGCATTGAATCAGATCTCTACCTGAAAAAGGGCGCGACAGGCGCGCCCCTTACCGAATCGAAAATACCGCTTCTAGCCCTTGCTGCACTTCGTCTGTTTTTCAACATACTTTTGCAGCTTGCCGCGTTTCTCCAGCGACATCAGATTGTCGAGCAGCGGGTACTTCGCGGTAGGATCGAATTCCTGGATGGCACGGTAAGCGCGTAACGTACCGGCCAGCCCGGCGGCCTGCATCGCCGCTGTGCGCTTTTCCTCAGGATGCTGCAACTGGAACGCTGCCTGCGAATAGAGCACCTGCATCCGCAGTTGATTGGAGTAGGTGTCGTTTACCTTGTCGAGCGACTCCAGCGCCTTCAGCCCTTTGCAGCAGACGTTGACGGTGACGTCGGGGACTTGCACCAGCCATTCAGTCAGCCACATGCGTTTCTCCAGGCTGTCCTTGGCGAGCGGATGCTGTTCCAGGCTTCGCGCGTATTCCAATGCTTGCGCCCGTTCTTCTGCGGTGGAAGGGCCGCGCATCTTGGCGGCCGATGGAAGCGATACCCCTACGACCACCACAATCAGAAATGCGAATAGCTTGCGTACCATATGCCTCTCCCCACGGACATATTCGGGTCGGCCATGCGATGGTTGGAATCATACTCCTCTTCAGGGCGGGGAGAGCAAGCGGGAACTCATTCTGTCAACTACCGTTAATGCGACTCGCCCCAGAAAGCGGGCGGTTCGTCCCCAAGCTGCCTTGGCGGACTGAAACTCAATGCCCGTAGAGAAATATCAAGGCCTGGGGAAGCCGGCGCGACCACGCTTCTTCGTTGTGGACGGCGCCTTCCTCCACCACAACCTTCAGCCGTCCCGGGCCCATTCCTTTCTGGCGAAGAATGGTTTCCAGTTCCTCCACATTCTTCACGAGCTGCGCATTGTAATCCGGGTCTTTGGTCTCGCTGGTGCCGATGGCGAGAAACATCTTCTGCGGAGGTTGTTTCGCCTGCTCCGCGTCCTTCAGTAATTGTCCGTCGCCGACGCCCAAGCACCGGGCTCTCGACCAGCACATGCCCAAAGATGCCGGGATGCTGCAGCACGGTGTAGAGACTGATCACGCCGCCGTAAGAAGAGCCGCCAATCCCTGTGTTCATTGCGCCACGCGAGACACGGTACTTTTTCTCGACGAACGGCATGACTTCGGTGAGCAGAAACGCTGCGTAGTCTCTGCCGCGCACGTCTTTCACGTTGGGTGTGCCAAATTGCTTGTGATTAGGGTCGGGGTAGGGCAGATACTCTGAGCTCCGCTTCTCTCCGGCATGGTCAATGCCCACGACGATCATGGGCGGGATCTGGAAGCTCCCGACCAGATGGTCCACCGTCTCGTCCACGTGCCACTCGCCGGCATTGCTGGTGGCATCGTCGAACAGGTTCTGGGCATCGTGCATGTAAAGCACGGGATACGACCGATGTGCGTTGCGTGGCGATCCGTAATTGGCGGGCAACCACACCCGCAGCATCCGCGTGTTATGGAAGATCTTGCTTTGGAAGGGAACGATCTCCAGCACGCCGAGCACGGTATGCTCTTTCTCGACGGGTGCGTGGTACCCCGATGACGACGTCACAGCGGACGCAGGCTTGTCCTGTGCGGCAACGCACAACGGAATAAGGGACGAAATGAGTAGAGCGGCAGTCCAAAGTTTCGGCATGAACACAGACTAGCAGCGGTTCATCGCGACTTCAGTTTCAAATCCGTTAATTGCATCTCGGGATAGTTCTGGTTCCAGTCGGCAGAGATGTGCTCGAGGGTCAGGCGGACGGTCTTGGTCTGGCCTGGAGCGATGGGCGAGCGGCCCAGGTCCACCAGGTCAGGATAGCCGCCCATTTGGTTTTCAATAAGCACGTGCAGCGGCAGCGTTTCGGTCTGCACCACCTCGTTCATGGAGTTCCTGAACACCAGCTTCATCGCCGCGCCCGCTCAAAGCCTTGTCACCTGTATTGGTGATGTTGACGTCCAGATAGGTGACGGTCCCGCCGACATAATTCTCCGCCGCGCTCATCTTCGGACTCGACAGCTGCAGTTGGGCTGCGTATGGATTGAGCTGCGGTGCGGTCTCACCCTTGTGGCGCGATACAACGACGACGATCGCAATCACGAAAATGACCGCTATCAGCCCGACGAGGAATGGCGTCCAGTTGCGCGACTGCGCTTTTGGCTGCGCGGGTGAAAAGAGGTCGGCCATGAGTCGATTTTACTCCGCAGGGTGGGGAAAGCACGCGCGGCGGAGGGCAGCAGCCGCGAACTCGGCTGCTATGAGAAATCCCGAGGCTTTGTTGAGCTGTTGTTCTCGACCAGCGGTTCGCGTTAGACCCTTGCCGACCTGTTTACCCGATACTTGCGTACGCGGTGTTCGATCTCAGCTTGGACTCCGGGCTCGCCACCAACCGGAACAACCGTCTCAACGTCTCGGGATTCCGACTTGCCTTTGACTGTTTCTTGTTCTCCTCAACCAGCGGCTCGCTATTGACCGTCGCGGTCCCTCTGCCGCCTTGCGCCGCGGGCGCGGAGCAGTGAACTCGCTTCAGCCCCGGACTTACCGCCAACCGGAAGAGCTTGAAAACTGTCAAAGAACGAGTGTGTTTTTACTACAGCTATTTCTAAGTCAACAGTTTTTTCGCGATTTTATCTCGTTTATTTTCATCGAGTGCAGCTCGTCCACAGGCCGGTGCCGAAATATTGTGCAAATGCCTTGCGGCTTTCTTGAGGCGCGGTTTGATGTTGATTCCAGGGCGTTTGTCGCGCTGATCAACCGGGACCTGCGCGTGTGAACATCTCGGCAGAAACCTCGCCCAGACGATTCGCGCATTCGAGACTGCTCACATTTGTTAACATCCCGGACATGCCTCTTGTTGAAGCGCGGAACCTCACTAAGACCTTCAGCTCGGGACAATCCGCCTTCGGCACGGGCGCCGCTGACGAGGTGCGTGCAGTCAACCATGTTTCGCTGACCATCGAGGCCGGAGAGACACTGGGCCTGGTCGGCGAATCGGGCTCCGGCAAGAGCACGCTCGGCCGAATGTTGCTGCGCCTGGTTGATGCCGACTCGGGTGAGGTGTATTTCGATGGCCACGACGTGCTGCGCGCCGGAGGAGCTGAGTTGCGCCGTCTGCGCCGCGACATGCAGATCATCTTCCAGGACCCGTTCGGCTCGCTCGATCCCAGGATGACGGTCGAGCAGATTGTGTGCGAGCCCATGGCTATCCACGACAGAGACGGTCGGGCGCGGCGCGTGGAGCGCGCTACGGAAGTCATGCGCACGGTAGGACTCGACGCCTCGGCTCTCGGGCGCTATCCGCACGAGTTCAGCGGCGGTCAGCGTCAGCGCGTCGGGATTGCGCGGGCGCTGGTCTTGCGGCCGCGATTCATCGTTGCCGACGAGCCGGTTTCAGCCCTCGACGTGAGCGTGGGATCGCAGATCGTGAACCTGCTACAGCGGCTTCAGCGCGAGTTCTCGCTGACCTATTTGTTTATTTCGCACTCCATGCCGATCGTGCGCTACCTGGCAACCCGGATCGCGGTGATGCAACAAGGTGAGCTCGTAGAGGTGGGGACTACGGAGCAGATCACCACCGCGCCGGCGCATCCCTACACCCGCACACTATTGGAAGCTACACCGGAGATTGAGTTCAGCTCGCGCTGAACGCCAGTTGCGTTGCCGCCTCAGGAGCTTCGGCGCGTTCGCGAAACGCCGCGCCTTCCAGCCGCAACAGCAACGCTTTGACCGGCAGACCGCCGCCGTATCCGCCGAGAAAGCAGCCCGCAGCGAGGACACGGTGGCAAGGGACGATGATCGCAACGGGATTGTAGTGGTTCGCCTGTCCCACGGCGCGGAAGCTCTTCGGACTGCCGACCGCGCGCGCGATCTCGGCGTAGGAGCGCGTTTCGCCGAACGGAATTCGCAACAACTCATTCCAGCAGCGCCTCTGGAATTCTGTGCCCCGGAGATCAAGTATGAGTTCGAAGTCGCGGCGCTTGCCGGAGAAGTACTCCGCAGTTGCTCGCGCACGGTACGCGTGCGCGCCTCCGACTCCTCCCAGGCGACCGGTTGTCCGGCGATCTTCTTCGGCAGACCGCGATCGAACTCCAGCGCAACCAGCGCCGTCTCGGAAACAGCGATCAGCAGCGGGCCGGCAGGAGAATTCATGCGGGAGTAGTAGAGGGTTTCCATGTTCATCCCCGTTCATCCTCGGCAAATCCTAAGGTTATCACCACGCGGATAGTGGACTACACAAAAGTCTGCCCAGCATCGCGGCCAAAGCAAAACCCCTCGCGTAACGAGGGGCTTCGCTGTGGGGGAGAGTTGCGATCAGCTTATTGTTCCCGCTGCGGCTGTAGGTCGTTCGTCGATGACTCCGCCGGCTGGCTATTGGCCGGAGCCGAATTCACCTTCGTGTTGTTTGAAGGTTGCTGACCGGAACTCGACTGCGGCGATCTGGAATAGCTTCCGGCTTCGCCCGGCGTAGCAGACTGGTTCATCGAGGCCAACTGATCGACATTATTCTTCAGCAGGCTGACCTCAACCCGGTTGCCGTGCGCGGGCTTGCCATTGCTATCTTCTGTCGCCGGAAGCTTGGCGTTACCCATGCCCATCACAAAAATGCGGTACACCGGAATCTCGTTCTTCTCCACCAGATAACGGACCACTGAGTTCGCCATGGCCTGCGAACTCTGCACTCCCGCCGGCGAGAAGCCCTGCACCTCAATGATGTAGCCCTTCTGGTCCTTCAAATCGGCAGTCATATCGTCGAGCGCGGCTTTAGACTTGGCGCCCAACGCGGTCTGCCCGGGCCGGAGGCGGATTTCGGTCTCGGTGGCCGGATGATACTGATCGATGTTGCCGACCACCTGCTCCACCGTATTCAGGCGGTTGCTGGCCTGGAGCGCAGTCTGGTTCGCCTGCTGGGCGCGGTTGCCTGCATCCATCGCGTGCTGGTCGGCCTGGGTCGCCTTGGCATCGGCCTGGCGGATGCCCTCCTGGGCGCGAGCATCGACATCTTGGATGTCCTTGGCATTGGCGGCTGTCAGGTCGTCAAGCTCGTTCACGCGGTTGCGAATCGGACTGAGCTGGCGCTGCACGTATTTCTTGCGCGCGAAGGGATTGAGCTTGCCCCAGAAACCCTGACGATAGTCCGGCTCCAGCGGCTGCCGCGCCGACATGTTCTGGTCATCATTGGAGCCCGGTGCGGAAGACGACGCGGAGCTACTCTGCGCAGAAGCAGGCTGCTGGCTGTCAACCGGGGCTTGTTGTGCCACGGCTGGAAGCATCAGAGCTCCCGCCAGGGGCAAGGTGTACAGGATGCGGATTCTCATACTATGAGTTCCTCCGGAAATCTTTGGCGCGGTACCCGATGGCGACCGCCGCAAACACGTCGGGCTACGGCCACACTGTTTCTGCTACAACTTGGCTGCCAAACTCGCTCGATGGGAAATCCGGCTTAAGTCGAGTGTTTTCAGCAGCGCATATTTCGAAATCCGGCTTAAGTCGAGTGTTTTCAGCAGCGCATATTTATCGCGTATATGAGCTTCGAGTAAGAATCGACGCTAGCGCGTAAATTTGTCATGGCAGCACACGTTACCTTTCGAGAGAGTAGCGCGACTTACGCCGCGGATATTTGCGTCCCAAAACGGGCTGCGGTTGGCGCGGCGGCTTTCGGCAGTCTGTGCCCCAGCGCTTTAACTTTTCCGCTGTCGCTACGTCCAACCATTTCCGGTGTTAATAACAACGCAGCCCGCTCTGAAGGAATTTGTTCGGAACTTTCACATCGCGGCGCGGGAAACGTCTAAAATAAGAAGACTCAGGCTGGGTGCGAGGCATCCAATCGCTTTGAGTGACTGGTCCCTTTGATAATCTTAAATCGTGTCGGTCTCCCCTTTCTCGCGCTTCTCTTGGCTGGCTCGGTAAGCGGCGTTGCCCAAAACTCCACTCCTACACAAAACTCACTCCTACAGTGGTTTCACTCACTCTGGAGCAAAGTCCGAAAGCTGAGGAGCCCGATCAGAGGACGCTTCCGCTCCCGATGCTTCCGACCAAACGACAGCGCAGGCCGCCGCTCCTACTGCTCCCAAAGAGCCCGACCAGGCCGAAGCTTACTACCACTTCGCGTTGGCGCACATGTATGAGGAGATGGTCTCGATGTACGGCCGCTCCGATTACGCCAACAAGGCGATTGACGAGTATCGCCTCGCCATTGAGAACGACCCGAATTCCGATTACTTGAATGCCGCCCTGGCAGAGCTTTACGCCCGCACCGGTCGCATTCGCGACGCCGTCCTCGAAGCCCAGGACATCCTGAAGCGCGATGGCAATAATCTTGAGGCGCACCGCCTGCTAGGCCGCATTTATTTGCGTTCGCTGGGCGACATGCAAGCGGGCACGCAGTCGCAGGAAATTCTGAAGCTGGCGATCGAGCAGTACGAGCAACTGGTCAAGCTCGACCCTCAGAGCGTGGAGGACCATCTTCTGCTGGGCCGGCTGTATCGCCTGAATAATGAGTTGCTGAAGTCCGAGGCCGAGTTCAAGACCGCGGTCAAGATCCAACCCGATTCGGAAGAGGCGGTCACCACCCTGGCATACCTCTACAACGAAGAGGGCGACTCCAGCCACGCCCTGCAAGTATTGAGCTCCATTCCCGAGAGTGCGCGTAGTGCCAAGGTTTACTCGGCGCTGGGCTACACCTACGAGCAGCAGAAACAGTACAAGGAAGCCATCGATTCCTATCGCCGCTCCACCGAGCTCGACCGTGACAATCTGGATTCCGTACGCGGACTGGCGCAGAACCTGATGAATGACGGCCAGACCGAGGCCGCGCTGGAGCAGTACAAGGTAATCGCCGATGCCGATCCCTCGGATGCGCAGACCTACATGCGCATCGCCGAAATCGATCGGCGCAACGGGAAGTTCGACCAGGCGTTGGAAGCGCTGAAGAAAGCCAATTCGGTGGTTCCCGACTCGCTGGAAGTGCAATACAACATCGCCGTCATCGACGAGGCCCAGGGCAAGTACGATGACGCCATTACCATCCTGAACCAGCTCTTGCAGAAGACCGAACATGCCGACGGCCAGTACAGCGTTGCCGAAAAGAACAATCGCGCGGTTTTCGTCGAGCGCTTGGGCACGGTTTACCGCGAGGCCAACAAGCATCAGCTTGCAGTGGAAACCTTCCGCAAGATGCTCGACCTGGGTGACGAAAACGCCATCCGCGGATATCAGCAGATTGTCGAGACCTATCGCGACGACCGCCAGTGGGAGGCGGCTACCAGCGTTGCCATGGAAGCTGCCAAGAAGTTTCCCGATGACCGCGACTTACAGATGGTCGCGGCCTCGCAGCAGGCCGATATGGGCAACGCCGATGCCGCCATCGAGCGGGTAAAGGCAATGCTGAAAGGTACTCCCGAAGACCGCACGGTTTACATCGCCCTGGCCCAGATGAACAGCCGGGTGAAGAACTGGAGCCAGGCGGAAGAGGACATTACCAAGGCGGCGGAGCTGGCCACCAAGCAGGACGACAAGGACTACGTGCTTTTCGTCCAGGGTTCCATCTACGAGCGGCAGAAGAAGTACGATCTGGCGGAAGAGGCCTTCCGCAAGGTCATCGCCGACGATCCCAAGAACGCAATGGCGCTGAACTATCTGGGCTACATGCTGGCCGACCGCGGCACTCGCCTCGATGAGGCCCTGGGCTACATTCGTCGCGCCGTGGCCCTCGATCCGCAGAATGGCGCCTATCTCGATTCGCTGGGCTGGGCCTATTACCGGCTCGGCAACTACGACCTGGCCGAAGAGAACCTGCGCCGCGCCTCCGAGCGCATTGGCAACGATCCCACGGTGCACGAGCACCTGGGTGAGCTCTATCAGAAGACCGGACGCCTGAAGCTGGCGGCCGCGAACTTCGAGCGCTCTCTGGAGGAGTGGAACAAGACCATTCCTGCCGAGGTGGACAGCGACGATGTCGCCAAGGTGCAGAAGGAACTGGAAACCGCTCGCGTAAAGCTGGCCAAGCAGACCGGCGCCGGCAAACAGTAAGCGTTAGAAACCGTCTCATAAATCCGATTTGAAAGGGCACCGCTTCAGCCGTGCCGCTCCGGGCATCGAAAATATTGGGCTTTAGCCCCTGAGGGAACTCGAATTCCCAGACGCTCGCTGTTTATGAAACCACTTCGAGATTCTGCCGCAGTATTTGTCATCCTGAGCGGAGAGTTCGGTTGCTCTTGTAACCGAACCGGGGTCGAAGGGCCCCTATCCAGCGGATAATTTGATCCGGCTCCTCAGGCTGCTACACTTCGCTTATGCTCGCCAGCTACGCGGTTCGCGTGGAGGATTCGCGCGGGCGCCGCTATCCAGAGCCGCCGCACTCTTACCGCAATCCCTTTCAGCGTGATCGTGACCGTGTTATTCACGCGCGCGCCTTTCGCCGCCTGGAGAACAAAACTCAGGTCTTCACCCGCCGCTACTCCGACCACTTTCGTACCCGCCTGACGCACACCATGGAAGTCGCGCAGATCTCGCGCACCATCGCCGCGGCGCTCGACCTGAATGTCGATCTGGTGGAGGCGCTGGCGCTCGTCCACGACATTGGACATCCGCCGTTTGGACACTCCGGCGAACGCACGCTGGACCTGTTGATGCGGCAGCACGGTGAATTCTTCGATCACAACCTGCAAGCCCTGCGCACCGTGGAAGAGATGGAGTTGCGTTACGCCGAGTTTCCCGGACTCAACCTGACATTCGAGGTGCGCGAAGGCATCATCAAGCATTCGCACGATTACAGCGAGGCTCAGCACCCTGAACTGGCGGAGTACCTGCTCGACCAGCGTCCGCCGCTGGAAGCGCAGTTGATCGACCTCACCGACGAGATTGCCTACAGTACCGCGGACCTCGACGACGGATACGAAGCGAAGCTTCTCCGCCTGCCGCAGATTCGCCAACGGGTGCGCGTGTTCGAGAGGTATTACGTCGAAGCCGAGGCGAAGTATCCGGACGCGCCGGACAAGCTGAAGTTCAACGAAGCCCTGAAGCGCGTGCTCAATCGCTTCGTCACCGACCTGATCGAAAACACGCGGCAGCGCGTGCAGCAGGCCGGAGTCAGCAGCCTCGACGAGTTGCGCCACTATCCCGAGCGTCTGGCAGGGTTCAGTCCTGAGGTGGAAGCGGAGCGACGCGAGGCCAAGAGCTTCCTCTACGAAGCGCTCTACAACTGCAAGTCTCTGGAACCGGAGAAACGGCTGGCGGAAAAAGTCGTGAGCGAGGTCTTCGAGCATCTCATCGCGCATCCCGAGGCGCTTCCGCGCAGCTACCGCGAGAAAGCGGAGAACGAATCGCTGCCGCGCATCGTTTGCGATTACATCGCCGGCATGACCGACCACTATGCCGTGGACCTGCGGAAGAAGCTGGCGGCAGGAAAGAACGTCGAGTCGTTATAGCTCTCCAACATACGCTGTGAAGGGGCGCACCTTTAGGTGCGCCGTTGAGGCTCCTGCTCCTTGTCATCCCTCGCGGGCTTCAGCCCGCGAGGGACCTGCTGTATGCGCCCGATCCCGCGCTACTGCTCTCACCCGATGTTGTACTTCTGCGTCACCCCGTTCAGCGTGTAGTGTCCGCGATCGCTGGCGGTCCCGTTGGCCTTCCAGATTCCGAAGAACGCCTCGCTGTTGGAGCCATCGGCCGGGCCCTTCCACGGTTCATCGTAGGCCGCGAACATGACGGTCTTCACGCCGTTCGAGTTCGCCCAGTTCACCATCGCCTGGTAATACCACTGTGCATTGGTCACATTAGCCAGGAATGCATTGGGCTGGTCCTTTTGCGAGCCCTGGGTCGGCCAGCCGGTTTCGCCGATGCGGATCTCGAGCTTGATACCCTGGTTCGAGAAGGCCTTCTTCAGCCCCGTCAACTGGTTCGTCATGCTTGAAGTCACCGCCTGGGTGAACGAAGCCTGCGTGGGATTCTGCCCGATCTGGTTGGCGATGTCCTTGTCGAAGTAGGCATACATGTTGCCGTAAACGTGGTCTTCGCATGCAGCCATCAGCGCCAGCAGTTTTTGCCGCATGGCGGCGTAGCCCGGGCTGGTGTTGTCCACGCCGCCGAGCACACCCCATTGCTGGCGAGTGGTGATGGGCAGATTGGCCGCGGTAAGCGGCGCGCGCTTGCTCTTGGCATAGTTGATCAGGTCAATGACCGCCTGGGTCGAGTTCGGTCCCCAGATGCATTCGTTGCCAATCACCAGGTCGACCACGTTGTTGTACTGCTTGGCCTGCTGGATGGCGTAGTCGATCTCCGTCTTGCTCCATTCCACATTTATCGTGTCGGTGTTCGAGTCGGCGCCCTGCTGGTAACAGCCGGCGGAAACCTTCAGCCCGAGACCTGCGGCCGCCTGAATGTTCAGGCGGTTGGCATCCTGAACGTTCGGCTCGCCCTGCCATACAAACGTTCCCTGGCCGTAGGTCGTGATCAGGGGAAAGTGCTCGGCAACCGGCTTCAGCAATTGGGTCACCTGGTCGAGTGTGTAAACGTTGTACAGCACCGGACCGTCGCCAACCCACGGTCCGACGTATGGCTCAAACGCGACTCCGTAGATGCTCATGATTTTCCTTCGCGCAATTAGACTTTCGCAGCGGTCAACTCACCCTTGGGGCCTCACATTTTATACCGCGAAGCCATCTCACAAATAATTTTGAAAGGGCACGTTTTGAAAGGGCACGGCTTCGAAGCCGTGCCGCCGAGCGTCTCCCTGAGTCGTTTGCGGCGGTTTACAATCTAATACCGAGTTGGGGTGGTTGTTCGTCATTCATCTTCCAGAGAATTGGGAATCGCATGAGTCATTTGCAGCGAAGCGTTCGACCTGGGCCACAGCCTCGCGAACGCGACAGTATCCAACATCCTTCTCGCATGTGCGCTATTGCGTCGGTCCTTCTTCTGGGGGCGTGCAGCCGGGGCAGGGCCGCGGTCGGTCCGCAGGGACCGCCGACCATGCCGGTCAAGGTGCAGACGCTTGAGGCCCACGACGTTGGGGACTCGTCGGAATACGTTGCCACCATCAAGTCGCGCCACTCGGCCACCATCATGTCCGACGTTGAGGGCTGGATCTTCGACATCCGCGTGCATTCGGGCGAATTCGCCAAGAAGGGCCAGACCCTGATGGAGATCGACCCGCGCCGGCAGCAGGCCATGGTCTCCAGCTACGACTCGCAACGCGCTTCCAAAGAGGCGGCCCTGCAATGGGCCAAGGTCCAGTTAGTCCGGGCCAAGACGCTTTACGAGTCGGGGGTCATGAGCAAGCAGGACTTCGACCAGGCGCAGACCACTACGATGCCGCCGATGCCGACGTTAAGTCGCTGAGCGCGCAGGTCAACCAGCAGCAGGTGCAACTGAAGTACTACAGCGTCTTTTCGCCGACGGACGGGATCGTGGGCGACGTTCCGGTCCACGTGGGCGACCGCGTGACCAACACCACGCCGCTGACCACCATTGACGAACGCCGGGCGCTCGAGGTTTACATCCAAATTCCGTCGGAGCACGCGCGCGAAATCAAGATGGGCGCTCCCGTCGAGGTGCTGGATAACGCGGGAAAAGTATTGCTGCAAGACCAAGGTGTATTTCATCTCGCCGCAAGTCGATACCGGTACGCAGTCGGTGCTGGTGAAGGCCCCGGCCGACCAGGCGGAGGACGTGCTGCGCTCCATGCAACTGGTGCGCGCCCGCATCATCTGGAGCACTCATTCCGGCATTACGGTGCCTGTGATTGCGGTGTCACGCGTCAGCGGGCAGTTCTTCGCCTTTGTCGCCGAGCAACAGGACGGCAAGGCCGTCGCTCGTCAGGTCCCGCTGCAACTGGGAGAGATTACCGGCAATGACTACGTGGTCCTGAGCGGGCTGAAGGCTGGCGATCAAGTGATCGTCTCCGGCGGGCAGAGTCTCGCCGACGGCGTGCCGAGTCAAGATTGAGCAATAGCACGGGTAGTGCGGGCCTTCAGGCCCGCGTTCGAGTCGCGGAAAGATGAGGGGCTTCAGCCCCTGCTCTACCTGACAAGGGGCATCCAGCTTGTTTGCTGATTTTTTCATTAAGCGTCCAGTCTTCTCGACCGTCACCTCGCTTTTCATCGTCATTGCCGGCGCGGTGTGCATACCGTTCCTGCCGATTGCGCAATTTCCCGACCTCGCGCCGCCGCAGATTTCCGTGGTTTCCTTCTACACCGGCGCCAACGCGCAGGCGGTCGAGTCGTCGGTGACCATCATCCTGGAAGAGGCCATCAACGGCGTGGAAGGCATGCGCTACATGACTTCCACCAGCGGCAACGACGGCAGCAGCGTCATCACCATCGTCTTCGAGTTGACCCGTCCCCTCGATATCGCCGCAGTCGACGTGCAGAACCGCGTCTCCGGAGTGCAGGGCCGTCTGCCCGACGAAGTCAAGGCCACCGGCGTAACCGTCAACAAGGTCTCCACTTCCTTCGTCCTCGGGGCCGGCTTCTACAGCCTCGATAACCGCTACAGCAACGAGTTCATCAGCAACTACATCGACATCTACGTCAAGGACGCGCTGAAGCGCTTGAAGGGCGTCTCCGACGTGCAGATCTTCGGCGAGCGCAAGTACTCCATGCGCTTGTGGCTCGATCCCTCGCGTCTCGCCGCCCGTGGTCTGACAGCGTCGGACGTCGTCTCCGCGCTGTCGCAGCAGAATGTGCAGATCGCCTCCGGTCAGATCGGGGCCCAGCCCGCCGCCGCCAACCAGATGTTCCAGATCAGCGTTCGCGCCATCGGACGGCTGGTCGACGCCCAACAGTTCAATAACATCATCCTGAAGCCGGGCGGCAACGGCGCGCTGGTGCGGCTCATCGATGTCGGCTACTCCGAACTGGGGGCTGAGGATTACAGCTCCCGGCTGCGCTTCAACGGCTACGACGGTGTTGGCATCGGTGTTACCCAGTTGCCCACCGCCAACGCGCTCGACGTGGACAAGGCCGTCCGCGACGAGTTGGACCGGCTCGCGAAACACTTTCCTCCCGGGCTGAAATACAACGTTGCCTTCGACACCACGACGTTTGTGGGCGATTCCATCCGCGAAGTGGTGAAGACGCTGGCCGAAGCCATCCTCTTTGTCATGCTGGTCATGCTGCTTTTCCTCCAGGACTGGCGCAGCACCCTGATTCCCGCCATCGCGATTCCCGTCTCCCTGGTCGGCGCCTTCGCTTTCATCAAGCTGCTGAACTTTTCCATCAACACCCTGACGCTGTTCGGAATCGTCCTCGCGACCGGGCTGGTGGTGGACGACGCCATCGTCGTCATCGAGAACATTCAACGCCACATGAGCCAGGACGATACCGACTCGCACGTCGCCGCCTCGGTGGCCATGGGAGAAGTGACCGGTGCCGTGGTGGCGACCTCGCTGGTGCTGGTTGCGGTGTTCGTTCCCGTGGCCTTCTTCCCGGGAACGACCGGGCTGCTGTACAAGCAGTTTTCGCTGACCATCGCGTTCTCCATTGCCATCTCGGCCTTCAACTCGCTGACCTTCACCCCGTCGCTTTCCGCCTTGCTGCTGCGGCCGGAAAGCGGACACAAGAACTTCTTCTTCCGTGGCGTGGAGCACCTCATCCATCGCACCACGGCGTACTACGTGGTGGGCGCGAAGAAGGCGATCAAGCTGCGCTACCTCATGCTGCTGATCTTCTTCGCCGGACTGGCCGCGACTTACGGCGTGTACAAGATTGTCCCCACCGGCTTCGTCCCCGACGAGGACCAGGGATACTTCATCATCGCGGTGCAGGCGCCACAGGGCGCCTCGGTTGAGTACACCTCCAACGCCGTCCGCGAAGTCGAAGCCATTGCCAGCACCGAGAAGGACATTCTCGGCGCTTTCAGCGTCATCGGCTTCGGCTTCACCGGCAACGGGCCCAACAAGGCCATGATCTTTCTCACCCTGAAGAGCATCAACCAGCGCCCGGGAAACCAGCGCTCGGCCGATGCCATTCTCAACCGCCTGCGCGGGCCTCTGATGGGCCTGACCGACGTTCAGGCATTCCCCTTCCTGCCGCCTGCCATCGCCGGCGTCAGCAACTTTGGCGGCTTCACCTTCGAGGTGCAGGACGAAGGCGGCAACACCGTGCAGGACCTGTACAACGTCTCGCAGAAACTTGCCCGCGACGGCAACTCGCGCAAGGATCTGGCCGGCCTCTTCAGTCCTTTCACCGCCAATGATCCGCAGTTCGTGGTCAAGATCGACCGCGAAAAGGCGCGCAGCCTGCAGGTGCCCATCCAGCAAATCACCGACGCGCTCCAGGTGTACATGGGTTCGGCCTACGTCAACGACTTCGACTTCAACAATCGCTCCTATCGCGTCTATGTGCAGGCGGCCCAGGCGTTCCGTGGCCAGCCCAGGGACATTCGCAACCTCTACGTGCGCTCCGACACCGGCGCCATGATCCCGCTCGACAACGTGGTGAACGTCAGCGAGTCCACCTCGCCCCAGGTCATCACCCACTACAACATCTTCCGCTCGGCGGAAATCGATGGCGCTGCCGGCCCCGGCTACAGCTCCGGCCAGGCCATTAAGGCGATGGACGAGGTGGCCAAGAAAGATCTGCCCATCGGCTTCAACTACGCCTGGTCTGGTCTGTCTCTGGAGGAAATCCGCTCGGGCGGCCAGTCGGCCATGCTGTTTGCGCTGGGCTTGCTGCTGGTCTACCTCACGCTGTCGGCGCAATACGAGAGCTTCATTCTGCCCTTCATCATCATGCTGAGCGTGCCCATGGCCATGCTGGGCGCGCTGATCGCGCAGTCCCTCCGCGGCCAGTTGAACGACGTGTACTGCCAGATCGGGCTGGTGATGCTCATCGGACTGGCCAGCAAGAACGGCATTCTGATCGTGGAGTTCGCCGAGCAGTTGCGGCACAAGGGATTCTCGATCAGGGAGGCCGCGGTGGAAGCGGCGCGCATTCGCCTGCGTCCCATTCTGATGACTTCGTTCGCCTTCATTCTCGGCGTGCTGCCGCTGGTGTTCGCCAGCGGCGCCGGATCGCAGAGCCGCCACTCCGTCGGGACAACCGTCTTCGGCGGCATGATCGTCTCCACGGTGTTGAACCTGTTCTTCATTCCCGTGTTGTACGTGATCGTGAAATCGCTGACCGAGCGCGAGAAGGCGCCCGCGACGCCGGTGACCAGCAGCTAAGCACCTTGAAATAACACGACCTGCGAAAGGGTCTCATCTCTCAGTGCTGTCATCCCGACCGAGGACCTCAGTCCGAGTGGAGGGACCTGCTGTTTCCCGGACCTTCTGGGTGCCCCGTCCTAGCCCGGTTTCGGCTAGGGCGGGAGACGGCGCTTCCGAACGACATCATCTTCACTTCTTCAATACTGTCATCCCGAGCGAGCGTAGCGAGTCGAGGGACCTGCTTTTTGCATCCACGATTCACAAACCACTACCCACTCCTTAGAGGATAGTCCACGGTTTCAACCGTGGGAGGGTGGAGCACCGCTTCAGCGGTGCATAAAAGCGGCCGATTCAAAATCCGGCTTTAGCCGCTGAGGTTAAAGCACGTAGAAGGATTACCTCAGGGGCTAAAGCCCTCTTCAATTATTGGTCGCCAGATGCACGCCTGAAGGCGTGCTCCACCCGAATCTTCGGGATGAATTACCGAGGACGGTTGAATTGTTCTCCTACGGCGCCGGCAAAAGTCAGTCGTGCCAAATTGTGAGACTTGGCAACGGTATAGACCTGGCGCAGCCCGAGCGCCTCGGGCGCGAAAGAGGATAGCCCACGGTTTCAACCGTGGGTAGGGGTGAAAAGAAGAGTCGAGTCCCTCGGGGACGGCACAGTCTTGCTCCCACCTTTCGCCAACCCCGGGCGAAAGGGTGGGGCACCCCGGCCCGCTCGTAGCGGCTGAACTCTTCTGCAATCAGTCACTTCCTCCGAATGATTCGTATTTGACCGACAAATGACCGCCAGTGCATTGGCTCTACCAGCCACTTAGCCCACACTCGCCTCCACTCCGGAGTGCGGAGATTCCGAATGACGCAGGAATGGAGGCAGTATGAAACCCACAACGGCTTTTGCAGGTTGTCGCTTGTCCGCCCCACTGGCGGTAATCCTGGCGTTCGCGCTTACGGCGTTGGCCCAGGCCCAAACCTTCAACGTAGTCCACAGCTTCAGCGGCGGCAGCGATGGAGCCAATCCCATCGCCGGTGTCGCCCTCGATGCGTCGGGAAACATTTACGGCACGACCTCGGCAGCCGGCAGGATGGGCTTTGGCACGGTGTATCGTCTGGTGCGGTCGGGCCCCGGTTGGCTCTTCTACCTGCTTTACACCTTCAATGGACTAACCCAGAATTCCACCGACGGCAGCGCTCCCTACTCGCGCGTGGTGATCGGCCCGGATGGCTTTCTTTACGGCACGACCCACTCCGGCGGCAATGGTCAGGGTTGCCGGGCGTTGCACGGCTGCGGCACGGTGTACCGCGTGAAGCCCAAGCCGGGAAATATCTGGGTCCCGTGGGACGAAACCGTGCTCTACCAGTTCGGCACCTACGACGGCAGCAATCCGGATTACGGAGATGTGGTGTTTGATCAGGCGGGCAACTTGTACGGCACCACCCGGAACGGTGGTGCCTACCTGCAAGGCGCGGTGTACGAATTGACACCCAGTGGCGGCGCTCCCTGGGCAGAAACGGTTCTGCACAGCTTCGCCGGTTCGCCCGATGGCGCTGCTCCGTTTAGCGGTCCGATCTTCGATCAGGCCGGCAACCTGTATGGCGCCACCAATGCCGGAGGGACCAACGGTTGGGGAACGGCTTACCAGTTAAAGCCGTCCGGTCCGAGCTGGACAGAAAATGTGCTCCACAGTTTTCAGGGCGGAAGCGATGGCATTGCGCCCACCGGCGGTGTGATCTTGGATAGGTCAGGCGATCTCTACGGGGCGACGCAGGCAGGTGGATCGGGTGGCGGTGGTACGGTTTATGAGCTGACGCCTCAATCCAACGGTAGTTGGAGCCTCACTCCGCTCTACGGCTTTGTCGGGGGAGGGTTTGGTGGACAGTATCGTACTGTCACCATGGACAACTCCGGCAACCTCTACGGCACGACATCGGGGGGCGGAGCTCATCCCTGGGGCTCGGTCTTTAAGTTGACACCGTCGAACGGCGGTTGGACCTACAGTTCACTGCACGATTTTACCGGCGGCCTCGATGGAGGGACTCCCTATGGCAGCCTTGTCTTCGACGCCAACGGCAATCTCTATGGCACGACGTATGCTGGCGGGACAAACGGCCAAGGCGTGGTCTTTGAGATCTCGCCATAGCGCGGGTGCTCCACCCAAGCCGGGTTTGCTTGGGTGGGATTTTTACTGCTCCAAACGTGACCTACGCCCTTGCAGAAGCCGGACACCTCGCAGTGTCCCCGATGTGCGAGGACGGCGTTTTTGTGTCTTCGCCGGTCGGACCCGCTGGACGGGCATGAAAAGCCGTTGCCCGGGGGAAGTTGCCAGTCGCCAGAGGGAGAGAATCCTTGCGTGGGCACAGAGTCATACTAGTATGTGTAGTATGTCAAGAATCTCTGCTCTTTGCCAGCTAAGTCCTTGTGCAACAATACACTACGTATAAGTCATTGTGGCTCAAATGGATGCGACTGATTTGTAGTCTAAGTTGTTGATTCTAGGTAAAACTCCGCAGGGGGTGGTTGACATCATGTCTGGGCCGTAAAAGCAGGTCCCCTCCGCTCGTCGCTTGATTTCATAACAACGACGGCTCCTGACCTAGAGAGAGGACAACTCAGTGGATAGTGATTAGAAATTACGGCCCAGAGCTAAATGCGAAGCGAGCTATTCGCCTAGCCATGCCCCATACGGTCGCAGCGGCTCAATGTGGTCGCAGATGATCTTGACAGCGCCCGTGATCGGGACTGCGAGGATCAGCCCCATCGCTCCCCATAGCCATCCCCAGAACAGCAGCGCCAAGGTTACAGCCAGCGGATTCAATTGCAGCCGCTTGCCGAGAATCTTGGGATAGAGCACGTTCATGCCGATCAGATGCAATCCGAGAACCGTGCCTATGACCACAAGAGACGTTGCCGCGGTCAGGTGCCCCAGATCGGCGACCAGCGGCGGCAGGACGGCCAGAAGAACGCCCAGGTAGGGAATCAGGCTAAGGAATCCGCTGATGGCGCCGAGAAAATAGAAATACGGCAACCCCAGCAGTGCAAACACGGCAATGCTGCATGCACTGAGAAACACGCCGATGATGAAGTTGCCCACGATGAAGGACCGGATCATGCGGGCGACCAGGCCCAGCATCACGTAAGCGGTGTTCCGGTTCTCCATGCTGAACAGCATGACCGAGGCCGAGCGCACGTGGTCCTGCCAGCTCAGCATGAAGAACACAAGAAACGGGATGAAGGTGAGGGCGAGCACGACCTCAGAGACCGAACTGGCGTTGCGGCTGACCAGGTCAGTCCAACTGCTGGATTGCTTCACCGTGACCGTCTTCTTGTCTTCCTCCGACGAAGGCAACACCGTCTCGGTTGTCTGTTCGATCTGCTCCGCCTGAGCGCGAACGTTCGCCATCATGGACTGGATTCTGGCTTTGTACATGGGGAGTTCGTACATGAAAGACATGGCGCGGCTGTAGGAGACGTAGGTAGCGCCGGCGATTAACGCAACCAGTATCAGGACCGCAATCAGGGAGCCCAAACCGCGTGGTATCTGAAAGCGCATGAGGAAGTCGACCACCGGGGCGAGAACAAAGGACAGCAGAATGGAAATGAGGACGACCACCAGGATGAGCTTGGCAAAGTAGATCAGGCTGAGAACGGCCGCTGCCGCCAGAATGAGCAGGGCGGAGGTTTGCAAGCGCAGGAGGCGGCGCCGCTCCAGCTCCGCCACGGTGGAGCGATTGATCGACACTTGCGGAATCGGCGCCGGGCCCCCGGCAGCATTGCGCTCGACGTCAGGGTCGACGGAAGCCGGCAAGTTCCGCTCTTGGGCTTGGGCGCGGGCGGGGTTCGGATTGTCCAGCAGCCGGTCGGGCATTCTCGCTATAGTACTCGCACCAGCCTCAGATTCCGAACATGATAGTTTGGCTGTGTCGCATATGCTAAATGGTTCTGAGCCAACGCGAAATCCTAATCAACCGCCGCGTATCCTGGCGCTTGATTTCGGTTCCAAGAATATCGGCCTCGCCGTGACCGACGAATTGGGCTTTACCGCGCAGGGTCTGCCGACCTTGCGACGCACCAACAAACGCAACGACCTCGACCACCTGCGGCGGACCATCCGGCAATACGGAGTGAGCGAAATTGTGATGGGACTGCCGCTGCGCATGAGCGGCAGCGAGGGTATTCAATCGGAAAAAGTACAGTTGTTTGCCGAGGAGTTGCGCCGCAAATTCAAGCTGCCGGTGCATCTTTTCGACGAGCGCCTGACCTCGGTCGAAGCCAACCGCCTGCTGCGCGAAACCGACATGAGCATCCGGCGCCGTGGCGAAGTTGTGGACCAATTGGCGGCGGTGCTGATTCTGCAATCGTTCCTGGAATTCCGAAAGGCAAGAACATGAACCGCAGACTGGCGCGAAGCACGCGAATTTCCTGTGAGTCTCTTAGAACGATCCGCGAAAATCCGCGTGAATCCGCGGTTCAAAACTCGCTGAGCAGCGTGCAGGCAGCGGGCTTCATCTAAATTGCTATCGCCCGTGCGAACTTTCTTCAAACTCGTAGCTGTTTTCGTACTTGCGTTTGTCCTGTGGTTCACCTGGGCAGCGTTGCTGCCCGTGACACCAGTCCAGACCACATTCGTGCTGCTGCGTCCCGGCTGGAGCACCCGCCACATCGCGCAAGCTTTGCAACGGCAGGGCGTGATCCGCAGCTCGACCGCTTTTCTCATGCTGCAATACGCAGAAGGCATAAAAACTCTGAAGGCTGGCGAGTACAAGTTCGACGAACCGGCAACCGCAATGGACGTGTGGCGCCGATTGGTCCGTGGCGATGTCTATGCTCGCACCGTGGTCGTGCCCGAGGGATACAACACCTATGACATCGCGGCTGCCATCGAGCAGGCTGGGCTTGGGCCGGCTGCCGACTTCATCGCCGTGGCTAAAGGGGACACCTTTCTCGTCCGCGAGCTCGACCCGGATGCCAAAACACTGGAGGGCTATCTCTTTCCGGATACCTACCAATTCACCCGCATAGACAGCGCACACGACCTCGCGGCGGCCATGGTGCACCGCTTCCGGCAGGAAGCGCAGAGGATTGGGCTGCTTGGCGATCCCAAGATGCACTGCATTGTGACCATGGCATCCATCGTCGAGAAGGAGACCGCGGTGCCCGAAGAGCGTCCACTTGTGGCCAACGTGTATTACAACCGGCTGGCTAAGAACATGGTGCTGGCGGCCGATCCCAGCGTAATCTATGCAGCGTTGCTCGCGGGACGATATCGTGGGACCATTTACCAGTCTGACTTGCAATTCGACTCGCCCTACAACACCTACAGGTATGTAGGGCTGCCTCCGGGGCCGATCGCCAATCCCGGAGTCGCATCGCTGGAAGCTGCAATGCATCCGGCGCAGACTGATTTTCTGTACTTCGTCAGCGACAACAACGGACATCATCGCTTTGCGCGTAGTCCCGAGGAGCATGCCCGCAATGTGGCCTCGTATCGCCGGGCGGTGGCCACCTCTCGATAGCGGGATGGGCAAGTCTGGCGTTGCCAAGGTCGTGAGAGGTAGTTCGAAGAAGCCCTGGGGGCGCCACAAGGGTATACTGACTAATTCGGCCCCTCGATTGTTGATCCACGATGAGACGTTCAGCGATTCTCACCACAGTTTCCCTCTTGGCGCTTCTCCTCGGAGAAACGGGATGCCTGTTTCGCACCCGCATCGTGGAGCCCCGCACCAGCACCGCGAAACTGCAGAAGGCAACCAAACAAGAACTTATAGCCCGCATCAACCAGGAAGCTACCGGCATAAGGACCCTGAACGCAACCGTGAACATTGACACGTCGGTGGGAGGGGAGAAGAAGGGCAGGGTCACGGATTATCAGGAAATCCGGGGTTATATCCTGGTGCGCAAGCCAGATATGCTGCGTATGATCGGACTGTTTCCTATCGTCCGCAACACCGCTTTCGACATGGTGAGCGATGGAGACCGCTTCAAACTGTCTATTCCTGCCAGGAGTAGGTTCTACGTGGGCAGCGCCGAAGTGACCCGGCCTTCGGAAAATGCGCTGGAAAACCTCCGCCCTCAGGTCATTTACAACGCGCTGTTCCTGCCGCAGATCGAGGGCACGGACGAAATCGCGGTGATGGAAAACGACACCGAAACAGTCGTGGATGTGAAAACAAAGAAGCTGGTCGAGCAGCCGGATTATGTTATCGACGTCATCCATCGCTCCGGCAACGACTGGTACATAGCCCGCAAGATCTTATTCGAGCGCGTGCATCTTGTCCCGCATCGTCAGATCATTTACGACATCGCCGGCGAGGTCACTACCGAGGCTACCTATCAGGTGTACAAAGATTACGGAGGAGTTAGCTTCCCAAACGTGATTGAGATTAACCGTCCCCGGGAGGAATATTCGATCCGCCTGACCGTCGAGAAGCTGGCGATCAACGAACCGCTACGTGATGACCAGTTCGCATTGCAGCAGCCTCCCGGCTCGCAACTCGTGAACCTGGATCAGCCGAACCAGAACGCCGCAGGCCATGACGCTGCCGCCGCGCAGCAAGCCAACGCCGTTCCTGCAAACAAATAAGGCCCCAGCCCTGGCGACTGGAGCCTTTGGACTTCTTTCCGCCCTTACCTGCTGCTTATTAGCGCTTGGATTGACCGCGCGCCATCTTCTTGACTTTGCGCTTCTCCGAGCCGCGAGCGTAGGTGCGCGGCGCCTTAGGGGCCGCCTTCTTGCGCGCCGCGCGTTTGACCTTCTTGCGTTCCAACTTGTCGGTAATCGTCTTGGTATTTGCCATGAATTCTGCGTTCCTTTATCGGCGGGTCACGCCTTTTCTAACTGGGCATATTTCTCGACCAGCTTCTTTAATCCGAACTTAGGAAATTGTACAAGAATTTTCGCGTCCGCCCCATCGCCTTCCCGTTTGAACACGGTCCCTTCGCCGTATTTGGCGTGACGCACGCGCTGTCCGGGCCGAAAGCCCGTACTACCGGTCGGCTGCGGAAGGTCGATCTTTGGCCTGGAAAACTTCTTCCCGCGCGAGGCGAAGAACTCCGAGATGTTGTCGATGGAGTTGTAAGTGGGTCCGTTATAGGTACTGCGCTGCGTCTTGCCGCGATCGTATTGCGGCCGCTGGTCTTCATCCTCGTAGGAATAATGCCGGCTATTACCGTAGTCGCCGGGTTCGGTATAGGCTGGACGGCGCGGCGAGCTCGGGGCCCCCAACATGCGCCGGTTTTGCGCGTGTTGGGGTGAGGAGCCCATGTCCTGCATCAATTCCTGCGGTACTTCCTCGAGAAACCGGGACGCGACGCTGGGCTCGGGCATGTTGGTGGCATAGCGCCGGCGATAGCGTGCGCGCGTCAGGATGAGCTTGTCCATCGCACGAGTCATCCCCACGTAGCACAAGCGGCGCTCCTCTTCCATGTCGTCAGGCGCGAGCAGGGTCCGCGAATGAGGAAACAAGCCCTCTTCGAGTCCAACTAGAAATACCAGGGGGAACTCGAGCCCTTTGGCGGCGTGCAACGTCATCAGAGTGATGCGCGAGGTTTCGTCGTAGGTGTCGGCCTCGCTGACCAGAGCGGCATGGTCGAGGAACTCACTCAGGGATTCGCCGCGATCGCGTGAGTCCATTGCAGCATTCACCAGTTCGCGCAGGTTCTCAATACGGGCCAGGGTCTCGGGGGTATCTTCCTGCTCCAGCTGCTTGATGTATCCGGTGCGATCGAACAGAAACTTCAGCAACTCGCCGGTGGATGCCGGCTCGCCAGGAGCGCGAAAGCCCTCCACGGGTGGCTGCTCCGCTCCTACGGCAGCCGGGGCATCGCTCTGGTCCGCGAAAGCCTCTGGCGCAAATGCAGTCGCATCGTCGGATGCGGAATCGCTCTCTAACTCCTCGGGGAGGAATTCGATGTCATGCTGTAAATCTTCTTCCTCGGGCCGAGCGATGGCGGGCATTTCGGCGTCTGCGGTCTTTTCCACCCGCTCACGAAACGTACCCAGATGCATAGCGCGGGCATCCTCAATCAGGTCCCGGAAGCTCTTCAGCGCTGCCAAAGCGCGCCCGGAAAGCAGTTGCCGCCGCAGCGTCTCGCCGATTGCGCCCCACAACGAAAGGCCGGTTTCCAGCGCGATGTGTTCCACCGTCTCCATCGTAGTCTTGCCGATACCGCGAGTCGGAGTATTGATTACGCGCTGCAGGGCAATCGAGTCGTCGGGATTATGGATGACCTTCAGATACGAGATCATGTCCTTGATCTCGGCCCGTTCGTAGAAACTGAAGCCTCCCACGACGTGGTAGTTCATCTGGTAGCGCCGCATCGCCTCTTCGAACAGCCGCGATTGCGAATTGGTGCGGTACAACACCGCAGCGCGTGGCGTCTCGCCGTTCTCGTTGTGCGCCTGTCTCAGATATTTGGCAATGAAGTCGGCGGCAAACAGAGCTTCGTTCTCGCCATCGGGCGCTTCGTAGTATCCAAGCTGGGCGCCGCCGCTGCGGCTGGTCCAGAGCGTCTTGCCCTTGCGCTTGACGTTCTTGGAAACGACCGTCGAGGCGGCCTGCAGGATGTTCTGCGTCGAGCGGTAGTTCTGCTCCAGGCGAATGATGCGCGCCTCAGGGAAGTCCTGCTCGAACTCCAGGATGTTGCGAATGTCGGCGCCGCGCCAGGAGTAGATGCTCTGGTCCTCATCGCCCACTGCGCAGACGTTATGGTCCGCTGCCGGCCAGCATCCGCATCAGCTCGTACTGCGGGCGGTTGGTGTCCTGGTATTCGTCCACCAGAAGATAGCGATAGCGACGGTTGTAGCGCTCGCGGGTCTCCCCCGAAGACTTCAGCACGCGCACCGCATACAGCAGCAAATCGTCAAAATCGAGGGCGTTCGACTTAGCCAGCCCCTGTTTGTAGACCTCGTAAATCTGGGCCACGCGCTCGGTCTTCGGATCTGCCGATTGCAGATAGACCTCCTGCGGATCGAGCATGTGGTTCTTTGCCCACGAGATGCGCGACAGCACGCTGCGCGGCGTCAGTTGCTTGTCGTCGATGCCGAGGCGGCGCAGCGCACTCTTCACCACGCTTTGCTGGTCGGCCTCGTCGTAAATCACGAAATCCTTGCGATAACCCTGTCCGCCGATCTGCAATACGTCGATGTCACGCCGCAGCAAGCGCACGCAGAAGGAGTGAAAGGTCGAGATCAGCGGCTTCGTCACCGAGCGCGCGCCCACCAGCGACTCGACGCGCCCGGCCATTTCCGCAGCAGCCTTGTTGGTAAAGGTCATCGCCAGAATCGAGTCGGGCTGCACCCCAATGGCGTCAATCAGGTGCGCGATGCGATAAGTGATGACGCGCGTCTTGCCGCTCCCGGCGCCAGCCAGGATGAGCACCGGCCCTTCCACCGTCTCGACGGCTTCACGCTGCTGCGGATTCAGATTGTTCAGGTACGACGGCAAAGTGGAGATCACTCTCACGATCAGTTCTATTGGTCTTGCTGCTAAGCGCTCGATGGGGCTTCCATGGCGCGGTGGGCCTTACACTCGGCGCAGGGACAATGCTCGCGCAGGAACTCCCATGAATAGATGCCGTGCTGGTGGCCGTCGTTCCAGGTGAAGCGAATGGCGTACTTACCCACCGGTTCGACCTGCGTGGGCTTCGCCGCAGCCTTGAACATGGGCAACGACCCGGCAATCGGCTTCAGCGGATCGCCTGGCTGGCGGCCGTCTTTCCCCCGCTCTTCATTGCACAGAGCACAAGGACAGGCATCGCGCAGGAAGGGAAAGCTATAGACGCTGTGATGGCCGTCCTTCCACTCGATGTCCACACCGGTGCCGGTGGTGACATTCACTTTGACGGATTTGGGATCTGCGACTGGGGGCATGATGACTGGCTCGCGAGTTGCGAGCCTAACCTCTAGTATCGCAGAAAATGCCTGTCGCCACAGAGACAGGAGAGGCACAGAGACGTGGACCGCGTTGCTCCCCGAAATCCGCGATTGCTTTTGATTCTTAAACCTTCTATGTCTCTGTGGTGAGCTGATCTGCTACATCACAATCTGCTTTACTTGCTGTGTAATGGGATGCTGCATCTCGTCCAAGTCTCCCTTGACCAGGTTCAGCCCGTACACGCAGGATTCGAAGTCGCGCGCCAGCTTGCCGAACAGCGGCGCCAGCCGCGCGTATTCGAACTGGTCGAACTTGGAGACGATGTAATAACTCTCCTTGCCCGCCTTGATGAGGTCGATGAAGTTCTCGATGCGCTGCCGCCGCAGACGGTAGTGGTTTATGCTCTCGGGAAACATCCCGGAGAAAAACAGGACGTAGTCACCGATGTGTTTGCGCACCTGGCGCTCGCGATCAAACGACGGCGCCGGCCCATAGACAGGATCGGCCTCAAGCAGCATCTCGCCCACATCGTTGAGGGGCCGTTCGTTGGTGTTGCGAATCTTGTACAACTGCTCGCACTCGCAGAACTCGGCCAGGACGTTGGCAATGTAATCCTGCACTTCGGCATCGCGTAAACCGATGTCCTTGTCGAAATGCTGGTGGACGAGTTCGGTGAACAGCTCTTGCAGCGGGTGCGATTCTGGGACCATGGCCTGTATGTTCTCCCTTCTACTAGTACGTTCCTGCGGATAGAATGGATGCGATTTCTTAACTCACTTACTCATCGAACGCAAGCTTTTCCTGCGCGAGTAGTTGCCTTTGCGGGTTCACTTGCCCGCCGGTCACTTCGCAACCGGCCGCTCTTGACAGCCGTGTAGGTTGGGTTTGATCGCTGTTCATGCGGGTTTGGTTTGCCTGAATCGAAGGGCGTAGAGAGATTCTTAGCGCCTGCTAGCAAAGGCGACCGTTGACTGCCAAAATTCGAGGCAACCCCGCAGACGTGCGCCGGAAGCTCGCTTGTGGCACAATGCCGCCTTCAGAGGAGGTGCGATTTTGGAGCGCAAAAACATCTCGGGCAACTCTCCCTATGAGCCGATTGTCGGCTTCTCGCGCGCGGTAAGAATCGGCCCCTTCGTTTCCATTGCCGGCACTGTTGCAACCGGCCCTGACGGCAAGATCGTCGGCGAGGGCGACATGTACGCCCAGGCAGTGCAGACGCTCAAGAACATCGGCCGCGCTCTGGAGCAAGCGGGTGCCAGCTTTCGCGACGTGGTGCGCACGCGCACCTTCGTCACCGACATCAGCCGATGGGAGCAGGCAGCCAGGGCCCACGGCGAGGTCTTTCGCGATATCCGTCCAGCAGCTTCCATGATCGGGATCACCGCACTCGTCGCCCCGGAAATGCTGGTCGAAATCGAAGCGGACGCGATCATCGCGGCGGAGATGAAATAAGCAATTAGCAATTAGCATTCAGCGCGTAGTAGTTAGCAGTAATGATCGAACGCTGGAATCGCTGCCGGATGAGCGCCGTAGGCGCGAAAGAGGATAGCCCAGCGCTTCAGCGCTGGGTGGGCAGGCTTAGAGAGACTGAGTCCCTTCAGGGACGGCACAAACTTAGAGGAGCACATGAAAACGTTCACCTGTAGCATCTTTGTCCTGTTGCTCTCAGTATCCGCAATCGGTCAATCGAATCAGGCCCAAACCCCTCAATCGCCGCGAGTCACGGTCATCCGCGCCGGCACGCTCATTGATCCGCGCGCTAACGAGCCCCTGCACAATCAGGTGATCGTAATTCGCGGCGACAAGATCGAGAGCGTCAGCAACGCGGGCGCAAATCTGCTGCCACCGGATGCTGAAGGTCATTGACTTGTCGAACGCGACGGTGCTTGCCCGGCCTCATCGAGTCGCACACCCACATTTTTCTCCAGGGCGAAGACCCTGCACTCGGTGGCTATGACATCCAGTTGCTGAAGTTTCCCCTCGCCTATCGCGCGGCCCGTGCCACTGTATCCGCCCGCCGTGCGCTGGAGCAGGGCTTCACCACCATCCGCGACATGGAGACCGAGGGCGCAGGCTACGGCGATGTCGGAATCAAGATGGCGGTCAATGAGGGCCGCATTCCCGGGCCGCGCATTTTCACCACCACGCGTGCTATTTCGACGACCGGCGGATATCCGCTGGAGGGCTACGCGCCTGAGATCGAAGTGCCGAAAGGCGTGCAGATCATCGACGGGCCGGTGGAGGCGCGCAAGGCCGCGCGCGAGCAGATGGACCACGGCGCCGACTGGATCAAGGTGTACATGACGCATCGCTCGTGGAGCGACAAGGACGGCAAGCTGGTGTCGCAGCCAACGCTCACGCTGGAAGAGATCAAGGCCATCACCGACGAAGTCCATAGCTGGGGGCGCAAGGTGGCCTGTCACGCCTACAACGGCGAGGGCTTGCAGCGCGCGCTCGACGGTGGCTGCGATTCCATTGAGCACGGACTGGGGCTCACCGATGCAAACGTCGCGCAGATGAAGCGTCAGGGAACATGGTATTGCCCGACCATCGCCATCTACTACAAAGAGTGGGCTCCGGAGAACACGCCTGCCGGACGTCGCGACCGCGCTCGCGCGGCCGAGCATGAGCAGTCATTCAAGAAGGCGCTGCAAGCTGGCGTCAAGATTGTCTTTGGCACCGACGTGGGCGGATTCTCGTGGGATGAGCCCATCGCGCAGGAGTTTCCCTACATGGTGAAGTTCGGCATGTCGCCGATGGATGCGATCCGCTCGGCAACCATCGCCCCGGCGGAGATGCTCGATATGTCGGGACAGATCGGAGTAATCGCCCCCGGAGCCTATGCCGATGTCATCGCCGTGCAAGGCGACCCGCTGAAGGACGTCACCGAACTGGGACACGTGAAGTTCGTGATGCACAACGGGCAGGTGTTCAAGAGCGAGTGAGGGTGCGTCCAGCTACAATCAACCCTACACATGCTTCCCACTCTTCTCGGCGGACTTGGCGTGGCAGGACTCGCCACTGTGGCGGGTTACAACACCATGTCTCCGACCTCGCAGCTCTACGGCCGGACGTTCACTGGTCTTCCTCGCGGCTCTCGCGTGATAGCGCTCACCTACGACGACGGCCCCAACGATCCCTACACCTGGCGCATGATGGAGGTACTGGAACGCCACGGCGTGAAAGCGACGTTCTTTCTGATCGGCCAATTCGTGCGGCAGAAGCCCGAGATCGCGCGCGCCCTGGTCGATGCCGGACACGCCATCGGAAACCATACATGGGACCATCCCAAACTAATCTTCCGTTCGACCTCCGAGGTGTGGCGCCAGTTGGAGCAAGCGCAGAAGGCGATCTTCGACGCGACCGGCGTGCAGCCCAAGCTATTCCGGCCTCCTTTTGGCGGGCGACGCCCGGCATCGCTGCGCACGGTGCGCGCATTTGGCCTGGTGCCCATCATGTGGAATGTCACCTGCTACGACTGGAAGGCCAGGTCTGCGGGAGAGATTGTCGGCCATGCCGAGCGGCAAATTCGCGGAGGAGACGTCATACTGCTGCATGACGGAGGGTACCGCCGCATGGGTACCGACCGCAGCCTTACCGTCGAAGCCAGCGACCAGGTCCTGACTCGCTACCAGGGCGAGGGCTACGAATTCGTCACCATTCCGCAGATGATGGAGAAATCCGGCGCTGGGAAGGCCGAGTATTAGCTACGCGTTCGCGGGTATGAGGGTACACTTGTTTGCAGGAAGAACGATGCCAAGAAAGCAAGCCTCCAAAACGACCTCCTCGAAGGGCCGTGCCCTCGTGTTCAAGGTCGAGTTCGATCGCGAAGATGGACGCTGGATCGCGGATATTCCAGACCTTCCCGGTGTCATGGCTTACGGCGAGTCGAAAGAAGATGCACTCGTCAGGGTGCAAGCGCTGGCCTACCGCGTACTGGCAGACAAGATTGAGCAGGAAAGGGCACCTCAACCCGAAGTGCGATTTGCCTGCGCTTGAGCCGCTGGCCTAGCAAAAAGGGCCGCCACATCCTCAGAGCCCCATTGAGAATCGGTTGGGTTATTAAATCTGAGAAAGGCTCTTCCTAGGTGCAGCTCGTTCATCCTCACCTCGGTGAGTACACATGGGCTTTTCGCGATTCCGAAGAGGTCGGCCCGAAGATGATTGCCAGGATTGCAAACAAGACCGGTCTCAAGCCCGCAGACCTCTAGAAATTGAGGGGTTACGCCGCAAGCGTTAACTGGCTATAATGTAAGCTGGACACAGCCGTGAAACCTACTACCATCAACCCGCATCATCTGGCTACTGCCGCGCTCAAGACAGTGCTCGGCATCCGTGTGCGCGGGTCCTGGTCACGGCCCATCTCCTCACGCGCCGACGTGAAGCTCGCTCCGTCTAACGCGCGTCCTAATCTTTTTTCCGGCGACTAGTCCTACATCCTCCCGATTGTAGCCGCGTTCTCCAATCCAACCAGATTGCAAACGCGGTCTGACCCAGCTCCGGTGCACAACCCGTACCGCAAGCCTTTTGAGGAGAAGACCATGACCGCCAATACCCTGACTCAAGTCGCTGGTCCTAACATTAAGACCACGCTGCCCGGCCCCAACGCTCGCCGCATTGTAGAGGCGGACGAGCGCTACATTTCACCGTCGTACACTCGCTCTTACCCGTTGGTTGCCAAGCGCGGCCGTGGTGTCATCGTCGAGGATGTGGACGGCAACGAGTTCCTCGATTTCTCTGCCGGCATCGCCGTCACTTCGACCGGTCACTGCCATCCGGAAGTCGTCGCCGCCATCCAGAAGCAAGCCGCCGAACTGATTCACATGTCGGGCACCGACTTCTATTACGAAGGCATGGTCACGCTCGCCGAACGGCTGTCGCGGATTGCACCGATGAAGGGTCCGCACAAGGTTTACTACGGCAACTCCGGTGCTGAGGCGGTTGAAGCCGCGTTGAAGATGGCGCGCTATCACACCAAGCGGCAAAATGTTATCGCGTTCTTCGGCGCGTTCCACGGACGCACCATGGGCGCGCTCTCCTTGACCGCCTCCAAGCCGCAGCAGCGCCGGCGGTTTGCGCCGCTGGTACCGGGAGTCACCCACGTGCGCTATCCCGACGTCTATCGCGGATGCGTGGGTGGCAGCCAGGAAGCGGAGGCTTTCGCGCTGGGCTGCGCGCGCTTCATCGAGGAGAAGCTGTTCAAAACCACGCTGGCTCCCGAGGAAGTGGCGGCCATCTTTGTCGAGCCCATTCAGGGAGAGGGCGGATACGTAGTAGCTCCCACGGTCTTCATGCAGGAGCTGCGGCGGATTTGCGATCGCCACGGCATCCTGTTGGTAGCTGACGAAGTGCAGTCAGGCGCTGGCCGTACCGGCAAGTGGTGGGCCATCGAACACACCGGCGTCGAGCCCGACATCGTCTGCATGGCCAAGGGAATCGCCAGCGGTATGCCGCTCGGCATCACCATGGCGAAGGCCGAGATCATGGACTGGGTCCCCGGTTCGCACGCTTCCACCTTCGGCGGCAACCCCGTCTGCATCGCCGCGGCGCTGGCCACCATGGATGTGCTGGAACGTGAGGGCATTCGCAACGCCGAAGTGGTTGGAAAGCACATCATGGAGCGCATCGCCGACTGGCCGCAGCGGCTCAGCCTCGTAGGCGACGTCCGCGGGCGTGGCTTGATGATTGGCGTCGAGATCGTCACCGACAAGAAGGCCAAGACGCCGGGCGGCGCCGAACGTGACCGCATCGTCGAACTGGCGTTCGAACGTGGCGTGCTCTTCCTCGGGTGCGGTCCCAATAGCATCCGCATCGCGCCTCCACTGGTGGTTACGGCAGAGCAGGCCGACATCGCCATGGATGTGCTGGAGGAGTGCATCGGTCTGGTAGCTGGCGAAGCACATCGCAAGGCGGCAACTAGCAGA
>CAWCRZ010000029.1:0-148007 GCA_963798005.1 uncultured Acidobacteriaceae bacterium | reverse complement strand
TGGCCCAGCCTTTCGGTGAGTTGTTCAATCTTGGGGTGCCCCACCCTTCTCGCCCGTTTTTGGCGAGAGGGTGGGCACAGGATGGTGACTCAGGTCGCAGCGTAGCGCCTGCACCAGGGATACGGTGGTTCTGTGCCACGAGGACTGAAGCGCTACCAGCAGGCCGGTGACCTGCATTTCATCACCTTCAGTTGCGATCGTCGCCAAGCGCGGCTGGGCACGGCACAGGGTCGCCGTGGGTTCGAGCAGACCCTGGAACGGATACGCCGCTGGTATGGGCTTTCCATCACCGGATACGTTGTCATGCCCGAACATGTTCACTTGCTGGTGAGTGAACCGGAGCGGAGTAGCCTGGCGGTGGCGATTCAGATGCTCAAACAAATCGTGGCGCAGAAGCTCAGACCCTCAGGCGAGAAGGATGGGGCACCCACACGCTTTTGGCAAACCCGTTATTACGATTTCAACGTTTGGACGGCCAAGAAACGGATTGAGAAGTTACGCTACATGCATCGTAATCCCGTCAAGCGGGGACTAGTCGAGAAGCCGGAGGATTGGGCTTGGAGTAGCTTCGTGCATTACGCCACAGGAATCGAAGGAACCATCGAGATCGAGTCGGAATGGACCGGACGGCGGCGAGAGCGCATGGGACAGACACCTCGAGTGAAGATGGTGCCCACCCTCTCGCCAAAAACGGGCGAGAAGGGTGGGGCACCCACGTAGTGAGCGTGGATTTACAATTCGCATGGAAAGGGTGGGCCACCCGCCCAGTCGGCGGATGGAAGACTGCCTTGTAGCATCGCTTCGGCAAACCTCTTTAAAGGACATCGCTGCCTGTTTAGATTTATTTTTCCTAAGGCTTAGTTCGGTCAGCCTCGCAGGATGCGGCGCGGGTGAGGAGAAGGTCGCGTTCGCGGGTGTTGCGGGTAAGGGCGGCGGCGCGTTCGAACTCGGTGCGGGCTTCGAGGTGGCGGCCTAGTTTGTAGAGGAGGTCGGCGCGGACGCTGGGGAGAAGATGGTAGCGCGCGAGAGAGGGTTCGGAAGCGAGGGCGTCTACGAGTCTGAGGCCGGCCTGGGGGCCGTGTGCCATGGAGACGGCTACGGCACGGTTGAGCTCGATGACGGGGGAGGGGATGAGCTGGGCGAGCTCGGTGTAGAGGATGACGATGCGGGGCCAATCGGTTTCGGATGGCGTGCGGGCGCGGGCGTGGCAGGCGGCGATCTCGGCTTGGAGGAGATAGGGGCCGCGGGTGGTGTTGATTTTATGAGCGCGTTCGATTGCGGTTAGTCCGCGATGGATTAGGAGTTGATCCCATTGGGTGCGGTTTTGATCGAAGAGTAAGACTGGTTCGCCGGTGGGGGTGATGCGGGCGCGGGTGCGGGAGGCCTGGATCTCCATGAGGGCGACCAGGCCGTGGACTTCTGGTTCGGTGGGAGTGAGTTCGGCCAGGATGCGGCCGAGGCGGAGCGCGTCTTCGCAGAGGGTGGGGCGCATGAGGTCGTCGCCGGTGGTGGCGGAGTAGCCCTCGTTGAAGATGAGGTAGATGACTTCGAGGACTGAGGAGAGGCGGGCGGCGAGCTCGGGGCCGCGGGGGACCTCGAAGGGGATGTGCTTGTCGGCGAGGGTGCGTTTGGCGCGGACGATGCGCTGGGCGATGGTGGGTTCGGGGGTGAGGAAGGCGCGGGCGATCTCGTCGGTGGTGAGGCCGCCGAGGAGACGGAGGGTGAGGGCTGCGCGGGACTCGGTGGGGAGGATGGGATGGCTGGCGATGAAAACCAGGCGGAGGAGGTCGTCGCTGATGGTGTTGTCGAGAGTGGAGTCGAGGTCGGGCGAGGTTTGTTCGAGGGCTTCGAGTTCGCGGGCTAGCTCTGCGTGTTTGCGCTCGGCGACGGCGTTGCGGCGGAAGAGATCGATGGCGCGGCGTTTGGCGGTTGCGGTGAGCCATGCCGCGGGATTATCGGGGACGCCAGATTGCGGCCACTGTTCGAGTGCGGCGAGAAGCGCCTCCTGTGCAAGGTCTTCGGCTAGGCCGACGTCGCGAGTGAGGCGGGTGAGTCCGGCGATGACGCGCGCGGACTCGATGCGCCAGACGGCTTCGATGGTGCGATGCAGGGCCTGATGTGTGGCGTGATGTGGATCGGTAGCGGACACTGCTACCGATCACACCAGATTTCGATCCATGGATGCAAGTGCGGCTATTTGTTGGCGGTCTGATTCGGCAGCTCAGCCCGTTTCGCTACTTTGTGCTGGATCTGCTCTTCGGACAGGATGGGTGCGAAGTCTTCCATCTCAAAGATCTGGCGGATTTCGACTTCGTAGTCGCCGGGGCTGCAGTTGGGGCCACGCTTGACCCACTCGATGGCCTCTTCGAGGGACTTGACCTGCAAGATCGAGAAGCCGGCGATGAGTTCCTTGGCCTCGGTGAAGGGGCCGTCGATGACGGTACGAGACTTGCCGGAGAATTTGACGCGTGCGCCTTTGGAGCTGGGATGGAGGCCATCGAGGGCGAGCAGGACGCCAGCCTTGATGAGCTCTTCGTTGTACTTGCCCATCTCGAGCATGAGCTGTGGATCGGGGAGGGCGCCTTCTTTTTCTGACTCTGGGGTTGCTTTGACGATGACCATGAATCGCATTGCGAAATCTCCTTTGGGTTGAGCGATGGTTGGGGGCTTGTTTTCGGGTTTAGCTATTTGTTGGCTAACCGGTGAACTCAGATTGAGAGCGCAGTTGGATCGCTGTTGCTCGCTTTCGTACTGGCTCTCTGCTGATACGTCGAACGGGGTGTAGCCGAATCGACATGAGAACGGAATTTAATTAATTATTTTTCGGGGAGACGAAGGACCAAGCGGTTTGCCTTTCCGATTCGTAATTCCGTCTCATCCGTTCAAGCATCTCGGGATCAGGGAGAGCGGACTCTCCGATCGGCTGTTGCTCAGGATTACTTACGGCATGGCGATTTATCAACAGGCATCATGTACCTTCGGTGCACCGCGTTACCTAAAACAGCACGGACTTATCAGTCACTGATTTATTGTGCGAACGTGCGCCATTTTCATGGCAATTATCCCGCCAGTTTCAAAATCCAGCGGCTTCGAGGCAATTTTCAAGGTACGAATTTGATCCCCTTGAAACCAGCATGCGGGGAGTCTAGGCTTTCCCCTAGTGCAGGAGGGTAAGATGCGAGATCAACAGATACGTGCGGCACTGGATCAGCATTGGGCGGCCTCCGATGCCAACGATTTTGAAACGGAGCACCGCATCTATCACGAGGACTCGGTGCTGGAATACCCACAGTCAGGCGAGCGAATACGCAGCCGCCTCAACATACAGATCACCCGCTCTATCCAGCCGAACAAGAAGCGCTTTACTGTCCAGCGAATCATTGGCGGCGGTGATCTTTGGATCACCGAATTCATCCTGTCATATGACGGCAAGCCATCCTACACCGTGAGCATCATGGAGTTCAGGGGTGACAAGGTTGCGCGAGAAACGCAGTACTTTGCGGATCCATTCGAGGCCAGCCCAGCTCGCGCTCAATATGTGGAACGGATGGACACGCAATCTCGAAGCGCGGGGACTCGCTAGAAAGAAGGCCGCCGAGAGTCTGCAGATTAGTGCCCCACGGTGTCTGGATCGGGTGAAATCCTCTATCCTTCGCAAATGAACCTTTTTGCCCTCACCCGTCAGCTGATCGACATTGAATCCACGACAGGCGCTGGTGCCCCAGGTTCGCGTCCCGGTTCTGGACGCCAAACTGGGCTGCGGAGGGTGAGCGCTGGCCCACCGAACACTTTCAACTCACGACCTCGGGCCGTCCACCCGGATCGATCTCTCCCAGGCCACTTTGGAATGAACAGAATCTATACCCTCGCGGGTGCCGTCCCCAGTGACCCCAGGTTAGCTCAACAGAAGGGCGAACCTGGGGCACCGGGCTGAGCCGCGACCTCCGTGATACTTCGACTTCCGGATTACCAGTTGCCTGGACAAGGTAAAAGGGTGACGCGGGCAAAGGCCGCGTCTTGACCAGATCGACTGGCAATCCGGGGAGCCTCGTTGGTTACTTGCCCGCGTAAGTCTTGGGGGAGCCGAGGCCGGTGCACAGGTCCCAACCAACTTTGCAACGCGGATCACCGGTCGTGATGTCGTTGAAATCAGCATGGTACTTGGGACTGGCCAGCTCGTTGTACATCGTGGTGAGCTGCGCCAAGGACGACTGTTGTCGGCTGCCGGCCGCGTTCACGATACCAGCAAAGGTAGGAGACGACCAACTAGTACCTCCGACCGAACCCCAGCCCTGGAGGTAAATGGCAGTGCAACAAAAGTCGGAAGCGACATCAGGATAGCCGCGATAGTTTCCTACGATGCTTGCAATGCCATTCTGATAGCTGGGACGCGACTCGTATGGACTAATGTCGCCCCCTCCGCCGCCAGTGTAGTACTGCTCGGAGGTGAAGTTTCCGTTACTGTCGCGGTTAAAATAGGTTCCTCCAACCGCCACAACGTTCGGTGACGCTGCCGGATAGAGCGCTCGCGCCAAGTCCCGAATCGCCGGAGGCTGCAAAGTAGACGACTCCCGGGGAAGTGAAGTATTGATCAAAGCCAGTTTCCTGAGGAATCTCCGCATCGCCAAAGCTCATGCTCACCACGCCGCCGCCGTTGTTAGCCACTAGATATCCGGCGAGCTGCACCGCTTGCCAGGTCGGATCGGTGTTGCATGCCGGACTTGTACACAGGGCCGATACCACCAGGAACAGCTTGGCGTGCGGCGCCATGGCGTGAGCCCACTCGATATCTAATGCTTCCTCGACCTCCCAATCCCCGTAAACCGGTGGCCGTATCGGGCCGGGCCAGACCTGCGTAATGGTCGTAGCCGGAATACCGAAGTAGCTGTCGAAGGCGTCCAGGTCAGACTGCGCGGTCGGGTAGTAACCGGCGTCGACGATGGCAATGGCGCCGATACCACCGGTGGGCACTGTTGTGCTCGTGGCAATCGGACAGCCGGTCGGTCCAGCTACCAACTTGTATACGCAGGCTACTGACGCTGGGGTTTCATCACCCGGGTCGGGATTCGCTTGCGGTTGATCCGAGTCGACGAAAAAGTAGTTCGTGTGTGGGCGACCGGGCCGGGGGATGCTGGATTCTGGATAGATAATCCTGTGTCCGTTGTAAACGGACTCGTAGCGGGTTTGTGCAGATGCTGGGCAAAGGGCTGCACCTGCAAACAAGACAACTGCAACCATCGTTAACATTACAATCTGGATGTCTCTGCGGAAAGTAGTCATTCATTGGCTCCTGGGTGACACCCCGAAATCATGAAGGGAGTTCATGGAAAATGCAAGCTCGAAACCCATGCGAGTCGTTCTGTCTGCAAAACGCGTGGCATGCGCAGTTTCTGCGCAAAAAAGCCGCGCATCGTGTGCGCTGCGATGCCCCAAATGCCAAGCGAGAATCAGCTTCGCGTTGCTCTCGATTCCACGGAGCAGTAAGCGTCTCCTAGAGCATGTTTCAAAAATGGTCTAACAGCAGGAAACTTGCTCCCTCAGGGGCTAAAGCCCGAGTTTTATAAGGCTCGGAACGGCGCGGCTGAAGCCGCGCCCCTTCAAAGATCATCCGACGCGCGATCTTCAAACGACGGCCAACCGCAGGTTGGCCAGAAGCCGGCTTCCGGGGGGATTACTCCCGTCAAGTCGGCCAGCATCCGGCAACCGCATTGGCACCGCCACTTGGACGAGAAACGCCCAACGCGCTCGTATTGACCAATCGGGGGCAAGTTTCGGATGGTCCGCCAACCGAAGAAAGCTCCGGGGTTGAGCTTGCACGGGGGAAATCCTCTATCCTTCCCTAATGGATCTTTTTTTCCTCACCCGTCAGTTGATCGACATTGAATCCACGACAGGACAGGAAGCCGCAGTTGGTGACGCGCTCGCTGCCGAGTTAACCAAGCTCGGCTACCAGGTCGAACGTATGCCGGTCGAAGGGGATCGCTTCAATGTATGGGCCACTCATGTCCGGCATCCGCAGCCTCCGCTTGTCCTCTCCACTCACATGGACACAGTGCCGCCCTTCATCCCCTCGTCAGAGACGGCTGATCGCATCTACGGTCGCGGCTCCTGCGATGCCAAGGGCATCATCGTGGCGCAGATCGCAGCCGCCGAAAAGCTGAAGGCTAGAGGCATTCCCGTTGGCCTGCTCTTTCTGGTGGGTGAAGAGCGCGACAGCCAGGGCGCGCAGGTGGCCAACCAGCAACCTCGCGGAGCAAAGTTCCTCATCAATGGCGAGCCGACGGAGAACAAGCTGGCCGTAGCGTCCAAGGGCACGTTACGCGTTGAACTCGTGGCCCGTGGCAAGATGGCGCATTCGGCTTACCCCGAGCTTGGCGAATCAGCGATTGAAAAGCTGCTCGATGCCCTTGACAGCATCCGCAAGCTGCCGCTGCCAACTAATCCCAAAGCCGGGCCGTGCACCCTGAACATCGGGCTGATCGAGGGTGGTCGCGCGCCCAACGTCATCCCCGATCACGCGTGCGCGCATCTGCTTTACCGCCTGGTTGGACCTGCGCAAGACTTACGCCGGCAGATTACGCAAGCGGCAGCGGGCAAAGCCGAGGTCGAGTTCAAGCTCGAGATTCCTTACATGGAATTCGCCACAGTACCAGGCATTGAGACCATGATCGCCGCTTTCACTACTGACATTCCCGCACTTACAGCTTGGGGGCGGCCACTGCTACTGGGCCCGGGCTCCATTCATGTAGCCCACACCAACGACGAGTACATCGAGAAGCGGCAGTTGCTAGAGGCGGTTGACCTCTACGTGAGAATTGCAGGTGAGTTACTGGACCACAGTTAGCCAGCCCTCTTGCCGCAGAGTGCCGCTTCTGATATCCATCAATGGGTCCCAGTCACGTCCCTGCACTTATGCCGCTCAAAGCGCCTAATCGCTCCCAGCCGAAGAAGTCTTCCAGCGCGAATGTCCCTGGCTATCGCGTAGTCCGTGGATATCCACTTCCCCTGGGGGCCTCTCTACGGCGTACCGGAGCTAACTTCTCCATCTTCTCGAAGTACGCCACCACCTGCACGCTGGTGCTGTTCCAGCCTGGGGCCGACGATCCTTTCATCGAGCTCCCTCTAGATCCCCACTCCAACCGCACCGGCCAGGTGTGGCACGCGTTTGTCGAGGGCCTCGACGCCGGAGTCCAATACGGCTATCGGTTCGACATGCAGCCCAATCCGAATCCACAAGTTCACCGCTTCAATCCCTCGCAAATACTGCTCGACCCCTACGCGCGGGTGCTGTCCCATGGCAGCCAATGGGGAGCACCCCCGCCAGGGACGCGGCCCCAGCGGAACGGCGTCGTAGTCGAAAATCACTTCGAATGGGAAGACGACCAGCCGCTCAACATTCCGCTGGTTGACAGCGTGATTTACGAGATGCACGTTCGGAGCTTTACGCAGCACCCGTCTTCCGGGGTGACCCATCCCGGAACATTTGCCGGCCTCATGGAAAAGATTCCGTATCTCAGGAAGCTCGGGGTGACGGCAGTGGAGCTGTTGCCGGTGAGCGAATTTGAGGAATCGGATACGGACCGCGTCAACCCGCCACCGGGCGAGCGGCTGCTGAATCTGTGGGGATATCAGACCGATCGGGTTCTTTGCCCCCAACACTGCGTATTCGTCGCACCGCGCGGATGGCGAGCAGGTCCGCGAGTTCAAGCAACTGGTGAAGGCGATGCATCAGGCGGGTATCGAAGTGATTCTCGACATGGTGTTCAACCACACCGCCGAAGGTGACGAGCACGGGCCGACGTGGTCCTTCCGCGGCATCGATAATTCGACCTATTACATGGTCGATCCCGAGACCGGCAAGTATCAGAACTACAGCGGTTGCGGCAATACCGTGAATTGCAACAACCCCGTGGTGCGCGATTTCATCATCGATTGTCTGCACTATTGGGTGATGGAGATGCACGTGGATGGCTTCCGCTTTGATCTAGCGTCGATTCTCGGCCGCGGCGAGGACGGCCAGGTGTTGAGCAACCCACCCCTGCTGGAAAGCCTGGCGTACGATCCGGTGCTCGCCAATACCAAGCTCATCGCTGAAGCCTGGGACGCGGCCGGGCTCTATCAGGTCGGCACCTTTCCATCGTGGGGACGATGGGCGGAATGGAATGGCATCTTCCGCGACGATATCCGCAAGTTCGTCAAGGGCGACGCGGGCATGACATCGTCACTGGCGACGCGTTTGCTGGGGAGCCCCGATCTCTATCTCACCAGCGCTCGCGAGCCGTACCACAGCATCAACTTCGTGACCTGTCACGACGGCTTCCCGCTCACCGACCTGGTCTCCTACAACCAGAAGCACAACCTGGCAAATGGCGAAAACAACAACGACGGCACCAACGCCAACTACAGTTGGAACTGCGGTAGCCGAAGGCCCGACGGACGATGCCGCCATCAACGAACTGCGCCTGCGGCAGCGCAAGAACTTTGCCGCCATTCTGCTGGTCTCGCATGGCGTTCCCATGATTCTGGCCGGTGATGAAATCGGGCGCACGCAACAGGGGAACAACAACGCGTACTGTCAGGACAACGACGTGAGCTGGCTGGACTGGCGGCTGGCCGAGAGCAACGCTGGGTTAGTGCGTTTTTTTCAGTTGATGATTGCGTTTCGCAGGCGCTGTAAGCTGCTGCGGCGTGAGAGCTTCGAGCTGCACGGAGAAGGTGGATTTCACATCACATGGCATGGCGTCAAGCGCAACCAGCCCGACTGGGGCGAGGCTTCGCACACGGTCGCCATGCAGTTGACCCAGTTGCACGAAAAAGACCAGCGTGAAGATCTTCACTTCATCGCCAATGCCTATTCAGGAGAGCTAGAGTTCGATCTGCCGCCGATCGGCGAACACGAATGGTTCCGCCTTGCCGATACCGCCCAGCCCTCGCCACAGGACATTGCCGAGGACGGCCAGGAGTTTCCGCTGCTGTCACAGGAGAGTTATCGCGTGCAGCCGCGCAGCGTGGTTGTCTTCGTGGGAAAGTGAGCGCGGCAAGTGCTAACCGTTGAGTGTAGCGCCGCCGATCTCAAATTTCCCGCTCTCCGGGTCCGCCATCCAGATGGAGCCATCGCCGATGTCATACACCCAGCCGCGAATGTCCACTTCCCGGCTGGCAAGCCGCGAATGCACGCTGGGGTGGCTCTTCAGGTTTTCGATCTGTAACAGCACGTTGTACTCGGTGAGCAGACGCAGTTTCTCCGCCTCACCAGCGCTTGCGTGATCGCGCCTGATGCGGTGCTGCGCCTCTGAGGCGTGCCGCATCCATTGCTGCATCCCCGGCAGGCCCTGGGATTGCTCCGGGTGCAGCAGCGCTTTCATGACCCCGCAATCGGTATGTCCGCAGATGACGACCAGCGGCACCTTCAGAACCAGCATGGCATATTCGACTCCGGCAGACACACCGCCTACGAATTCGCTGTAGTGAGGGACCAGGTTCCCGGGATTGCGCTCGATGAAGATCTCACCCGGGGCCGTCTGGGTGAAAAGATTGGGCACCACGCGTGAGTCTGCGCAAGTCACGAACAAAGCCAAAGGTTGCTGGCTGTGCTTTAGCCGTTCGAACATCTCACGTTGCGCCGGGTACACTTCGGCCTGAAAGGTCGAGACTCCCTTCAGAATCCTCTCCAACGCTTCCTGACTCTTCTTCATCGGCTCCAGCATCCAATATCAAGGTTACAAAAATATAGCTTACAAGACAGATCGATTTTTGTACGGGTGCAAGTATCCACTTCACCACATTCTTACAGGTTGAAGAATGACAGCTTCCATCACCACTCAATAAAATCAAGAACACAGAGCGGATTGAAATTCCGCTCGGGAGGATGTATGGCTACCGCAACCAGCGAAGTTCGGTTTTCCAGCAGCATCAAACTCTCCGAAGATACCAAGTCCAAGGTCATCGAAATCCTCAACGCCCGCCTCGCCGACACGGTGGACCTGAAGACCCAGGTAAAGCACGCGCATTGGAACGTAAAGGGCATCCACTTCTTTCAACTACATGAGCTGTTCGACTCCATCGCCAGTCACCTGGAAGATCAGTCGGACCTGATTGCGGAACGGGTAACGCAGCTCGGTGGCGTCGCTAACGGCACTGCCCGCCAGGCCGCGGCTGACTCGACAATTAAGGAATATGACTTCAACGCCGTGAAGGGCGAAGACCATGTTCGCGCGCTGGTGGAGCGGCTGGGGACTCTGGCGAACTCCGCCCGCAAAGCGATCGACCAAACCGACGCCCTCGGTGATAAGGCCACGGCCGACCTGTTCACCGAAGTCACGCGCGGAGCCGACAAGGACCTATGGTTCCTCGAAGCTCATCTGCAAAGCTAAGACGACGCATTTGCGTCCGAGCGAGGGGCATTGTCCCTCGCTTTTTCTTTGCTCTGATCGCGACCGCCGAGAAAACAGCGCCCATTCTTCCCTGCTAGACTGAACGACAATGCCTGAATCGACCAACGCGCTGGCGTGCGCCTCGTCTGCTTACCTGCGCTCGGCGATGCACCAGCCCATCCAATGGCACGAGTGGGGCGAAGAAGCCTTCGCCACAGCACAACGTGAGAACAAACCGATCCTGCTCGACATCGGCGCGGTGTGGTGTCACTGGTGCCACGTCATGGACCGCGAATCCTACGAGAGTGCCGAGACCGCTGACCTCATTAACCAGCGATTCATTGCGGTGAAGGTTGACCGCGACGAGCGTCCCGACGTGGACAGCCGTTATCAACTTGCGGTATCCGCGATCGCAGGTACTGGCGGCTGGCCGCTGACGGTTTTCTTGACGCCCGATGGCCGTCCATTCTACGGCGGCACTTACTTCCCGCCCGACGATCGCTGGGGGCGACCCAGCTTCAAGAAGATCCTGCTCGCAATTGCCGACGCCTATCGTGATCGGCAGGACGAGGTGCTTAAATCCGCCGACGAAGCCATGAACGTACTGGCGAATGCCGAGGGCTTTGCCGGACGTCAGGGAGATTTTTCGCCGCGAATTGTGGGCATCATGGTGCAGTCGGCGCTGCCCATTTTCGACGAGAAGAACGGCGGCTTCGGCAGTGCGCCCAAGTTTCCCCACCCTGCCGCGCTCGATTTGCTGATGGACTGGTACGTTCGCACGCGCGAGGAGCGTGTCGCCACGGTCATCACGACCACGCTGACCCGGATGGCGCAGGGCGGCGTCTACGACCAGCTTGCAGGCGGCTTTCATCGCTACTCGGTGGATGAGCGCTGGATTGTGCCTCACTTCGAAAAGATGTCTTACGACAACTCGGAACTGCTGAAGAACTACGTTCACGGCTACCAGGTCTTCGGCCACGAGTTCTACGCGCACGTCGCGCGCGACATCGTCCGCTGGATGGACGAGTGGCTCAGCGACCGCGAGCACGGCGGCTTCTACGCATCGCAGGACGCCGACATCAACCTCGATGACGATGGCGATTACTTCACCTGGACGGTCGCGGAAGCAAAAGCCGTTCTCGACGAGGCTGAATTTCAAGCGGCGGCGCTGCATTACGACATCAACGATGTGGGCGAGATGCACCACGACCCGGCGAAGAATGTGCTGTGGGTGAGCGCACTGCCGGAACAGGTCGCCGCTCGCATGGGCATCGATGTCTCCAAAGTGCTTGATCTGCTGGCTTCGGCCAAAACAAAGCTATATGCCGCACGCCTGAAGCGGCCAACGCCCTTCGTGGACAAAACCGTCTACGTGAACTGGAATGCCATGTGCGTTTCGGCGTACCTGCAAGCTGCGCAGGTGCTGGGACTCGAAGAAGCGCGCCGGTTCGCGCTGCGTTCTCTGGACCGCATCCTGTCAGAGGCGTGGATGCCAGAGCGCGGGCTATCTCACGTCATCGCTTACGCCGACCCGCGTGCCGAAAAGCGCTTCGTCCGCGGCCTGCTTGACGATTACGCTTTCACGGCGCTGGCCTGCCTTGATGCTTATGAAGTCACCGGCGACATCAGCTACTTCAAGTTCGCACGTCAGATTGCCGACGAGATGGTCCGCCGATTCGGCGATGCAACATCGGGCGGTTTCTTCGACACCGAGGCTTCGCTGGAAGAAAAGCTGCAACTGGGTGCGCTGTCGGCGCGGCGTAAACCATTCCAGGATGCGCCCACTCCGGCGGGCAATCCCAGCGCCGCAATTGCCCTGTTGCGCTTGCATGCCTATACCAACGATGCGAAGTATCGCGACAAAGCGGAAGACACGCTCGAGGTCTTCGCCAACGCGGCGGAGCAGTTTGGAATCTACGCCGGGACCTACGGCATTGCCGCCACCTGGCTGTCGAAGCCGCACACGCAAGTGGTTGTGGTCGGCGAAGACGAGCGCGCCCAGGAGTTTCTGCGGGCCGCCCTTGCTCCGTTTGCGGTAAACAAAGCGGTCGTGCATTTGACCGACAGCGAGGCGGTGGCGCAGAACCTCCCTGCGGTACTGGCCGAGACGGTGCCCAACCTCCCGGCACTCAGGGAGGAAAGGTCTTTTGCAATGCTGTGTACGAACTTTGCCTGCCAGCCGCCGGTGGAGGCTGCGGAAGAATTGTCGAGCCTGCTGCGCGCGGCGATCGCCGGCAAGTAAGGTTCCGTATCAAGTTGCCGATTTAGACATGTAGCGCAGCAGCCCGCCAGTGACCGCGGCGGGCGTCCAAGCGGAGCTAAGGGGGACGGGCGACGAGAACCTGCGTCGCCCGTTCTTACGAATACGCCTCGTCCAGCAACTCGACCACATGCGCCACCCGAGCATTCAATCCTGTGCGCTTGATTCCGGCGGCGAACTGCAACATGCATCCCACGTTCGCAGTCGCAAGGATCTCTGGGCTTACGCCGACTACGTACACCATCTTTTCGTCGAGGACCTTCATCGAAAGTTCGTTCTGCACCACGTTGTAAACGCCGGCGCTGCCGCAGCAGGAATCGGAACGCGGCATCTCGACAAGTTCGGCGCCAATTGCGCGCAATAGTTCGCGCGGCGCCTTGCGAATTCCTTGCGCGTGCGCCAGGTGACACGGATCGGAATAGGTCACACGCTGCCCCAACTTGCGCTTCGGCTCGCGCAGCCCCACTTCTGCCAGATACTCGGTGATATCGCGGACCTTGGCCACGAACTCCCTCGCACGCTGGGCATATTCGGCGTCGTGCTCCAGCAGCCCGGCATACTCCTTCATCACCGAGCCGCATCCGGCGGCGTTGCTCACGATGGCGTCAAACTCCGGACTGAGCATGGCGTCAATGTTGCCGCGGGCCTGCACCCGCGCCATCTCTAGGAACCCGGCATGCAGGTGCAGCGCTCCACAACAACTCTGACTGCGTGGGATATGGACCTCGATGCCGTTTTTGGTCAGCACGCGAATGGTGGCGCGGTTCAGCTCTGCAAACGCCACGCTGCCGATGCAACCGATCAGGAGCGCCACCCGCCCGCGGCGAACTCCTTCTGCCGGGAAGACTGCGCCGAGGTCCCGGAAGGAGAAGTCCTTCTCGATGCGCGGCGACAGAGCATCCAGCTCCGCCACGCCAAGCAGTTTCAACAGTCCGCTTCCCCGCGCCAGACTTTGCAAACCGGAACGCTGATAAAAGCGGACGAACCTGGCATGTGTCGCCAGACGGCGAAACGACGGCAGCACCTTGCCGTAAAAGTGCGCCCGGATTTTGCGTCTGCAGCCACGGGCGCTGGTAGTTCTCGACGATCTGCGAGCGCGCGCGCTCCAGCAGGCTTCCGTAAGGCACACCCGATGGACAAGCGGTCTGGCAATTCAGGCAGCCCAGGCAGCGATCGATGTGGGTAACGAACGAGTCTCCCAGCGCCAGCCTGCCCTCGTCCACCTGCACCATCTGGTAGATGCGGCCGCGCGGCGAATCCATCTCCGTGCCCAGGGCGCGATAGGTTGGACACTGGTCCAGGCACAACCCGCAGTGAACGCACTTGGAGTACAGGTCCCACGTAGGCTTCTCGCCCGGCAGGAAGTTTGAGATAGGCTTGTCCGCAACTGGAGCGGCGGGCGTCAAAAGAAAAACCTCCCGCGATTCAGAATGTCTCGCGGATCGAGCGTCATCTTCACCTTGCGCATACTTTCGAAGTCCGTAGGAGTTGGGCCCCAAGCCGTGACATGGTGGCGCGCTTCCGGTGGGCAATAAAGCACCGCCATACCGACACCGCGCGGCAAATGATTGCGCAATGCCGAGGCAGCGTTAACAAAATTCACCATCGCAGCTTCGGTCCCAGATGCAGGCCACATAGCCACCAGCAGATGCCCAACTCCCACCCGGCCGAGTGCCGCGAGCGTGAAGCTGTTCGAATGAGCCACCGACTTAAGTCGGTCGAGAACCGGTTGGACATCAGCCAGCGTGAGTGTCAACGAAATCAACAGTGAATCCGGATGCCGCTGCAGCACGGAGTTAGGAAAATCCGTCACCGCCCGCCACAGGTTCTCTTCGCTCCCGCCCTCAACCTCACGCGAAACCGCAGTCCCCAACTCCGCGCGGTACCTGGCAAGCACGCCGTCGCTACCCGCCGCGCGAATCAGAATCGACCATGGCCCGGCTGACCCGAATAACCCACCGGCTTCGGGCGAGACCAGATCCAAACAAATCGGATCGAGCGGCGAATGCAATACCCAGTTTCGAAATGTAAAGGCCTCTTCAACATTGGAGAACTCACAGACAAACGTCCGCGTCTGCCGCGCTGCCGGAAACAGCTTGAAACTGGCGCTGGTGATGATTCCCAGAGTTCCCTGGCTGCCGATGAGCAGTTTCATCATGTCGTAGCCGGCGACGTTTTTCACAACCCGCCCGCCACCCTTGGCTTTGCGCGCATCTCCGGTTACAAACCTCACGCCAATGCAGTAATCCCGCGGACCACCGTAGCCATGGCGATGTGGACCGTACAGTCCCGTCGCCAGCAGTCCGCCAACCGTGGCACGCTCGGGCAGGGCCGCGTCGCCGGCAAAAAACAAATTGTCCGCCTTGACCTTGGCGGCCAACTGCGACACTCTCCATCCCGCGCCCACACCGATGGTGAGATCGCCGGAGTCGTAATGCTCGACTTCAGTCAGGCGCGTGGTGTAGAGCAGCACGTCGACTTGCGGCGGCAGATTCCCGGTTTGTTGCTGCGTAAAACCTCCAGCGGGAACCACGCTAAGCCCGTGCTGGTTGGCGAACCTCAAAATCTCAACAATTTCGTCGGCCGACGCGGGCATGATTGCAATCCCGGGCGTGACCCCAAGAATGGCGTGCCGATGCAATTCGTCGGCGTCTTCGACAATGGTCCCGGCCCCGCAGATTGCGCGGAACTCCGCTGCCCAGCGGCTGGCCATCGTGGTAGCGTTCACATCCCCTCCTGCACCAGCACCGGGTTGCGCGCCGCGCCAGCAATCTCGCGGCACATGCGGGGGGTGGGAAACAGCTTTTGCGGATTCAGGACGTCGTCCCCGTTGAACGCATTCCGCAAGCTGATCATGACGTCGAGGTCCTGCTCCGTAAACAGCACCGGCATCAGGTCGCGCTTCTCCATCCCCACACCGTGCTCTCCCGTGATCGAGCCGCCGATGGCAATGCAGTATTCCAATATGTCTTTGCTGGCCGCCAAGGCGCGCTCCAGTTGGTCGGGATAACGCATGTCGAACAGAATCAACGGATGAAGATTGCCGTCTCCGGCATGGAAGATGTTGCCGATGATCAGGTCGTACTTTTTCGCTACCTCGCCGATGTGCTGCAACGTTGCCGGAATCTTGCTGCGCGGCACAACGCCATCTTGCGTGTAATACGAAGGACTCACCCGCCCGAGCGCGCCGAAGGCGGTCTTGCGGCCCTTCCACAGCAGCGCGCGCTCCTCTTCGGTCTTGGCGCGGCGCACCTCGCGGGCCTTCTGCTGCAGACACACGTGCGCTTACCGCTTCCGCCTGCTCCTCCACCGCCTCGCGCAATCCATCGAGTTCAATCAGCAGCACCGCTCCGGCATCGAGTGGATAGCCCGCGTGGCAGTAGGCCTCGATGGTGCGCAGTGTCCATCCATCCAGCATCTCCAGTGCGGCCGGAGTGATGCCTGCGGCAGTAATCGCGGAAACCGTTTGCGCGGCATCGTCCACCGACTCGAAGATCCCCAGAAGGGTTGCAACTTTTTCCGGCTTGCGCAGCAGTTTCACCGTAATCGCCGTGGCAATGCCGACCGTCCCCTCCGAGCCGACAAAGAACCCCGTCATATCGTAGCCGCAGGAATCCGCAGCCTTGCCGCCAAACTGAACGATTTCGCCGCTCGGCAGCACTACCTCTACTCCGGTAACGTGATTCACTGTGACGCCATACATCAGGGTATGAGGACCGCCGGAGTTCTCGGCGACGTTACCGCCGATGGTGCAGGCTTTCTGGCTGGAAGGATCGGGTGCAAAGTAGAGTCCGAGGTGCGACACGTGCTCGGAGAGCTGCAGGTTCACCACGCCGGGCTGCACCACCGCGCGTTGGTTCTCGACGTCAACCTCGAGAACGCGGTTCATGCGCGCGAAGGCGACCACGATGCCGCCCTCCTGCGAGATCGCTCCGCCACTCAGGCCAGTGCCCGCTCCCCGCGCCACCACTGGTATCTTGACGGAAGAGGCCAGCCGCATGATCTGCGACACCTGCTCCGTGGTCTGGGGGAAAACCACCGCACCCGGCGTACTCTTGCGGATCCCCGCGTCGTACTCGTACAGCATGAGGTCTTCCGGACGATCGAGGACGGCGTCGCGTCCGGCTATCTTCCGGAGATGTTCCACGACCTGAGGAAGGGACATAAAGAACAGCGCAAGTGTAGCACCGCCGGCGAGGACGGTTACAAGGTCATTCAGCACACAGCGCTGTGACGCAATCAGAGCGAGGCGACAGCGTCCAGAAACGAATCGGCTGCCACCACAGCACCCGGTGGGTCATAATGGTATGTGCGTTCCGAGCCAGAGGACCGAATCATGGCTATTAACCAAATCACCGAGATTCTGCCCGCCACCCGCATGGCGAATGTACGCTATGCCATCCGCGATCTCGCCGTCGTCGCCGACGAAGTCGCCCGCCAGGGTCACAAGATTCTGTATCTGAACATCGGCGATCCCTGCAAGTATGACTTCCCCACTCCGCCGCACATGATCGACGCCGTGCTTAAGGCCATGCGCGACGGCCACAACGGTTACGCCGATTCGCTGGGCATTAAGCCCGCCATCGACGCCATCCACAACGAGGCCGAGCGCCATGGATTTCGGAACATTCAAAGCATCTTCATCGGCTATGGCAGCGGAGAGGTCATTGACAGTTGCATCACCGCGCTGCTGAATCCCGGCGACAACGTGCTGACCCCGAGGCCGGAATATCCGCTTTACGGCGCCATCATGGGCAAGCTGGACTGCCCGGTGAACGACTACGACCTGGACGAGGCCAACGGCTGGCAGCCCGACGTGGCCGACATCGATCGCAAGATCAACTCGCGCACCCGGGCCATTCTGCTAATCAATCCCAACAATCCGACCGGCGCAGTGTATTCCAGGCAGACCCTGGAAAAAGTTCTGGAGCTGGCACGACAGCACAGCCTGGTTATCTTTGCAGATGAAATTTACGAGAAGCTCATCTTCGACCCGCAGGAGAAGCACATCTCCATCGCGACGCTGGCAACCGATGTTCCGATCGTGACCTTCAACGGGCTTTCGAAGGCGTATCTGGTGCCCGGATGGCGCATCGGATGGGCCATCGCCACCGGCCCCCGCGAGATCCTGCATCCCTACATGGAAGCCGTGCACCGGCTGCTGCGCGCGCGCTTGTCGGCACCGCATCCTTTCCAGCACGCCATCAGCGCTGCCCTGGAAGGTCCGCAGGACCATCTCCCGGAGGTGCGCGACAAGCTGAGGCGCCGCGCCGAGATTACGATCGAGTGGGCCAAACGCACTCCACGGGTAAATCTGATAGCTCCCAAGGGCGCGTTTTATGCCCATCCGAGCCTGGATATCCCAGAGGACGATCTGACCTTCGTCGGCGATTTGCTCAAACAGAAGCACGTGCTGGTGGTTCACGGCTCGGGTTTCGGCGAAAAGCCCGGCACCCGCCACATCCGCATTGTGTTTCTGCCGCAGGAACCGGTGCTGAGCGCGGCCTACGAAGCAATCACGGAGTTCATGCAGGAACGGTACAAATAAAAACCTTTCAACCGCGGATTCCCACGGATACGCGGATTTATTCTTGTTTCAAGAGAACCGATCCGCGAAGTCGGCGTTCATCAGCGGTTTACATTTTTCGCCATGGTCGATATTCATTGCCACATCCTTCCCGGCATCGATGACGGCTCCAAGTCGTGGGAGATGACGGCGGACATGTGCCGGGTTGCCGCGCAGGACGGCATCACGCACATCGTCGCCACGCCGCATGCCAACGACGAATTCGTCTACGATCGCGACCGCTATACCGCAATGCTGGGCCAACTCCACGATGTCGCGGACGGCAAATTGACCTTCAGCCTGGGCTGCGACTTCCATTTTTCCTACGACAACATACGCGATGCCCTCGCCCATCCCGGGCGATACACCATTGGCGACTCGCGCTACCTGCTGGTGGAGTTCAGCGACTACGGCATTCCACCCAGCGTGAAGCAGGACCTGTTCTCGCTCTCCAGCAGTGGAATGGTCCCCATCATCACCCATCCTGAGCGCAATCAGATCCTGCTGCGCAAGCCTGAGACCGTGCTTGAGATGGTCGAGCAAGGCTGCCTGGTGCAGGTCACCGCCAACGCGGTCACCGGGTTCTGGGGAAGCCGCTCGAAGAAGATGGCCGAGTGGCTGCTTGAAGCGCGAAGCCGTGCACATTGTGGCCAGCGACGCCCACGATCCCGAGCGCCGCAGTCCGGTGCTTTCGCAAGCGCGCAACGCGGTCGCAAGCCTGGCTGGCGACGAGATTGCGGACGCACTGGTTACACATAATCCCTCCGCCATCGTAAACGGCAAGAGCCTGCCCTATCAGCCGACGTACCGGATGTGATTACGGCTTCAGCGATTCCAGATAGGCAACCACCGCCTCGGCGTCGGCTCGATTCATGTGGTATTGCGGCATGGGGGGACGCGCCGGCTGCCCATTGGGTGCAAGGCCGGTCATGAAGAACTGGACCGCCTTCTCGTGGTCCCAGCCGCTGAGCCCGGCGATGTTGGGAGAAGTGTCGGCCCAGTTGGGCACGGGCACGGTCGACGTAAAAGTCAGCTTGGTGCCTTGCAGCCATTTTCCCGGGACGAACTCGCCCTTCTCGTTCATCGGGGTATGGCAGTCGCCGCACTGCCCGATGGCTTTCACCAGATACTCGCCGTGCGCGATCTGCTGCTTGCCGGCCGTCTTAGCCGGAGCGGCCAAGCCGCTGTGGGCCGCCATGATGCACAGCGCCCCGACAACGATTGCGATCATCATTTTTTTCACATTGTTCTCCCTGAGTTTGTCCGTCGGGCGGGCCAAGCGATTGCCGCACCCCTTTTCTAGAACTCATCTGGCTTTGTTGACATGCTCTGTTTTGAAAGGGCGCGGCTTCAGCCGCGCCGCCACGCGCCATTCTCAGAGCCCGGCTTTAGCCTCCGAGGGAGCTCGATCTCCCAGCCTATCCAAGCGAATCCCTTCAGCGGCTAAAGCCGGGCGCAACTCCGTCTTTTCGGCACGCCTGAAGGCGTGCCCTTTCAAGGCATGATGTCAACAGAGCCAATTCATCTCATGAATCGTTCCGCACCGTATCAGGGCACGACTTTAGTCGTGCCGGACAGGGCGTCGCAGAAGCTCAGGGCTTTAGCCCCTGCAGCGGGAAAAGGCCTCGTCAGGGGCTAAAGCCCGGTTCTTTACCGAGCGAGTTGCGGCACGGCTGAAGCCGTGCCCTGATACAAACCATTCTTGCGATACCTTCTCACCAACGCGGATTTGCGAAGGCGGCCTTACTTCTGGCTCTGCTGGAAGCGCTTGTTCACTTCCGCCCAGTTCACCACGTTCCACCATTCCTTCAGGTAGTCGGCGCGACGGTTCTGGTATTTCAGGTAGTACGCGTGCTCCCAAACATCATTGCCCATGATGGGATAAAAGCCCTGGCTCATGGGATTGTCCTGGTTGGCCGAGCTCATGACCTGCAGCTTGCCGCCCTGGTCGCGCACCAGCCACGCCCAGCCGCTGCCGAACTGCTTCAGGCCGGCGTCGTTGAACTTCTCCTTGAAGGCGTTGAAATCGCCGAAGGCGCTCTTGATGGCGTCGGCGATGGCGCCGCTGGGTTCGCCGCCGGCGTTCGGGCGCCATGATCTTCCAGAACATGGTGTGGTTCACGTGGCCACCGCCATTGTTGCGCACCGCGTTGCGAATCGCTTCGGGCACGTTCTCCAGTCCCTTGAGCAGCTCTTCGGCGCTGAGCTTCTGCAGCTCGGGCGCCTTCTCCAGCGCAGCGTTCAGGTTGGTCACGTAGGCCTGGTGATGCTTGTCGTGATGCAGGTGCATGGTTTGCGTGTCAATGTAGGGTTCAAGGGCAGAGTAGTCGTAGGGCAGCGCAGGAACTTCATGTGCCATTCTGATCTTTCCTCCAGTTGGCGTTGATGCGAGGGAACAACGGATGGTTTCAAAACCGCGGGCGAGACGCAATGCCTTGGCCGCGGGAGTCATTATAGTTGATAACGGGTCATGAATCGTCAGATCGGCTTGGCGTCCATGGCCTGCGCCGGTCTCGTTTCTCGCTGGGCAGTACAATCGGCGAGTATGGTTTTCGAAATCCTCGGCGAGTTTGGTGACGTCGAATTGATCGCCAAGGGTTCGGGGGTACGTGAGCGGAAGCGCCTGAGGAGGGCCTATGGTGCAGGCGCCTGGCGCAAGTTGAAGGGCATTGCTCGCATCAAACTAAGAGATGGCACAATCCAGAAAGCAGAGCTACATTGGTATGAAGCCCATGGCATCGGCAAAAAAGAGTTCAAGATCAAACGGCTCCTCGGCTAGCAGGCGCGGAGGATTCGTTCTTTGCGTACGCAACAAGGAGTATCCAGCATCGCTCGAGCTGAGGAAGCTTTATCCTGTGATCGCTGACACTGCCGCCGAAAAGCACGATCTGGTCAGGATCGTTGACGAGTCCGGCGAAGATTACCTCTATCCTGCCGAGTATTTCATCGTCCTGCGATTGCCGCAAAGCGTGAAGCGCGCTATCGCGAAAGCATCTTAGCAAATGAGACATCCGCTGGCTCAAGGCTGGACATCTTTCCGTTTGTTCTTGGGATAGTCGAGCAGTCCGATCCTCCGGCCCTGTTCGGAGTCCGCGATCAATGTTGCCAGCCGCTTCAGGCGTGTCTCCTCTCGCTTGGCGCTAATGACCCACTATTTCATCGACCTTATAACGTAGGCCTACCGATACTGCTGGACCGTGGCGCGCTCCTCCGGCGTCATCTGCTCCCAGATCACTTCGCGGTTCTCCCGCGCCCAATGACTGTTGGGATCGGCGGCCAGCGCGGAACTCAGCCAGCGATACGCTTGCACCCGGTTGCGTTGCACGCAGGTGCCGTTGTTGTACATGACGGCCAGCCGGTTGCGGGCCCGGGCATTCTGTTTGGCGGCTGCCGTTTTCAGCAGTACCAACGCCTGTTCGCAACTGCGCGGCACTCCGTCACCTTTGACGTACATATCCGCCAGGCGAACCGGCGCGTCAGGATTGCCCTTGGCGGTGGCCTTCCAGAGCCATGCTGCGGCGGCCGCGGAGTCGCTGGCATTGCTCGCCTTGGCCAACTCGTCGTTGCCGGGCGCGGCCTTGTTGACTGCGACCGTCTGTTCGCTCTGGTCGCTTAGCGGTTTTGGCTTTGCTCTGTCAGCGACGGAGGCCGGCGGCTTGGGAACTTCCGCGACAGGCGTGACCCTTGGAGCGTTAGCCGGCGGCTCCGTCTTTGGCTGCGCGGATTTCTGCGCAGTCGCCGGTTCCAATTCGTTCAGCGGAGAGCCCAGCGCGGGAGGGCGGACCGTTTTCTGTTCCCCCAGTTTAGACACCCCGATCGCCGTCGCGTCCTGCGGCGGGCTCGTAGCATTGCCCCGGGCACTGTCAGCCACCGGAGGGTTGGTCGCCGCTGCGGGACTTGGTGTACTCAGATTGGGAGTGGCGTTGTGCTCCTGCGACGGCGGCGACTTTGGCTGTTCCTCGGCCGATATTGCAGGCTTGGCAGCGTTTGCACCGGCCGAATCGCCGGTCTGAGGACGTAGATTGTAGCGCCTCCTGATGCTTTCGATCCGCGTCTTGACGACTTCGACTGGCCCGTCGTTCGTGTGGTTAACCTGGGACCGCCACTCCACCCCTCCCAGGGCCACGAACGCAATGAGCGCAGCCACGGCGAGCCACGTCAGGCCCCTTCCAACAGAGGGCTTGCCACCTGCCGTTGGCTGCTTCGCCTGGAGGACGGTTCGCAACTGCGACACGGTCTCGGCTGCTGGCGGTTGGACAGAGACTCGCCGGATGTCGCTCAGCTTGAGAAACGATGGGACCGCGATGTCCGATTCCGTTGCTTCAGGTTTTTCGAGCGACGGAGCCGGGTCGTTGAAATCGAGAAAGCGCGGACGATCATGGCGCTCGTCCACATCCGGCGTATCTTCCAGCCCCAGCCGTTCACCAACATCCTCGGGCAGCGCGGACGGCTGGGTCACGCTGGTGTTCGTCGTGGCGACTGGTCCAGCCGGGGCCAGGATCGGCGGATCGCTCACTGCCGAAGCCTTGGGCCGCGATATCCGCGCATCTCCCCGCATGGTAACCTCGTCGGGGTTGGACGGCGGAACGTAGTGGAAACTCTTGACGTACTCCTCCAGCGGGACTTCGGGCACCATCTCTGACGAACCGAGCTTCTCCGGCTGCGGGGATCCACCGCTGCGTGACTGGGCGCTTGGCATCTCGATCAGCACCCCGGACCTATCTGGCACATTAGGACTTCGCAGGTCGGCCGGGTTAGTTGTACCGCGCTGGCTCTCGTCGGGGTTAGCAGCCTCCAGGGGTACGCGGGTGAGGCTGTGGGTCCCCTGGGCACCCGGAGCGGTCAGCGGACGATGTGGTAGCGGCGTACCGCACATCCCACAAAAGCGGTTGCCAGCCTGGTTTTCGTACCCGCAAGCGCTACAGACCACGGTGCCTCCTATCTGCTTAATCCTAAATGATCGGCTATCGCTTGCGAATCCGAAGAGGACGGACGGCCATGGGCGTCCCGAATCTCAAAGGTGACCCGGTGCCAAGAACAGCGGCCCGCGCGAGCATGGACTGGAGCAAACACATCCGTCAAGCGGGCGCAATTGTAAATTCGCCCGGTTCCCTCTCTGCTATTGCCGGTTGCACTACGCAGGTACCGCGCAGGTCAATAGCTGGCCTATGGCGGATCGTCCGTTAGACCCCTACAATAACTTGCGTTGACCCGCTTTTGTACGTAGGCTGCAAGGCGAATAAAGGGAGAAAGCAATCCCTTGGCCTGGTGTTACAGGAGCTTGCCATCAACAGCACCCCTAAAGCAACGGAGAAGGCGCGTCCCCCCGCTTCTTTGTTGCCGCCTGGCGCAGCCGCCAGCCTGAAAGGAACCGGCATGGCCGATGCACGCGAAGTGATGAACATCCGTCAGGCATCGCACTACTTGGGAATCTCGCCCGACACCCTTTACAAGTACGTCTCCGAAGAAGTAGTTCCAGCTTTTAAGCTTGGGAACCGCTGGAAGTTCAAGAAGAGCATCCTCGACAGTTGGATGGAGGACAGGAGCCTGAGCGCTACGCCGCCGCGCCCACGCAAACTCGGGAAGCCCGCCGGAGCGGCTGCCGGCGCTGACTGACTCGTGATGCCCCTGCATCCCTTCAGCGCGAAGCTCATGGCCTGACCGATCAAATGCCTGAAAATTCACACAACTTCAGGCAGCACATTTGCATCTACGCTCATCTAAGCTGCCAGCTTTAATCAAACGGGTGATACCTTGCGCAACCAGACTTTATCCATGCTATTCGTCATTGGCTTGGCAATTGCCGGCCTGGGAGCGCTCGCCGCTTCCTCTGTTCATTCCTCCTCGCGTACTGCGAATCGCGATCATCCGGCGGGACAAGCGGGGTTCATTGGTTACGCAGGTGATGTTCTGACCTATCACTACACTCCGAGCCGGCAGGGCCAGAACACCCAGGAGACAGCCCTTGCGCCATCCAATGTGAATTCCACCACTTTCGGGAAGGTCGGCTTCTTTGCAGTAGATGGTAGGGTCGACGCGCAGCCACTCTACGCATACCGGCTCCCAGGTCAATTTCACACGCAAAACACTCTGTTTGTGGTTACGGAGCACGGCAGCGCCTACGCCTTTGACGCTGATTCCGGTGGACAGTCGTGGCAGGTGACTACTCTGGCTTCTGGCGAAACTCCCAGTGACGACCACGGTTGCGGTCAGATCACACCTGAGGTTGGCATCACGAACACTCCTGTCATCGACCGGCAGCGCGGACCCAATGGCGCCATGTATCTGGTGGCTATGTCGAAGGATTCTTCCGGCAACTACCACCAGCGCCTTCATGCCCTCGATCTGAAGACTGGAGCTGAACTATTTGGCGGCCCGGTGGAGATCCAGGCAACCTATCCCGGAACCGGAGATGGCAGCCAGAATGGTCAGGTCATTTTTGCTCCCGGGCAATTCGCCGAGCGCGCTGGTCTGCTGGAATCGGGCGGCATTATCTATCTGGCATTCACTTCGCATTGTGACGCTCGTCCTTACACCGGATGGGTGATGGGCTACAACGCTCTGACCCTGGCCCAGACCTCGGTCATCGATGTCACGCCCAATGGCAACGAGGGCGCCATCTGGATGGCGGGCACAGGCTTGGCCGGCGACTCCCAAGGCAACATCTATTTCCTCGACGCGAATGGCACCTTCGACACCACCCTCGATGGTAACGGCTTTCCCATAAACGGAGACTATGGAAATGCATTCATGAAGCTGTCCACCTCGGGCAAACTCGCGGTAGCGGATTACTTCAACATGTACAACACGGTACAAGAATCCAACAACGATGAAGACCTCGGGTCCGGCGGTGCAATGCTGCTGCCCGACCTTATGGATAACAATGGCCAAGTACATCATCTGGCAGTAGGAGCCGGCAAAGATACCAACATCTACGTTGTCGATCGCGACAATATGGGAAAATTCAATCCCAACAATAACAATGCTATTTATCAGGAGTTGGTTGGAGTTCTGCCCGGCGGCGTGTGGGCCAATCCCGCCTACTTCAACAATACTGTGTACTACGGATCGGTGGGCCAATCGCTAAAGGCGTTCCCCATCAGTAATGCAAAGCTGGCATCATCGCCGAGTTCTCAAACCTCCACCTCATTCGAGTACCCGGGAACGTCGCCTTCGGTCTCGGCCAACGGAACTTCCAACGGCATTGTCTGGGCAGTCGAGAACAGCAATCCCGCCGTGCTGCACGCCTACGACGCCACCAATTTGGCCAATGAGCTTTACAACAGCAATCAAGCAGGATCGCGTGACCAGTTTGGTCCGGGAAACAAATTCATCACTCCCGTCATTGTGAACGGCAAAGTATTTGTCGGCACGCAGACGGGCGTGGCTGAGTTCGGTTTGTTGCAATAGTCCAATCAAGGCTCGAAGACGGAACTATCACCTCCGTTTTTCGCGAACCTGCATTTGTATGCCCTTCCCAGGGTCTGTCCAAAAACTAGGTTTCGTTTTATGGAACCGAAATCTGCCTTTGAGTGTGAAAATCGTCGATATTTCCGCAGGCATGTTGTATCATCTTGCCCGTTCAGTCTAGCCACAATTTACTTGCAGGGATATCTGTGCGAATGCCACTTCGTTGGATCCTTCCCGTTCTCATGATGCTTGCCTTGGCGATTTTGTGCTGGGGTGTAGTGGATTTCTCCTCGGTCGGTTCACCGGTCGCGATCGTTCTAGCTGCCGGTCCGCCGCCACCTCCCGCCTCCGCTTCTTCGCCACCCCGGGCCGCCGCCCCGGTTGCGTCCGCGGCTAAGAGCCCAGGCAAGCCGGAAAACCAACTCGGCCCCCTCGGCTACATTGGGGACGTCGTTACCTACCATTACAACGTCAGCCGCCAAGGTTTCACACAGTACGAAAAGGTGCTGACTCCCGCCAATGTCAACTCTAAGACATTCGGACTCATCGGCTTTTTCCCCGTGGACGGCTTAGTGGATGCCCAGCCCCTTTACCTCTACAAAATTCCGCTGGGCCCCAACATTCACAACATACTTTACGTGGCCACGGAGAACGACAGTGTGTATGCCTTCGATGCCGACCACGGCCAGCAACTATGGAAGGCCTCTGCGCTGCTGCAAGGGGAAACGCCGAGCGATGACTTGGGCTGCGAATTGATTACTCCCACAATCGGGATTACGAGCACACCCGTGATCGATCGGCAGCGTGGCGCCATTTACCTGGTCGCCATGTCCAAGGATTCTTCCGGCAACTACCATCAGCGTCTGCATGCCCTGGATTTGACCAGCGGCGCAGAATTATTCGGAGGCCCGACGGAAATCGCGGCAACCTATCCCGGGACCGGCGATAACAGCTACAACGGCCAGGTCGTTTTCGATCCCAGACTGTACGCGGAGCGGGTCAGCTTGCTGGAATACGGCGGGAAAATCTACATGGCCTTCACCTCACACTGCGATATTCGTCCCTACACCGGATGGGTGCTGGCCTACGATGCCCTGACGCTGAAACAGACATCGGTCTTGAACATTACCCCCAACGGTAACTCCGGGGCAGTCTGGATGTCGGGCGCCGGTTTGGCGGCTGACTACGACGGCTACATCTACCTCCTAAGCGGAAACGGCACCTTCGACACCACTCTTGACAACAACGGGATGCCCGTCAATGGCGACTTCGGAAACTGTTTTCTGAAAATCGCCACCTCGCCCAAGCTCGCCGTGGCCGACTACTTCACCATGTACGACACGGTGACGGAATCGTATTATGACCTGGATCTGGGCTCCGGCGGCGTCGTGGTCTTGCCCGACCTCTACGACAACCAGGGCCAGGTCCATCGTCTGGCCGTGGGGGGCGGTAAGAACACCGATATTTATGTTGCCGATCGCGATAACATGGGTAAATTCGACCACGACCAGGACGACATTTACCAGGAGATCCTGGCCGCGTTGCAATATAGCATGTATGCGGCGCCCGCATACTTCAACAACACCGTGTACTTTGGAGCCGCGAACAATATTCTCAAGGCTTTTACTATAAGCAACGCCAAGCTATCGATCTTGCCGGCCAGCCAGACCAGCACGGCCTTCATCTATCCGGGAACAACGCCCAGCGTCTCCGCTAACTTGGGCACGAATGCAATCGTTTGGGCGGTGGAGAACACGAATCCCGCGGTGCTGCACGCTTATGACGCCACCAACCTGGCAACTGAGTTCTACAACAGTAATCAAGCTGGGTCGCGCGATCAGTTTGGTCCGGGAAACAAGTTCATCACTCCCGTCATCGTAAACGGCCAGGTCTTCGTGGGCACCCAAACTGGGGTTGCGCAGTTCGGATTGCTGCCCTAGAACTGGCCTCTTGCGGGACTTCTCCACCACTTTGTCCGGTGAAACGGGCCTGGGCGTTATCGCCCAGGCTTCCTCATGTTGCGCTGACACTTGCCGATTTACCTCACAGGCTCCGCACCACGGAGGCTGGAGGCGTTATGCGCTGTTTCCTTCCTGTAGTCCTGTTGTGCTGCTCCGTCGCGGCTCAAACTCTGTCTTCCAGTCTGCCGGCCGCCCGCGCTGATAACGGATCTTTTTATGTGAATGGAATCGTGTATCGCTATGTTGCCGGACTGGATTACACCGTTGTCGCTGCCGCCCATTCCGCGATCAACCACAAGTTTGTGGCGGTCAAGATCCGCGTTTACAACACAGGCCGGCAACCGGTGACCCTGAAGCCCGAAGAAGTCCGAGCGGAGGACACGGTTGCTGGTCAGGGGCTCGCCATGGTCCCCGGCACGGAGCTGGCCCGGAAAATGCGCCGTCCCTACAACTGGGCCCGGCTCGCAGTGAATCCCGTCGCGGGCGCGCCTGCGGATACGGCGACCGCCAACGACTTCATGAATCCCCAGTTGCTCGAGATGATGCGGGCCATGGCCGCTAAAGCGAATGGATCTGCAATCCCAATTTTGCCCGGTAATCGAGCTGTCCTGTACACCGACAGTCCAGGAGCATTGCAGTCGCGGGAATCTGTCCAGCCTGCGGATTGTGATATCGTCTGCCGCCTTCGCAATCGGGAAGCCGCCACCTCCGATGTCTTGACCCAACTCCAGCGCCAGAACTCCCCCGACTATGTTGAACAGAACGCGTTTCTGGCCAACACCATTACGCCCCAATCCGATGCGGACGGCGTCCTTTACTTCCCCATGCCCAAGCTGAGGCATGGCGTTCCTCTGGCTTCGAATGGAAAGAAAGCCGGAATGGTGCGGGTCACGGTGCCGGTCGGCGACGAGACGTTCCAGTTCTTGCTGGTGGTGGAATAGGCGCGGCGCACGGCTAGCGGGACCGGCCACCTATAATGTGAGGATAGTGCGCTTTCCAGCCCTGAGTTGCGGCGTTCTCGTTCTTCTTGTGGCCACCGCGTCTGGTGTTCTGGCGCTGGCCTCGCAAAGCGATGCTGATGCACTCACGATTGTTACCCGCTCGCCACGGCCCATCGTGGCGGGAGAGAACTTCCGTTTGCCCCTCGTCGCCCAAGGCGGCTTCGCGCCCTATACGTGGAGCCGGGTTGACGGCCAGCTTCCGCCCGGGCTCAAGCTGCAAGCTCACAAGGCAGCAATCTCCGGCGTGCCCACCACTCCCGGTGAGTATCGCTTCAATCTCGGCATTACAGACTCCCACGTGCCTCACCAGCAGGTGATGCGCGAAATCACGATCACAGTGATTGCCGGGTTAACGCTCGACTGGAAGCAGCCTCCCAAGGTGGAGGGCACCGAGGTCTCGGGATCGGCCGTGCTGTCGAACCAAACCGGCTACGCCCTCGATGTCACTCTGGTTGTCGTCGCGGTGAATTCTATTGGCAGAGCGACCGCTCTGGGCTATCAACACTTCACCCTGGCCGCGCAGGCCAAAAGCCCAGTCGTCCCTTTCGGATCGAGCCCCGGCCCGGGAACCTATACCGTTCGCGCCGACGCGGCAGCCCATCGGAAAAACGGCCATCACATCTTCCGCGTCAGCAAACAAACGCCGGATTCGCTGCAGATAACCCAGTTCTAGCGCCGATTCAGAGTCGCTGTATCCGCCCGTGTACGGGTAGTGCGGGCCTTCAGGCCCGCGCATAGGGCAGCAATAAAAATCGCTAAAGCCGCTGAGGTCGACGACCTCAGCGGCTTTAGCAGGGGTTTGGCCGGGGCGAACGCGGCGCTGAAGCGCCGCACTACCCGTACAAACCGGATACCTCTATTGTGGAACCGCTCACCATGATAAGTTGAGAATCGAATGGACCATCTCGCACGCCTGAAGAAGTTCGAGCGAACTCTGCTTGAGAACAGCCTCGGCGGCTTCGTCGTCACCCATCCGGCGAACCTCCGCTACCTGTGCGGCTACACCGGCAGCAATGGACTTCTGCTGTTCCTCGGGGGGCGCCGAGTTTTTTTCACCGACGGCCGCTATACCGAGCAAGCTCGCGAAGAGGTCAAAGGCGCGCGGCTCGTCATCTCCAAAGGCCCGCTGTTGCAGGATGCGGCCAGGATCATCGCCAAACCGAACGCCGGCGTAGTCGGCTTCGAGGCGGACTACACCACCTTCGCCACCGCCGGGCAGATGCGTAAGCTAGTGAGTCGCCCGACGCAGTGGAAACCCACCTCCGGGCTGATCATGCGACAGCGCATGATCAAAGATGCCGAAGAGCTTCGTATCATGGCGGACGCCGTCGAAGCTGGGCGCGGCCGTCTACCAGCAGGCCCTGGCAACCACCCGGCCCGGGGTTCGAGAGTCCGCGGTCGCCGGAACATTGGAGTATGCGGCGCGACAGGCGGGCGCCGATGGAATGTCGTTCGAAACCATCGTGGCGGCGGGCAAGCGCTCCGCCCTGCCCGCACGGTCGCGCCACCGGTCAACCTATACCCCGTCGCGGATTCGTGGTGGTGGATTCCGGTGTTATACTGCGGGGCTATTGTTCTGACATGACCCGCACCGTGCACGTGGGCCGGGTCACCCGGGAAGAGCGCCGGTGGTACGAAGCTGTACTGGAAGCGCAGTTGGCAGGCATTGCAGCCGTCGCTCCGGGCAAAACGGCAGCCGAAGTGGACCAAGCCGCGCGCCAGGTGCTGCGCAAGGCCGGGCTGGACAAGTACTTTACCCATTCCACCGGCCACGGAGTAGGATTGGAAATCCACGAGCCGCCGCGGATCGCCAAGGCGCAGACGGAACGGCTCGAACCGGGGATGGTCGTCACAATTGAGCCCGGAATTTACCTTCCCGGCAAGGGTGGCATTCGCATCGAAGACATGGTAGTTGTGACCGGTAGTGGACATCGGGTGCTGACCCCGGTGACCAAAGAACTGATCGAACTTTAGGCGACGATCGTTCGAGCGTCGTCCCAGACGGAATCTGATGAATCAGAAAGAAATCAGGGAACTGATCGAGTTTTTGGTGGAGAAGGACATCGCCGAGTTCGAGCTCGAACGCGGCGACATGAAGCTCCACATTAAGCGCGGAGGCGCTGCCCCGGTGGTCCAGATTGCGCCGGCGGTGGCCTCCATTCCGGCCATTCCAGTGGCGGCTGCTCCAGTCGCCGCTGCGTCCCACGCGGACATTCAAGCCGCTGGCAGCACCGCGCCGCCTCCGTCAACGCAGGTCCCGCCAGCGCCACCCGCAGATGCCGACTTGTACATCGTGAAGTCGCCCATCGTCGGCACGTTCTATGAATCTCCTTCCCCCGGTGCGCCGCCGTTCCTCAAAATTGGCGACACGGTGCAGGAGGGACAGGTGCTGTGCATCATCGAAGCCATGAAGCTGATGAATGAGATCGAGGCGGAAGTCTCGGGTGTGCTCGCCAAGGCCTTCGTCTCTAACGGAAATCCGGTCGAGTACGGCATGCCGCTGTTCGGCATCCGCAAACAGTAGCTGACATGGCTCCGTCCGGATTGCGGACCCTACTTCATGTTTAAGAAGATTCTAGTTGCGAACCGGGGCGAGATTGCCTTGCGCGTCATTTGCGCCTGCAAGGAGCTGGGCGTCAAGGCGGTCGCCATCTACAGCGAAGCCGATCGCAATTCGCTGCACGTGCGCTTCGCCGACGAAGCCATCTGCATCGGCCCTCCGCGCCTGAGCGAGAGTTATTTGAATGTCCCCGCCGTCATCAGCGCCGCGGAAATCGCCAACGTGGACGCCATCCACCCCGGCTACGGACTGCTCAGCGAAAACGCCAACTTTGCCGAAGTCTGCCGCGACTGCGGTATCAAGTTCATCGGTCCACCGCCCGAGGTCACGCGTCTAATGGGCGAGAAGGAAAAGGCCCGCGCGACCATGAAACGGGAGGGCGTACCCATCCTGCCCGGTTCGGAGGGCATCATCGCCTCGGCGGACGAAGCCATGGAGTGGGCGCGCAGCGTCGGTTTTCCCGTCATCGTGAAGGCTTCGGCCGGAGGCGGCGGCCGCGGCATGCGCGTCATCCGCAACGAAGAAGAGCTGCCCAACGCCTTCCATGCCGCCCAATCGGAAGCGGCGGCGGCCTTCGGCAACGGCGATCTTTACATGGAGAGGTTCGTCGAGCGGCCCGCGCCACATTGAGTTCCAGGTACTGGCCGACGAGCACGGTAACGTGATCAGCCTGGGGGAGCGCGACTGTAGCATCCAGCGCCGCCACCAGAAGCTGGTGGAAGAAGCGCCTTCGGTGAAGATGACGCCCGAGCTGCGCGAACGCACCGGCAATCTTCTGGTCAAGACGCTCAGCAAGATCGGCTACATGAATGCCGGCACGGTCGAGTTTCTTATGGACGAGAACGGCAATCTCTCGTTCATGGAGATGAACACGCGCATCCAGGTTGAGCATCCCGTAACCGAGATGACTACCGATGTGGACCTGGTCAAGTCGCAGATCCTGATTGCAGCCGGCGAGAAGCTTAGCAGCATCATCACCTCCCCGGTCGAGTTCCGCGGGCACGCCATCGAGTGCCGCATCAATGCCGAGCATCCCGAACGCTTCACGCCCTCAGCCGGAAAGATCACCGCGTTCAACACTCCCGGCGGAACCGGCGTTCGCGTTGATACCGCCGCCTATGCCGAGAGCGTGGTTCCTCCCTACTACGATTCGCTGATTGCCAAGCTGATCGTGCGCGGCCGCGACCGCGCCGAGGCCATCTCCCGCATGTCGCGCGCGCTCGAGATGTTCGTGGTGGAAGGCATCTTTACCAGCATTCCCTTGCATCGCCGGATCATGGCCGATCCCGACTTCCGCGCGGGTAACTTCGATACCAAGTTCATGGAGCGATTCCTGACGCCTGCGAAGTAGTCACCGCACATGCCTAAGCCGTTGCAGTTGCCGAAGCTTTACGCCATCCTCGACGTCGCCTGCTTTGCTTCACCGCTCCGCACTACTGCTTTTATCGTTGCCTATGCGCGCGAGCTCGCCAGCGGAGGCGTGACCCTGCTGCAGTATCGCAACAAGTTGGGCCTTGCGCGAGAGATGCTGAGCGATGCACGTGAGGTCCGCAGCGCACTGGACGACGGCGTGACCCTGATCATGAACGATCGCGCCGATATCTGCCTTGCCGCCGACTACGACGGTGTCCACGTCGGCCAAGACGACCTGTCGCCGCAGGGCGCGCGCACCGTGATCGGCGATGACCGCATTCTGGGAGTGTCCACCCACAATCTCGAACAGTTGGCGGAGGCCGATGACGGCCCGGCAGACTACATCGCCTACGGCCCGGTCTTTGCCACCTTGTCCAAGCGCGACCATGACCCGGCGGTCGGGATCGAGGGCGTCCGTGCCGCGCGTGCCGCGACCCGCAAACCGCTGGTCGCCATCGGCGGCATCACCCGCGCCAATGCCCGCTCGGTCATCGACGCCGGGGCCGACTCGGTTGCCGTCATCTCTGACTTGCTCGGCTCCCCCTCGAAAGTTGCTGAAGAATTCTTGCGCCTCTTGGTGTAGATTCTTGCGAGCGCCATTACATTGGTTGTTGCGATGCTTTGAAAGGGCACGGCTTCAGCCGTGCCGCAGGAATGGAGCGGAAAATCGGCTTTAGCCGCTGAGGGAATTCGGTTCTGATGCGAAGAGAAAGAAGTCGCCTCGGCGGCTAAAGCCGGTCGGACATAACCTCTCACGGCACGGCTGAAGCCGTGCCCTTTCAAAGCTTGACCGCTCCGCTCAGGATGAAGATCCAAATCAGAATGAAGATTCAAATCAACACGAGGCCCCTTGGCTACTGAAGCGAAAACCGTATCTGTCTCCAGCGAAAACGAATTCGTAAAAGGCCTGGGCCTGACCAGCGCCACCACCCTGGTCATGGGCTCGATGATCGGCTCCGGCATCTTCATCGTCTCCGCCGAAATCGCGCGCGCTGGCCGACTCGCCCGCGCTGCTGATCGCCGCCTGGCTGGTCACCGGATTCATGACCATCACCGGCGCGCTCGCCTACGGCGAACTCGCCGCCATGATGCCGCACGCCGGCGGCCAGTACGTCTACCTGCGCGAATCCCTCGGCCCGCTCTGGGGATTCCTCTACGGCTGGACGCTCTTCCTGGTCATCCAGACCGGCACCATCGCCGCCGTCGGCGTGGCCTTCGGCAAGTTCCTCGGCGTCTTCTTCCCTTCCATCTCGTCCACCAACTGGATCTGGCACATCGCCCACGTGCCGCCGCATCCCGATCGGCCCCATGGTGCTAGGCAACATGGATGTCGGCCTGAACACCCAGAACCTGATGGCCATCCTGATCGTGGTCTTCCTCTCCGTGCTCAACATCTTCGGCGTGAAGACCGGCGCGGCGGTGCAGAACGTCTTTACCTTTGCCAAGACCGCCGCGCTGCTCGGTCTGGTTCTGCTCGGCATCTTCGTGGGACGCAATGCGCAAGCCATCGCCGCCAACTTCGGCGCCAACTTCTGGCGCAACGCGGGATGGGCGGCGCTGCATCCCGTGCAGGTCGGCGTCGGCGGGCCGATCGCGCTGGTGGGCACCATCACCATCGTCGCCGTGGCGCAGGTGGGTTCGCTATTCTCCTCCGACGCGTGGAACAACGTCACCTTCACCGCCGGTGAGGTCCGCAATCCCAAGCGCAACCTGCCACTCGCTCTGGCGCTGGGAACCGGCGCCGTGACCTTGCTCTACGTTCTCGCCAACGTGGTGTACCTGAATGTGCTGCCGCTGGCCGGCGATGCCCACGGCGCCACCATCCTGGCTCGCGGCATCCAGTACGCAAAGGAAGACCGCGTCGCCACCGCCGTCATGCAGCAGGTCTTCGGACCCATGCGGCGCGCAGATCATGGCGTTTGCCATCCTCATCTCCACCTTCGGCTGCAACAACGGACTGATTCTTGCCGGCGCACGCGTCTACTACGCCATGGCGAAGAACGGCCTGTTCTTTCGCAGCGCCGCCCGGCTTCATCCCAAATATCACACTCCGGCGCACTCACTGATCATGCAATGCGTCTGGACTTGCATCCTGTGCATTTCCGGCAGCTACGGGCAACTGCTCGACTACATCATCTTTGCCGTGCTGGTGTTCTACATCCTGACCATCGCCGGATTGTTCGTACTGCGGATCAAGCGCCCCGACGAGCCGCGGCCCTACCGCGCCATCGGATATCCCGTGCTGCCGGCAATCTACATTTTGATGGCGGTCTTTATTGATATAGTCTTGTTGCGCTACAAGCCGCAGTACACGTGGCCCGGACTGATTATCGTCCTGCTGGGAATTCCGGTGTATTTCCTGTGGTCCAGGCGCAACCCGCAACGGGATGCGCAAGAATAGTCGCGAAGAAGAGGCCAAGCCGAATGGCGAACCTGCTGAAATGCAAGCCCCTCGACATGCTGACGCAAGAGGCGGCGGAGACGGGCGAACATAGTCTGAAACGGGCGCTGGGGCCCGTGAACCTCATAACCCTTGGCATCGGGGCCATCATCGGGGCCGGCATCTTCGTCCTCACCGGATCGGCGGCCGCCCAATACGCGGGCCCGGCCATCGTGCTCTCCTTTATTCTCGCCGGTTTGGGCTGTGTCTTCGCCGGGCTTTGCTATGCCGAGTTCGCCTCGCTGATTCCCATCGCCGGTTCGGCCTACACCTACGGCTACGCAACCCTGGGCGAACTCTTCGCCTGGATCATCGGCTGGGACCTGATCCTGGAGTACGCTTTCGGCGCGGCCACCGTCGCCTCCGGTTGGAGTGGATACTTCGTAAGCTTCCTGCAAGACTGGGGCATCCATATCCCGCCGCAGTTTACGGCGACCCCTTACACCCACGTCGGCAATCACTGGATACCCAACGTGATCGTCCAGTATCAGGGACGCTGGGAACTGCTGACCACCATGGCGCCCATGCTCAAGCAGGACGGCGTGGACGCGTCAACCTTGCCGCACGTAACCGGGGTCTTCAATCTCGTCGCATTCCTCGTCATCGGCCTGATCACGCTCATCCTGGTCATCGGCATCAAAGAGTCCGCCAACTTCAATTCCGCCATCGTCATCACCAAGGTCACCATCGTTCTAGTTTTCATTGCCATCGCCACCGCGTTCGTGTTGAAGCACCCGGCACAGGCCGCGCGCCAACTGGCATCCCTTCATTCCGCCCAACCAGGGAGCGTTTGGCGAGTATGGCTGGTCGGGAATCGCGCGTGCCGCGGGCGTGATCTTCTTCGCCTACATTGGATTCGACGCCGTCTCCACCGCCGCCCAGGAAGCCAAGAACCCGCAGAAGGACATGCCGATGGGCATCCTCGGCTCTCTGGTCATCTGCACGATTCTTTACATCCTCGTCTCCGGTTTGTTGACCGGGATTGTTCCCTACTCGGCGCTGAATGTGGCTGATCCGGTTGCGGTCGGCATCGACGAAACCGGCGTGCGCTGGGGTTCGTTCCTGGTGAAGTTGGGCGCCATTGCTGGCTTGGGCAGCGTCATGCTGGTCATGCTGCTGGGTCAGTCGCGTGTGTTCTACTCCATGTCGCGCGATGGATTGCTGCCGCAGTGGGCGGGCGCTGTGCATCCCAGGTTCCGCACGCCGTGGATTTCATCCATCACCGTCGGGATCTTCGTGGCGATTTTTGCTGCGCTGGTTCCCATCGGCATTCTGGGCGAACTGGTGAGCATCGGCACGCTGCTGGCCTTCGTCATCGTATGCGCCGGAGTGTGGGTGCTGCGCGTACGGCGGCCGGACCTGCATCGGCCCTTCAAGACGCCGTGGGTTCCGGTGGTTCCTATTCTCGGCATCTTGATTTCCCTCGGCATCATGGCCAGCCTGCCCATCGACACGTGGTGGCGCCTCATCATCTGGCTGGCCATTGGCATGTTCATCTACTTCGGCTATGGGCAAAAGCACAGCAAGGTGCAGCGCGAGGTACCCGACGACGTGAAAGTCGCGGGCGACTGACGGGCTTGCCGAAGCCGTTGCTTCTGAGTGCCGGGATTTCCGTGTTTCTTCCCTTCGCTCTTGCGACTCGGGTTGTCGCTGGAACGGCGATCTACATCGTTCTGCTCTGCATCACGTGGAGGAAGGCGGACGGCACGAGAGTTTTCCCACCCTATCTCTGGTAAGCCCGGCGTATAATCCGCGCCACAGTGATTGAGCCCCTGCACCCACGAATTTGGCTACATGACTTGCGTGAGATGGTCTTCTGGTACGAAAGAAACATTTGTGAGGTGGAATTTATAGACCTCGCGGACATCGGGTGAAATTTGCTCTGGGCAGTTTCCCGCATCTAATAAAGCTCCTCCATAAGGATTCGCGAAACTAGAAGTGAACAGTCCTGGCAAGCACGTCCAGGCGATCAAAGACGGACGGAAAACCAACGATGATTATGGCGGTTATCAGGCATACCGCTTTCAGCGGTTCACGTCAATCCATGCCATTATCTGTCGGCCCAATAAGATCCTCGAACTCATCGCACAACCGTTGGTCGGGAAAAAAAGGAAAGGCGATACGCTCTACATCAAGCAGTTTGCTAATACTCCGCGGACTGCACGATTTGAAATACTGGTTTGCCGGAGGATTAGCCCAGTGCTGCTCGAAGCTATAACGTGCCATCCGCAAGAACATGGGCACTACTCACAACAGCAATACAAACAAGTTTTCCCCTAAAACGGCAAAGGCCGCTTTTGGCGACCTTTCGCTCCCTCATCATGCCCAGGAGCAGCGGGCAGAGCCGGTTGCGAACCGGCGATGTTTCTCTGTTGGGTGTGTCTTTCGTTCTCTTGCTTGGATAACTTTAGGACTGAACGCCGTTTATATAATCGGCTCATGGGCTTGGTTACAGGCACCGCTCCGGGTCCTGTCGCGGAGGGCAGTCGGCTATATTATGGCCTGCGTAATCGACTGATTCTAAAGAACCAGAAAAAGAGCGTTTGCGTGGTTGCGCTACCCATCCCGACGCGAAAGAATGGCTGCTGTGAAAGCTCTGTTCAACCTGAAGATCCTGTTTCTGGCTCTGCTGACCCTTATTCTTGTCGGCGTGGCCGGATTCCATTTTTTGGAACACTGGTCCTGGTTCGACGGCTGGTATATGGTGCTCACCACCATCACCACGATCGGGTATGGCGAAGTTCATCCCCTGTCGCAGGCCGGCCGCATCTTCAACTCGTTCATCATTGTCACCGGCGTCGGACTGCTGCTGCTCTTCTTCGGTGGCGCAACCCAGGCTTTGCTGGAGTTCGAGCTACAATCGGTCTTCGGCAGGAGACGCATGGACCGCGAGATTAGCCGGTTGTCGGACCACTTCATCATCTGCGGCGCAGGTCGCGTCGGTCGCAGCGTCGCGCGCGAACTGGCGCGCAAGCCTCTGCCTTTCGTCGTCATTGACAGCGACGAAGCCAAGCTGGCGCGCTACACCGCCGAGGGCTGGCTCACCGTCATCGGCGACGCCACCCAAACGCAGGTTTTGCAACAGGCGCACATCGAGAGCGCGCGCGGATTGGTCGCCGCCACCACCACTGACGCCACCAACATCTACATCATCCTCACCGCGCGCAGCCTGAACTCGAAGATCAAGATCATCGCCCGCGCCAGCGAAGATAACGCCGAGAAGCACTTGCTCACTGCCGGAGCCGATCGTATTGTCTCGCCCTACCACTTCGCCGGTTATCGCATCGCGCAAACTTTCATGCGCCCGCATGTGGTCGACTTCTTTGACACCGCCATGAACCAGCAGAAGCCGCTGGAGATCGAAGAAGTGCAGGTACACCCGGGCTCGCGCTTTGACGGACAGACGTTGGAAGGTTCGCGCATCCGCCAGGAAATGGGCGTCATTGTTCTCGCCATCAAGGGAGAGGATTCTCACATGCGCTTCAATCCTTCGCCCGACGAGGCGATTCATGTTGGCGACCATCTCATCGTCATGGGCGAGCCCGCCGGATTGCGGCGGCTGGAAGATTCTGCGACAGGGCGCTTATGAAGATCACCACTGCTGCGGAAATGCGCGAGATCGACCGCGCCACGACCGAGCGCTACGGCGTCCACTCCCTGACGCTGATGGAGAATGCCGGCTCCGCCATCGCGCAGTTCATCCTGGAACAGTATGGCCAGGCGAGTCGCATTGCCGTGGTTTGCGGCAAGGGCAACAATGGCGGCGACGGGTTCGTAGTCGCGCGTAAATTGCATCGTGCCGGACGAGTGGTCGAGGTACTGCTGCTGGCTTCGCCGGTGGACTTGCGCGGCGATGCGCTTGCTATGTTCGAACGCCTGCCGCTTCGGCCCATCGCGTTGCAATCCCAGCAGCAACTTCAGGCTGAGTCCTCGCGCAGCCTGGCGAATTGCGACCTCATCGTTGACGCCATCCTTGGCACCGGTTTCCAGCCGCCGGTCAAAGCACTTTACGCTGACGCGATCGCTACCATGAACAGCAGCGGCAGACCGGTCGTCGCGGTTGACATTCCTTCAGGCGCCGACTCCGATGCCATGTCGGAGCAATCGGCCGACGGAATAGTTCACGCCGACGCGATTGTGACCTTCACCGCGCCACGCCCGGCGCACGTCTTCGGCAATCTCACGCGTGGTCCGATTGTAATCGCGCCCATCGGTTCGCCGCCGGAAGCGATCGTCTCCAAGCTCGACCTCCAGTTGACCACGCCGCGCGACATTGCTGCGCTGTTCGCTCCGCGCCCCGCCGATAGCAACAAAGGCATGTATGGCCACGTCCTAATTGTCGGTGGCTCGCTCGGCAAATCGGGAGCAGCGGCGATGGCGGGCATGGCTGCCTTGCGCTCTGGTTGCGGCCTAAGTACGGTTGCAACGCCGGGAAGCGCGCTGGACAACGTCGCGGGATTCGCTGCCGAGCTGATGACCGAGCCGCTTCCCGAGACGGATGCCGGCAGCATTGCCATGGGAACCATCGAGAACGGCATATTTGGACAACTGGTGAAGCCGATCGACGTGGTCGCAATCGGCCCCGGCATCGGGCGCAATACGGAAACGGCGGAATTCGTACGTCAGGCCGTGCGGCAGACCAAGGTCCCTCTGGTGCTTGATGCTGACGGTTTGAACGCATTTCAGGGGCACGCCGATAAGCTTGACGGGCGAACCCGCCCGCTCGTGCTCACACCCCACCCGGGAGAAATGTCGCGGCTGACCGGCCTCTCGATCAAAGATGTTCAGGCCGCCCGGCTCAAAGTCGCGCGCGATTTCGCGCGTGAGCATGGCCTCATTCTCGTACTCAAGGGAAACCGCACCATCATCGCGCTGCCGGACGGAACGGCGTGGGTGAACCCGACTGGCAATCCCGGAATGGCTACCGGCGGCACCGGCGACATCCTCACCGGCATGACAGCGGGAATCATCGGCCAGATGCAGCACGACATTTCGCGTGCCGTGATCGCCGCGGTTTACATGCATGGACTGGCTGGCGATGTGGCAGCGGAGAGAATGGGCGAACACTCGCTGGTGGCCACCGACCTGCTCGCCGCTCTGCCGGAAGCCTTGAGGCGCGCTACCCGGTGGACCAAGGAAAGCACTGTCTGCATCGGAAGGTTGGCAGCATGACCCAGTCAGCCCGGCACCATCAGCTAAAATACAGACGGCTCGCCGTGAACTGCGAGTTGAGCCTGAGAGCAAGGGCCTGTAGCTCAGCGGTAGAGCAGGGGACTCATAATCCCTTGGTCGGGGGTTCGAATCCCTCCGGGCCCACCAAGTCCGCTCGTGATGTACGCGTGAATCCCCACGTTTGGGACGGGATGAACTGCCATGCCAAACATTGAGTCGCATCCTCCCGGATCTTTCTGCTGGCTTGAGCTGGCAACCACCGATCAAGCCGCAGCCAAATCGTTCTATTCATCGTTGTTTGGATGGACGCCGTCCGATTCGCCGCTGGGACCGGGCGAGTTTTACACCATCTTCAAGCTCGAAGGACGCGATGCCGCCGCTGGTTACACCATGCGGCCGGAGCAGCGCTCGCAGGGAATCCCGCCGAACTGGATGCTGTACATCTCGGTCACCAGCGCCGACGACGCAGCCAAGCGCGCCAATGCGGGAGGTGGAACCGTACACATGGACGCCTTCGACGTTGGCGAGTCGGGCCGAATGGCGGTGCTGGGAGATCCAACGGGCGCAGTCTTTGCCGTCTGGCAGCCCAAGAACCACCAAGGACTCGGCATCGCCCACGCGGACGGAACGCTGTGCTGGGCTGACTTGAGCACGCCCGACCCGCAACGCGCCAGCAAGTTCTACAGCGATTTGTTCGGCTGGAAGATGGTGACCGAAGAGGAAGACCCTGAACACGAGTATCTGCACATCAAGAACGGGGAGCACTTCATTGGGGGCATACCTCCCGCCAAGTATCACAACGCCAGGGCCCCGGCCCACTGGTTGGCCTACATCCTGACATCGAATTGCGATGTGACAGCCGACAAAGCCAAGCAGCTCGGCGGCCAGCTTTACGTGGCCCCTACCACCGTCGGAAATGTCGGACGAATAGCGGTTGTGGCCGACCCACAGGGCGCGGTTTTCGCGCTCTTCCAGCACACTCCGCGGGGCTAATCGCAGGCTGCTGGTGACGAATGGCAACTGGTAGTGATTAATTGCAGAATGTCGTTTGCCATAATGCGCCCCAAAACGAGAAATCGAAATTCTTTCCCGCATCCCTTTTGATGGATTCTGCTACCGATCTTCTGTGCCAGGCGGTCTAATAGGAAGGCAGGGGTGATTTGCGCCTGGGGTTCCTGCCGCCGACGGAACTATTTCTCCCCTCCACACGTAACAAATAGCAGAACAGAATTCCGCCCATTTTTGGGAGGCGACAGTGGCGAACGGCAACGGCAAGAAGAAAAAGAAGCGCTGGATTATCATCTCGATCGTCTCGGTCGCGGTCGTCGCGTTGGTGATCGTTGCGGTGGCAGCGACTCGAGGTGGCACCAAGATCGATCCCACAAAACTGGCGAAAGTCGAGCGTGGCGATCTGGCGAAGAGCGTCGTCGCGACCGGCAAAGTCACGCCTATTACCAAGGTTGAGATCAAGTCCAAGGCCAGCGGCATCGTCAAAAAATTATACGTTGACACGGGCGACAAGGTTAAAGCTGGACAGGTTTTGGCTGAGCTCGATCGGGTGGAGATTGAGGCCCAGGTAAGTTCCGCGCGCGCGCAATTGTTGTCATCGGACGCCAACCTCAAGAGCGCCGAAGCTGACTTGAAACGTGCCGAAGTAGATGCGCAGGGTGTGGATATTCCTACCTTGCAGCGCGCCTATGAGCGTGCGCAGGAGATGTCGAAGGACGGTGTCGTCTCCCAGGCCACACTCGATGACGCGCAAAGAAACTACATTCTCGCGGTCAACAAGCGGGACGTGGCCCGCGCTCAGTACGCGGTAAACAAGGCCAAGGTAGCCCAGGCCCAGGCGCAGGTAAAAAAAGACCAAGCCAGCTTGAACCAGTACGAGGAGCAGTTAAGCTACACCACGATCACCGCGCCGATTGACGGCATCGTACTCTCGCGCGACGTCGAAATTGGCGACGCGGTCAGCTCTATCCTGGTGTTAGGCTCTGGCGCAACTCTGGTCATGACCCTCGGCGATACCAGCGAGGTGTACGTGAAGGGCAAGGTGGACGAGAGCGATATCGGCAAGGTCTACCTGGGACAGCCCGCTCGCATCCGGGTAGAGACCTTCAAGGACAAGACGTTTACCGGCCACGTCACCAAGATTTCGCCCATGGGTGTGGAGAAGGACAACGTGACCACGTTTGAAGTGCGCGTGTCCATCAACAATCCCGGTGGCGAGTTGAAGGCCGAAATGACCGCCAACGCCGAAATCATCCTCGACGAGCACAAGAACGTGCTGATGATTCCTGAGGGCGCCATCGTATACGACAAGGACAAGAAGGCTTCGACCGAAGTGCCCGATCCCAAGGCAAAAGACGGCATGCGTAAGGTCGCAGTCAACATCGGAATCTCCAACGGCGCCAAGACCGAGGTCACCTCGGGCCTCAAAGAAGGCGACCAGGTGGTTCTACAGCAGTAACGTGATGTTTATGCTCAGCGGGCTGCCGGCAAGAGCAGCCCGTTCTTGCGAACGCAGTTGTCCCATCTTCCTGCGAGGCTTTATGAAGAAACCAGGCATGGCCTTCCTGTTCAGCTTCTTGTTGATCCCAGCCCTGCTGCACGCGCGGGTCGAAGGACATTTCGACCGAACGCTCACCGTGTCCGGTGTTGTTCATCTCGACCTCACGACCGGCTCGGGCGATGTCACCATCAAAGCCGGCAGCTCCAACCAGGTGATCGTGCACGGCAGGATAAGCGGCAACAATGAGTGGTTCTCCAGCTCCGACAATGCAGTTCATCAGGTGGAATCCAGTCCGCCGATACAACAGAACGGCAATGACATCCGGATTGGCTATAACTTGCCCGAGGATGTGAAGCGGCACGTTTCCATCAGTTATGAGGTGACGGTGCCTGCCGACGCTGTGGTGCTGGCACATACCGGCTCGGGTGGCATCGGCATCGAGGGCATTCGCGGCGAGACGCAAGCCCAAACCGGTTCGGGTGACATCCACCTGCGCGATCTCGGTGGCCGCGTGCACGTGCAAACCGGCAGCGGCGGAATCCGCGCGCAGGATGTCGCGGCCCCTTTTTACGGCCATACTGGGAGCGGCGACATTGAAGCCGAACTGACCGGCTCGGGCGACGTCGATGTTCAGAGCGGTTCCGGCGGCGTCCGTCTGCGCGGTATTAAAGGCGGATTGCACGCGCGCACCGGAAGCGGCGACGTCAGCGCCGACGGAAACGTGACCGGTCCCTGGCAGTTGCATACCGGATCGGGCAACATTCGCCTGGCTGTCGGCTCCGGTGGCCTCAACCTGGATGTGCATACCGGCTCCGGCTCCATCCATTCCGACTTGCCGATTACCGTGCAGGGCTCAATGGGCAAGCATGAACTGAAGGGCAGTGTGCGCGGCGGCGGACCGGAAGTCGCCGTCTCCACCGGCTCAGGAGACGTGGAAATCCGCTAGTCGCCGCTTTCGCACGTGAGTACCGCGGCCGGGCTGTTGGGCCGCGTTCCCCGCATTACCGATTCGTCACACCGGGGGCACGGTGTATGAGCTATCGCCGTCAAACGGCGGATGGACATTCACGGTGCTATACCCATCCGGATCCGGAGCACCGTACGGCACCACGGCGTACGGAGGCGATTTGTCGCAATGCATAACCAATCAATCCCAAGGCTGTGGTGTCATCTTTGAGATCACGCCGTAAAGCGGTTAACGGCGGCCGGTTTTCGCTCGCCATATTGGATCGTGGGTACGCAGAGGTTATGAAATTGCCGGAATGGTACATGTACTTTCGTAATCTTGACAAACCAGCCAATCGGACTATCGTCAGAGCTTGGGGGCACCTGCCGCGGGCCGTCGCTAAGCATGTGCCCATGCGCCTCAGGGCGCGAGGAACTGCTCTTTGACAATTCGACGGTGCGGCCAAGAATGGAATCTCTGCCGAGAGTGAAGCGATATTCTTGGGCGTCCTTCTTGGTGGAGGGTAACCAGAAAAGCTGGGACTTGTGGGAGACGGTTGTACCTCTAAGTTCTGTAATTTCAGGATTTTGCCTCTAAGTCTTTTGTTTGCACGATTTTGGGCTTGGAATTGCAAAGTATTCATATCATTGGACTTAAATGAGCATCGAAGTGTATTGTTTTGACGATCTTGCGGGTAAGATCCTGCAAACAAGGATCTTACAAAAAACGTTTTTTCTTTGCGAGCCATCCAAGCAAGGTCGGATTGTGTGCTAAATTAGCACTAACGTGCTGGTTACCGTTTGCCGGTTCCACAGGCCATTCGACGCCCTTAGCCGGGCAACTCGTCCACAGCGAAACTAGGGTCGTCGCTGATCCGGCCTCGCTCGCTGCCGCGAGCCCAGGCGTCCAGTGAGCATCAGTCCCAACATCCGAAAGTCGCTGATGAAGGACCAGAAGGGATGCCCGAAGGTCGCGGGCGTGTTCTTCTCCAGCAGGAGATGGCCGGTCCAGGCAAACCCGTAGCCCAGCGGAACCCACAGCAGCGCATACCAGGGATGATGGGTCGCGAACGCGACAATAGCGACGATAAGCCCCAGCGAGGTGCCAATAGCATGCATCCAGCGATTTCCCGCGTCGCTGTGCTGTTCGAGGTAGAAGGCGAAGAACTCGTCGTAGGAGCGAAATGTTCGTGGCTCTGTCATTCGTAACCTACGGGCGAAGACGCTCAACCGCGAAAGTGTACTACTTGTGGGGGCCATTTCGCGATATGGTAGAGCGTTCGGGAGTTTGCTGGTTGGTCGCTTTGAAAAAAATGTCCGGTCTGCGATGGAGCCGCCGAACTTCAGCCGGGGTCTTCTTACTGCTGACCGGATTGCTTTGCTCCGCCTGGTTAGCCGCCCAAAGCCCTTTCGCGTCGGGCGTGTCGGGGCCACTCTCGCAGCGAGTAGTGGCCTATCAGATCGACGCGAAGTACGACCCGTCGCGGCACACCGTTGACGCCACCGAGACTCTCACCTACCACAACCTCACCGGCCAGGCCCTCGATCGCTTCCCTTTTCACCTATACCTGAATGCGTTCCAGCCGAAGTCCACCTGGATGCGCGAGGCACATCGTGATGGCAGCTTCCGCTCCAGCCAATTCGACACTTGGGACGCGAAAGAGTTCGGTTCGAACGAGGTCACTTCGTTCGAAGTCGTCGGAATGGGTGACCTCACAACGCAGATGAAGTTCATCTCGCCAGACGATGGTAATCCCGACGACAAAACAGTCTTCGAGGTGCAGTTGCCGCGTCCGGTGGCGCCCGGTCAGGATGTGCAGTTCAAGATCAAGTTTCGCGCCACGTTCCCCGAAGTCGTGGCACGCACCGGATACAAGCGCACCTTCCTGCTTGCCGGACAATGGTTTCCCAAAGTCGGGGTCTGGTGGCATGGCGCATGGAACTGTCACCAATTCCACGCCATGACCGAATTCTTCGCCGACTTCGGCACCTATGACGTGAAGATCACCTTGCCGAAGAACTACGCCGTCGGCGCGACCGGCGTGCAGACAAGCGATAGCGACAATGGCAACGGCACCAAGACCGTCGCCTTTCATGCTGAGGATGTCCACGATTTCGCCTGGACCGCCGATCCGAACTTCAAGGTAATCGAGGGTCAGTATGACGGCAGCGCCGGGCCGGTGAAGATGCGCCTGCTCAGCTATACCAGCCACAAGAGTTCCTGGCAGCGCTACCTGGATGTGCTGAAGGGCAGCATGCAGCGCTTCGACGAGTGGTACGGGCCGTACCCATACGCGCAGATCACCATGGTCGATCCGCCACACGGAGCCGACGAGGCCGGCGGTATGGAATACCCGACGTTCATCACCGCAGGCACAAGCTGGTTTGCCTTTAAGGGTGATCATGAGACCGAGGGGGTCGTCGTCCACGAGTACGGACACCAGTACTGGTACGGAATGGTGGCCACCAACGAGTTCGAGAACGGCTGGCTTGACGAAGGCATCAACAGTTACTCCGAAGTGAAAACGCTTGACAACATGTACGGCCACAACGCCAGCGGCCTTAACCTGCTGGGAGCACAACTGGGGGACACTTCCTTCCTCCGGGGCTTTTACCTGCCCGAGGCCGAAACGGACTCACTCGCGCACCCCAGCTTCACCGATATGAGTGGCCTTTCCTATGGGGGCGTCACCTACGGCAAAACGGCGGTCATGCTCCTTTCGCTGGAGGCAATCATCGGCGAGCAGACGCTGAAGAATGCGTTGCACACCTACTTCATGAAGTACCGCTTCACGCATCCCACGCAGGAAGACTTCCTGCGAACCGTGAACGAAGTTGCCGGCTGCGACTTGAAATGGTACTGGAACCAGGCGGTTTATGGCACGCAAGTGCTCGACTACGCGGTGCTACGCGCTGACTCGACTCCGACCAACTGGTACGAGCAGGATGCGGAGGAGAAGCCGGGCGAGACGACGTACGAGACACAGATCATCCTGCAACGTAAGGGGGACTTTATCTTCCCCGTCGAAGCCGAAATCAAGTTTGACAACGGCGAGAGCACACGCGTGTGTTGGGACGGCAAAGATCGCTGGGTCCGCTACGTGTATTACAAGAAGGCGCAGGTCAAGTCGGTCGAACTCGATCCCGACCACAAGATCAAGCTGGATCGCAATTACCTGAACAACAGCTATGCCACCGACGAGCAGCGGGGAGCAATCCATAAGATCGCAACCTACTGGATGTTGCTGACACAATTCCTGGCTCACGCGCTGAGCTGGCTGGTATGACCGGAGAGACCATGGCCGACGAGCGCAAGGGATTGGTAGCGGCCGGAGCCAGCCTGGTATGGCGCCGCCAGCGCGTCCTGTGGTGGGTCTTCGCGGTAAACATTGTGCTGGGCGCGCTGGGTACTCTGCCTGCGGCCCTGCAGCTCAAGCGCGTTTTGGGTCACAGCCTCGCGGGAGAACAGCTCCTAAGGGGCTTCGATCTGGGGATGTTCTACGAGTTGCTGCGGGTGCCCGACGCAAGTCTGCTTCGCTTCACCACCAGCTCCTACCTGTTGGCGGCCCTGTTCGCGATCTTCATGCTGTTCGTCGGCGGAGGAATATTGGAGACCTATCGCCAGGATCGACCGCTCAGCACGAGCGATTTCTTCGCCGCTTCGGGTTTGTTCTTCTGGCGATTTGTGCGGCTCGCGTTGTTTTCGCTTGTCCCGTTCGCTCTTCTTGGGAACGCGTACCTGGCAGTTGAAAGGGCATCGGACTACTTGGGCGACAAAGTTGTCGCCGATCAGGTCGGCTCCTTTATCTGGCTCATGGGCGTCATCATCCTGGTCTTGATCACCCTGTTTGTGAGGCTATGGTTCGATATCGCAAAGGTAGATGCCGTCGCACGCGACGAGCGCCGCATGCTGCGCAGCGCATGGAAAGGGCTCGACGCCACGCGGCAGCAGGTTAGAGCACTGCTGTGGATTTATCTTCGCATCAGCCTTGTCGCCTGGGCCGCACTGCTGATCGCATTCCTGATCTGGACGAAGCTACCGCCGAACGCGGTCCCGGCCACGTTTGTTCTGCTCGAGCTGGCGATGCTGGTGCAGTTGGGAGCGCGCTTATGGCAGATGGCCAGCGTAACCATCTGGTACAAGCGGCGTGCCGAAGCGCTACGCGCCAACTCTGCGGATTTCACAACGCCGTCGCCGCAAGGGTCGATCGAGCCGGAGCCGCAATTGCCGCTTTACCCGGAGACAAAATTGCCGCCAATGGACGCTTAATAGCCGACGGGGCGCATTGCGCGCCCCGTCTCGTGAGGTTTGCCCTGAGATCAGCCTTCAATCCACCGACCCAAATGCTTTCAGGTCTTCCGGTCCATCTGTCAGCACCACCGGCTCTTTGCCCTGAACCATTACCCGGACCGATTCCACCACGTCAGGATTGGCCAAGGTGGTGATATCTCCCGTGTTCATGTTGTTGGAGAGGGCCGCGAGAACACGCCGCATGAGCTTGCCGGATCGTGTTTTTGGCATATCCGGAACAATGAGAATCCGGCGCGGGCGGGCAATCTTGCCAATCATCGTTTCAATGACGTGATTGACCTTGGCCAAGATGTCCTCATGCTGATTCGGAAGTACATCCGGTTGCAGGACGATATAGACCTCGGGCACGCGGCCTTTTATTTCGTCCACCACCGGCACCACTGCCGCTTCCGCTACTTCGGGAACCGTCAGGCACGCAGACTCGATTTCCTTTGTGCCCAGGCGGTGGCCGGCGACGTTGATGACATCATCCACGCGTCCCAGGATGCGGAAATACCCGTCCACGGCCAACACGGCGCCGTCCGCGGCAAAGTATGGCCAGTCCTGCCAGTTCTTGCTGTTGGTATCCTTGCAGTACTTAGCGTAGTACTGGGCGACGAAGCGGTCGCGATCACCCCAAATGGTTTGCATGATCCCCGGCCAGGGATTCCGAATGCAGATGTTCCCTGCCTTCCCCGAACCGGCATGCACTTCCTCTCCCATTTCGTCGAGGATCATGGGATAGATGCCCGGCATACCCGGCCCCGCGCTTCCCGGCTTCATGGGATCCAACGCCGGTTTGGTGGTGCACAGGAATCCTCCGTTTTCGGTTTGCCACCAGGTGTCTACAATTACTGCCTCACCTTTGCCCACCGTTTCGTAATACCAGCGCCAAACCTCGGGCTCGATGGGTTCTCCCACCGTGGTCATGTGCTTGAAATGGTAGTTGTACTTGGTGGGTTCATCGTGACCGGATTTGCGCAACATGCGGATGGCCGTCGGCGAGGTGTGAAAGATGTTGACGTCCAAGCGCTCGGCGATTCTCCATACCCTGCCGGCGTCGGGGTAGGTCGGAACACCTTCGTAGATGACGCTGGTGGCGGCCAGCGCCAAAGGTCCATAGACAATAAACGAGTGACCGGTAATCCATCCGATGTCGGCCATGCACCAGTACACATCTTCGGGGTGGATGTCCTGGATGTATTTGGAGCAGCCCGTCACATAGGCGAGATAGCCGCCAGTGCGGTGTTGACAGCCTTTGGGCTTTCCAGTGCTGCCGCTGGTATACATAAGAAACAGCGGCGCCTCCGCATCCATGGGAACGGGAGCCACGATTTGACCCGAGTAGTTCGGAAGGACCTCATCAACGAAGAAATCGCGCCCTTTCACAAACGGTGAAGCAGACGCATTCTGGCCTGGGTGACGCCTCCACACCAAGACCTTCTCCACCACCTGACCTTCCTGCTGGGCTATGTTCAGCGCTATATCGGCGCCTGCCTTGTGGTCGAGCAGCTTGCCGTTGCGATAGTAGCCATCCATCGTGATCAGGACCTGGCTACCTGAATCGGCGGCGCGCATCCCGCAAGCCTCGCCGCTGAAGCCTCCAAACACAACGGAGTGAATCACCCCCAGGCGCGCACATGCCAGCATGGTAATCGGCAACTCGGGAACCATCGGCATATGAATGGTGACGCGATCTCCGCTCTTCAGACCACAGAAATCGCGCAGCAGCGCCGCGAATTCATTCACTCTCACATAGAGTTCGCGGTAGGTGACAGAGACGGGCGCCTCGGATTCCGGTTCGGGGACAAAGATGATCGCCGCTTTGTTCTTGTACTTGTCGAGGTGCCGGTCCACGCAGTTGTACGAGGCGTTGATCTTGCCGCCCACGAACCACTTCCAGAATGGCGGATCGCTGGTGTCGAGCGTGGTGTCCCAGTACTTGTCCCAGCTCAACAGGTCGGCGTACTCCCGGAAGCATTCCGGGAAATTTTTCTCGCTGAAGCGTTCGTTAACGTCAGGGTCGGTCAGATTTGCCTGGCCGACAAATTTCGCGGAAGGATAATAGTATTCTTCCTCCCGCCAATGGACTGCGATCTGAGCCGCGCTGGTCTCCACCACCGCATTCTGCTTCGGAAGAGGTCGAGCCATATCAGTCACTCCTTAGATTTCTAAATTTGTGATGCTTTGTTCCTAATATTTGCGTTCATACTGTACTGCATTGGCTGGCTGATGTAGTCCATTTAGGCGCGTCCCTGGAGCATTCCAGGTAGAGCCTCTCATAGTCCGGCCCGCCATTGGAGCGGGCCGGAATCACCATTACTGTCCGGTTCACTTCCCCTTGGTGGACCCCGCCGGTAAGGGCTGGTTGTCGAGTGCTGCCCTCATCTGATGCCAGGCATGCCTGGCCTCCTCCACCGAGCCTTCGTCCTCGATAGTGGTTATGTCGCCGGGGTTCTTCTCCTGGGTCACAGCTTTCAGCACGCGCCGCATGATCTTGCCGCTACGCGTTTTGGGTAGCATGTCCACGAAGTTCAATTCTCCGATGACGGCCACCGGCCCCAGTTCGTGGCGCACTTGATCGACTAGCTTCTGCCTTAGTTCTTCCGAAGGAATAAAGCCTTGTTTGAGCATCACGAACGCCGAGATCACTTCGCCGCGCAGTTCGTCGGGCCGGCCAATTACGCCCGACTCCGCCACCGCGGGATGGCCGAGCAGAGCGGTCTCGACCTCGATGGTGCCGATGCGATGACCGGCAATCTTGATGATCTCATCGGCACGACCGGCAAACCAGACATAACCGTCGTGGTCGATTTGCGCCGAATCTCCCGTGTAATAGACACCAGGAATAATCTGCCAATAATCGCGGCCGTAGCGTTCCTTCTCGCCCCACAATTCCGGAGTCAAACCCGGGAAAGGCCGCTTGATCACCATGATGCCTTTTTCGTTGACGCCACACGGTGTGCCGTCGAGCGCACACCACTTCGGCGTCGATCCCTGGCATGGGTACAGTCGAGGACCCCGGCTTGATGGGTAACATTCCCAGTCCGTAGGGATTGCCAAATACCGGGCCGCTGGTTTCCGTCTGCCACATGTGATCGATAACTGGAATCTGGTTCTTGAAAATCTTCTTCTGCAACCATTCCCATGCCGGCGCATTCAGCACCTCGCCCGCGCAGAATACCCGTTCCAGATACGTATAATCGATATTCCCGAACGGCCCATCGCCGTAGCGCATCAGCAATCGCACGGCCGTGGGAGAAGTGAAAATTCCGGTGACCCGATACTCCTCCATCAGGGTCTTCCACGTGCCCTCCGGGGTGGGATAGTCAAGTGCGCCTTCGAAGACGACCGTGGTCGCGCCCGCAATCAACGGTGCGTACACGATGTAGCTGTGACCCACGATCCACCCAATGTCGGAGGTGGACCACCAGACGTCGGTCGGCTTCAGGCCGAACAGCCACTGTCCCATGCTGTGGATGTGGACTTGATAGCCGCCATGGGTGTGGACGGCCAGCTTCGGTGTCGCGGTCGTGCCGGAAGTGGCAAGGATGAACGCCGGCTCGTTGGCTTCCATCTTGACGTAGTCGCCACTTTCACCTGCGCCGTGCTCCAGGAACTGCTCCCAAAGAATATCGCGTCCGGCGCGCATGGGAGTTTCAGCGGCCGTCCGCTTCAGAACAACAACGTGCTCAACCTTGTCACCGGCGTTGTCCAAGGCCTCATCGACGATCTCTTTCAGGCGGGTGTCCTTGCCCTTGCGATAGGTGACATCAGCGGTAAAGACCAATCGCGAGCCGCTGGCTTGAATACGGTCGCCCAACGCCTTTGCGCCAAAGCCGGCAAACACCACGGAGTGAATCGCGCCGATGCGCACCGTCGCCAGCATCAGGATGATCGCTTCCGGCGAAGTCGGCATGTATACGGTGAGGCGATCGCCCTTCTTGATACCCATGCCGCGCAGCGCCTTCGCCACCCGCTCCACCTCGTGGAGCAGATGCGCATACGTGTAGACGCGGCGCTCGCCACGTTCATTGAGGTAAACCAGGGCCGTGTGTCCGCCCCAGCCGCGCTTTACGTGATAATCGAGCGCGTTGTAGGCCAGGTTGGTCTGTGCGCCGACAAACCACTTGAAGGTGGGCGGAGTCCATTCCAGCACCTTGTCCCACTTGCGGAACCATGGCAATTGGTCGGCCGCGCGTCCCCAAAAGCCGTCCGGATCTTGCTTCCCTTCGTCGATCCACTTCTGCGCCACTGGACTAATCAAGCCATGCGCGGCGACATGAGCGGCGGGTTGCTTCGACTGCTGCCCTTTGTTGCATCAGAGTGCCGGTGCTTTTGTTGCAGTACCCATGGGAAGAAACTCCTTTTGAACCAATCAGCGCCAATCTAAGCGCCCGCAAAATCAACCTTGCAACCACAAGCCTGGCCGGACTGCTTTACGCCATCCGGCCAGCATCACTTCTTCACACATGCTTGGGACGGCGAGCCATGAACTCAGCCAACAGCGCCACCGCGGCCAGAACCGCCGCCGCGTAGAACGGCGCCTGATAGCTGTTGTAGGCCACACGCAGCTTCGCACCCAACATCGGGCCGACAATGCCTGCTACACCCCACGCGGTGAACAGCATGCCGTAGTTGATACCAGCGTTCTTGGTGCCCCAGAAGTCGGAAGTGGCGGAGCCGTTCACCGACAACTGTGTGCCGTAGCACCAGTACACGATGAACACCATCGTGAACAACAACCCGAGATTGCCGCCCACCAGGTACAGAATCGGCATCGCGACCATGGAAATACCGATCATCAGCCGGAGAACGTTGATGCGCCCAAGGTGGTCGGACATCCAACCGGAAAGAATGCGTCCGGACGCATTGCCCACGGCACCAACGATAAACGCCGTGCCAGCGTAGCTGGCGATCGCAGCAGCGCTCATACCGGTGTTCTTCAGACTCTCCTTGAAGAAAGGAATGAGGACGCTGATGACCATGAGACCCGCGGAGCAGCCCAGCGCATAGGCTACCCACATAAAGTAGAAGGTAGGAGTGCGCAGGGTCTCCGCCGGACGTGAACTCGTAGGTGGTCGCGGCTGCTTTGGCGGTTGCCGGCGCTGGCGACCAACCCGCGGGCTTGTAGCCAGCCGGCGGGTTCTTCAGCAGGAATGCGCCGAATCAGAGTCATCACCAGGAAGATCCCGCCCAGGATCTCAAACGTGGATCGCCAGCCGTAAGCGGGAATCAGGTAATTGAGGCTCAACTTCCCGAAGATTGCCGAACCCGCGCCGTAACCACCCACCGCCAGTCCCACCGCCAACCCGCGTTTGTCAGGGAACCACTTGGCCATCACCGGAATGGGGGTGGCGTAGCCAAATCCGTTGCCCAACCCGCCAATTCCGCCAAACCAGAAGTACAGGGCCATGAGGCTGTGGGCATGGCCGGCACATGTAAAAGCCGATGCTGACCAGAACCCCCCCCGGCACCGAGCAGATAAACGGACCTTTCTTATCTTGGATACGGCCGGCCACGATGAACGTCAGAGCGAAAACCACCACGGCAATCGTGAAGGTCAACGTGAAGTCCGGAAGTTTATACATTTTGAATTCGGGGTCTTTGCCAAGCTCCGGTACGAATAAGCTCCAGGCATAAAGCGTACCCAAGGCAAGATTCATCATGAGACCGCCGATAACCCGCCACCAACGGCTCAATCCGATGCTCCCAACCTCAACCGAATTAACGCTTGCTGTTGTTGCTGTGGTCATCTCAATTTCTCCCTTCCTAACGAGGAAACACGTTACCACTGCGGTCTCATGCGAGCAATAAAATTGCAGCGTCCAACGACTTAGGGCGGAACTGCGCGAGAGGTGCGCCGGAGATCCCGGGGTTTATTAGCCATCACCAACTCGACCTCCTGGCGAACCTGTACGCTGCATAAACACCCTTGGCCGATCTGGGCAGGATCAGACCCGGCAAAAACCGGCGGCGGGAAGCGATTTGGGGTAGAGGAGAGTGGTCAAGATTCTTCACAATGCAGGTGCGTATTCGCAAGCCGAAACCTCGGGTTCCGGCCCCCCAACCGGCAACCCCATTGGGCTCGCCGGTCAAGCCCGGCAGGGTGAAGTAACAAAGACCTTCGCTTCCCGCCTTATTGAGCCGTTGTGGGCGAGATTTTCCTTCGCGGCACGGGCAGGGGTCTGTGACCTGCGATACCGCTGCGTGTGACATTTGTCACCAATGCTCCCTAACGAAGGCGACCCGATGTACAATGTCGGGAGTCCGAACCGACCCGCCAAGGACTCGGGCGGCGACCCCGCCTCCTCTCCCGCTAGAGCAAATTCTGCGTGCCAAAGTCGTTTAAGTGGTAGCATTAAGGGTATCCTCGGAGGGAAACGTGGGAGCACCTTACGGCTTTGAGCTCGTAGAGAATTGTTTGATTTGCAAGCTGCGGACCGACAGTTTCTTCTGCTCCCTTCCCAAAGCTTCGCTCGAAGCGTTCGATCACATCAAGTACACTGCTTCGTATCCTGCCGGTGCTGTGCTTTTCGTGGAAGGCCAATCACCCCGCGGAATTTACATGCTGTGCAAAGGCCGGGTGAAGCTCTCTACTACTTCAGCAGAGGGAAAAACCCTGATCTTGAAAATTGCACAACCCGGAGAGGTTTTGGGTATGCACGCTACGGTTTCCGGTACGCCATATGAGATCACGGCCGAAACGGGTCAGCCCTGCCAACTTAATTTCGTCAAGCGCGAGGACTTTCTCAATTTTCTGCAAAAGCATGGCGACGCCTGCCTGAAGGCCGCGCAACACCTCAGCAAGGATTGCCAAACCGCCTATCAGCAGATCCGCAGCCTTGGCTTATCGCATTCGGCTCCCGAGCGCCTGGCGCGACTGCTGCTGGAGTGGACCTCGGGCAGTCCTCAGCAGGCTGAATCAAAAGTCAAGCTGGCGCTCACCCACGAAGAGATTGCTCAAATCATCGGAACCTCGCGGGAAACGGTTACCCGTGTTCTGGCTGACTTCCGCAAACGACAGATCGCGGTGCTCAAGGGCTCGACACTCACTGTCCGTAATAAAGCCGTATTAGAGAGACTGGTCGGAGCCTAGTTCCGGAAACAGCGCTACCCGCCCGCTTCCTCGAACTCCTCGATTTCGCCCATTTGTTTCAGGTACTCGAACGTCCGCCTTGCCTCTGCTTCGTCCAGCAAACTGATAGCCATGCCGACGTGAACAATCACATAATCGTCAATCGTCGCCTCGGGAACGTAGGCCAGGCTCACCTCTCTTACGATTCCACCGAAGGCTACTCGCGCGCTTCGCGCGAATCCTTCGCCCTCGATGCTCAAGATCCTGCCTGGAATAGCAAGGCACATCTTTACGCTTCCTCAGGATAAAGACTAGGCGGGATTGTCAAACTTGTCTGTGACACGTAACCGCAGGCAATGTTTACAGGTGACAATTCCACAGCTTCAGAGCAGGAACATGCGCACCGCGTGCCGTCTTCGTCTAATGCAGCCATGCTTCATCAGACAGCACAGCGAACGACAAGGATGCTTCAACTCGCCCATCTGCCAACTGCTTTAGAATCTCTGTTACATGCCGTTGATACTCGCGTCAGCTTCGCCGCGCCGTTCGGAACTCCTGCGCAACGCCGCCATTCCGTTCACCATTGAGCCGGCGCACGTGCCGGAACAATTACTTCCCAACGAGAAGCCGTTGGAATACGCGCAACGCCTGGCGCGCGACAAAGCCCGCACTGTGCATGCACGACATCCTAATAACGCAGTGCTGGGTGCTGATACCGTGGTTCTAGTGGATGAGCATTTGCTAGAGAAACCCGTCGATAGGCACGATGCTTTACGCATGTTGCGGCTGCTCTCCGGACGAACCCATCAGGTCATCACCGGCGTTTGTCTTGTGGCTCCAGGATTTGAGCAGACTGAGGCTGAGATTACACAGGTCGTATTCAGCCCGTTATCCGAAGATGAGATCGCTCAATACGTTCACACGAATGAACCGCTGGACAAAGCTGGGGCCTACGCAATTCAAGGAATCGCTTCGCGTTGGGTGGAGCGAATCGACGGCTGCTATTTCAATGTTGTTGGATTGCCGTTGCCGCGAGTCTACCGCATGTTAAAAGCGGCGGAAGCGTCTGTGGGAAAACCGCTGCTTTAAGGTTAACTTGACAACTCAATCGCGGGTCACGAGCAAAGAAGTTGGATCAAGAAACCCGGCAGAGTCCAGACCTACTTCTTTTCTTCCGGCGGGGGCGTGGTCGCGTCGTGATCGCCGCTCATCGACGACTTGAAGTTGCGGATGCCTTCTCCCAGGCCTTTGCCCAGTTCCCCCAGCTTCTTCGGGCCGAAGATAAGTAGGGCGATGACCATGATGACCGCCAGCTCGGGCAAACCAAGTTTTCCACCAAACATAAAGTCCTCCGGTGCCGACAGCCCGGGTTTCTTGCGACCTCGCAAAGTGGACAGTGGGCTTCTGCCCCGATTCTAGGCTTTAAGCGCTAGCCCGTCAAAGACATCCGCTCTCGGCCTAGTCGATCGCCTCTATGAGTCCCGCCAATAGCGCCGCACGACGCGGCAGTTCAGCCGCGATGACCGACTCATGCGCTGCGTGCGCGCCCTCGCCAACCGGACCCAGGCCATCCAGAGTCGGAACCCCGATACCGCCCGTGAAGTTGCCATCCGAGCCGCCGCCAACCGCAACCTCTTCCAGGGTAAATCCTAGTTCGCCGGCGATTTTCCGGGCCACTTGGAATAACGCGACAACCTGGTCTGTTCGCTCCAGAGGCGGCCGATTGATGCCGCCTTCGATCTCGAGCTTGCACTTTTCGTTAACCGGACGAAGCTCTCGAATCATACGCTCCATGCTCTCGCCGTCCGCTTTGTGCACAATGCGCAGATCCACTTCCGCGACGGCTTCGGCAGCAACGACGTTGGTCCGCGTGCCTCCACGAATCACTCCCACATTGAGTGTGGTACCTCGCTTCAGATCAGTCATCTGCGAAATGGCCAAAATCTGATGCGCCAGTTCGAGGATTGCGCTCTGCCCCTTCTCGAAATCGAGGCCGGAATGAGCGGCCTGGCCCGTGACCTTGACCATGAACGATCCCACTCCCTTGCGGGCGGTCTTCAGGGCACCTCCAGGGCCCGCGGGCTCGCACACCAGCACCGCGGCACATTGCCGGGCAACGCTCTCGGTAATCGCGCGGGAACTATTGCTGCCTCCCTCTTCGTCGGAAACCAACAGCACCTTCACCGGCCGCGGCAGGCCGCCGCAGACCTCCCGCATGGCGGTCAGCGCGAACAGCATCTGCGCGATGCCGCTTTTCATGTCGAAAACGCCGGGTCCGTAAAGCCGTCCGTTCTCCTCGCGCCAGGGCATGGAATTCAACGTTCCCACTTCGTACACAGTATCGAAGTGGCCCAGTAGCAGTAGCGGTCGGCGAGGGCTGGCGCCGCTGAAACTCACCTCCAGATGGTCGCCGGCAACCCCCTCCCGATGCACTTGCACTTGCCCTCCGGCGCGTTCGAATTCGACCCCGAGATAGGAGCAGATCTCATCGCATGCCAGCTTGTCATGAGTGGGCGATTCGCGAACCACCAACTCGCGCACGCACGCGATCATTTCACCCTGGCGCGCGTTCAGCCACTGCAACACCGCGCCGATGCCGTCGGTCGAGCGGGAATCATCTTTATGCCTAGCCATCTCTATGATCTTTGCCATGCGGACCTCGCACTGCTTCTGGAATGTATAATCGTGACTTTCACGAGACCCTCATGAGCGACATGGCAAATCCGCCGGACCGTGGCGATAATCTTACCCTCGATATCGAGGAAATCCTGCGTATCCTGCCGCATCGTTATCCGTTCCTGCTGGTGGATCGCATAATCCATCTCACCCGCACTAAACGTATTGTGGCGATCAAGAACGTCACCGTCAACGAGCCTTTTTTTGTGGGACACTTTCCCGATCACCCGATCATGCCCGGCGTCCTGGTGGTTGAAGCCATCGCACAGGCAGGCGGCGTGCTTCTGCTGACCGAGTTTCCCGACCGTGCCGAAAAGCTGCTGCTGTTTACCGGCATTGAACGCGCCCGCTTCCGCCGGCCGGTCAGGCCCGGCGACCAGCTTCGCATCGAAGTGGACGTTCTGGTTTGGCGCGGCACCGCCGGCCGCATGCAGGGCAAGGCGTACATCGGCGAAAAGCTGGCTTGCGAAGCGGTTGTCACCTGCCGCCTGCTGAACCGCTCGGCGAAATCGCCGGAAGCGTCGTCCGAGCAGTCGTAAGATCCGATGAACATTCACCCGACGGCCATCGTCGACCCATCCGCGAAGGTCCCGGCCTCGTGCCGCATTGGGCCGTACTGCATCGTGGGCGCCAACGTCGAGATGGGCGAAAACTGTGAACTGGTCTCGCACGTCGTGCTCGACGGGCCGTCGCGGTTGGGCAGCAACAATAAGATTTATCCCTTCGCCGTCGTCGGCACCGACCCGCAGGATGTGACCTTCGCGGGCGAGGCGACGCGGCTGGAGATGGGCGACCACAACGTCGTCCGCGAGTACGTCACCATCAATCGCGGGACCGTGAAGGGCGGCGGCGTGACCCGCATCGGCAGCCATGTGCTCCTCATGGCCTACGCGCATATCGGGCACGACTGCTTTGTTGGCGACCATGCGATGCTGGTCAATCTCGCCACCCTCGCCGGGCACGTCACGGTTGAGGAGTGGGCGGTCATAGGCGCTTTCAGTCCGGTGCACCAATTCGTGCGCGTCGGAGCACATTCGTACGTCGGAGGCGGCTCCATCATCACCCAGGACGTGCTGCCGTATTCCATCACCAGCGCCGAGCGCGACAACCGCGCCTACATGCTGAACAAAATCGGCCTGCAGCGGCGAGGTTTTTCGCCAGAGCGAATTGCAAAGTTGCGTCATGCTTTCAAAGTCCTGTTGACGTCCAAGCTAAACACCTCGCAGGCGCTGGAGAAGCTGCGCTCCGAAGGCGAACAGGGGGAGGATGTCGAGATGCTGGTGCGCTTTGTCGAAACCTCGCAACGTGGAATCATCAAGTAATCACCATCGGACGAAAGCCTCATGACGGACTCTTCCCAGAAAATCGGCCTGATCGCCGGGAACGGCAAGTTCCCCTTCCTGGTGCTGGATGCCGCGCGTTCCCAGGGCATGCAGGTGATCGTCGCCGCCATCAAGGAAGAGACCTTTCCTGAGATCGAACAGCACGGTGCGGCGGCGGTGCACTGGCTCTCGCTGGGCGAGCTGTCGCGGCTCATCGAGACCTTCAAGAGCGAAGGCGTCACTCGCGCCATCATGGCTGGCCAGGTGAAGCACAAGCAAATTTTCAGCAGCATCAAGCCAGACTGGCGGCTCGCCAAGCTGCTGCTTTCCCTGACGACGCGCAACACCGACTCGCTGATTGGCGCGGTCAGCAAAGTGCTGGCCGATGAAGGCATCACGCTGCTTAACTCCACGGTGCTGCTCGAACCCATGCTCGCCCGCGAAGGCGTCCTGACGCAACGCGGGCCGACCGATTCCGAGCAGACCAACATCACCTACGGGCGAGCGGTGGCGAACCACCTTTCGCGCTTCGACATCGGCCAGACGGTCGTCATCGCCGAGGCCGCCTGCGTTGCGGTCGAGGCCATGGAGGGAACGGACGCCACCATTCTGCGCGCCGGCGAGATCATGAAGTCGCCATCTCTCGGCAAGGAGCCGTCAACCTTGAGCCGCGCCTTGACCGTCGTGAAAGTCGCCAAGCCAAACCAGGACATGCGATTCGACGTGCCAGTGGTTGGCCTGAAGACCATCGAGACCATGAAACAGGCCGGCGCAACGTGCCTCGCGATTGATGCCGGACGCTGCCTGCTGCTGGACAAGGAACCGCTGCTGTCCGCGGCTAACGAAGCTGGAATCTGCGTCGTTGCCGAGAAGCAAATCAGCCATATTCCTCACCACAGCACGCCTTAGACTTTCTCGCACCCGGCAACCAGGAAATAGCATTTGTCCGAAAGCAGCTGTTCGTGACTGCTAGTAACTATTCGCTAACTATTATCTGCAAAGCACTGCATTTCCCAATTCGGAACAGACTATTATCCAATTGATAACCCCTCCCCCTCCGAGCTTTACGTGGAATCATTGACTTAGACAAAAATTTTCGCTCGATACTTGAGCCCTAAGGGTTTACACGTAAAAACTTGAGCCACCGTGACTTACGTCGCAAAATTCGCGAGGCGGGGAATTCAGCAGCGAGACCACGGAGAGCCGTGTTAACCGACTGATAACCAGCAGCAACCATTCGATTTTCAAAGATCACGGCCCCTGGCAACGCGTTTTGGCACGCCACTGCGGGCAGAGACACTAAGCCTCTAGTGACCAGTGTAGCTATTGCTTCGCCAATGTCAGTGAAGGTGGTCACATGGCCTCGTGATGGGAAAAGCAGTTGCCAGTTGTCAGTTTTCAGTTGCCGGTCGTCAGAACCGTGACTGCCCTTTTGTTTTTCCGCCGCAATGCGCGACAATCGAACCATGCCTACCAGCGATGCGCTGCGCGCCGGAGTCGTCGGAGTCGGTTCCTTCGGTCGCAATCACGCGCGCGTCTACCGCGATCTCCAGTCCGATCCGTCGCAGAATGTGCAGATTGGTGGGTGTTGTGGACGCCGACTTCCCTCTCGCCCAGGCAGTTGCCAAGGAGTTCGGCACGACCGCGTTTCGCACCGTCCCGGAACTGATTCAGGCTGGCGTGCAAGCCGTCTCAGTCGCGGTTCCTACGGCGGCTCACCTTGAGGTTGCAGCTCAACTGATGGAGAAGGGCGTTGATGTTCTGATTGAAAAGCCGCTGGCAACCACGCTGGCCGAGGCTGACCAGATGATCGCGTTGGCCGAGCGCCACGGTTGCATCGTTCAGGTTGGCCACCTGGAGCGTTTCAATCCCGCGGTGCGGGCGACGCTTCCGCTGCTGACCCAGCCCATGTTCTTCGAAGTGCATCGCCTCAGCGTGTTCACGCCCCGTTCGCTGGATGTGGATGTGGTGCTCGACCTGATGATCCACGACCTTGACATCGTCCTGACCTTCGCCAAGTCTCCAGTGAAGGAGATCCGCGCGGTGGGCCTGCCAATCCTCTCCAAGAAAACCGACATTGCGAATGTGCGCATGGAGTTCGAATCGGGCTGCGTAGCCAACTTCACCGCCAGCCGGGTGAGCACAGAGCGAGTGCGCAAAATGCGCTTCTTCCAGCCCCGACAGTACGTGTCAGTCGATTATTCACGCCAGGATGTGCTGGTGCTCACCATCGGTGACGCGCTGCCCGATCCCGCTGCCCTGGATCCGTTCAATCCGGCCAGCGTGGCCGCCAGCGCGCTTCCGGGCATCACACCTTTCAAGCCCGCCATCGAAGCGCAGGAACCGCTGCGCGCCGAATTGACCAGCTTCTTGCGTGCAGTTCGCGAGCGCTCCACGCCGGAAGTGACACTGGAGGACGGCCGACGCGCGCTGGCGGTGGCGATGCAGGTGGTGGACGCCATCGCCGAACATAGCCGGCAAGTGCGTTTGCCGGAATTGACTCGCGCGGAAAGCTAGCCTACGCTTCTCGAATCAGCGATGCCCGAAGAAATGATCACCATTGCGAGGTTTTTCAGCCTGGGCGAGGCCAAGCTGGCGCAAGGCAAGCTTTCCTCGGAAGGCATCTCAGCCTTCTTGTGCGACGAGCACATGCACGCCATTGACTGGCACATGGGCGCGGCATTTGGCGGTATTCGCCTACAGGTGCGCGATAGTCAGGTGGTGCGCGCCCTGGAGGTCCTGGAGGGATTCGAGCCTGAGGAGTCCGAGGAAGACGAAGAGTTTGACGATGTTCCCTGCTGCCCGGAGTGCGAGTCGCTGGAGATCCGCGAGGTGACCGGCAAGAACCCCAATCAGATCTCTTTATGGTCGGCGGCGATTCCATTTCCCGAGCCCTCCCACCCAGACAACCCACCGCTGGCGGTGCCTGGCGTGCGGATATCAGTGGCAGGAAGAAGAGGAGTAGGCACGCCTCAGATCTTTGCTTCCCCAAGCTCGTGGTGCGTGCGACAATAGCATTTCCTTCCTTATCGCCATGAACCCAGTTGAGAGCGCACCCAGCATCGCCAAAGAACCCGCCATCACTCCAGAAGTGCTTCGCGACCACGGCATCTCGCAGGAAGAGTACGACCGCATCCTGAAGTCGCTGGGGCGCGAGCCGACATTCACCGAGCTCGGCATTTTTAGCGTGATGTGGAGCGAGCACTGCTCCTATAAGTCGTCGCGCGTGCACCTGAAGCGGCTTCCGACGCGCAGCCGGCGCGTAGTGCAGGGGCCGGGCGAGAACGCGGGCATCATCGACATTGGCGATGGCTGGGCGTGCGCGTTCAAGATCGAATCGCACAACCATCCGTCATTCATCGAACCGTTCCAGGGCGCGGCCACAGGCGTTGGCGGCATTCTGCGCGACATCTTCACCATGGGTGCGCGGCCGTTCGCGATCATGGACTCCTTGCGCTTCGGGCCGATCACGCCTCAATCCGGCCTGGACCAGGCGACCCTGCACAAGAACCACTCGGTGATGGAAGGCGTGGTGAGCGGAGTTGCGTCGTACGGAAACTGCTTCGGCGTTCCCAATGTCGGCGGCGAGGTGAAGTTCGAAGCCTGCTACTCGGGCAATCCGCTGGTCAATGCATTCGCTCTAGGACTGGTGCGGCGCGATCAGATTTTCTACGCCAAGGCCGCGGGCGAAGGGAATCCCGTCATCTACGTCGGCTCCAAGACCGGGCGCGACGGGATTCACGGCGCGACCATGGCCAGCGAGGAGTTCAGCGAGGAGTCGGAAGCCAAGCGGCCCAACGTGCAGGTGGGCGACCCCTTCCTGGAAAAGCTGCTGCTCGAAGCCTGCCTGGAAGCCATGCAGACCGGCGCTGTGGTGGGCATTCAGGACATGGGCGCTGCCGGACTCACGTGCTCGACCTGTGAGATGGGGGGCCGGGGCGGCGTAGGACTGGAGATCGAACTCGACCTGGTTCCGCAGCGCGAAACCGGCATGACTCCCTACGAAATCATGCTCAGCGAGTCGCAGGAGCGCATGTTGCTGGTCGCCGAGAAAGGACGCGAGGAGGAAGTGTTCCGCGTCTTCCAGAAGTGGGGACTGGATGCTGTAACCATCGGCCGCGTGATCAACCAGTCCATGATGCGCGTTCTGGAGCATGGGAAAGTCGTGGCGGAAATCCCCAACACCGCACTCACCGACGAGGCGCCGCTGTACCACCGGCCGATGGAGCGCTGGGAACCTCCCGTTCCGCGCGAGCTTCCTGAGAATGTCGCGTTAGGGCAGAAAAGCGAATTCACCGACGCTCTGACGAAGCTGCTGGCCAGCCCGAACATCTGCTCCAAGCGCTGGGTCTTCCAGCAGTATGACTCGATGGTGCAGACCAACACCGTGGAAGGCCCGGGCGGCGAGGGCGGCGTGATCCGGGTGAAGGGCACGGAACGCGGGCTGGCGATGGCGCTCGATGGCAACGGGCGCTGGTGCTATCTCGACCCCAGGCTCGGAGCGATGCACGCGGTAGCGGAATCAGCGCGCAACGTGGCCTGTACCGGCGCTAAGCCGATCGCGGCGACCAATTGCTTGAACTTCGGCAATCCCGAAAAACCGCAAATCATGTGGCAGTTTTCGCAGACCATCGATGGCATGACCAAGGCCTGCGAAGAGCTGGAAACGCCGATTACCGGCGGCAATGTCAGCTTCTACAACGAGACCCTGGGCGAAGGGATTTATCCGACGCCGGTTATTGGTGTGGTTGGCATCCTGGACGACGTGCACAAGGCGGTCGGTCCGCACTTCCGTGAAGCGGGACACGCCTTGGTACTTGTTCGGGGCTCAGAGACGGGCGATGCTTCCGACGTAGAGGCCGAGTTCGGTTCCTCGGAATACGCGAAAGAGATAGTGGGGCAGATTTGGGGATTTCCACCGTCGCTGGAACTGGAGAAGGAGGCCGCGTTGCAGAAAGCCGTGGTGGAGATGATCGGGTGGGGACTGGTGCAGTCGGCCAAGGACTGCTCGGAAGGCGGGTTGGCAGTGACTCTGGCGGAATGCGGCTTCCGTCGCGGGATTGGCGCTAGGGCGGAACTTGCAGCCGAAGGGTTGGTGCCGGAATTTGTCCTTTTCGGCGAGGATGCCAGCCGCGTGCTCATTTCCTGCGACCCGCACAACGTCGCGCGAATCCAACAAATAGCGGCGGAAAACGGTCTCTTAGCGGAGCAGATTGGAAGTACGGTTCCCGATCAATTAGAAATCCGGGTGGACGGCGCTGCCGCCGCCACGGCGAGCGTGTCGGAGTTGCGGGACGCATGGGCAGGAGCATTGGAACGGGCACTGCACGTCGAAACGGAAGAGCGGCTCGTCCCGGGTACGCTGCAAAAGAGCTAGGAACGAAAACTGATTCTCTGATCAGGTGAGCGATGCTGATTACTTCTGACAAGCTGCACGAAGAATGTGGCGTGGTTGCCCTCTATGGCAATCCTGAGGCCTCCAAGCTCGCTTACCTGAGCCTGTACGCGCTGCAACATCGCGGGCAGGAATCGGCGGGCATCGCGGCGTCCAACGGTGAACGAGTCGAACTACACAAAGGCATGGGGCTGGTTTCTGACTTGTTCACCGCTGAAGTACTGGCGCGGCTCTCCGGCTCTCTGGCCATCGGACACACGCGATATTCCACCACGGGCGACTCCGCGCTGCTCAACGCCCAGCCCATTATGGTGGAGTGCAACAAAGGCAAGATCGCGCTGGCACACAACGGCAACATCACCAACGCGCACGAAGTGCACGCACAACTGGAGCAACAGGGCTCCATCTTTCAGACCACCAGCGATACCGAAGTCATCGTGCATCTGATTGCGCGCTCGCGCGAGCAGGCGCTGGCGGACGCCATGGCCGATTCGCTGCGCCGCATTGAAGGCGCTTTTTCGCTGGTCATGCTGACTCCGGACCGCATCTTTGCCGCCCGCGATCCGCGCGGCTTCCGTCCGCTGGTGATGGGCCGCATCGCCGGACAGGCGGCGCATAGCGCCGACACCATCGTGTTTGCGTCCGAGACCTGTGCCTTCGACCTGATCGGCGCCACCTACGAGCGCGAAGTCAAACCAGGCGAACTGGTGATTGTCGGGCCCGAAGGGGTCCATTCCCGCTTTTACTCAGCCCAGCAACCGCAATCGAGCTGCATCTTCGAGCACGTCTATTTTTCACGGCCTGACAGTATGGTCTTCGGACGCGCCGTGCAGGAGACGCGCGATGCCATGGGACGGCAGCTCGCGCTGGAATCGCCCGTGGAGGCCGATATTGTTGTTCCCATCCCCGATTCCGGCATGACCGCAGCGATGGGCTTCGCGCAACAGAGTGGCATACCGATCCAGATTGGATTGATCCGCAACCATTACGTGGGCCGGACGTTCATCGAACCGGAGCAGCGGGTGCGCGACTTCGGAGTCAAGCTGAAGCTCAATCCGGTGCGGCACGTGCTCCAGGGCAAGCGGGTAGTGCTCATCGATGACTCCATTGTGCGCGGCACCACCAGTAAGAAGATTGTCCGCATGGTGCGTGATGCCGGGGCCAAAGAGGTGCACCTGCGCATTTCGTGCCCGCCGACCATTTCGCCCTGCTTCTACGGCGTGGATACTCCCTCCAAGAACCAGTTGATCGCCGCCAACAAATCAGTGGAAGAGATTCGCGAATATATCAAGGCCGATTCCCTGGCGTATTTGTCGCTCGAGGGCCTGCGCAAAGCCGCGGGCGAAGGCGACGAGCCCATGTATTGCACCGCGTGCTACACGGGAAAGTACCCAACCAACATCGTGGAAGTGGAAGAGATCGCGCCCGCGATGGCAGCGCACGACTAAGACCGGCTGAAGGACCTGTAGGAAGTAGGGTAAAGGCTGGGCTTTTGGGGTGGGTGGAGGGATTCGAACCCTCGACAGCCGGAGCCACAGTCCGGAGTTCTACCACTGAACTACACCCACCACGCAGACAAAAATTATAACATTCAGCGCCGCCGCATTTGGCGCGGATTCGCGCGGGTCGGCAAGCGAAATCGCCGCGCCGAACGCGCGCATACGAAGCCCTAGTTGGTCGAGCAACCGCCGTTCATCATGCAGCAGTTGGATTGCCCGCAGCCGGCAGATGGAACAGCCGCGCTGCCGCTTTTGTTGACCGCGAAGGTAGAGAGCTGTTTTTCCAGCTTCGCAGTGTGGCACTTGGGACATTCGGGCGTCTGCTTACCGAAAAGGATGGCTTCAAAGCTATGCCCGCACTCTTCACAACGATATTCGAAAATCGGCATACTTGCTCCCATGTTGCAGAAGCGCCGTTATGGGCTGCTGCATCTCTCCTTCAACGGGCCGAGAGTGATACAACCATTATAGATGCAAAGTAGCGACTCCAGCCTGCGGAAGGAAACCAGCGCGCAACGTGCGGCCGATCGAGCGACGCCTCCGCATCGCGCTGTGGAGACAACCCTCGCGCACGACTTCTTCGGTGAACCTTTCCGGCCGCGGCGACCGTTTCTGGGCGGGCACGCCCAGACCCTCGCCGGCAATTTCCTTCCGCGCCACAATCAACTGCCGGCCGCCGAAGACCGCCTGTTTCAGGTGGAGGCCGACGTCCAGGTCTTGTGTCACTGCCACTGGCAGGCGAACCGCGCCCATGCCATGACGCTGATCATTGTGCATGGACTTGAAGGGTCCAGCGAATCGCGATACGTCATCGGTACCGGCAGCAAGGCGTGGCGCGCGGGCATGAACGTGGTCCGCATGAACGTGCGTAATTGCGGCGGCACGGAGCAGCTTGGCCCGACGCTCTACAACTCAGGGATGTCGGGCGACGTGGGTGAAGTCGCGAAAACGCTGATCGAGCAAGATGGGCTTGAGCAGATTTCCTTCGCGGGTTTCTCGATGGGCGGCAATATGGTGCTCAAGCTGTTGGGCGAGTGGGGCGACCAGGCCCCGCCGCAGGTCAAGGCGGGAGTCGGAATTTCTCCCGCGACGGACCTCGCCGCTTCCGCCGACGCACTGCATAACCCCGGCAATCGCCTCTACGAAATGAAGTTCCTTTGGAGTTTGCGGCAGCGCTTACAGCGTAAAGCTGCGCTTTATCCCGGGCATTTCGATTTGCGTCATTTGCGCGGAGTGCGCAGCATCCGCGACTTTGACGATCAGGTCACTGCGCGCCATTTTGGCTTTCTCGATGCCCAGGACTACTACACTCGCGCCTCCGCCACGCACGTGCTCGACCGCATCGCCGTGCCGGCGCTGGTTGTGCACGCGAGCGACGATCCCTTCATCCGGGTGCTGGCCGAAACTCGCCAGAAGTTGCTGCGCAATCCGCACATCACCTGGGTCGAAACCGAGCACGGCGGACATTGCGCCTTCCTGGCCGAAACCAACGGCTACGATGGACGCTGGGCGGAGCGCCAGGCAATCGCTTTTATCCAGCGAATCGAGCGCGGAGAGCCGGTCAATGTTCCCGTGCCGTCGCCCTTCGCGAACAGCTAAGATACCTGCGTGAAGCTGGTCTATCTTTCCCTGGGCTCGAACCTTGGCGAGCGCGCGGCCAATCTGCGAAGGGCGATTGACGAACTGCGCGAACTGGGAGAGGTGGTCGCCATATCCTCGTTCTATGAAACGGAGCCGATGGAGGTCACCGACCAGCCGTGGTTCCTGAACTGCGCAGTCGCTCTGAAGACCGATCTGATGCCGAGGCAATTCCTCTCCCGCGTGCTGAAGATCGAGGAAAAGATGGGCCGTCGGCGGATCCGGCCCAAAGGTCCGCGGATGATCGACATCGACATTCTTCTGTTTGGGAATTCCGTGATCCACACGCCACAACTCGACGTGCCGCACCCGGCCATGCACCAGCGGCGATTCGTGTTGCAGCCTCTGGCAGAAATCGCACCCGAGGTAAGACACCCCGTCTTCAAGAAGAAGGTGCGCGAACTGCTGGAGGCGCTGCCGCGAAGCGCCGGTGGGTGAAGAAGCTCAGACCTAGCGCTAGAGGGGTTCCGGTACGTGACGGGGTAGTGCGGGCCTTCAGGCCCGCGTTGGCAAGTTTCTAGGAATCTGGGGCTTCAGCCCCTCGGTACCGCGGCCGAGCCGCCTTGAAACCCGGCTTGCTCCGCTTTACCGCGCTGAAGCGCCGCCCAGACCGCCGCTACAGTATCTCTGGAACCGCTAAGGTTGTTGAGCCAACTACAGTTCCAGCGTCTTCAGAGTACCGGCGGAAGTCGGCGCCCAGGTCGTTGCGCTTGAGAGCGAACTCTACAGTGGCCTTTAGGAAGCCCAGCTTGTCGCCGGTGTCGTAGCGTTTGCCTTCGAAGGTGTAACCGTAGATTTTTTCTTTCTTGAGCAGTTGCTTCAGACCGTCGGTCAGTTGCAATTCGCCGCCCGCGCCCCGCTCGGTTGAGGCGAACATCTTGCCGAGTATTCCAAAGATAGCTGGGTGTCAGAATGTAACGCCCGATGATCGCCAGGTTCGATGGCGCATCCTCCGGCTCCGGCTTCTCCACCAGGTTCTGCACTTCGAAGAGGCGACCGTTCCACCTTCCCGGTACTGGCTTCGCGTCGAGCACGCCGTAGGATGAGATTGCTTTCCCCTCTACGACCTGGGTCGCCAGCACCGAGCAGCCGGTCTCGTTGTAAACCTCGATCATCTGCTTGAGGCAGGGAACTTTGGAGTCGATGACATCGTCGGGGAGAATCACAGCAAACGGTTCGTTGCCAACCAGTTCACGCGCCATCAAGCACAGCATGACCGAGGCCTATGGGTTTATTCTGCCGAACGTATGAGATGCGGATCATGTCGGAGATCTGGCGGACGACATGCCAGCAGGTCGGTCTTGCCCCGCTCTTCCAGCATTTTTTCCAGTTCGTAGCTGACGTCGAAGTGGTCCTCGATCGCCGCTCTTGCCACGGCCGGTCACGATGATGATCTGGTCGCAACCCGAAGCCAGTGCTTCCTCCACTCCATACTGAATGATGGGCTTGTCCACCAGCGGCATCATTTCCTTGGGCTGCGCTTTGGTCGCCGGCAGGAAGCGCGTACCCAGCCCGGCCGCTGGAAATACCGCCTTGCAAACTTGTCGTTTCATGAATCCTCGAACCAACGTGAAGAAAGTAGCGAACCCGCAAAGACCGAAGCAGTTTCCGCGTTGGTGTTTCTTTGAAGTGGCGCAGCTTTAGCTGCGCCGTACGTCCTGCTGGAAGAATTTTGGCTTCAGCCCCTGAGGGAATTCGGTTTATTGAATTGCCGCGACGTCAGGCACTGATTCCCGGCAGCGCAAAACGAAGTCCCTCAGCGGCTAAAGCCAAACCTTCATGGTTCCTTCTACGGCACGCCTGAAGGCGTGCCCCTTCAAAGCAAAACTGGCCTTCCGCAGACTGTTCCTCAACCCCGGCTACACCTTTGCCGACACCGCCTTAAACGGGTAAGGTATCACGACTTGGCTAGGCCACGGCCTGCACCTCGCCTGCCAATTGCTCCAGCAGCGATCGCAGCCGCTCCAGCACCTGGTCGGGCTGCTTGTCTTTCAGCGAGAACTTCAGCACGCCCGCGGGCGTGAACCGGCTGCCGGGCTCTTCGGCGACGAAGCGCGCCAGGCGTTCTGGATCGACGGAGGCCTTTTCGGTAAAGCGAATGCTCACCGCCTCGCGGCGGCGCTCGATCTGCGCCACGCCGATACGCTGCGACAGCAGCTTCAGCGCAGCATATTGCAGCAGGTTCTGGACCGCCGCGGGAGGCGCGCCATAGCGATCGCCCAACTCTCCGGCAACGTCGTCCAGTTGCGACTCCGACTCCACTCCCGCCACGCGCTTGTACATGCGTAAACGCTGATTTTCCTCGGCGATGTATTCCGCAGGAATGCGGATGTTCAAGCCGAGATTCAATTGCGTTTCGGGCGTCTCTTCCTGCACTTCACCCTTCAGTTCGCGGACGGTGCGCTCCAGCATCGTGGTGTACATCTCGAAGCCCACGGCCTCGATGTGACCGCTCTGCTGCCCGCCGAGCAGGTTGCCAGCACCGCGCAACTCGAGGTCGAGGGCGGCAATCTTGAATCCCGCGCCGAGGTCGCTGAACTCCTTCAGGGCCGCCAGGCGACGCCGCGCAAGATCGCTTAGGTCGCGGTCAGGCGGAATCAGCAGATAAGCATAGGCGCGCCGGTCGGAGCGGCCCACGCGTCCACGTAACTGGTATAGCTCCGACAGCCCGTGGCGGTCAGCGCGATTGATGATGATGGTGTTGCATAGCGGAATGTCGAGCCCGTTCTCGATGATGGTGGTCGCAACCAGGATGTCGGCCTCGTGCCGCATGAAGGCGAGCATGACGCGCTCCAGTTCGCTCTCCGCCATCTGGCCGTGGCCGATCAGGATGCGCGCCTTGGGCGACATCTCGCGAATCTTGTCGGCAATCTCGTAGATGCTCTCGACACGGTTGTGCACGAAGTAGACCTGCCCGCCACGCTCCAACTCTTTCTCGATGGCCGAGCGCAGCAGTTTCTCGTCCCATGCGGCAACGACGGTCTGGATCGCCATCCGGTCTTTGGGAGGCGTCTCGATGACGCTCATGTCGCGCAGCCCGAGCAGCGACATGTGCAGGGTGCGCGGAATCGGCGTCGCCGACATGGTGAGCACGTCCACTTCCTTGCGAAGCTGCTTCAGCCGCTCCTTGTGGCGGACGCCGAAACGCTGTTCCTCGTCCACGATGACCAGCCCGAGATCGCTGAACTTGACATCCTTGGACAAAGCGCGGTGCGTGCCGATAACGATATCCACCTGACCTGCTTCCAGCTTGGCAATCGTTTCTTTCTGCTGCTTCGCCGTGCGGAAACGGCTGAGCATCTCGATCTTGATGGGAAACGCCGCCAGCCGCTGGCGGAAGGTGTTGAAGTGCTGGAAGGCCAGCACGGTGGTCGGCGCCAGCACTGCGACCTGACGATTGTCGTTGACCGCCTTGAAGGCCGCGCGCATCCCGACTTCGGTTTTGCCATAGCCGACATCGCCGCACAGCAAGCGGTCCATCGGCGTGGCCGACTCCATGTCGCGCTTCACGTCGAGGATCGCGTTCATCTGGTCTTCGGTCTCGTTGAACTCGAAAGTGTCCTCGAACTCGCGCTGCCATTCGGTATCTGCGGCGAACCCGTGCCCCTCGGCGGTCTTGCGCACGGCGTAGAGCTTCAGCAGTTCCTCGGCCATGTCTTTCATGGCCTTCTTCACGCGCGCCTTGGTCTTCTGCCACTGCTGCGTGCCCAGCCGGTTCAGCACCGGCCTCACACCCTCCGACGAGCGATACTTCTGGACTAGATCGAGTCGCGTCAGTGGCACGTACAGGCGCGCGCCTTCTGCGTACGCCAGCACCATGAACTCGACCGTGCCGCCATCTTCCTGGGGAACTTCTTTCAGCCCCTGATACTGGCCGATGCCGTGCTCCATGTGGACTACGTAATCGCCGACCGCGAGATCACGAAAATCCGAAAGGAATGCCGAGACCTTGGATTTCTGGCGCTGCGGATGGGCCAGCGATACTTCCGGCTCATCGAAGAGATCGCGAGCGCCGAAGAGCACCAGGTTTGCTTCCGGAAGCGCGACCCCATCGGGCACGTAGGCCTTCACGATGGTGGTCGCGGTAACGTCCTCCTCGAAGTAGGTTGACTCCTCCACATAGACTTCGGTGCCCGGCCTGGGAGTGCGGCTGCCGATGCGAAACGACAGGTTGTATTCGTTGAAGACATCGGCCAGCCGCTCGACTTCGCCGGTGCTTGAGACCGCAAAAATGACCCGCTTGCCTTCCCGTGCGAGCCGGCCGACTTCCTCGGTCATGGCCGCAACCGAGCCATGGAAGCGGGTTGTAGGCTGGGTCTGCAACGTAAGATGCTCGCCTTCATCGGGGCCTTCGATACCTAGCTGCTCAACCGCGACCGTTGTCGCCTGCTGCAAGCGAGCGCGCCATTGCTCCGGCGTGAGATACAGATCCTCCGGACGGACCAGATTGCCGACCAGGCTGCGCTCATGCGCTTCGGTCACCTTCGACCACCAGGCATCCTGGGCTTCCGCGAGCGCGTCAGGCTCGTCGAGCAGAACCACCGCGCCGGGCAGCAGATCGAAGAGGCTTGCCTTCGCGCCGACGATGGGCGCATATAACTCCCATCCCGGAAACACGGCGACGCCGGTTGCGCGCACAGCTCTCTTCAATGATGTCCTCGTCACCCGCCAGCCGGTTGCCGACAAGCCGTGCGTTGATAACTGCCAGCGTGTTCTCGTCGACCGGTGTCTCGGTCAGGGGAAGCAGCACCACCTCTTCCGCCGTCGCCGCGGAACGCTGCGTGCCGGGGTCAAACTTGCGAATGGACTCCACTTCGTCCCCGAAGAACTCGATGCGGACGGGCCGGTCCAGCTCTGGCGGATATATGTCCAGTAGTCCACCGCGATGCGCAAAGTCGCCGGGCATCTCGACGACATCCACCTGGTGGTAGCCCACAACGCGGAGGTGCTCGAGCAGCAGCTCCGGATCGATCATCTCGCCGCGGCGCAACACCTTCGCCAGGTCGGAATAGAACCCTGCATCGCGCAAACGCATGGCAGTTGCCGCGACCGGCGTTATCACCACGCTGACCGCTCCGGTGGCGATCTTCCAAAGGGCAGTGGCGCGGGCTTCCTGAATCTCGGGGTGAGGCGAAAGATTCTCGAACGGAAGCACATCGTATGCCGGCAGGGCGACCACCTGCTCCGGCGAAACCGCACCCGTCAACTCGCCCAGCGACCGCACAACCGGCAACAAGTCATCCAGAGCGCGGTTGTCGCCGACGGCTATTATCAGAGGCCGCGCGGTGGCGCGATGCAGCAGGGAGTAGAAGAGAGCTTTGCCGGTGGGAGTGAGGCCAGATACACGCATCCGCCCCGTACCTCCCTTGACCCGGGTAACGGTACGCGCAAAGGCAGCAGACTTTTCCACGTCCGCAAAGAGTTCGCGGACGAACGGGAGGATCATCGCGTATTCAGTTTACCAGCCAATCAGTTGCCAGTAGGCAGTTGATAGCTCTGACTGCGCCGCTGTTCCTGAAAACTGGCAACTGGCAACTGGCAACTGTGATCAGAATTCCAGGTGCAGCCGCAGGCCCGGCACGGTCACTGGGCCGCGGACCTGGTTATAGCCGGGGTTGTTGATGTGCTGCAAGTCAAAGGCGAAGAAGACACCGCGCCAGACGTGCGTGGTGTAGAACACTTCCTCGATGGTTTCGCGGCCGTAAGTGAGCCCGCCGTCGCCCAGAATGAATCCCAGGCCGCCGTTGGCCAGATAAGCCTGATGGGCTCTCGAGATGCCGCTCGAGACGAAGGCTGCGCCGGTGCGATCGAGGCTGCGATGCCAGCGCGTGCCTTTCACGTACACGCCAACCTCCGCGCCTTCGTTATCTTCCGTGTAGGCGAACGATTCGTGCTGCCCTTCGTTCCATCCCCAGCGTCCGAAAGCCCAAATGTCGCTTGAGACTTCCTGCTCGAAATTGATTCCAAAGCCGTACTTGACCGTTCCCTGCTTGCGAGTGGCGGTAACGTCGGGCGTCGGGGTCACATGCTCCAGATAGAGCCGCACCGCTTCTTCGTAATCCCCCATGTTGCCGTGATTGATGTAGTTCATAAGGCGGACGGTCGTGTCCCGGTGCTTCAGCAGCTTGGGGCGCAACTCCAGTTCAATGTTTTCGGCGCGAGCGCGGGCCACATCGGCGTCGAGGTTGGGTCCGTTTGCAACCTTTGGCATCAACACTTCGGCAAACCGCAAGCCCCAGTTGCGGTCTTCGTAGTCGAAGATGGCTCCGATGGTGTATCCGCGGGTATCGGCGGCATAGTCCCAGGCGCCGTTGTTGGCGATGACCCAGTTCAGAAACTGATAGTGGCTGTCGGAGCCGCCAACGTTCAGGTCGAAGAAATCGGCCAGCGAGAACTTGCCAAAGCGAATCTCCAATCGTCGCACCGGAACCTGGGTGGGAAGAGAAAACGGCGTCCGCTCTACTTCCATCTTCTCCTTCGAGAAGGGGATGATCTGCTGAACCATCAGGCGCGCGATATAGGGTTGACCGCCGAGCGTAGGATTGCGCACCACGTCCAGATTGGTGAAGCCGGCCAGACCCAGGGCGCCGCTGATGCCGCCCCATCCGGCTTCTTCGACATCCAGATAGGCAATGGTGTTGGGGGTGAATTCGTAGCCGGTGAATAAAGTCAGCACTCGCGAGGTCGCCTGCTCGGCGTAGTTCTTGAGGCTGTTGGTCCCGCTGTATTGGGCATAGAAGTCGCCGTGCGCCTGAAAGACGAAGTTCGCCTGTCCGGAAATCCACCACTTTGAAGTCTGCGAGTGTTCAAAGAACGTGGCCTTGGGATTTGCAACGGGGCCTCGGGGCTTGCGGCTCAGGCGTTGGTTCATCCTGCGCGAAAGCCGGGACGAGGAGTAGGACAGTACAGGCGAAGAGAAGAACGGCCAAACGCCACACACTGCGGACGCGATACAACCGAACTGGCACAGAGATCAGCAATGGTGGTCACACGCTTCTTCCGATCGAACCTGGATTCCGATCCTGACTAGAGGACTAACCGAGTCATCTTATAACCCGATTATTTCAGATTGATGAATAGGGGGATAGAGTCGAAGCGCAGTGAAGGAAGGAGACTGAAGACCCGGGAATACTCGGGGAAAGACCCATTCCCCAGGCAACCATTCCAACGCCGGTGGAACTTTCAGCGCATTTCTGCCGTACTTCAGAGTGAAAGCAGTTTGCGAGCGCCGGCAAGCGAGACGGCGCGGCGAGAGAAGGAGCACGTCATGGACGGAAACATCGTTGGCTTAGCGGCAGTGATCATGGTCTTCGGTATCCCGATCGCCGCCCTGTACACGTACTACCGGGTGCGCAAGCTGCGCACCGAAGAGCGGCTTGCGGCCATTGCACGCGGCGTCAGCGTTCCCATGGAGCCGGAGCTTTCGCAGGCCGCGCGTACCCGCCGGTCGGGCATTTTGCTGGTGAGCGGCGCGATCGGTTACACAATTGCCTTTGCGCTCATCGCTCGCGTCGAACCGGATGCCTGGATCGCCGCGGCCTTCGGCGTCATCCCGTTTGCGGTGGGAGTTGGTTGCTTCCTGGATTCAGCTCTGGTGCGCCGCGACCTGCACGCTTCCTGACTCCGAGTGACGAGGCTGTGGAACTGGCAGTTACCACAGCCTCGCGCTGTAAATAAGCCTCTCGTTGCGGTCGCTGGCGAAATCTCACCACACAAGGCATTGCTGGTCCGTGGGGCGCACCATGGGAGATCCCGCTTTGCAGGAAAATGCCGTGGCGAACGGCGCAAAGTTTGACAGCGGCCCGATCACGCGGAACTTGGCCACGGGATGCGGGTCGCCTTGGACCATCAGCCGCTGTGTTTCGGGTCGCGTTTCATCGCCGCGAAACTGTCCCCACGCGATAAAGAACTGCTGATCGGGAGTAAACCCATCGACTTTGGGCGCCGGAGACTTGCCCTGCCGCGACTTCTGGAAGGCCAGGTAGGCAATCTTCACGCCTGCCAGATCGCCAATGGATTCGCCGAGCACCAGTTTGCCCTGGTGATGAATCGTCGGCTCAATGTAATAGCCGTCGAACTGGTTCACCACGCACTGCGTCTTGGTCTGGAACTTCTTCAGATCGTCCGCTGTCCACCAGTTATTCAAGCGCCCCTGCGCATCGTACTGTGCTCCCTGATCGTCAAACCCGTGGCTGATCTCGTGGCCGATGACCACGCCAATCGCGCCATAGTTATAGGCATCGGTCGCTTTCGCATTGAACGCGGGCGGTTGCAGGATTCCGGCCGGAAAGACGATCTCGTTGAGCAACGGGTTGTAGTAGGCGTTGGAGGTCGGTGGAGTCATGCCCCAGCGGCCGCGGTCGACGGGCTTGCCGATGGTCGAGCGGTCGTCATTGACCGCGAATTCCGCGGCCGCCATAACATCGTCGAAATACGAGTTGCGGGTGATGACCACGCTGCTGTAGTCCTTCCACTTGTCGGGGTATCCAACCTTGACATTGAAAGTGGCAATCTTTTCCATCGCCTTCTTCTTCGTATCGGGACCCATCCAATCCAGGCCCTGAATGGTGTCCGACATCGCAGCCAGGATGTTCTTGATCATCTCCTGCGCCCGGGCCTTGGCTTCGGGCGGGAAGTAGCGGGCAACATAGTCGCGGCCGAGGGCCTCACCGAGAAGCTGGTCGGTCGATTCGGCGCAGCGCTTCCAGCGCGGCTTCAGCTCCCCAACGCCGCCCAGGGTCTTATCGTAGAAGTTGAAATTTTCAACTACAAACGGGTCGGAAAGGAATGGCGCCGACTGATGCAGGACTTGCCACGTGAGATACGTCTTCCAGTCCGCCAGCGCTGTCGTGCCCAACTGCCGGTCAACCTCCGCTATGAACTTCGGTTCTTCAACGTTCAGGTCCACGCGCGGAAGTTTGGCGTCGCTGTAATAGGCGTTCCAGTCAAAATTCGGAGACATCTTCTGCAATTCCGCAAATGTGGTTTTGTGATCGGTCGACTGCGGATCGCGACGCTCGACGTTGTCCAGGGTCGCTCCCGCCAGCGCCGTCTCGAACTGCATGACCTGGCCGGCAGCCTTGGCAGCAGCGGTGTCGCTGTATCCCGCCAGCTTGAACATGTTGGCGACGTGGACGAGATATTGCTCCCGCGCCTCCTTGAACCGTGGGTCGGTCTTGAAGTAGTAGTCGCGGTCGGGAAGGCCCAGTCCGCTCGCCTGAACGTTGGCGATGACCTGCGCCGGATTGTGGTTGTCGGAAACGGCATTCAACGCAAATGGGACCTGGATTCCGAGATTCTGCAGACGGATAATCATCTTCTGCAGACCGGCCTGATCTTTGATGGCATCGATCTCGGCCAATAGCGGCTTGATGGGAGTGGCGCCAGCCTGGTTTACTCGCGACTCATCCATGCACGCGCCATAGTAGTCGCCAATCAACTGGTCCACGCTGCCTTTGGGCTGGTCTTTCTTGGCGGAAGCGTCCTCCAGAATTACGCGCAATTGATCTTTGTTGGCTTCGCCGGCGGCCCAGCGGCGGCTCCAGCGATCCATGCTCGCCGGAATCGGGTTGGCGGCTCGCCACGCGCCGTTGGAAAACTGGAAGAAGTCCTTGCAGGGATCGGCAGCGCGATCGAGGTCAGAGATCTCGATGCCGGGCTGGGTCTGTCCGAATGCGACAGCCGAGCAGAATACGACTAAAAGAAATAGGCGAGAAATACGCATTTTGTCCTTCTTGATTAGGGAATGAAGTGCCAAGACGATTCTACCGCCGCTTGTAGGTTGATTACCCCGGCGCGTGACTGCGATCCGGAGCGCCCTAACCAGGGTGTGTTTCAAAAATGCTTCTTTGAAGGGGCGCGGCTTCAGCCGCGCCGTTCCGAGCCTTATAAAACTCGGGCTTTCGCCCCTGCGGGAACAAGTTTCTTGCTGTTAGACGATTTTTGAAACACGCTCTAGGCGTTCTGCGTCAACATCGGTAGCCGCGCCGCGCCGTAAAGGCCGGCATCGCTGCCCAGCAGTGCGATGGTCACCACGGTATGCTTCCCACTTTGCCCGACGTGCTCGGGAGCAGTGATGGAGTAAATGGACGAGCGGACCTTCAACTCCTCAAACATGGTGGGGGCGAAGGCGTCCCACGCGCTGGCCACGCCGCCGCCGATGACGTACATGGGAAGATTCAGCGCGTTCACCATGCCTCCAATGCCGATGGCCAGCGCACGGCCGACCTTCTGATAGATGCGCTGCGCGGAGGTATGTCCCTGGATGGAGAGCTGGTAAATTCCGCGCGCCGTGAATTCGACGTTACCGCGCGCTCCTTCCGCCAGGTCGGGAGCGTCGCCGCTGGCAATTGCCTCCTGCGTCATGCGGACAATAGCGGTCGCGGAAGCATACTGCTCGAGGCAGCCGCGGCTGCCGCAGCCGCAGGGATGCCCTTCGGGCTCCACGTTGAAGTGGCCCAACTCGCCCGCCATGCCGGTCATGCCGTGCCAAAGATGTCCGTTGAAAACCAATCCGCCGCCGACGCCAGTGCCAAGCGTGTACATCGCCATGTCGTCGAAGTTGCGGCCGGCGCCCAGCCACTTCTCGCCCATCGCGGCGGAGTTGGCGTCGTTCTCCAGAATCACGGTCGTCCCGAGTTTGCGCTCGATCTCTTCACGAACCGGAAAGTTCACCCAGTCGGGAAGGTTCGGCGAGCGGACGACAGTTCCGGTATCCATGTCAATGAATCCAGGGACGCCGATCCCGATGCCCGCCAGTTGGCCCGAGTCGCGGTACTTGACGCCCAGCGACTGGATAGCGCCACACATCTCGCCAATCACGAAGTCACGACCGCGCTTGACTTCCGCCCCGAGTGTCAGCTTCTCCATCAGTTTGCCGTCGCTATCGACAGCGGCGATGCGAAGGTTGGTTCCCCCGAGATCAACTCCGATCGAATACACGCGCATGAAGGCCTCTAGCTGTCGCTTTCACTTCTGACAGTGCGGACAATAGTGACTGCTGCGACCTGCGATGATAACCCGTTTTATGGCCGTGCCGCACACCAGGCACGGTTCGCCCTCGCGCCCATACACCCGGTGCTGCAACTGGAAGAACCCTTCTCGCCCCTCGGCGTCAACGTAGTCGCTGACCGACGAGCCGCCGAGTTGGATGGCCTCACGCAGCACTTCCTGCACTGCGTGGTGGAGTCTGTGCAAGTCCGCACGGGTTAGCGACGCTGCCCGCCGGCGTGGCCGAATTCCCGCCCGAAACAGCGACTCGTCAGCATAAATGTTGCCCACGCCGCTTAACAGCTTCTGGTTGAGCAGCGCGCTTTTGATCGGGGTCTTGCGGCCGCGAAAGAGCGTAAGGAAGCGCTCGAGTTGGGAGTCCAGAGGCTCGTCACCGGGAGCAGCGAATCCCGCGGCGCTCTTCGATTCCATTCGCACCACCGCGAGCCGTCCGAATCGTCGCGGATCGACAAAGCGCAGCTCGCGGCCCGAAGCCAGCTTCAGAACTGCGTGCGTATGCTTGGCCATCTCGATTTCGGGCGATGCGATCAGCAGCCGACCCGTCATGCCGAGGTGCACAATCCACTGTCCATGCGCCTTTGGCGGCTTGCGCCCGTCGCGACTTGGGCGCTCCAGATCGAAGACGATATGTTTGCCCACCCGCCGCACGGCTGCGATGCGGGAGCGCTCCAACACCGACGCGATCTCCTTCGCCGGCGACTTCAGAGGCTCTGGCTTTTCGCCCAGCCAGACCTCTTCCACCACATCGCCAGCGACGCGCTGGTTAAGACCGCGAGCGACGGTTTCGACTTCAGGCAGTTCGGGCATTCTGTCCAGTTTACGGCAAACCCGGTATGCTTCCGGAGAGTTCCGGAAGCGTTGTTTCTGGTTGTCTTCGGCGCTGTACAATGGGTCTATGTCGAACGCACAGTTCTTCACAGCTCTGGGGCTGCCCATCCTGGTGATGCTGATCGGTTTCTATACGCAGACTGCGAGCATCCGGGATTTTAGAGCTGAGATTCATGCCGACCTGAACCAATTCCGTAGCGAGGTGAATGCCCGGTTTCTAGGCATGGACCAGAAATTCGCAGACTTGACCGGCAAGGTAGTGGACATCGACAACCGCCTCATTCGTGTGGAAGAGCGCTTGAAACTGTAGGCAGCGGTTGCCGTTGCCGGCTGAGCGCTACTTAGCCATCGCTTAAAGACCAGTCCACATCGAAGCCGGCGCCAGTTTGCGCGGCCCTAAGTCCAACCTGTAAAATCTACTGTTACACGGCCCGTCTCACTTTTAACTTCCCCGAATTTTGGTCTTGCTTCCTGAATAAGAGGCGAGTTGTGTGCGAATCTGCGCGGTCGTCCGGCGTCCTGCGAACGACTTTCGATGGAGCAGCCAGTTGAAAACGGGTAAAACAGCGGTGGTCGTCGGCGCCCAATGGGGCGATGAAGGCAAAGGAAAGATTGTTGACGTTCTTTCCGAACGGTTCAAGCTGGTGGCCCGTTACTCTGGCGGCCACAACGCCGGACACACAGTCACCATTCACGGCAAGAAGTTCATCCTTCAGCTCATCCCGTGCGGCGTGCTGCGTGAAGGCTGCCGCGGTGTGATCGGCAATGGGGTCGTGCTCGACCCATTTGCTTTCATCAAGGAAGTGGACGCTCTGCGCGCGACTGGCGTGCGCGTGGACGGCAATCTTTTCGTCAGCAATCGCGCGCATGTGATTCTTCCCTACCATCGCATGATCGAACTGGCGTCGGAGAATGCGCCCGGTCGGGTAAAGATCGGCACTACCTCGCGCGGCATCGGTCCTACCTACGAGGACAAAATGGCGCGCAGTGGCCTGCGCGTGCAGGACCTGCTGGACAAGACACTCCTGCGCAAACACATCGAGAACGCCTGCCACGAGAAGAACACCATCGCGCACGCCCTGTTTAATAGCGAGCCTCTGGATCCCGACAAGATGTACACCGAGTATGCGGAGATCGCCAATCGCGTGGCGCCGTTCGTCACCGACACCGCGTTGCTGCTCAACCGCGCCATTGCCGACGGTGAATCGGTCATGTTCGAGGGCGCACAAGGGACCATGCTCGACATCGATCACGGAACCTATCCCTTCGTCACCTCCTCGAGCGCGACGTCGGGCGGTGCGGTTACCGGCACCGGCGTTCCTCCTACCTCCATCAACATGGTGATCGGTGTGACCAAGGCGTATTGCACCCGCGTGGGCGGAGGACCGTTCCCGACCGAGCTGAAGGAAGAGGTTGGCGAGGCGCTGCGCAAGAAGGGCAACGAATTCGGCGCCGTGACCGGACGTCCGCGGCGCACAGGTTGGCTTGACCTGCCGCTGCTTCGCTACTCCAACATGATTAACGGCACCAGTTGGCTGGTCGTCACCAAGCTTGACGTGCTGGACGAGCAGGCCGAGATTCCAGTTTGCGTGAGCTATCGGGTTGACGGCAAGGAGACGCAGGAAATTCCCGCGCAGGCCTCCGGCTACGAGAAGATCGAACCGGTTTATACAAAACTGCCGGGATGGCAGACGAGCACGTTCGGCATCGACCGTTATGAGCAGTTGCCAGACAAGGCAAAGCGCTATCTGGAATTCGTCGAGAAGGAATCCGGCGCAAGGGTCGGCATCGTTTCCACGGGTCCGGACCGTGAGCAGACGATGTTCATTCCCGAATTCACCGAAACACTCGACGCGGTAAGTGGAACAGCAAAGAATTAAGCACGGACGTGGAGGACGAAAATGGTGGCATTGGCGGTAACCTGGATGGCAAAGCCAGGACACGAAGACGAAGTCGCAGAGCTCTTCCGCAAGCTAACCGCAGCCTCGCGGCAAGAAACCGGCTGCCTGATGTATCTGGTCCATCGCCACCAGACCGACGCACAGCGCTTCTTCATATACGAGCAGTATCGCGACGATGCCGCTATCGAGGCGCACCGCAATTCGCAGCACTTCCAGGAATACGCGGTCGCCAAGCTGAGACAGATCGCGGACCGCAAGGAAGGCGAGTTGTATTTGCCGCTGACCGGCGACTAGTGCTCGGCCGCCACTGGAACCGCGACCTCGCCGGGTTGTCTGAGTTCCGTGCGCAAGATGTCGAACAGTGCCGCCAGAACGGATGCGATCACCGGGCCCAGAAATAATCCCAGAAATCCAAATGCTTCGACGCCGCCTAAAATAAAGAACACCAAAACCAGGGGATGCAACTCCACTCTGCCACCGACGACCCAAGGCCGGATGACGTTGTCGATGGCGCTGACCACGAGCACGCCCCAAACGAAGAGAAACACGCCTTTCCAGATAGCGCCGGTCACCAGCAGGTAGATGGCAACTGGCGCCCAGATCAGCGCCGAGCCTACGACCGGAATGATGGAGGCGAAGCCGGCGGCCACGCCCAGGAGCAGCGACGACTCCATGCCGACAATACGCATGGCAATTCCGGTAAGCAGGCCTTGCGCGACTCCCACCGAGAGAATGCCATACACGTTGGCGATGATGGTGTCGGAGATGTTCCGATACAGCCGCGCAACCTGCTCGGCGGAGAGCGGCAAAACCATTCCCGCGCGATAGGCCCATTGCACTCCATCGCGAAACAGGAAGAAAACGACCACGAATGTGATTAGCGCATCGACGACGAAGCGGGCGATGCCGCTCAACACGTTCGCGCCGAAGCCGACCAGCCAGACACTCACCTTCTGCGCGTTGGCACTAACCATGGCGTTGAGGTCGTACTTGGACAGATCAACCCAATGGCCCACATAGCGGAGCGGCCGATCCGCCAGAGTCATTACCATCGACGAGAAGCCGCCCTCGGCTGCGCTTCTGCGGCCCAGGTAGTGAGCTGCCGCTAACGCCTCGTTGGCTGCCAGCACGGCGATGATGAAGCTCGGCACCGCGAACAGCAGGATCAGGAGCAGCGTAGAAAGCAACGCCGAGCTTCCGGCGCGCCCCTTGTTCCAACGCAAGAGCCGCTCGTGCAGGGGGTAGAAGACAACCGCAAGGATAATCGCGAAGGCGATCGGCCGCAGGAAGGACTGCGTAATGACAAACGTGAGCGCAAGTACGATTACCAACAACACCGAAAGAAATATGATCGTGGTCCGTTTGTTATTCATGAATGAGTCCGTTGAAGTTGTAACACGAACCCGCCGGAGACGACAGCACAGCTACCGCCAGCGCCGCGACGGTCTCGTACCCGGAACAGTCCTCGATACAATAGCAAGTCATCCCATCGAATACCGAGCGATTCGGAAAGGCAGTCATGCATCGCTGGTCTCAGCTCTTCATTCCAACCCTGCGCGAGGCTCCGGCCGACGCTGAGGTCGCCAGCCATAGTTTCCTCCTTCGCGCCGGATACATTCGCCAGCTCGCTGCCGGCATTTACTCCTTCCTCTTCCTCGGTCAGCGCTCCATGCTCAAGATCGGCAATATCGTCCGCGAAGAGATGGACCGCATTGGCCAGGAATTCCATCTTCCCGCGCTGCATCCGCGCGAGATCTGGGAGCCGAGCGGCCGCTGGCAAGCCATGGGCGAGAACATGTTCCGGCTGAAGGACCGCAGCGGACGCGACTTGTGTCTGGGCATGACCGCGGAAGAGGTCATGACCGAGATTGCGCGCAAGGAACTGCGCAGCTACAAGCAGCTTCCGCAAATCTGGTACCAGATCCAGCAGAAGTTTCGCGACGAACCGCGTCCCAAGTCCGGGTTGCTGCGGGTGCGTCAGTTCACCATGAAGGATTCGTATTCCTTCGATCTCGACGCCGCAGGACTCGACGTCAGCTACCAGAAGCATTACGACACGTACTGTCGCATCTTCGACCGCTGCGGACTGAAGTATGTGGCTGTCGAAGCCCATTCGGGGGCGATGGGCGGCTCGCAGTCGCACGAGTTCATGGTGTACACCGACGCGGGCGAGGACTTGGTCGCCAACTGCGGCGAGTGCGGCTATGCGGCCAACCTCGACAAGGCAACCTCGAAGCTGGAACCGGTGGACGACCTTGCTCCTTCGGGCAACGGCGAGCCGGAACTCGTTCACACGCCGGGACAGAAAACGATTGAGGATGTGGCGCGATTTCTGGGCGTCTCGCCCAGGAACAAGATCAAGACTCTCGCCTACATGATGACGGAGCCCGCCGGACCCGAAGACCACGGAGGTCGCACACGCGCGCGCTGGTCGTCCTCATGCGCGGTGACCACATGCTCAACGAGGCGAAGCTCTCGGGCGCGATCGGCGGCAGAGAATTTCGTCCGATGACGGAGGACGAGATCCGTTCGCTGTTCCACTCGCCTGCGGGATATCTGGGGCCACTGCACGTCGAGTGGGCCACTGACGAGGCGGACACGACCAGGCCGTTGCTGCTGGTGGAAGAGGCGCTGCGAGGTCGCAGGAACCTGATCGGCGGCGCCAATCAAGAGGAATACCACGTCAAGAATCTCACTCCGGGTGAGACGTTCCATCCGACGGCATGGGCTGACCTGCGCACCGCCGCCGAAGGCGAAGGCTGCCCGCGCTGCGGCTCGCCGCTGAGGATGAGCAAGGCGGTCGAGATCGGCCACATCTTCAAGCTCGGCTATAAGTACTCGGAGTCGATGGGCGCGCGCGTGCTCGACGAGCACGGCACGGAAGTTACGCCGATCATGGGCAGCTATGGAATCGGCATCGAGCGCATCCTGACCGCGTGCATCGAACAGAACCACGATGAAGATGGTTTCTGGCTGCCGGCGAACATCGCGCCGTTCGATGTGGTGCTCGCTCCGCTCGCGACCGGCGAATTGCTGGACGCAGCGGTTGCCATCGGCTCGGATCTTGAGCAAGCCGGATTCGAGGTATTGCTCGATGACCGGGAGGAACGGCCCGGTGTCAAGTTCAAGGATGCGGACCTCATCGGAGTTCCCTACCGCATCACGATTGGCAGCAAGAAGTTTGGCGAGGGCAAGGTTGAGCTGCTGACGCGGCAAACCAAGCAGAAGGAAGATATCGCGATCACGGCGGTAGTCGAGCACATGAAGAGGCTTGCTGGCGGATGAGCTTACGAGGAAGATCGAGGCATCTCGGATTTCGAATCTACGTAGGTGTCTGCTCATTCTTCCCTGACAATCCCAACTCTCCCGCAATGCCTTGCATCGCCGCGATGCAAACCGCGATGTGCTCGTCGAGGTCAGCGCCTAAGCCGGCTGCGCCGTTGATAATGTCGTCACGGCTGACCGCACGCGCGAAGGCTTTGTCCTTCATCCGCTTGCGCACCGACCTCGCGTCCACTTCCGCCAGCGATTTGTTCGGCTTGACCAGCGCGGTCGCGGTGATGAATCCCGCGAGTTCGTCGCACGCGAAGAGCGCTTTCTCCATCTGCGAGTTGCGCGTTACGCCGGTGTAATCGGCGTGCGACATGATCGCCCGGCGGATCTCCTCAGCCACACCGCGCTCGGTCAGGATCTCGTTTCCCTTATAAGGATGATCGTTCAGGCTGGGATATTTCTCGTAGTCAAAATCGTGAAGCAGGCCGACAACGCCCCAAAGTTCTTCATCGCCGCCAAATTTTCGGGCGTAGGCGCGCATGCACGCTTCCACCGCAAGCGCATGTTTGCGCAAACTTTCTGACTGGGTGAACTCAGTTAGTAAACACCATGCATCGGAGCGATTCATTCCGCGATTCTCCCGTGTTTCGCAGGCTTTCTACGGTTCGATTGGGATGCGCATTGCCGAATTCACGCATCTTTTCCGGGTTTTCATCCCACTATGTTCTTGACTCTAGCAGAGAAATGCCGCACTGTTACTCCTAGCTGATTTTGGTGCCCGCTCTGGCATCCCGCAGCCTAAATGGCCACGACTCTCGCGCCGGTGGACTCCCGCGAAGTGGTGAGATGCGATCAGTGCCATCTCGTCCAGTTCAAAACCTTCAACAATCTGTGCCGCCGTTGCCGCACGTCTCTGGATGAGGACGAACCTGAGCCGATCCTCACGCCTTGTTTGCCCGTTGCAGCAGTGGAACCGCATGATCGCTCCGAGGTGCATGTCGCGATCGCGATCCGCAGTCTGCGGCTGCGCGCTGGTCTGAGCCAGCGGCAACTGGCGCTGCGCATGGGCGTGCCGCGCACCTACGTCTCCAAGATCGAGAACGAGAAGGCCACGCCGACTTTGTCGTCGCTCGCCCGATTGGCGGCAGCGCTGGAAGTCAGCATACCCGATGTGCTGCGCGCTTGCGGCCCAACTCGCGAAGATGAAATCAACGAAGCGCTGGCTGATCCCTTCATCGCTGAGTTGGCTGTGTTTACATCGCAACTGGATGCCATGCAGCTTTCCAACGTGCTGTCGCAGGTCCGTGACATGGTTGAGCATCCGCGGCGCTATACGCAAAACTAGCGCGCATTGCAGTAAGCTTGACAAGCTCTTTCCTGCGCGGTTAAGGTCCTCGAACGGTCCGCACAAAAAGGTGCGCGCCGCGACAGGAACCCCGCGTGAACCTAAGCCGACCAGAAGGTGCCGAGGTTTTTGCCTCGGCATTTTCTTGGTGCGAGCACTGAATTCTTAGCTCATCCGTTTTGCTGGCTCCGCGTTTCCTCCCCCCTTCCCGCTGCTACCTGAAATCAATCACTTAGATAGCATTTCTGTCGCAAGCATTTGATTCTAAGCAACTTATACGTATCCATTTGATTTACTTGGACTTAAGTCTGCCAGACCCGGCTGCTGCACTGCCCTGTCCCACCCTGTCCGCAACCGCAGCGGACAACGGCGGGGCACCCGTCGCTCGCGGTTCCTTGCGCCCTGCCGGTCCAGCTCCCACCCTGTCCGCAACCGCAGCGGACAAGGGCGGGGCACCCGCCGCTCCCGACGAAGCTGCCCCAGCCTCTTTCCCTGCTCCCGACGAAGCCACTGCGGATGAAGCTGCTCCCGCCTCGTTCCCGGCTGCCGACGAAGCTGCCGAATTCGCAGCCCCTGCTCCTTGCTCTTTCCCGGCGGCCGACGAAGCCAGACCTTTTCTTCCGCCCCCGCCGCTTCCGAGCGCACCACAAACTGGGCTTCGCGAGCGGCGTTCTGGGCCGCCGCGCGCACCACGTAGCGGGCGTGCGCCAACTGTGCCTGGGCCTTCTTATAGCGCCGGTGCTCGGCCTGCTCGGCCTGCTTCAGCCGGCGCGCCACCGCCTCCGGCCCCTCGCGCTGCTGCAACTCCATCAGCTCGATATCCAGCGACGTCACCTCCATCAGGTTGGCCCGCTCCTCGCTCACCGCGCCGCTCGCCCCTTCGGCTGCCCTCTGGGCAGGCGTCTCGGGAAACGCCACCTCCGGCGGGGTGTTAAGGTCGAAGCCCGCGGGCAAGCCGAACTCGGCCTCGAAGCCGGGCAACGCCAGTTGTTCGCGGCTTTGGAAGCGGCTGGATTGCTCCCACGCCTCGTCCGGACGGGCGAGGTTGGCGCCCGCCAGGCGCAGGCCGGAGAGCACCAGCCGGCCCACACGTGGGTCCAGTTGGTCGTGGAGTAGTGCGTCCAACACCAGCCCGATGCCCACGTGCACGGCGTACAGGTCCTCGAGTGGTGGCAGTTGCAGGCGCCAGCGTTGCTGACGCGCGCGGGCGCGGGCCATCTTCAGGCGGCGTCCGCGGTGGTGCAGGTGGAACTTGCAGAAGTCGCGGTCCTTGACCGCGATGGAGTCGCAATACTGGCCGTTTTCCCGCAGATGCGTGCAGGTCTTGGCCAGCTTGGGATCGGGCTTCTCGGTCTCCTCGCCCAGCGCGATGCGGATGTCGCGGATCTGCTCGCGGGCCAGCTCTTGCTGGTCGCGTTGCTCCTGCTGCGCTTGCTGGACCAGCGCTTGCAGCTCCTGGTAGCTCGGCTCGTGATGATGGGTGCGTACAAAGTCGTCGAAAGTCATGATGAATGCTCCTTTAGGAATGAAGTTGTCAGTTGTCAGTTCTCAGTTGTCAGTTGTCAGTTGTCAGTTCTCAGTTCTGGCTTCTGGCCTTTAGCTTTTAGCTGTTCGCCTTTAAGGACGCTGGATAGGTCGCGACTCGGGGGAAGAGCGGGCCTTCAGGCCAGCGTCAACGCTGCTGATAAAAATCAGGGGCTTTAGCCCCGGGATTTCGCGGCGCAAGGTGCCGCCGGGTTGAAACCCGGCTCTTTTCGTAAGCTCCCTTGGGACGCGGGCCTGAAGGCCCGCTCTACCCGTACCAGCGGATACACCAACTCTGGAATCGCTTTAGCTTCCCGGCTCGCCTCTAAGAACGCTGAGTAAAGTCGCCTCGGGGGAAGAGCGGGCCTTTAGGCCAGCGTCAAGCAGCCATCAGGAATCCGAGTGCCGTAGGCCCGGCACCGGATACACCAACTCTGGAATTGCTTTAGCCCCGGGGTTTCGCAACCCGGACTTATTCAGAGAATCCTCAGCGCTAAACTCATGGCGGTTCGGCGCATAGGACCTCGCTTCCACCCGGAGTTGTTCGGGATCGCGAAAAGCGAAGAGCGAATCGCGCAAAGCGAAAAACGGCGTGACCGCGGGAGAGAGGCGGCTAAGGTAGCAGACCGGAAGGCCCGCTCGATGGGCCACGCGGCGGCCGGAAGCCAGGACCAAGGGTCGAAGAGGTCGACCCGTCGCGATCGCATCCTCGTCCGCAACCCGCGTTAGCGGGCGGCACAATCCCTACGACGCCTGGGACGTGGGTAGCGAGTTAGGCGCAGCCACAGCGTGCTGCCTCAAGGCTAGGAAGGCGGGAGGGTCAAGTCAAGAAGAAAGGATGGAGTTCGCTAACGAAGGTGGGGCACGCTCGATTACCAAGGTGCCATGTTTTCGCGAAGAGGGATTGGTGCTCAACGTTGTCATCCTGAGCGACGAGATCGTCCACGTCTATTGAATTGTCATGCTGAGCGAGCGTTCGTCGGGTTAACGAACGCGAGCCGAAGCACCCCTATAACAAACTTCTGGGGAGCGATAGGGGCCTTCGACTCGTCGCTACGCTCCTCGCTCAGGATGACAAATTCACGGGTTGATGGTCTGAAGGCCGGGGCTATCACCTTGCGTCGCGCGGGGCGCGACTGGGGGCCAGCCTCGGGTCAACGGGAACCCAGTCAATCGTTGCGCGACTCGCAGGCGAAAAAGAGGACACTCGGAAGCGCGACTTGGCGATGGCGCAGGTCACGTCTGCCGGATGTCCTCGTGCGGCCTGATCTTGCTCGCTAAACGTGGTACCGGGCGCCCACCGAGAGCACGGGGCAGGGCGCGTCGCAGACCACCTTGTACGCTATCCCCTCGCCCAGGTGTTTGGTAAAAGCCGCCGGCCGTTTTACGCCCAGCACAATCATGTCAACCGTCGGGGCGGCAGTTCTCACGATCATCTCGACCGGGGGGCCGAATTCCACTCTGTACTCGGGCTCATGCCAAAGCTGGGTTGCTTGCGGAATCAGGGCGCGAAGCTGACTGCTCGGTGGAAGCTGCCACCTCGCTCTGGTCCAACACGGGCATGGTTCCGGGTTCAGGCTCCGGCAGAGCGAAACCGGGTTCTGGCGCCACATGCAGCAGGGTCAGACGGGCCCGATTCTCCTCCGCCAGAGATATGGCGTAGGGCAGCCCGTGCAAGGACTCGGGCCCGAAGTCGGTGGCAAATAGAATGTGCTTCAGGCTGCCATCGATCTCCCAGCGGGTGGCGTGCGGACCCAGGGTGAGCACGGGACACTCGGCATTGCGAAAGACCTCCTCCGCCACCGAGCCCAGCAGCAGCTTTCCCAGCCCTTTACGACCGCCGGTGCCGAGTACGATCAGGTCAATGGCAAACTTCCGGACCAGTTGCGAGAGTACGTCCGCAACTTCGCCTTGCTCAATCAGTTCTTTGTGTTCGACCTGCTTCCACGACGCGGAGCCCATCAAGGCGGTCATTTGTTGCTTCGCGAATGACGTGGTTTGCTGGGGATCCGGCATGGTGGATTCGACAAACGGCATGCTGGGCAACACGTGGACGGTGTGCAGCACTGCGCCATAGCGCCGAGCCAGGTCCAGGGCGTGAGACAGAGCTGCTTGCGCCGATGGCGAAAAGTCAGTGGCGAACAGAATGTTCTGCAGTTTAATGCGGGTTGGAGCGGTTACCGTCGGCATCGCAAATCTCCTTCTCTGCTAATTTTCGGCCCGCTCGTGGCGGTTTGTCAGTGACGTATGCCGCAGCAGGACGTGACAACCGGAGGCGCCGGATCGAGGGTCGCGATGGGCTTCCGACAGAAGCGCCTGGCCAGTCGTATTGTGTGCGTGCGCTTCCTCCGCTAAGCTCGGGAATGATGCTTGACGGATACACTGAGGTCCCTGCGGGAAAAGTCGCTGCCGTTGTGACCTACCTGGAGATGCGCACCCCGCCAGCCCTTTCCTGCGCCACTCCTCCGCCAGAGTTCACCGTGCGGCGCGTGTCGGAGCCCGATCTCGACTGGTATCGCGGGCTGTTTCGCGCCATCGGCGAACCGTGGCTGTGGTTCAGCCGTCTCCGCCTCTCCGACGCCGAGTTGCGCGAGGTCCTGCACCATCCCCAGGTGGATGTTTACGCCCTGGCGCACGACTACCAGGACATCGGGCTGCTGGAGTTGGATCGCCGCCAGTTTCCCGACATCGAGCTGTCATTTTTTGGTATCACGCCGGCTTGGGTCGGCCGGGGCGCTGGCCGCGCCCTGCTCGAGCATTGCCTGCCGCTGGCGTGGGAGCATCGTCCCCAGCGCCTCTGGCTGCACACCTGCACCTCCGACCATCCCGGCGCCCTGCGGTTCTACACCAGGGCAGGCTTCGTTCCGTACAAGCGCGCCATCGAAGTCGCCGACGATCCCCGCTTGAGCGGCCACCTTCCGCGCAGTGCCGCCCCTCACCTACCGATCTTGTGAAGGCGTATTTCGCGTGCCGGATGGCAAAGCAGTGAAGCCATGAGCCACGGCGCACCTAAAGGTGCGTCCCTTCAAAACGAACCGAGCCCGAATTTTTCAGCAATCTGTTTAGCCGCTGAGGTAACGGAAAACATTATCTCAGGCGTTATGGTGAATGATTTTCGAGTCGTAGTGATTGAACTTTTGGTTAACTTTCTGGAACCGAAATGCTCGCCCATCGTCTAAACTCATGTTGCCAAGAAATTTGGCCCTTTATGAAATGCGAACCTCCGAGTAACCGGAAGCTCAAATTTTCCGGCTCCCTGATCTCCCGCGCGATGCGCCCCTAAGCGTAACGCTCGTCCGGTCACGGAGCGCAACGTGAACCCGGGCGAGTGACTCCTGCCGATGTTTTAGGACCACCCTCCAGAGCCGCGCAGCGATGCGCAATCGAAGGAGGAACCATGCTGTATACCACCAGAATCAACAACCTCGTGGCGGCCTGTCCCAAGCTGTCGCGTATCTGGATCAAGACCGGTACTCCGAAAACTCCACTGAAAGCGGTGTGGATCGACGAATCCCAACTGCACCGCGTGGGGAACAAAATCCCGCAGTGCGATGGCGAAGAAAAGCCCTCGGCGCTCGCGGAAGACCACTTATGGATTGCTGCGTAAGCAGTCCGGTAGAACTTTCCTGTGCCCCGGTTGGCGTCCAAACAACGGACGCGGACCTGGGCACCGAGCGCCAGCGGCCCTCACAACCCGCGTGATGCGGACATTGACGACTCCGACATTCCCAAGCTGGGCAAATCGTTCTGGAAGGCCGCGAAGCTAACCATGCCGGAACCCAAGGACCGCCTGACTATCCGGATTGACCACGATGTTGTGAAATGGCTCAAGAAAAAGGGCAGCGGCTACCAGACCCGTATTAACGCCATTTTGCGCTCCTACATGAAGGCGCAATCGGAGGAACACGCGGACCGCCGGACATGAAGGACGTCCGGTTGTAACAGGAAGAGACCTTCTTTCACCCAAACAAGGCCCTGGGGATGGGGCAGTTTTCAAGTATGCTTCTCGGGAGAACTGTCAGTTGACGTGCAAGGGTGCGCTTCTTCCCGTCTCGCGGCCCAGCCAGGGAAATGCGGCGGTGCGCTGCATCCATAGGACAATCAGGTCGGCGCGGCGCTGCACCCCGAACTTACTCAGCAGGTTGGAGACGTGAAACTTGACAGTGCGCTCGGAGATGAACAGCTTGCTGGCGATCTCCTTGTTGCAAAGGTTGTCGAGCAGCAGGTCGAGCACCTCGCGTTCGCGCCGGCTGATGCCGACTTCGCTGTCGAGCAACTTGCAACCGCTCACCTCGGGGAGGATGGACTCGACGAAGCGGGTCAGCAGTTCGCGCGGCACCCAGTACATTCCGGCGTCCACCTGGCGGGCGGCGCGCGCCAGCTCGCGGGGCGCCTGGCGATAGGTCAACAGGCCCTTCACCCCCAGGCGCAACAGCGAGGAGGTAACGGAATCTTCCAGCTCAGGCAGCAGCACCAGCAGATGAACATTGCGCTGCTCGATGCGCAACATGCGAACAAATTCGAGGGTCGCCACCACGTCGCTGGCGTCCACCACCACCAGGCAGGGCGGCTTCGCGTCGAAGGCCTGGGAGATGGCTCCCGGTATCCCCCATTCGCGACACAGCTCGAGGTCGAAGTTGCCGCGCTTCAGCAGGCGGGTGAACTGTTCCTGGGCGACGGGGTGGCTGCAGAACAAGCAGAGTCTGCGTCTGGATCGCTGCGTGGTGCTTCGAGTTCTGGGGGTAGCGTCCATTGCCGGAGGTTGCGTGTCCTGTAGTTCTTATCGGCCAAAAACGGAGCTACTTGACCGTGGTAAGCCATCCCGGTCAGAACTTGCTGATGTGAATGCCGCCATCGCCGGTGGTGATCTCCAACAGCGGGCCGCCTCCGTTGAGCTTGCCGCGAATGCGCGAGCGCTCGATCGAGCCCTCCACCGTCACCGGCATGTCGAGCTGAATATGTCCGTCGCCGGTATGGGCGTAAAGCTCGGCGGCAAAATCCTGCGGCAGGCGGGCTTCCACGCGGCCATCGCTGGTATGGATGACCCATCCCGCGTTCATCTTGGAGCCGGGACGCACGGTCAGGTCGATGTGGCCATCGCCGCTGCGCAAGCTGGCGTCGGTAAGCACGGCGTCAATGGTCATGGAGCCGTCGCCGGTGTGGGCATTCAGCGCGCCATTGAAATTACGCACTTCGATATGACCGTCGCCGGTATCGAGCTTGGCTTGACCGGAGGTGCCGTCCACGCGGATGTGACCGTCACCGGAGTGCAAGTCCAACGCCGTGTCCGGCGGGACCTGGATCTCGATGCGCACGCCGCGATGATTACTGATGTGAATGCCCCAGCTGTTGGGCACATGGACTTGCAGGTCCACCTTGTCGGCATCCTGCCGCTCGGTGACGCGAATGCCGCTGCCACCGATGGTGTAGCCGTCAGCGATGACCCGCGCCGAAACGGTGCGGCTGACGCCCCGTGAAATCTCTACCGAGGCATCGTTGGTGTCCACGCGGAGGCTGGGCTTGTCGCCGACCTGGTAGGACTTGTTCCACTCCTCGGCGAGGGCGGCCAGGCTGAAGACCGAAAGGCAAAGCAGAAGAAAGAGGAAGGTTTTACGCATAGAGCGCCTCCGGAATGGAATACGCACCGGGGCGGCGGTTTGTTCAAAAAAAACAGACAGGGGTTCTGTCGCGCTCGGACGCGAGAGGGCCCCTGCCTGGTTGCGAATCAGGAGAAAAGGAAGGCCGGATTGCGGTGCCCGGGGCATGCATGTCTAGCGGAGTGAAACATAATGCATGCCCCCATGAGCATCGCTCCCTGCTTGTTGAAATAGACGGAGCAGGGGAAAAAGGGTTAGCGGCAAACGATGCGAAACCGATCCCGGCGGGGACGCGGGCGGGAGCCTCACCGGGTGTAGCGGTTCTCCTTTTTGTCCGCGTGGCGCTCCAGGCCGAGTTGGATCAGACGCTCCATGAGTTCGGGGTAGGGGATGCCCGACGCGGCCCACATCTTGGGATACATGCTGATGGAGGTGAAGCCGGGCATGGTATTGATCTCGTTGACGAATATCTTGCGGCTGCGCGGATCCATCAGGAAGTCCACCCGCGCCAGGCCGGCGCAGTCCACCGCCCGGAAGGCGGCCACGGCGAGACGCTGCACCTGGTCTCGCTCCGAGTTCCTCAGCTTGGCGGGGATGATCGACTCCGATCCTTCCACCAGGTACTTGGCGCTATAGTCGTAGAACTCTTTGATGGGAACGATCTCACCGGGAACCGACGCGACCGGGTCGTCGTTGCCGAGCACCGAACATTCAATTTCGCGCGCTCGATCTTTCTTCCCGCCGACACCCTGCTCGATGACCAGTTTGCGGTCGTAACGCGCGGCCTCGTTCATGGCCGTGGCAAGCTCACTGGTATTGTGCACTTTGCTGATGCCGACCGAAGAGCCCAGGTTCGCGGGCTTTACAAACACGGGATATTTCAGCCTGCTTTCGATCTGGCGGCGTACCGCCTTCGGGTCGGCCCGCCACAGGCGGCGCAGCACGGTGAGGTGCTTGACGAGGGGAAGTCCAGCGTCGCGAAACAAACGCTTCATCACGTCCTTGTCCATGCCCGCGGCCGAGCCGAGCACGCCCGCGCCGACGTAGGCGATGTCGGCCAGCTCCAGAAGGCCTTGGATGGTGCCGTCCTCGCCGAAAGTGCCGTGCAGAACGGGGAAGATGATATCGACGTCAATAGGACTGCGTGCCGGCTGTAGTTGGTTGGCGTCGGTTTCGAACGGCATCAGCGACGAGTGGTCCTGGCCCGGCATCGGGGGAACTACCACGCCTCCGCCCTTGGCCAGCACGGCCGCGGCAGAAGTGGCGTCGGGATCGCCGGCGCGCAGATGACGCGGATTGGCAGCGCCCCCCGCATGGCCTTTCAGCAGCCGCTCAGCGTGCGCGGCCGTGACCCATCGGCCTTCTTTGGTGATGCCGATAGGAATGACATCGTACTTCTTCTTGTCGATCGCCTTGAGGACCGCGGCCGCCGACAAGAGCGACACCTCGTGCTCGCCGCTGCGCCCGCCGAACAACACGCCGACCCGGAGTTTCTTCATGAGTGGATATTAAACTGAAGGCCCGATGGATCGCCGTATCGCTCGCAAGTGGAACCTGAGAATGCACGTCCCGGATACGGCAACTAGACCAGATTCCGAGTTGCTGTACCCGGGTGGAGCACCGCTTTAGCGTGCTCGGAAGATACCGTTACTTTGGGACAGCTCTAGTAATGAAGGAAGTCCATCACCGCCTGGTTGAACTCTGCCGGCTTTTCCAGGCAGGGAAGGTGCCCGCATTGCGGAATCACCGCCAGGCGAGAACCGCCGATGAGTTGCTGGAAGTTCTTCGCCATTTGCAACGGGGTCAGCGCGTCCTGTTCGCCCCAGAGCAGCAAGGTTGGCGCCTTCAGTGCTGCGATCTTCTTGTCGAGCTTTTCATCGGGAAGAGGAAAGGTTTGCAGAACACTGCGAATGGTTGCGCCATCGCCACGTTCCAGGTGCAGGGAGTAGGACAGGTCAACCAATTCCTCAGTGACCATGCTCTTGTTATAGAAGACAAATTCCAGTACCTTGCGCATGTTGGCACGGGTGGAGATATTCATGTCGATGGGCGGTTTAATCCAGCCGGAGTCAATACCGACGGAATCATTCAGGACGAGCCTGTCCACCATTTGCGGGAACTGCAAAGCAAACGTGGCGACAATCCATCCCCCCAGAGAATGGCCAAGCAGGGAGGCGCATTTCAGTCCGAGCGCTTGAAGAAAGCGCTCGAGCACCTCGACGAATCCTGCGATACGGTAGGTAACGGGCGGCTTGTCCGAGCGGCCAAATCCCAGCAGTTCCAGAGCAATCACCCGATGCGAAGAGCGGAGCGCTTCCAGACAGTAGGCCCACTGGTCGGCATCTCCGCCGAGGCCATGAACGAGGACGAGCGGTGGCCCGTTGCCGACATCGTAGTAACAGATTTTGCGGCCGAAGACGGTGGTGCTGCGCAGCTCCGGAAGTGGCGGCAGCACGAATTGCGGAACCTGGGATGCACCAGTAGTCATGCGAGTCAGAGTATCTTCTTGCCAAAGGCCGACAGCGCCAGCTCCACCGCCAGCTCCGCCGTTTGGTTGCGCTCGTCGAGCACAGGATTCACTTCCACCATCTCGAAGCTGAGCATGCGGCCGTGGTCGGCGATGATCTCCATGGCCAGGTGTCCTTCGCGATAGGTTGCGCCGCCCCAGACGGGAGTGCCGACACCGGGCGCGTCTTCGGGATCGATCCAGTCGAGATCGAGCGAGACGTGATAACCGACCGTGCCCCGACCGGCCAGCCGCAGCGCTTCTTCCATGACGGTGCGCATGCCGCGCTCGTCAATGTCGCGCATGGTGAAGACGTGCACGCCCGCCTTCTTGACGTTTTCGCGCTCATGGTTGTCCACGTCGCGGATGCCGACCAGCACGCAGTTTTGCGGCTGCACTTTGGGACTGAATCCGTAGAGATCGCTAAGCGGCGATTCGAACAATCCCATGATCGCGCCCAGCGGCATACCGTGGACATTGCCGCTGGGCGAACTGTCGGGGGTGTTGATGTCGGTGTGGGCGTCGATCCAAAGCAGCCCGATACGCTGATTCTTCCTGCGATAGAACTCCGCCACGCCCGAAACCGTTCCCGCGGCAATGGAATGGTCACCTCCCAGCACCACCGGGATGGCGCCGTCCTCCAGGGTCTTCACTACCAACTCGGCCTCCTTGGAGCAGGTGTCGGTAATTTCCTTGAGGTATTTTGCGTGTGGGTCGCCTTCCGATTTGGTTTCGGCCAGGGCGACGTGCACATTGCCCGCGTCCTTGACTTCATAGCCCAGGGCTTCGAGCTTGGTTTCGAGTCCGGCCACACGCATCGCCGAGGGGCCCATGTCCACGCCGCGGCGCGACTGGCCGAGGTCGAGGGGGACGCCAATGATGCGGATGTGCCTGGTCTCGATGTTCTGGATGGGCTTGGTGATCGGGCTGGTTGCCATAGAGAGTTCCTGCAATCTTACACAGGGTTGTTCACGGTTCGAAGCGACACGGCTCTTTCATCTGGCTGAAAAATCCAGAAAAAGCAGATCCCTCGCGGGCCAAAGCCCGCTCGTGATGACAAAAAAATAAGGACTTACACGGCGCGCCTGAAGGCGCGCCCCTTCAAAGCTACGGATACAAACGGTGCAAGGTGCGGGCAAACGGAATGGTCTCGCGCACGTGCTCCAGACCGCAGATCCACGCCACCGCGCGCTCAATGCCCATGCCGAAGCCTGAGTGCGGCACGCTGCCGTATTTGCGCAGGTCGAGATACCACTTGAACGCTTCTTCCGGCAAGCCATGCTCGTGTATGCGTTTGATCAGCAGGTCATACGACGCCGTACGCTGTGAGCCGCCGATGATTTCGCCGTAACCTTCGGGCGCCAGCACGTCCACGCACAACGCCAGGTCGGGACGCTGCGGATCGGGCTCCATGTAGAACGCCTTCACCACCGCCGGATACCGATGCACCATGACCGGCCGGTCGAACTGCGACGAAATGTAGGTCTCATCCGGCGAGCCAAAGTCCCCACCGTACTCGAACCTGTTTTCGACGAGGCCCTTGGCGTGGGCCTCTTGCAGCATCTTGACCGCCTCGTCATAAGTGATACGCGGGAACGGTGTGCCGATCTTCTCCAGCTTGCTGAGGTCGCGGCCAATGGTCTCGAGCTCGGGACGCCGGCGCTCCAGGCAGCGCTTCACGATGAAGGTGATGAACTCCTCGGCCAGGACCATGAGGTCGTCGAGCGTGGCGTAAGCAACCTCCGGCTCGACCATCCAGAATTCGGTGAGGTGGCGGCGCGTCTTTGACTTCTCCGCGCGAAAGGTCGGTCCGAAGCTGTACACCTTGCCCAGCGCCATGGCGGTGGCCTCGATGTAGAGCTGGCCCGATTGTGTGAGGTAGGCCTGCTCGTCGAAGTAGTCCACGGGGAAGAGCGTGGTGGTGCCTTCGCACGCCGCGGGCGTGAGGATGGGCGGATCGGTCAGCGTGAAACCGTGCTCGTCAAAGTAATCGCGGGCCGCCTTGATGATTTCGGCGCGCACCCGCAGGATGGCCGCCTGCCGCGGCGAGCGTATCCATAAATGGCGATGCTCCATCAGGAAATCGACGCCGTGCTCCTTGGGAGAGATGGGATAAGGATCGTCGGGATCCACGCGCTGCAAGACTTGCGCATCGGTGACGTCGAGCTCGTAGCCCCCGGGGGCGCGCTTGTCGGCGCGGACTTTACCGGTGACGATCACGCTCGATTCCTGGGTGAGACCCTTGATGGAGTCGAACAGCTCGGGCGAGACCGCGTTCTTGGCGACCACGCCCTGAATGATTCCGCTGCCGTCGCGAAAGATGGGGAACAGCAGCTTGCCGCTCTCCCGCAGGTTGTAGAGCCAACCGCGGATGGTGACCGCCTGGCCCTCGTGCTGGCCAACTTCGCGGATGGTGGTGAGCGGTGCTTCGGTCTTCGTACTTGTTTCCATGAATGCCTGATTTCGAATGAACGGGAGTCTATGCTGTGGCTTCCAGTTTACCGAACGCCGCTGCCATCTTCTCCGAAACCTTCTCGCCCTCCACGCCCTCAATTTCCAGCAGCAGCGGAGGCACGTGCGGCGCGGTCCGCAGCAATTCCATTACCTCTTTCCAGTCGATGTTGCCGCTGCCGGGCCAGAGGTGCGAGTCGCGGTCTTTGGCGTTGTCGTGCACGTGCGTGGAGCGGATGCGGTCCTTCAGGACCTGGAACGCTTGCGGCACACTTGACATCAAGTAAGCGTGGCCGACATCGAAACATACGCCGATATCGTCAAAGCGTCCGGCGTGAAGCAGTTCCACTAGCTTCTCCGGGGTCGAGAGCTCGTTGCGGATATTCTCCACCAGCAGTTGCACGCCCAAGGGCTTGGCGAAGGCATGCAGATGTTCGAGAGAACTAATCGCCGCCTCTTGCTTATGCTCGTCCGCGTCTTCGTCGCTTACGCCGACGTGTTGCACCAGGAACTGGAATGGCAGATGCTCGGCTACTTCGATGGCACGCTTGATTTCATCCATGGCCGCGATGCGATGCAGTTTCTCGACCGACGCGATATTAATGGGCGGCGTGCCGCTGCGTCCCCATTCTTCGTCGGGGTGCATGGGCGAATGCATGGAGTGCAAGCGCATTCCAGCGCTGCGGAACCAGTTGCCGATTTCTCGAACCTGTTGCTTTTCGTCGTAGTTAAAATGTCCGCGCGCTGCGAAGATCTCGACGGCTTCCGCCCCTCCGGCGACGAACTGGTCCAGCAGCCCGGGATGCAGGCGTTCACGCCGGGCGAAAATCAGGGTTGACATTGCACGCAGCATCAGAATCCGACCGCCTCCCCGTGGTGGCGTCCGTCGGCGGCGCCCAGCCGCTCACCGGTCGGTTCGTCAATCGCAATGCACTGCGCATCACCCCAGTACTCGTCGCGGGACCTCGGCTGACCCGGCATCGCGTCAATCGCCGCATCGGCTGCGATCCTGTGCCCCATGCGCTCCAGGATACGGATGGTATCGGGCGAGAAGCCGACCTTCTCCAGCTTGGTCTCGTCCGGCAGCCATTGATTGTGGAAGCGCGGCGCGTTCACCGCCTGCTGGATGTTCAGCCCGTAATCCACCACGCCCATCAGAACGTTGGCGACCGTGGTGATGATGGTGGGGCCACCCTCCGCGCCCAGGACGAGGAACAGCTTGCCGTGCTTCAGCACCATGGTCGGGGTCATTGCCGACAGTGGACGCTTGCCGGGCCCGATCGCGTTGGCCGGCCCCTGGACCAGGCCAAAGACGTTGGGAGCGCCCGGCTTGGAGGAGAAGTCGTCCATCTCATCGTTAAGCAGGAACCCCAGACCATCGGCCGTTACTTTGGAACCAAACGATTCGTTCAACGTGGTGGTGACGGCAACCGCGTTTCCTTCCGGATCCACCACCGAGTAGTGTGTGGTGTGGTTCGGCTCGATCAGCGACTTGGGCTGCGGATGCGAGCTGGCGTAGCTGTCCAACTGGGAAAAGATCGCGGGACGCCGCAATTGATTGCTGGGGGTCGCGCGCCGCAGGGAGATGGTTTCTCGCCAGGCATTGCCGTAACGCTTGTCGATCAACTGCGCCACCGGAATTTTGGAGAAATCGGGATCGCCCAGGAACTCGGCGCGATCGAAAAACGCCCGCCGGTAGGCCTCGGCGGTCAGGTGCATGCTCTGCGCCGAGTCCGCGCCCTGCTTTGCGAGATCATAGCCTTCGAGAATGTTGAGGCTCTCGATCAGGGCGACGCCGCCGGAAGATGGTGGCGGGGCGCTGATGATGTCATAGCCGCGATAGGTGCCGCGAATCGGCTGGCGCTCCTTGACCTGGTACTGTGCGAGGTCCTGGGCCGTGACCAGCCCGCCGCCCTTCTGAATATCAGCCGCCAGCTCGCGAGCCAGCGCTCCGTGGTAGAAGTCGTCAGGATTCTCGGCGATGCGCTCCAGCGTCTTGGCCAACTCGGGCTGCTTGAAAATCTCGCCCGGCTGGTAGTAGTTGCCATCGCGCTGAAAGATGCGGCGCGACTCGGGGAACTTCGCCAGGCCAGGGTCCCGCCACGACCGGGCCTCCCCGTACGTGAGGACGAACCCGTCGCGCGCCAGGCGAATGGCCGGCTCCATCACCTGCGTAAGCGTGAGTTTTCCCCAATGCTGTTGTGCATACGCCAGCCCCGCCACCGAACCGGGGACACCGATGGCCTTGTAGCCGGTAATGCTCAAGTCGGGGATGACATTCCCGTGGCTGTCGAGGTACATGCCGGCGGTGGCCTGGGCGGGCGCCTTCTCGCGAAAATCAACGAAGTGCACCTCGCCATCGGCGCGACGCAGGAGCAGGAATCCGCCGCCGCCAAGATTGCCCGCTTCCGGCAGCACCACAGCCAGCGCGAAACCGATGGCCACCGCCGCATCCACCCCGTTGCCGCCCTGCTGCATGATCGCGGCCCCGGCCTTGGATGCCTCCGGATGCAAGGTGGCCACCATGGCCTTGGGCGCATGCGTGGGATGCATGACGTCGCCAGCGGCTGCCTGCGCACACAATGCGAAGACGAATAGCAGCGGCAGTAGGTTGCGCAGCAATTTCATCGGGTTGGTGGGAGGCCTCGAAGGGCTGTCGCAGAAGTCCACATAGCGAAACAACTTTAACGGCTTTCTAAGAATTGAGGCTAGCCGAGGGGCTCCGGGGAGTCAAATGTGCCGGGATGGGATGCCGTTAGCACATGATATGTCCGGTTGATTTAGCAGAGGAAGTGTCCGCTTGGCAGGCGGTATCAGCGAGCGGAAGATGCGGCGCTGGCGAAAGCGCTACGAGGAGTGCGGGATTCGCGGCCGCTATGACCGGCGGCGGGGGAAGCCCTCGCCCAAGTCAGTGGTGCGCCTTTCTTATCTTAGGGCCAATGTGCGCTGGTGCAATGCACCAAGAGATGTCCCGTTTTTCCCGATTTGAAACTGGATTCATGAATAGTTCGTTCCAGCACTCTACGGTATTGGTAGTAGCGGTGTTTGCCGCTGTACCTTCGTCTCGGATTCAAAATCCTGCCCCCAGGTTGGAATGTTGAAGGCCCAGAGAGACTAAGCAGGAAGCCCTCTGGACGTAAGGGTGAAGAATTAGCGGGCTGACCTGCTAGGCGCTACCCAGCCGCGTTCAGCGTTCCTTCTACCCAGCCAACGGCGCCGAAGTCTGCAACGGCCGTCAAAACTTGTTCCAGCGAATAAGGAGAAGCAAATGAAGAGGAGTTTAATTTTGTCGATCGGCATGATCGTTTTGCTGGCCGCGACACTTCCGCTGATGGCCCAGAGGCCGGATGGCAGTCATATCTTCGCCTACCCGCCAGTTCGCATATCCGATATGCCGCAGAACCTGGCCGGGCCAACCGGTATTTTGCCGGTTCAATTCAAAGCTGCATATGGATTCAATCGAGTCCCCAATCTAGGCAAGGGCATGACTATCGCCCTGGTGGACGCCTTCGACGACCCCAACATCGCATCCGATCTGGCGGCCTATCAGGCGTACTTCCACCTGACGCCCTGCAACTTCCAGAAAGTGATAGTCGGCAACCCGCCGGGGAACACCGGCTGGGGATTGGAGATTTCGTTGGACGTGGAGCAGGCCTGCGCCCTGGCGCCCCAAGCCAACATCATTCTGGTCGAAGCCAACAGCAACAGCTTTGACGATCTGCTGGCGGCGGTCCAGGTGGCCTCTTCAGCGCCTTACAACGCAACTACGGTCTCTATGAGCTGGGGCGGTGGGGAGTTCAGCGGCGAGCAGGCCTACGACAGCTACTTCTGCAATATCGTGAATGGCGCCGGTCAGCCCGTGACCTTCTTTGCCTCCAGTGGCGACGGTGGGCATGGGGTCATCTATCCTTCGGCGTCGCCCTGCGTGATTGCCGTGGGCGGTACGACGCTAACCTTGGCCCAGGCTGCACCTCTGGCGAATCCGCTGCAATTGAACTATGGTGCGGAGAACGGATGGAGGGACAGCGGCGGCGGGGTCAGCGCGTATGAGAGCCAGATGTCATGGCAAAATTCAGCATGCGCAACCTGGTCAACCACCAATCGTTGCGTTCCCGACATTGCTTCGGTCGCCCAGAACATTCCGGTGTACGACACCTACGGCTATGGCGGTTGGGTCAATGTGGCGGGCACGAGTATATCGAGCCCAGACTGGGCCTCCTTCTTTACCCTGGTCAACTCGTTGCGTGCGGCTGCGGGAAAGAACACAACCAGCCAGGCGGCACAGGATCTGTACAACCTGTACTATTCCTCGAATTACCTCACTGACTTCCATGACATCACAACCGGAAACAATGGCACTTGCGGATCGCAGTGCAATACCGGCCCCGGTTTTGATTTGGTGACCGGAATTGGTACGTTCCAGGCGAACGTCCTCGCTCCCGCTTTGGCTGCAAATCCCAACTAAGCTATCTTTTCCTTGCCAGGCGCGCCTAGCGGCGCGCCTTTTTTGGTTTGTCTCAACGCACAGGTCTCTTGCATGATGTGTATACTGCCTCGCAGAACCTACAGCAGAAAATTTCGCCGCTGGAGAAATCCATGCCCAGGAAGTCGTCTGTGCCCGCATCTTTGTATCGTGGCCGCGTGCCCACTATCGCGTGCTTCAATCATGCCAAAACACCGCTGGGCGTGGACTTTGACGCTCTCATCGCCGCCATGCAGAAGTTCGTGGACAAGCACTTTGAGCCGGTATGGGGAACGCCCGCCAAGCTGGTGAAATCCACGGGCTTTCTTAAGGGAGCGTGGGCCATGGCATTCCTCGAAAACAGCGACGACGGAGACGCGGAGGGTTACCACGACGTCACTCCCGAGGGATTGCCGATGGCCAAGATCTTCGTCCGCACTACGCTCAAGCAGAAGGACAAGGTAAGCATCGCGGCTTCTCACGAGCTGGCCGAAATGCTGGTTGATCCTGCCACCAATCTGTACTCGTCCGGGCCAAAGAAGAGCCGACTGTATGACTACGAAGCGGCAGACCCGGTGGAGGAGCTGTCGTTCGACGTGAACGGGATTCCCATGACCGACTTCGTCTATCCAACCTACTTCGAAGCGTTCCACAAGAAGGAATCGACCCGCTTTGACCACATGGGAGCTCTCCAGCGCCCTTTCGAAGTGCATAAGGGCGGGTATCAGAGCTACTGGGTCAATGGGAAAGCAAAGACGATATGGGGTTGCAAGGCCAAGGAGGGCCGTTTCAAGAAGGAAGACCGCCGCGGCCATCGCAGCACCTTCCGCCACAAGGCGAGCAGAAAATTGTCGCAAGCAAGCGAGCTTCGCTAGGGGCTGATCGTCGTGCCCTAGTGGAGACCAGCGGGCTCCAGCGTGGCCACCCACTCCCGCCGCTGCTCGGCCACGGCCTGTGCGAACACGCCGGCGATCCTGGTGCCGCAATTGCTGCAGCATCCATTCTTCAGCCGGTTCGACATCACCGAGTGCCACGAGCGCGTAATTACCGTTCTGCTGGCATCCCGGGCAGATGGTGTTTCCGCCGTCGGAGAAAATGTTCCCTTCGTAAACGTACTTCAGTCCCATCTGCATGGCGATGCGGCGGGCGCGGTGCAGCGTTTCGGGCGGAGTCGGCGGCTTGTCCAGCAGCTTGAAGTCGGGATGAAACGCCGTGAAGTGAAGCGGCACGTCGTCGCCGAGGTTCTCCAGTACCCAATCGCATAGCTGCTTGAACTCGGAGTCGCCGTCATTCAGCGTGGGAATGATGAGGTTGGTGATTTCGAACCACACGCCGGTTTCGTGGCGCAACCACCTCAACGTGTCGAGCACGGGCTGCAAGTGCGTGAGCGTGATCTTGCCGTAGAACTCTTCGGTGAAAGCTTTGAGGTCGATGTTGGCCGCATCAATGTAGCGATAGATGTCGAAGAACGCTTCCCGCGTAATGTAGCCGTTGGACACCATCACCGTGTTCAGGCCGGCGTCGTGGGCCTCGCGCGCGATGTCAATGACGTACTCGCCCCAGATGGTCGGCTCGTTGTAGGTGAAAGCGATGTGCGGCGCACGATGCTCCAGGGCCACTTCCACCACGTGCTGCGGGCTGAGGCTCAACGAGTTGACCTGGTCGGACTTGGCCTTGGAGATGTCCCAGTTCTGGCAGAAGAAGCAGCCCATGTTGCATCCGGCTGTTCCCATGGAGAGGATTTTCGTTCCCGGGAAAAAGTGATTCAGCGGCTTCTTCTCGATCGGATCCATGGCGATCGCCGCGGGGCGTCCGTAGCCGAGCTGGAGCAAGCGCCCGCCTTCATTCTTGCGGATAAAGCAGAAGCCGCTCTGGCCTTCCCCAATGTGGCAGTGGCGCGGGCAGAGATAGCAATGGAGGCGGCCGTCGGCCATCGGTTCCCACCAGCGGGCCTCATGAATCTGCGGTTGTAGCACGGTTAACTGCATGGTAACGGCTTGCTCTTATTGTAGCTCGGGACGGCATGGCCGGGAGCCGGAATCGGAGAGTGCAGGCAACCTGTTGTCGCTCTGAGGTTCGCAGGGGGCATGGTATGATTCCCAACTTGCGGGATTGCAATCGGTAGCGGTTGCTGCAGTCCGGCAATCACCTCCAAGGGGCAATCGAGAGAGCGTGCCGAGCGAAAAACAGGTCAAGTGGTCGCAACTGCGGGTTGGACTGACCGTGCTCTTTGCGCTGCTCACGCTGGCGGTCCTCATCTTTGTCATGACCGGGACCACCGGCCTGTTCACGAAGAAAATTCTGATTCGCGCCTATGTGGACAACGCAGCCGGCTTGCGCGTGGGCGCTCCGGTTCGCCTCGATGGCGTGGACATCGGCAACGTCGTCCGGATTCGGGTGGTCTCCGATCCTAAGCGCGCGCTGGCGCCGGTGGAAGTGGTCATGAAGGTCACCACCAAGTACGAAGGCACCATGAACAGGGCCTGCCAGGTCGTGCTGACCACGGCGGGAGTGTTGGGTGAAGTTTTCGTGGACGTGGATTGCCGCGAGGCCAAAGGCGCCCACTTGCAAAGCGGCGATGAGCTGCCTACCAGGGACGTACCGCAGTTGCAGGACGTGGTGCGCGCCAGCCAGGGCACGCTGGAAAACATTGACACCCTGGTGAAACGGCTGGATAGCATCCTGTCCTACATCCAGAGCGGCCAAGGCTCCATCGGGAAGGTGATCTACGATCCATCCCTCTTCAACCGCGCCAACGACATGCTGAACCAGTTGCAGGAGGTCGTGGGGCAAATCAATTCCCCGAACGGCACCATTGGAAAGCTGATCAATAGCAACGAACTCTACAACAAGGCGAACGCTTCCATCGACAATTTGAACAAGATCATTGATGAGGTGAACAACGGCCAGGGAACGATCGGGAAGTTCTTGAAGGACCCAACCCTGTACGACAACGCCAACAAGGCCACCGCGCAGGCCAACCAACTGATCACGGAAATCAATGCCGGCAAAGGCACACTCGGCCGGCTCGCCAAGGATGAGGCACTGGCCAACAAGATCGACAACACTGTCACCCGCCTGAATAGCCTGGCCGACAAGCTGGACGAAGGCAAGGGCACGGCAGGCAAGTTCATCAACGATCCGTCGCTGTACAACAATGCCGATCAATTGCTGGTGGAGACGCGTAACCTGATCGCTGCGGTTCGCAAGGACCCCAAAAAATATCTGACTATCCATCTCAAGCTGTTCTAAGCAAGCGTCCTCGGGGTCTTCGGGCGCCCCGGATTTCCCACTCCAGCCGCCTTGTAGTAGTGTTCTTAGTGGAGACTTAGCTGTTTCCTCTCTCCACAGGACGCACGCAGTCCTACCTTTTGGCACTACGCTCCGCCATGGTTTGCCGTGGAGCGACATATTCCTTTCTTTGCGAGGCAACAATGCGGATTCGAATCATACTTGGCTTCCTGATGCTGTTTGCCGCCATTCTCTCCGTGGCGCAAACGTCTCCTGCCGCTTCCCCCAAACAAATCCCTAGCTTCGACCTGACCGCCATGGACAAGACCGCCGATCCTTGCGTGGATTTCTATCAGTACTCCTGCGGAAACTGGATGAAGAACAATCCCATCCCCGCCGACCAGTCGCGCTGGGGCCGGTTCAATGAATTAGGCGACAACAATCTCTACATCCTGCGCGACATCCTGGACAAGGCCTCGGCGCCGGGCGAGCACAGCGCGATTGAGCAGAAGGTCGGCGACTATTACGCCTCCTGCATGGACGAGCCCGCCATCGAAAAGAAAGGCGCCGCCCCGCTCGATCCTGAGATGCGGCGCATTGCGGCGATCAAGTCGAAGCAGGAAATCATCCCCGAGGTTGCGAACATGCATCGCAACGGCATTCCGGCGCTGTTTGCCTTCTACCCGATGCCGGACATGCACGATTCAACCCTGACCATCGCCAACCTCGACCAGGGCGGCCTCACCCTTCCCGATCGCGACTACTACCTCAAGGACGATGCGAAATCGGTGGAGACCCGCCAGAAGTACCAGGAGCACGTGCAGAAGATGTTCGAGCTTGCCGGCGACAAACCGGATGTGGCCGCGGCAGAAGCAAAGACCGTCCTCGCGGTGGAAACCGGCCTGGCCAAGGCTGCGATGGACCGCACCGAGCGCCGCGACCCCAAAAAACGCGATCACAAGATGCAAGTGACCGAGATCGCCGCCGCCGCTCCCAACTTCCAGTTGGTGCAGTATTTCGCCGACAACGGCTCGCCGAAATTCCCCAGCTTGAATGTTGGCAATCCCGACTTCTTCAAGGCAGTGAACGAGCAGCTCAGCACCACGCCGCTGGATGACTGGAAAACTTACCTGCGCTGGCGCACTCTGGACAACCACGCGCCGACGCTGTCCAAGGCGTTCGTGGACGAGGACTTCGAATTCGGCCGCAAGTACATGGCCGGACAGAAGGAGATTGAGCCGCGCTGGAAGCGCTGTGTGCGCTCCACCGACCACAATCTCGGCATGGCCCTGGGCGAGCTCTACGTGGACAAGGTCTTCGGGCCCGACAACAAGGCACGCACCCTGAAGATGGTGCAAGCCATCGAGCAGGCAATGCACTCCGATATCGGGCAACTGACCTGGATGTCGGACACCACCAAGCAGCAGGCGTACACCAAGCTGCAGGCCATCGTCAACAACATCGGCTATCCCGACAAATGGCGCGACTACAGCACCGTGGTGGTGGCCCGCGATGACTATGCCGGCAACGCCACCCGCGCCGCGGCTTTCGAAGTAACGCGCCAATACAACAAGATCCAGGAGCCTACCGACCGCAAGGACTGGGGCATGACTCCGCCGACGGTGAATGCCTATTACCGTCCACCGATGAATGACATTAACTTTCCTGCCGGGATCTTGCAGCCGCCGTTCTACGGCAACAACATGGACGATGCCGTGAACTTCGGAGCCATCGGAGTGGTGATCGGACACGAACTGACCCACGGCTTCGACGACCAGGGACGCAAGTTTGATGCCGAAGGAAACCTGAAAGACTGGTGGACCCCGGCGGATGGCAAGGCCTTCGAAGAACGGGCCGATTGCACCGCCGAGGAGTATTCCAGCTTCGTCGCCGTGAAGGACGAAAAAGGTGAAGTGCACCTCAACGGCAAGCTCACGCTGGGCGAGAACACCGCCGATAATGGCGGCCTGAAACTGGCCTATATGGCGTTGATGAACATCATCGGCAATACCCCGGTGAAGCCCATCGACGGCTACACGCCGCAGCAGCGGTTCTTCATCGCCTACGGCCAAATCTGGTGTCAGAACGTCACCGACCAGCAAGCCAGAGTACTGGCGATCACCGATCCGCACTCGCCGGGACGCTGGCGCGTCAACGGCGCAGTGCAAAACTCGGCCGCGTTCCAGGAGGCATTCGGCTGCAAAGCCGGCCAGCCCATGGTGCGCGAACCGGCGTGCCGGGTTTGGTAGACGACGAATCAATTGCTGGGAGATATTTTGAGATGAAGCAGGTCTTGTCGGGTATGTGAAGGGGCGACGGGAAGCCCGTCGCCCCGAACTACAAACTCAGGTCGCGTAATCGCTTCACTGTTTCGTAATCGCTTGAAAACCAACGCCGCCGTAGACACCAGACCCATAACGGCCGACCAGGACGAGGTTGTCATTCAAGCCGACACCTCGGGTGCTGCCCACGCCGTTGGGGTCGTCAAAGGAGTAGTAGCTCCCCGCGTGAAACAGCACACCGTGACGGTTGCTGGAGGAATCGAAATAGGTGGCTATGATGTCTCCGTTGTTGTTGATTTCATGGATGGCCGTCCCAATCGCCCCTTCCCCGGGCGTGTGAAACGGCGTGTAGGTTGTGCCCTTGTCGGCGGTAGTAAACGACAGGTAATCCCCGCTGGAGTTGGCGCCGTACACGGTGATTACGCCCGCGTTGTTGATCCCCCAGGCGGTAGCCAAACTTGTGACACCCGGCGGGTCCAACTTCGTGAGAGTGCCGCCAACCAGCAAATATCCATGCTGTACGCCGGACGAGTCGACGTAAGTGCCTACCACCGCGCCCGAGTCATTAATCCCAATCGCATTCGTGAGGGTTGCGCCCGCGATTTTGATGTCGGTGAACTTTCCCTTGGCGTACGTAAACCCTATTTCAACGCCGCTTGTGTTGGTGCACCAGCCCGCAGCGACACCCGTGGAATTGATGCCATAAAAGGAAATGGATGTCGAGCTAGGGGTGCCTACGCAATCCGGCCGGTCGATGGGGGTAAAGGCGTTCGTACCACCCAGGATCATGCCGTGCTGGACCCCGGCGCTGTCGACGTAATCGCCGGCGATTGCATTGGTATTGTTTGTTCCATACGTGTCCGTCTCCTGCGCTGTCTTGGTGGCGAGGACATCTCTGAACGTGAACGTCAACGTCGGCGCTGCCGCAATACCTACGGATACACACAGAACGAGTAAGAACACGCCAATAACGATCTTACGACTTTGCATTTGGCTCCTCCTTCTGAGAGAGAATGGTCGTTCCGCTTTCCTGTCGTAAGCACGAAAACCTACGGCAAGAAGCACCGCGAAGGCCTGATTTACCTCCGCACTGCGAGTGGGGAAACTCGCACCTGTAACTGAGGGCACCAGTCTCTTCCCGTGCGGGGGAGTCTGTCAATCCAGAATTTCCATTCTGGCACTCCGAAATGCAGGCAATGGATACCCAATCTGGTTTCGAAGTTGGGGTTGGATCTACCGGCCCGTTGGGTGGCAAGGTTGGATTCTCACCTTGCTGACTGGCATATTCTGCGTCCAAGTTTCTATGGCGGTGGACCCGGCATAGCCATTCCGTAAACGATACCCGGTACGGAATATTCCCCTACTTCGTTCCCGCGCTTGGAATTTTGGGATGGATCGCCTCTCGGACCTCGGGAAGACGGATTATCATTGACGAGTTCGATAGGTAGAGAAGCGCTGAGGCACAGAGAGAGCTGCGGAGTACACGGACTTCAACCTGTTTCCAGTCGTATCCCTTGTGTTTTCGTGGTGAGAAGGTTCTCCGTGTTTTTCGTCTCTTGTATCTGTTAGGCTCCGGTGCACCTGCTTTGCCACTATTACTGACTACCATCCACGATCCACTGGTTTATAGTGTTCTGTGTCGCCGGTGAAATCTTTCCGTTCTCATCCCAATCGAATTGTGCTGTTGCTGGCTGCGTTGGTTGCGCTCGCGGCGGCCTCCGCCTGTAAACGCGCGACACTGGTCCAGCACCAGTACATGTACGTTTCGGCGCCCGAAACCAGCCTGCGTGACCGCGTCGCCACCATGTACAACAAGATTGGGACCGTGCACAACGGCGACCGTTTGGAAGTGCTGGAGAAACAGCGGCGCTTCCTGCGCGTACGCACCGACGGCGGCCAGGAGGGCTGGATCGAGGAACGCAGCCTGGTGCCGCAGGAGGTTTACGACGCCTTCCAGAAGCTGCAACAGGACGGCGCCGGCGAGCCGGTTCAAGCCCACGGAACCACCCGCGCCGAACTGAACATGCACGACACACCTTCTCGCGAGGGCGATCACCTCTACCAACTTAAAGACGGCGAGAAAGTCGAGATCCTGAAGCGCGCGACCGCGCAGAAGAATGCACCCAAACCCCCACTGGCCAATCCAGCGCAAACTGGGAAGAATGCCGTGCCGCCATCGAAGCAGCCGGCGGCTCCGGCAGGCAATTCATCCAGTCAAGCTCCACCCGCTTCGCCAGCACAACCTGCGCGGACTCCGGCAGCTTCGGTGCCGCCGCCCGCGCAACCTCCGCCAACTTCTGCAGCCAAGGCCGGGAAAACCGCACAGTCCGCCGGAAAAGTGAAGGAAGCCGAACCTCCTAAGCCGATCATGGAAGATTGGTACCTGGTGCGTAACTCCTCCGGCCGCGTCGGTTGGGTGCTGCTGCGCATGGTGGACCTTGACGTCCCGCTCGAGGTCGCTCAGTATGCCGAGGGCCAGCGCATCATGGGTTACTTTGTCTTGAACACTGTGCCCGACGGCGACAAGCAGGTGCCACAGTATCTGGTGCTCCTAAACGAGCCCAAGGACGGGCTGCCGTGGGACTTTAACCAGGTCCGTGTTTTCACCTGGGGCCGCGTCCGCCATCGCTATGAGACCGCTTATCGCGAGCGCAATCTGGAAGGCTACTTTCCCGTCAAGACTGGCCACCAGATGTTCGGGAAGGAAGGCGACCTGCCGACCTTCACCATCCATAAAGAAACCGACGACGGCCAGATGGTGGACATTCTGTACAAGCTGAATGGACCTATCGTTCGCCGGGTGCTCACGCCGGAAGAAGAGGCGGCGGAAAAATCTCGGCACGCAGCCGCTCAACCCACTCATCACACCCAGAAGCCCGCACCGGCACACGGGCACAAGAAGCACAAGTAACTAGCGGCTATAAAACTCCGCAATCGCCGCCACCACCCGCTGCTGCTCATCCTCACGCAACTCGGGGAACATCGGCAGCGCCAGGACTTCTTGGGCAGCGCGCTCCGACTCGGGCAGGTCGCCAGGCTCGTAGCCCAGATACGCGAAGCACTCCTGCAAATGCAACGGAATCGGATAGTAGATTTCAGTCCCGATTCCCCGCTGAGTCAGAAAGCTCCGCAATTCGTCGCGCCGCAAGGCCCGGACGACGTACTGGTGATAGATGTGATAAGCCTCGGGCAGGGTGGCGAGCAAAGCGATTGGAGCTTGGGGATTCACGGACTCTGCGCTGGCATGGACCAGTCCCGCATTCGCCAGCAGCCCGTGGTAGCGGCAGGCCAGCATGCGGCGCTGCTGGTTCCAGTCGTCAATATGCTTAAGCTTGACGCGCAGCACCGCCGCCTGCATCGCATCGAGACGGCTGTTCCAGCCAATCTCCTCGTGGTGATAGCGCTGCCGGCTACCGTGATTGCGCAGGCGTCGAACATGCTCCGCCAGCGCTTCGTCGTCGGTGGTCACGCATCCGCCATCGCCATAGGCGCTCAAGTTCTTGGTGGGATAGAAACTGAATCCGGCAGCTTTGCCCAGCGCGCCAGCTTTTTTGTCGCGCCATTTCGCGCCGAACGCCTGCGCGGCATCTTCGACGATGTCAAGCTTATGCTCATTGGCGATCCGGCCGAGCGCGTCCATGTTGGCGCACTGCCCGTAGAGATGGACCGGCATGATAGCTCGAATCTTAAGCGAACGCGCCCGCTTCACCGCGCCGTCGACGGCCGCGGGAGTCAAGGTTCAGCGTCGCAGGATCGATGTCGGCCATCACCGGTATCGCCCCGCAGCGCACGATCGTGCTCACCGAAGCGAAGAAACTGAAGGGCGTGGTGATAACGCTGGTGTCAGGGCAAACGCCCGCCGCCAGCAACGCCAGCCACAGGGCGTCGGTGCCTGAGGCGCAACCGACGCTGGCGCGGACGCCAAGGTACCTGGCGGACTCGCGCTCGAAGCCTTCCAGTTCCGCGCCACCAATGAAATGCTGGGATGTCAGCACGCGTTCGAGAGCGGCCTTCACCTCGTCCGCAATGCTGGCGTACTGACGAGTGAGATCGAGCATCGGTACTGCTTCTTGCTGGACTGCGGACGGCTTCGACAAGGGCAACGGCATAAGGAAGAGTCGATTCTAGCAGCGCAGAGAGCCCCTTTTGTAAACATAAGCCTTTTCCGCACTCGCTGCGGGTCGCTGCGGAAACGTGATGTAAACTATTTTTCAAGTAACGATGTCCCAACAGAAAATGTCGGTAGGAATTCTCGGCGCAACCGGCGTTGTCGGGCAGCGCTTTATCCAGATGCTCGAAGCCCATCCTTGGTTCGAGGTGGCGTGGCTGGCTGCTTCCGATCGCTCCGCCGGGCAAACCTACGGCGATGCCGTACGCTGGCGGTTGAAGACGCCCATTCCGCAGCGCGTGCGCAAAATGCCGGTTGCAAACGCCTCGCCGGAAGGCGCGCCTCGTGTGATCTTCGCCGCCCTGGACGCCGGCATCGCCCGCGAATTGGAGCCGCAGTTTGCCGCAGCCGGCTGTGCCGTCGTCAGCAACTCCAGCGCGTTTCGCATGCACCAGAATGTCCCGCTCGTCATCCCCGAGGTGAACGCCGACCATCTTTCCCTTATCGAGAAGCAATGCTGGCGGAAGCAGTCGGGCGGTTATATCGTCACCAACCCCAACTGCTCGGCCATCGGATTGGTCGTTGCGCTGGCGCCGTTACATCAGAAGTTCGGCATCGACTCGATTTTTGTCACCACCATGCAGGCTGTCAGCGGCGCTGGATATCCCGGCGTCGCCTCGCTCGACATTCTGGGCAATGTCATCCCGTACATCGCCAAAGAGGAAGAAAAGATGGAGGAGGAGACCCGCAAACTCCTCGGCCAGTTGCAAGGCGATCATGTCGAGCCGGCTGGCTTCAGCATGACGGCGCACTGCAATCGAGTTGCGGTCGAAGACGGCCATACCGAGTCGGTTTCGGTAAAGCTGCATCGGAAGACCGACGCTAACGAAATCATCGCGGCGTTTAACGATTTTCGGTCCACTCCGCAGGAGCTGCAACTGCCACTGGCGCCGGCGCAACCCGTCTTCTACGACGACGCGCCCGACCGTCCGCAACCCCGCTTCGACGTGGATCGCGGTAACGGCATGACCGTGACGGTCGGGCGGCTGCGTCCCTGCGGCATTTTGGACTATAAGTTCACCGTGCTCTCGCATAACACCATCCGCGGTGCAGCGGGTGCGGCCCTGCTCAACGCCGAACTCCTTAAGGCGCAAGGCTACCTGTCGTGACCCGCGACCTCCCACATCCTGCCGTGGTGGTCCTCTACCCCAACGACCGCAAAATCGGCGCTCGTTGGGGGCCCCGGGTGCTGCCGTGATCGTGATGAAGTTCGGCGGCACCTCGCTCGAAGACGCTACCGCCATCGACCGTGTCGCCAGCATCGTGAAGGGGCGTCTGCCCGAGCACCCCTTCGTGGTGGTTAGCGCCATGGCTAAAGTGACCGACCAATTGCTGGCCACGGCCGCTGCTGCTGGACGAGGCGAGCGCAAGCAGGCGCTCGATATCTGCCGCACTCTGCGCGAGCGCCATTACAACACCGCCGGCGAATTACTGGGCACGGGCCTGCACACCGACCTGCACACGGAGTTGGGCGCTGAGTTCGACTCGCTGGAAGAGTTATTGCGAGGCATTGCCGCCGTCGGAGAACTTACCCCTCGCACTTCGGACTACGTTGTCTCTTTCGGCGAGCGGCTGTCCAGCATGATCGCCACTCCTGCTTTTCTGGCGCGCGATATTCCGGCGACGTTAGTGGACGCGCGCCAGATCATCATTACCGACGCGCAGCACAGCCGCGCCGTGCCTCAAGTGGGGGAGATCAACGACCGTTTGCGCGACCGCGTGCAGCCGCTGATGGAGCAGGGCCGCGTGCCGATCATGGGCGGATTCATTGGTGCGACCCGCGAAGGCGTGCAAACCACCATAGGCCGCGGCGGCTCCGACTTTTCCGCCGCGCTGGTGGGCGCAGGTCTCAATGCCGATCGCATCGAGATCTGGACCGACGTGGACGGCATGAAGACTACTGACCCACGCATCTGTCCGGACGCTCGCCGTATCAAGGTCATCAGTTTTGAAGAGGCCGCTGAGCTCGCCTATTTCGGTGCCAAGGTGCTGCATCCCGCAACCGTACTTCCTGCGGTTGAGAGGAACATTCCTGTACTGGTACTGAATTCTCGCAACCCTTCAAACGAGGGCACACGCATCCTGTCGCGCACGCCGCGCTCAAGATCGCTCTTTAAGGCCATCGCCGCTAAGAACCGCATCACCATAATCGAGATTGTCGCCGCGCGCATGCTTATGGCGCACGGCTTCCTTGCCAAGGTGTTCGACATCTTTGCTCGCCATCGCTGCGCAGTGGACGTCGTTTCCACATCCGAGGTCAGCATCTCGCTGACCGTCGATTCGAACGAGGCCATCCCGCAGATCGCTGCCGACCTGGAGCAGCTCGCCTTCGTGAAGTATTCCGGACGCAAAGCCATTGTTTGCCTGGTCGGCGAAAACATCCGCGAGACCGCCGGGGTTGCGGCGCAGGTCTTCGACGCCATCCGCGATATCAATGTGCGCATGATTTCTCAGGGGGCCTCGGAAATCAATCTCACATTCGTGGTTGATGAAGCCGACGTTCCGGAAGCGGTTCGCCGGCTGCACGCCAAGTTCTTTGCAGAAGTCGATCCCGAGGTGTTCGATTGAATCTACGCTCATTGAATCTGGTTGTGCTGGGACCAGGCAAGACCGGGGCGCTGGTCGCCGAGGTCGCTGGGGAACGCGGCCACAGAGTGCAAAGCATTGACGCTGATGTGAATGAGAATGCTGCATGGCTCACCCCCCAGCAGTTGCAAGACATTGATGTGGTCATCGACTTCACTACGCCGGAGGCCGTGTTGGCCAATATCGAAGCCTGCCTGCGCGCGAAAAAGGCGATGGTGGTCGGCACAACGGGTTGGTACGGCGAGATCGAACGCGTCCGCAGCGCCGTGGAAAGGGGCGGGACTGGCTTCGTCTTCGGCGCGAACTTTTCCTACGGCGTGAACCTGTTTTTCCAGATTGTGAAGGCTGCGGCGCCGGCGCTGACCCATGGCTACAACGGCCACATCACCGAGCTCCATCACATCCACAAGAAGGACGCTCCCTCCGGCACCGCCGTTGCCATTCAGGGCGTGCTGCAGCAAGTGTCGGCAGTTCGCGCCGATATCACCTCCGAACGCGAAGGCGAAGTGACCGGCATCCACACCCTGGAGCTTACTTCCGCGGGGGACCGCATCGTTCTAACCCACGAGGCCAAGTCGCGCCGGACCTTTGCCGAAGGAGCGGTGCTCGCCACCGAATGGATCGCCGGAAAAACGGGCTTCTTCGACTTCAAAGATATTTTTGCTCAGATGTGAACGCCTCGAGAAGTCCGTACCAACCAGAGTTAACCGCGGAACTAATTAACACGGATCGGATTGGCAGGCAAAGGCAGCACTCCCGATCTTCTTGAGACAGGAGAGATCTGTGTTCATCCGCGAAAATCCGTGGTTGAAGTCTGACTGGTAATACAATTTCGCTTGTAGAGGATTATCCTGTTGTCATGAAACTGCGTGGATGCGGCACCGCTCTTGTCACTCCCTTCAAGCAAGATGGAAGCATCGATGAGCCTGCCTTGCGCGAACTAGTGCGCTGGCAGGTCGAGTCGGGAATCGACTTCCTCGTTCCGTGCGGCACTACAGGCGAAACGCCGACCCTGTCGCACGACGAATGGCTGCGGGTGGTTGACTTGACCATCGCGGCGGTCGAGGGTCGCGTTCCGATCATGGCCGGCGCCACGTCGAACAACACGCGTGAGGCTGTTGCGAAAGCGAAAGAGATCTCGTCGCGATCGGGCGTGGACTATATCCTGACAGCCACTCCGTACTACAACAAGCCCACGCAGGAGGGGATCTATCAGCACTTCAAGGCGATCGCCGACGCCTCGGCGAAGCCGCTGGTGCTGTACAACATTGCGGGCCGCACCGGCACCAACATTGAAACCTCTACGCTGCTGCGCCTGGCCGAGATTCCCAACATCATTGCGGTGAAGGAGGCCAGCGGAAATATCTCGCAGATTGCGGAAGTGTGCGCCAGCGTGCCCGAGGACTTCCTTGTCTTCTCCGGCGACGATGCGGTCACGCTGGCTCGTAATCGGCCTCGGTGGCGTCGGCATCATTTCTGTCGTGTCAAACGAAATTCCGGCGGAGATGGCGCGCATGACGCAGGCGGCGCTCTCCAACAAGTGGGATGTGTCGCGACTCCTTTTCCGAAAGTATCTACCGCTCATGCAGGCCAATTTCATGGAGTCAAATCCTGGACCCGCAAAGGCGGTGCTCGCTATGATGGGCCGCATGGAAGAGGTACTGCGTCTGCCGCTGGTCCCCATGAAGAAAGAGAATCGTGCCAAGCTGGAGAAAATCGTAGCCGAGGTTGGGTTGTTGCAGTCGCAACCGGCAGCGCGCTGAATTCTTGAAGGGGCGCCACCTTTAGGTGCGCAGTACAACTCCCTATTTTGTCATTCCGACTTCCGGCTGCCGTTTCTGGCGTGCATAAAAGTGCCGTCCACCATTTATACTGCCCGCGATGCGCGAACTCCAACCACTAATCGAATCCCTTTATGCGATGGGGGCGGAAGCGGCGACGTTTCCCGGCGCCGGCGAAGTCTTCACACGTTTTCGCGATGCACTCACCGCAGGCGCGATTCGCGCCGCCGAGAAGAGCGATGGCCGCTGGCAAACCAACGCGTGGGTGAAACAAGGCATTCTGCTGGGCTTTCGCATCGGCAAGCTGACCGAGAGTGGTGATCCGCGCGTGCTCTCGTTCGTCGACAAAGACACCTATCCGGCCCGCCACTTTTTCGCCGCTGACAATGTCCGGGTGGTGCCTGGGGGATCGTCGGTGCGATCCGGAGCTTATGTCGCACCGTCAGTCGTGTGTATGCCGCCGATGTACATCAATGTTGGGGCTTATGTTGACGAAGGAACAATGGTCGATTCGCATGCGCTGGTCGGATCCTGCGCGCAGATTGGAAAGCGAGTGCATATCAGTGCTGCGGCGCAAATCGGAGGTGTATTGGAGCCGATTAACGCGTCGCCAGTCGTCATCGAAGACGATGTGTTGGTCGGCGGAAACTGCGGCGTGTATGAAGGCACGCAAGTTGGCGCACGCGCGGTGCTGGGAGCGGGCGTGATACTGACGCGATCGACGCCGCTCTTCGACACGGTGAAAGGTGAAATTTATCGCGCAACTGCCGCCGAGCCGCTTCGTGTTCCTGAAGGAGCCGTCGTCGTGCCAGGGTTCGCGCGCGATTACCAAGGGCAAAGCTGCGGAATGGGGCTTGTCCCTATATGCGCCGGTCATCGTGAAATACCGCGACGAGCGCACCGATCGCGGCGTAGAGCTGGAAGATATTCTTCGCTAAGGCGGGTTTTTCTCCTTGCTGACGACTGCAATGTTTTTGAAGGGGCACGGCTTCAGCCGTGCCGTTCAGCGTATTGTTTTTCTCTCTCCGAGTGGGCTTCAGCCCGCGAGGAATCTGAATTCGAAAGCTGTTACTTGATCCAGAAGCGCTTATTGCCGAGAAGGGAGGCGAGTTCCCTCAGTGGCTAAAGCCGAAAGCTTAATGCATGCTTTGCGGCATGGCTAAAGCCATGCCCTTTCAAACGCCGCTGACCGCAACATGCCCAAACACGATAAGCGACGAGAGAACGCCGCACTTCTAATAGCCGCCATTGCTGCGGGCGCGGCGCTGCTGTGCTGGCGTTTCGCGGGAGAATCGAACCTGCTGTTCCCTGCTCTGCGCTGGATAACGCTGGCCGCATTCGTCGTCTATGGCTGCTTGCGACGAACGCTGACCGCATGGATCTTCATCGCCATGCTGCTGGGTGCGGAGATCGGCCACGACCTCCCGAACGTCGCGACCAACTTGCGCGTACTCGCACTCATCTTCCTGCGGCTGATCAAAACCATCATTGCCCCGTTGTTGTTTGCGACTCTGGTAGTGGGCATCGCAGGTCATTCCAATTTACGGCAGGTGGGGCGGCTGGGTCTTCGCTCAATCATCTACTTCGAGATCGTCACTACGATCGCGCATCTTCCTCGGACTCGTCGCCATTAACCTCAGCAAGGCCGGCGTTGGCGTCCAACTGCCCGCAACCCCGAGCACCGAGACGATCCCGGTCAGCAAACTCAGCGCGCAAGACACCATCCTGCACATCTTCCCCGAGAACATCGCCAAGTCAGTGGCCGACGGCGCGGTGCTGGAAGTCGTGGTCTTCAGCCTGATCTTCGCCGCCGCCCTTGCCATGATCAGCGAGGAGAAGCGCCGCCCCATGCTGGCCTTCTGCGAGAGCCTGGCGGAGACGATGTTTAAGTTCACCAACATCGTCATGTATATGGCGCCCATTGGGGTTGGCGCCGCCGTGGCCTACACTGTGGGACATACCGGAATCGGCATACTCGGCAGCCTGCTGAGACTTCTGCTCACGCTGTATGCCGCACTCATTCGTCTTCGTGCTGGGCGTTTTGCTGCCCATCGCCCTGATGTTTGGGGTCCCTCTGCGCCGATTCATCAAGGCCGCTATTGAACCAGTCACCATTGCATTCGCCACCTCAAGCTCTGAAGCCGCTCTCCCGCGCGCCATGGAAGCGATGGAAGCGATCGGCGTCCCGCGACAGATCGTGGCGTTCGTCATTCCCACCGGCTACAGCTTCAATCTCGATGGTAGTTCGCTCTATCTCAGCGTGGCAGCGATTTTTGTGGCCCAGGTCTCAGGCATTCATCTTTCCTTCGGCCAGCAACTGATGATCGTCCTGACCCTGATGCTCACCAGCAAAGGTGTCGCCGGCGTTTCGCGCGCGGCGCTGGTGGTCTTGCTGGCGACAGCCGCTTCGGTAGGTCTCCCCACGGAGGCCGTGTTCCTGCTCCTGGGCATCGACCAACTGCTCGACATGGGACGCACCGCTGTCAATGTGCTGGGCAACTGTCTGGCGACAGTCGTGATGGCGAAGTGGGAAGGCCGATTCGGTCTCGAGACACCTTCCCCGGCGGTCCAGGAAGCAGTGATGCAATAGAACGCTACGATGCCGACACAACATTGGCTGTTCTGCTATTGGCTTGCTGTTGCCGTAGTTGCAGATGTTTCTGGCGAAAGTGTCCGATGGCGCGTTCGCCCCAGATCTTGACGAAGTAATAGTTCAGTCCGGCGCCGATCACGGAACTGACCACCGGGATCAGTCGCGCCGTCCACTTTTCTACGATCTCTCCGCTGGCCCGCACCGCAATCCGCTGAATGACCCGCGGCACGAACTTCGACACAAACTGCTTTTCCAGCAGTTCCCGACTGATGTCCACTCCCGCCGCGCTGGCAGCCGCAATCCACAGCTCCGATTCCTCTTCCTCGGTGTTGTAGGAGAAGCCGTAAATCAGACTGAGTTTCTGCAGCATTCGCAATGTGATGGCGGCCAGGATGCCAAGATCGGGCAGCACCGTAAACATGCCGCCCAGGCCAAGGCCAGCGCCCTCCGCAGCCGCGATCCGCATGCTGCCGCGGATGGTCTGCTCGGCGATGCGATCAAGTATTTCGGGATCGACTGAATACACCCCGTCGTAGGTAAGTGCCGGAAGATCGTAGGCCATCCGCAGATGTTCGAGATACTTGTCGGGATTGACCTTGACAGTATGGTAGGCCTTCATGAAGGCGCTGCGAATCGCCTTTTCCAATCGCCGCCTGACCCACCCTCTCTTTTCGCTATGTGCCATCGCTCTCTCCAGTATAGGCGCACTTTGTCTGGCAGAGCCTTGGTGCGGCGAACCCCGCGCGCCGTGCTGTGCTAGCATCGAACCTTACAGATGCCCACTGGAAAACTCCAAGTTGTACCCCTAGGCGGACTCGGCGAGTTTGGCATGAATTGCATGGCCATTCGCTGGGGAGATGACATCATCGTCATCGATGCCGGACTCATGTTCCCCGAAGCCGAGTTGCTCGGCGTGGACATCGTTGTCCCCGACATTACCTACCTGGTCGAAAATCGGCAGCACGTCCGCGCCATCGTGCTGACCCATGGACACGAAGACCACATCGGCGCGCTTCCCTGGTTTCTCTCGGAGCTGAACGTTCCGGTATACGGCACCGAATTCACGCTGGCCTACGTGGAAGGCAAACTGGAAGAGCATGGCCTGCTCGATGACGCGGTACTCAATGAGATCACGCCGGGCGAACGCTTCAAGATTGGTCCATTCACCGTTAATCCCATCCAGGTCACGCATAGCCTGGTAGATTGCGTGGCGCTTGCCATACACACGCCAATTGGTATCTTGATCCATACCGGCGACTTCAAGGTCGACCCTACGCCGACCGATAATCGCCTCTTTGATTTGCATTCCTTCGCCGAATACGGCAAGGAAGGCGTGCTGGCGCTGTTCCAGGATTCCACCAATGTCGAGCGCAAAGGCTACACGCCGAGCGAGCGAGCGGTGCGCGCCAAATTTCAAGAGATTTTCTCCCGCGCCGAACGACGCCTGTTCATCTCGTGTTTTTCCTCGTCGATCCACCGCATCAAACTGGCGCTGGAGATGGCCTTTGAGAGCGGTCGCAAGGTTTCGCTGGTCGGGCGCTCCATGATGGAGTCCACGGAAATCGCGCAGGACCTCGGGTATGTTGACGTCCCTGAGGGTCTGCTGATCCACCCTGCGCAAATCCGCGATTTTCCGCCGGAGAAAGTTTGCGTGCTCATCAGCGGCACGCAGGGCGAGCCTATGTCGGCCCTTTCGCGGGCCGCGGTCGACAACCACAAGCACGCGCGCATTCAATCGGGCGACACGGTCGTGCTTTCCTCACGCATCATTCCGGGAAATGAGAAGGCGATCTACCGCGTGGTGGACCACCTCTTCCGACGCGACGCGCACGTCATCTACGACGATGGCTCCTCGCCTCCGGTGCACGTCAGCGGGCACGCCAGTCAGGAAGAGTTGAAGCTCATCATCAACCTGGTCAAGCCGAAGTACTTCATTCCCATCCATGGCGAGTACCGGCAGTTAAAACTGCACGCTGAGATGGCGGGTGCAATGCATGGCTCGGTCGGCAAAGTGCTGATGATCGAGAGCGGCGACATCCTGGAGTTCGATGAGCTTGGCGCGCGCAAAACGGGACGCATTGCCGTCGGCCGTGTCTGCATCGATTCCAACTCGATGGGCGACGTGGTGGAGGACCTGATCATTCGCGACCGCCGTCACCTCAGCGAGGACGGCATCGTGTTACCGATCATCGCCATCAACAAACTGACCGGCAAGGTGGAGAGTGTGCCCGAAATTGTCATGCGCGGCTTCGCTCCCAGCTCGAGCGAGGACGGTTTCCTCGACCAGGCCCGCCAGACGGTGATGGGCACTCTCGAATCCTCCAGCGATGAAGAGAAGGGTGACTACGGCATGATCAAGGAAAAAATCCGTCAGGACCTGAAGCGCTTCATTGTGAAGAACACTTCGCGCCGCCCGCTTATCATGCCGGTAATCCTCGAGATCTGATAAGCAGCGCCTGCCGCTGTCCCCATGACCACCGTTCCCTGGCAAGACCGTAGTCCATTCCAGCAACCGCGCTGGCTCGTCTGGGGGCCGGTGCTGTTGCTGTTGTTTGCTTTAACGCTGTGCCCCTTCGTGCAGGATTATCTGCGCGCCGCTTCGCTGCTACAGCGCATCGCCGATCCGCACGCCACGGGATGGATTGCCAACTACGGCGTGCATCCGGTCGACGTGCGCGATACCAGCTTCGAGTTCAACGGCACAGCAATTCCGGCTCGCATCTATTTGCCGCACGCAGTGAGTTCCGCGCCGGGAATCGTAGTCATCCACGGCATGCACGAGCTCGGAATTAACGAGCCGCGACTGGTGAATTTTGCGCGCGCGCTGGCCGCCAGCGGCTTCTTTGTCATGACGCCGCAGGTTCCGGGGATTGCCGACTACCGTGTGCAAGCCGAATCGGCCGACCTTATCGGCACAGCGGCGCGAAGTTTCGCGCAGCAACTGCAAGTGCCGAAAGTAGGCGTGCTGGCATTTAGCTTCTCGGGAGGCCTGGCGCTGGTGGCGGCCAGCGATCCGCGATACTCGAAATCCATCGCCTGGATCGCGACGGTTGGAGCGCATTACGACTTGGCACACGTCCTGCGCTTCTTTGCGACCGGCGAGGCGGTTCGTCCCGACGGCGTCACGGAGCACCTCCCGCCCCATGAGTACGGACCGCTGATCGTGGTCTACGATGAACCGCAGGATTTTTTTGTTCCGCAGGATGTAGCCCCCGCGCGTCAGGCGATCCGCATTTTGCTCTCGGGCAATAGCCAAGCCTCAGAGGAGGCGGCAAAGACCCTGACGCCCGCCGGCCAGGCGACCATGCAGCTCATCTATCGTAAGCAGCGTGAGCATTTCGCTGCCGCCCTGCTCGCCGAAGTGGACAAGCGGTCGGCACAGTTGGCCGCGGCTTCTCCCGCCGGCGATCTCCAGTCGCTCAGTATGCCGGTCTTGCTGTTGCACGGCTCCGATGACACCGTCATCCCGCCGACGGAGTTGCTCTGGCTGCAACACGGGGTCCCGAAGAGCCGATTGCTCGACGCTCTCATCAGTCCCGCAATCACGCATGTGGAAGTGGGAAGCACGGTGAGCTTGCGCGAACGCCTGGCGCTTGTACACTGGATGGCATTGGTGATTCGCGAGACCAGGACGGAGCAGACGAGCAAAGGTCAAAACTTCGCCCCCGCGGCGTGGTTTGCTCCGTCCCCGACGATGCACTAAAGCCCGGACATGGTGACACTCGAACAGATCAAGCTGGCGCAACCGCGATTGCGCGGCATCGCGGCCCGCACGCCGCTCATTCCTTATTTTCCGCCGGCAACCGAGGATGGATTTGCCCAGGCATCCCGAGGTCAGCTCTGGCTCAAGCCTGAGAGCTTGCAGCCCATCGGCTCGTTCAAACTACGTGGTGCGTACAACAAGATCGCGTCCTTCACAGAACAAGAACGGCAGCACGGGGTTATCTCGTATTCCAGCGGGAACCACGCGCAAGGTGTCGCCTACGCAGCGCGCGCGCTGGGCGTGAAAGCTGTGATCGTGATGCCGCGCAACGCGCCAAAAATTAAGGTTGACAGTACCGCCGCGCTGGGCGCGGAGATCGTGACCGTCGGGCCGGCAAGTTCGGAGCGCCTGAAGAAGGCCGAGGAACTTGCCCGCGAGCACGGCTACGCCATCGTGCCTCCTTACAATGACGAGCAGATCATCGCCGGTCAGGGCACCGTCGGGCTGGAAATTCTTCAAGACTGCCCCGATGTCGATCTCGTGCTCGTGCCCACCGGTGGTGGGGGGTTGATCAGCGGCATCTCGGCGGCAATCAAACTGAGTGGCTCGCAGGCCAAGATAATTGGCGTTGAGCCGGAGCTGGCCAACGACGCGCAGCAGAGCTTCCGCAAAGGCGAGATCGTCGAGCTTTCGGCAGAGCGCGTCTCCAGCACCCTGGCCGATGGCTTGCGCACGCAATCGGTGGGACGGCTGAATTTCGAGCACATCCGGCGTTTCGTGGATGACATGATCACCGTCACCGAGGACGAGATTCGCACCGCCATGCGACGGATGATTACCAATGCGCGTATTGTCGCCGAGCCAAGCGGCGCAGTAACGTTTGCGGCGTGGCTGTTTCACGTCAGCGAGCTGCCCGAATCCAAGAAGGCGGTCGTGGTCGTCAGCGGGGGAAACGTCGAGCCGCATTTGCTGGCGCAGGTATTGTCGGAAGAGATGCGTATCGCAATAACAGCGGTGCAAAAGCGCGATGCCGTTTTGGAGGGGCGCGGCTTCAGCCGCGCCATAGATTGTTAAGATGTGCATGGGCTTTAGCCCCTGAGGTTAAGCCGTTGCTTTCGCTGCTCCGCTGGTTGGTATTGGTCCTGGTTATCGTTCTCTGTCTCTCCGCTTTCGCCACCGAACGCGGCATCATGCTGCGCGAAGGCACCATCTACATCTCTCCCGACACTTCCTCGGCAAAGCTGGCGAACATCGGGCGTGGGCGCGAGGTGGCCATCATCGAGCGCACGCCGGGATGGGTACACGGCGTCGGCACCGTACAGCCGAGTGTCGATCCCGACAACGAGGCTGATCGCAACGTCACCGGCTGGATCATCGACAAAGGCGTAATCACCACCACGACTCCCGACGGCGACAAAATTCTCTTCGGCGAGGCTTTCGATTCAGAGATGGAAGCGAGTCGCCGCGGAGGCCGCAAGGGCGCTGCGCAGGATGCCATGCGGCTCTACGCGCGCATCGCAGAGTATTTTCCGTCGTCGCCGCTGGCGGCGGAATCCGCCTATCGTGCCGCCGACATCCGCTGGCAAATCGAAGCGGAAGACGCAGCCAGCCGTCCCTCGGCCAAGATGCGCGATCCGCTTCTGCGCTACCAGATCGACGAGCAGTACATGAAAAAAGTGATGAAGAAATACCCCGGCACCAAGTGGGCCGACCTGGCCGCCTATCATCTGATCGCGAACAAGCTCTGCGGCGACTGGGAAGCTGCGGCGAAATGCCCGGAGATGGAGGCCCAGCTTTACATTAAGTACACCGAAGACCATCCGCAATCGCCCAAAACTCCCGAAGCGTTGTACAAAGCGGCTTGGCGCTACTCGGCGCTCATTGTGATCTACAAGACCGAGAACCAGCAAAAGAAGGCCGACGACTCCACCGCGCGTGCGCTCAGCGTAGCCAGGAAACTGATTGCGCAATACTCCAGCGATACCGATTGGTCCGATCGTGCGCAGCGTCTGGTATATATGGTTCAGAACAACATGCCCACTTGGGGGCCGAGTATTGAGTAGTAGAAGCGACTTCATTTGTCATTCAAGGGTGGAGCACGCCTTCAGGCGTGCATAAGAATGGGAAAATTAAAGAGCGGCTTCAGCCGCGCTGAAAAACTCTGATTTCGTCGGTTTTGAAGAGGCACGTCTTTAGAGCCTGCCCTGAGCTTGTCGAAGGGTGTGCCGTTGAGCTTTTATTTTTCCCATCCCGAGCAGGCTTTGGCCTGCGAGGGATCTGCTTTTCAACCCCGGAGGCAATTTGAACGATTACCTGTTGTCCGTCCTGCTTGGTGTCATCGAGGGTCTCACCGAATTTCTTCCCGTCAGCTCGACGGCGCATTTACGCATCGCGGAGTCGTTCCTTGGCATTGATCTCGCCAACGGCTACTGGAAGATGTTCTCCATCGTCATCCAGTTGGGCGCGATTCTCTGCCTGCCGCTCTATTTCTGGAACCGCATCGTCGAATTCGTCGGCGATTTCCCGCAGGGCAAGCGCGGCGACCGCACCGTCATGAACCATCCGCTGTACGCTGACGCTGATCGCCTTCGTCGTCACCGCGATTCCCGCTTTCCTGCTGACCAAGATCATCGGCAAGCACCTGGAGAGCCTTACCCTCATGGCTTGGGCGCTGATCATCGGTGGCATCGTGATGTGGGTTGTTGACGGGGTCTACGAACGCTCCAAACATCAGGCCTTCGCCCGCGGTAAGCTCACCGAAGACATGGAGCAGATGTCGGTCGCCCAGGCGGTCTGGATCGGCTTCTGCCAGATATTTTCGGCGGTCTTCCCCGGTACCTCGCGCTCCATGTCCACTATTACCGGCGGCGAGCTGACCGGAATGAGCCGACCGGCAGCGCTGGAGTTCTCGTTCTTTCTCTCCATCCCGACCATGGTGGTCGCCACCTGCTATGACCTGCTCAAGTCCATGCGCCCGCATCACGGTGAGCCCAGCGCCATCGGTACCATGCCCAGCGACGCTCATTCCTGGGTGGTGCTGCTGATTGGTTTTGTCGTGTCGTTCATCGTGGCTTACGGCGTGGTGGCCTGGTTCATGAACTGGGTCCGCACCCGCGGATTCACCGTGTTTGCTATTTATCGCATCATCCTGGGAGCGGTGGTGCTGTGGTGGGTCGCTCACCTCGGCTGACCGGCCAGGGGGGAGACACTAGATCGGCAACAGCCGCCTTGCCAATTTTCGCCGCACTCCTCCGCCTTTTTGGGATAATCATTCTGGCTCTGGCGTACTTGAAGCCCGCATCGGGCGATCCCCGGAATCACGCGTTTAGTGTCACTGCGCGTTGGGCGGTAGTGTCGGCCTGCGCCGAAGGAAGCAGGAGCAGGCAACATGGGTCCCAGGCAGCGGCGTGGTTCGGCGGCGAAACCGTACGTCAAAATGAACATCCTCGCGCGCGCGTTTACTCCGACAGCCAACCGGCGGCTCAATGAGCTGATCGGCTTCCTGGTTTTCGTCTTCGCGGTCCTCCTCGTCCTCGCGCTGGTTTCCTACTCGCCGCTCGACCCCTCGCTGAACACCGCGTCGAATCCGCCCGCCGGGCGGCCCGCGCACAACTGGATTGGCGTTGTCGGCGCTCTGGTCAGCGATCTTGCGCTGCAAATCTTCGGCGTGGCCGTCTTCCTGATACCGGCTTTTCTGTTTCTCTACGCTCTGCGCTGGTTCCGCTCGCGGCCCATCAATTCGCCGTACGCCCGGACCCTGGGAGCGATTGCGCTGCTCACCTTCCTTTCCGGGCTGATCGGGCTGCTGCCCTGGACGCTGCACTGGAAGGGCGCGATCCCGGCCGAAGGTCTGTGGGGCCGTATCGTCGCCGACGCGCTGATCCACTACTTCAATCTCGTCGGCGCTTATCTGATCTGTCTGTCCGTCATCGCGGTTGCGCTTTATCTTTCGACGGCGTTTTCTTTCGGAGCCGTCCGGATCTGGTCGCAGACGCGCTTCGCCTTCGTCTATGCCGCCCTCGATCGCTTCGCCGATTGGCGCGCAGAGCGTGCCCGCAAGAAAGCGGCTAAGGAGCTCGAGAAGAAGCGAGCAGCCGCCGCTAACGCTAAGCCTGTCGTGACGGCGCAACTCGTGCCTCGACGCGCACCGGAAGAAGCGCCATCTCCGGCTACGGCTGAATCCGTACCGGCGGGCGTAACTGCTCCTCTGCCGCAAACCGCGCGTTCGGCGAAGAGTGGCATCGAGCGCACGTTTGAAGGCGAGCCCGAACCTCGCACCGAGCCTCAGCCGTTCAACGAAAGCCGTGAACCCGAACCCGCACCGCCAGCGAAGACATCGCCATGGGCGCGCGCGCCGACAGCACGCCCCGCGGCAAGACGACGATGCCGCGCCTCGCGGGCAGCTACAAGCTGCCTTCCACTGCGCTGCTGCACCGGCCAGACGAGCACAGCGCCATCAACGAACTCGAACTGAAGAACCTGGCCCAGGTGCTGGCGGAAAAGTGCGGCGAGTTCGACGTTCGTGGCCAGGTGGTGCAGATCAACCCCGGCCCGGTGGTGACCACCTTCGAGTTCAAGCCCGAAGCCGGCATCAAGTACAGCCGCATCACCAGCCTCTGTGACGACCTCTGCCTGGCGCTGCGCGCCGAGAGCATCCTGATCGAGCGCATGGCCGGCAAGTCCACGGTCGGCATTCAGGTGCCGAACCACGAGCGCGAGACCATCTGGCTGCGCGAGGTGGTCGAGTCGCAGGAGTTTCTCGGGCACGAAATCGAAGGTCACGCTGGCCATGGGCAAGGACATCAACGGCCGCATCGTGACCGCTGACCTGAACACCATGCCGCACCTGCTCATCGCCGGTTCCACCGGCTCGGGCAAGAGCGTCGCCATCAACGCTTTCATCATGTCGATCCTGTACAAGGCCACGCCGGAAGAAGTCCGGCTGATCCTTGTGGACCCCAAGCGCCTGGAGCTGGGCAACTATGAAGGCGTGCCGCACTTGCACACCCCCATCATCACCGAACCCAAGCTGGCGTCGAACGCCCTGCGCAACGCGGTCCGCGAAATGGAGCGCCGCCTCAAAGTGCTGGCCGAAAAAGGCGTGCGCAACATCGACCAGTACAACCGCCTGTTCGACAGCAGCACGCCCAGCCTGTTCGAGGACGGCAGCGAAGCTCGGCCGCTTCCCTTCATCGTCATCATCATTGACGAGCTCGCCGATCTCATGATGCTCGACGGGCCGAACGTCGAAGCCTCCATCACCCGCCTGGCGCAGATGGCGCGCGCCGTCGGCATCCATCTCATACTGGCCACGCAGCGGCCTTCGGTGGACGTCATCACCGGCCTCATCAAGGCCAACTTCCCGGCGCGCATGTCGTTCCGCGTGGCCACCAAGATCGATTCGCGCACCATTCTCGACGCCAATGGCGCCGAGGCGCTGCTCGGCCGCGGCGACATGCTTTACCTGCCCAACGGATCGGCCCGCGTCCATCGCGTGCATGCGCCGTTCGTCACCGAGAAGGAGATTGCGGCGGTGGTTGAGTTCTGGCGAGCGCAAGGCGAAGCCCAGTATCAGGAGGCCTTCTTGCAGGCGCCGCGCGAAGACGACTCCGGAAGCGGAGCGACAGGCGTTGAAGGCGCAGCCGAGGATGACAACGACGAGCTTTTCCAGGATGCCGTGCGCATTGTGCTGGAATACGGCAAGGCCTCAACCTCACTGCTGCAACGACGGCTGAGGATTGGCTACGGCCGCGCTGCTCACCTCATCGACCTCATGGAGCGGGACGGAATCGTGGGCGCCGCCGACGGCCCCAAGCCGCGCGAAGTCCTGAAACGTCCCGACTGGCTAAGCGAAGTGGAAGACGCGCTGCGCTAGGGCGCAATCGACTCTGGCGCTGCCTTCTGGTTTTCAGAAGAGTATGCAGGATTTTCGAGATCGCGATAGGCGAAGCTCATGTTGGTGAAGGCGTCATTCCTCCACTTCACATAGTGCGGAATGTCGTTCTGCGTCAGGCTGATCAATGCCTTGTAATGCTCAATGGCTTGGCGCAGCTTCCCCTGCCGCTGCTCGCAGATGGCAAGATTCATGTTGTAGAGCGGAGAGAGCGGGTCAAGAACCACGGCTTCCTGTAAGTGCGGCAGGGCCTCGTCCAGTCGCTTATCGTTCATCAACAGCACGCCCAGGTTTTCCTCAGCGCCTTTGTTAGGTCCCGTGACCTGCAAGGCGTGCGTCCAGAGCGCGTAGCTGTCACTCCAGTAGCCAATCTGGCGATGAGTAACCACCGCCAGGGCCAGCAGCACGGCGAGGCTGGCTGCGGCTGCCCAAGCGGAAGAGATTTGCCATTGCTCGGACCAGTCCGCCAGACCCCAGCAGATCATGATGAATAGCCCAATGAAAGAGAGATAAGCGTAGCGATCGGCCATCGCCTGCCGGCCCACCTGCACCAGGCCAATCATCGGAACCAGCGTTCCCAGAAACCACAACCATCCCACCAGTAGATAGCGCTGGCGACGTCCTGCGATGACCAGCGCCGTAACGCCGATCAGGAAAAGCAAGGCCAGAGCTATTTGCCCGGTTGGTGGCAGTCCGCGAAGGGTGAGGATACAGAATCGCGAGATGGGAAGGCCAAAAGGCCTTCTCCACGTAGCGCAAGTATGAAACAACGGCGTTCGCCATTCGAATCGCGAGTGGATACGGCGTGGTGGCATCCTGTTGCGCGTGCAGGGTAATGACGGAGCTTGCGCCCGCCAGAACAAACAGCGGCAGCTTTTCCAACACCAGCCAGGAAAAACTCTTTGCCGGAACATCCCGGCGGCCCGAGAGAAACGCTCCTCACCGGCAGCGAACATCCGCCGTAATGGCCAGTAGTCCCACAGCAGCAAAACGAATGGGAAGTGTAATGATCTGCGGCTTCGCCATTAACCCCAGCGCGAACAGCAAAGCGACGAGCGCATAGCGGCCGACTCGAGGCTCACGCGCGTACCAGCGGTACGCCCCCAGAGCCAGCAGAAAGAACACCATGCTCAGCAGGTTTTTCCGCTCCGAAATCCAGGCCACGGATTCGACGTTGATGGGGTGCAGGGCAAATAAAGCAGCCGCCATGAAGCTGCGGCCAATGTAGCCCGTCGCTCGCAGCAGCACCCAGAACAGCAGCACCGCGTTCACGGCATGAAGCAGTACGTTGGTATCGTGGTGCCGCCCGGCATTCAGAAAAAAAAGCTTGCAATCCAAAGCGTGAGAAAGCCAGGTCAGGGGATGCCAATTGTCTCCATAGTAGGAAGTGAAGGCCCACTTCGCCGTGTCCCAATCCAGGCCGTACTTGATGTGCCAGTTGTCAGTGACGTAGATGCCGTCGTCATAACTGACAAAGGCATAATGGGACACCGGGTAATACAGCGCAAGCGTAGCAACCACGATGAGCAGCCCGAGAAGAATAAGTTTCCACGTAGTTGGCGTATGGAGGAGACCGGTGCGGCTTGGGGCTGTCATCGGCTGCTCGGTGCCGGAGCTACCAGAAGTCATTCTCCTCCCCCTTGGAACGAGCGTGCAGAAACGGTGGCAGCCGAACCAAGTTTTCCTACGCTCGAATCATTCTACGCGGTCAGTTCGCTCGCCCCCGGACGTGAATCCGGTTCCCTGGCAGGTTCTGCGCGCAGGCTGGAACCAACGCGGCACAAGTTACAGCACGAAATTCAGCGCCGGCAGATGCCACTTCCGGCCATTTCCCCCTACCGCAGAAGCCCGTTTCAGGTTACGATGTGAATAACTCTGTTCATGCAAGGCGAACCTGCATAACCAGCGGCGTTCGCGGGCATTTTTTGTCCGGGCAGGCGATCTCGCGTGGCGCTTCCTGTTCCTTTCCCCCCGCTGCCAGAGGATCGACCGTTTCCGACGATGGGAATTTTCCGTAGCCACGCAACTTCCGCTTCACAAGGGGACCCGATGAATTCGCCGAAGGTTGTGTTATCACTGGGAGCAATACTGATCTTCAGCGTTCTTATGACAGCTTGCGGCGGAGGCGGGAAAACGCCGACTCCTCCAGCGGGTGTGCCCACTATCCAGACGGTCATCTTGCCGCAGGGCGCGGTCAATGTGGCATACGGCGTCAACGGGTTGGGCGCCGTCCTGTCGGCGACAGGCGGAACCGGCACCTATACCTGGGGCATTGCCAGCGGCAGCTTGCCGCCGGGTTTGACCTTGAATCCAAAGACCGCCGTGATTTCCGGGACCCCCACCGCGCTTGGCAACTACAACTTCACGGCACAAGTGACCGATAGCGCATCCATGACGGCGACCAAGGCCCTCAGCATCTACATCGAAGGCGTAGTTTCGATCACTCCCATGGTATTGCCCTCGGGCACCCCAAATGTTCCCTACGCCAACTCTGACGGGACACCGGTTCAATTGATGGCGACCGGAGGTCTCACGCCCTACGTCTGGTGTGCGGTTGAGAGCGGCGGAACATGCGACACCGGCATTGGCGGCGCTCTACCCCCCGGCTTGTCCTTGAGCAGCTCCGGAGTGATCTCCGGTACGCCCACGACACCCGGATTTCCTACAGTGTTCACCGTGAAAGTGACGGACAGTGAGACATCGCCCGGCGTTCCGGCAGTCGGCACCGCGAGCTTCACCATTACCATCATGTCCATCGTGACCACATCCCTGCCCTCGGGCTACCTCAATGTTCCCTACAGCACCACGTTGACGGTAGCGGGAGGAGTGCAGCCCTACACCTGGTCTGTCACCAACTTGCCGCCGGGACTGGCGCTTGACCCCACCACTTGTACAACCTCGAAAACTCCTATATGCACGATCAAAGGGACTCCCACAACAGCCGGTGCCTACCCTATGACGGTAACTGTGAAGGACGGGGAAAAACCCACTCCTGTAGCAGCCACGGCCAGCCTGACCATCAACGTGTTCCAGTCGCAGCTCACCATCACCACGACATCGTTGCCCGCAGGCATTGTGGGCATTACCTACAGCGCGACCCTGGGGGCCACGGGTGGAACTCCGCCTTATACCTGGAGCCTGACCAGCGGAACCTTGCCGCCGGGCCTGATGCTGGATGGAAACACCGGCGTCATTTCCGGGACCCCCACCGCTGCGAACACCTACGGATTTACCTTGCAGGTCGCAGACTCTGGTACGCCGCAACAGGCGGTGAGCGGGACATTTAACATCCTCATCAACCCCGCCATCACCAACGCCGCCCTCAAGGGCAACTATGTTTTTACCTTCAGCGGTTACGACAGCGGGACGCCGGTCATGATGGCGGGCAGTTTCGTCGCCGATGGGAACGGCAACCTCACCAGCGGCGAGCTTGATTACAACGGCGGCAGCGGCGAAGGAGTTCCGCCAGTTCCACAGACAATGACGACCGGATCGGTCTACAACGTCACGGGGAACGGATTGGGCGTGATGACGATCGTCACCAATCAGGCGATTTATCAGTTCGCGATTGTCATCAGGAACGATGGTAGCGGAAAGCTTATTCAAAGCGATCCCGCAAATAAGCAGGCGTACGGTTCGGGCGCGATTAAGGTGAGAACCATTAGCAGCGTGTGCCCGGCGTTCCAAGGCGTGAATGTCGCTGTGGGCCTGTTCGGGTTCGACACTACACTCAACCGCTACGCCGCAGCCGGCCAGTTTCAATTTAATTCGACGACTTGCGCCGATATCACTGGCGTGATGGATTTTGACGATAATGGCAGTCCGGTCGGTGGTTGTGGGAGTCAACCGTGTTTGACATTCTCTGGCGCTTTTAACGGAGGGGATACCCTCGGTCGGAGCTACTTGCAAATCGGCAACTGGAAGCCCACCGATCCCTGCGGCACTAAGGGCATATGTACCTACGCGTCCTATGTTGTCTCGTCCAACGAAGTGGTCGTTATGGCTACAGACGCGATCTTGCAGCCCGCAACCCTTACCCTATGGTCGGTGTTGCGCCAGCTTAACAGCGGCATAGGGTTCGACAACACGGCGCTGACAGGTATCGCTGTGCAGGAGTTGAATGCGTTCGATACCAATAACGCGGTCGATGTGACTACTGGGCTGTTCACCGGCCAGGGCATTGCCCTGCACACTTGCCAGAGCGGAAACTACGATCCGGCCACATTCAGCTTTGACGAGAACCAGGGCGGAAAGTGCAACGGCGGCGCAACCTGCGGTCAACCTCAGTCTTCCCAAGGCACGTACTGTGTTGACAAGACCACGGGCCGGGTGGCGTTGACCGGCTTCAGCGGAGCGTTCGGCGGATCCCCGCCAGTGTTCTACCTCGCCGGAGGCCCGAATGGCGGTTTCGTCATTGGCACTGACCCGGCGGTCACCTCTGGCTACTTAGAGCCGCAGACGGGCTCTCCTTTCTCCACTTCATCCATCTCCGGAATTTACCCTGGCGGCACCATCAATCCCGTCACTATGAATGTAACCAATGGCGTCAGTGTGCTGTTGGCTGACGGCGGCGGCAACATCAATGGCACCGGAAACACCAGCGGACCTGGCGGTCCGCAGCCACAGAACGTTACCTACACCTACACGGTGGACAATACCGGCAGGGCCTTGGTGTGTGCTGCGGGGACCTGCAACGCGCAGAGCAACAACATAATCGGCATCGCCTACGTCGTATCCAGCACGAAGTTCGATCTGCTGCCTGCGACGGACCCCAGTCCGGCGCTATCGGTCTTTTCGTCCGGGACCGCGAAGTAGAGCAGGCCGCATCACCCCGCGTGCGCGCTGTGATGCCGTCTAATTTGGCCCACCGTTTATACCGTCCTGCTCGCGAAAAAGCAGGCGGCCTGCGGGCGGCCCGGCAGGATGGCGTAGTAGTTTACGACCGAGGCAGCCCCGTGATGCCGAAACTGGCGACGGCTGCGGCTCGCAATCGAAGATACAGAGCTGCCACTACCAGCAGCGGCCACAGTAGAGTTCCGTTCGCCAGAGAATAGGTGGCTCCCAATGCCGCCAAAACCGATACCACAAGAAACCTCGAGGATGGCGGTTTGTCAGCCTGTGGCCGTGACTCATCCCAGTACAGCAGCAGCGCTACAAAGGACGAGGTTGCGAGCAACTGGGGCAACACAAAACAAACCTGAAAGCCCCAAACGAAGTTCTCCTGTTGGGCGGGACAAAACAGGCAGAACGCCGCCAGGCCGGTGCCCGTGCGCCACAGCGCTCCCCGCCAGCCGCCCAGCACCCACATGCTCCAACTCAACAACGCCAGGTGCAGGAATTGAATGACAAGAATGCTGGCTAATAGAAGCACCTGTCGGGCTTGAAACAAGTACAGGTCGGCAGCCAGGAAGAGCTTTGGGATCACCAGCCGGTGCTCATTCCACTGCTTCCACAACCAGGCGGGAGAGAGCGGTTTTTCGCCTCCCTCAAGTCCCAACTGAATCCACCCATCCCAAAACGGAAGGTTCGAGTAGGTGGTCACCACCAGGCGGAGCGCGACCCCGATGGTGACGATCCCACCGAGCAAGATTACGTAGGAGAGCCAGGAAGAGACGCGCGATATTTCAGGTCCCCTGCCTTCCGCTGTCAGAACGCGGTGGCTCGCCGTTGTGCTGTGCATAAGGCTCCCTGAGGTTATCATTCCTCGCGTTTGCTGTCAGGGCGACCGCTCGCCGCAACCGGCGTCTTCCGGGTGCTCGCGCAGCGCGCTACATCCAATCGCATCCGCTGGCCGCCCCTCTTTTGAGACCGAGCGTGTTGCACCCGGCGCCAAATCGGTCGAGACATGCTACCGTGGTGAAGGCGCAACCATGCAGGTACTCTCCGTCAATGTGGGCAGGCCGCAAAGCTATGAGTGGCGTGGTGTACAGGTCGAGACCGCCATCTTCAAGGGCCCGGTGGAAGGTCCGGTGGCCGTGCTCGAGTTGAACCTTGAGGGCGACAAACAGGCGGACCTGACGGTGCATGGAGGAGCGGACAAGGCCGTCTACGCATATCCTCATGAACACTACGATTACTGGCGTTCGCAGCTTCCCGGGTACTCGCTGGCGCTGGGCAATTTCGGCGAAAACCTGACCCTGACCGGGGTCTCCGAGGAAGACATCCACATCGGCGATGAGCTCGAGATCGGCACCGCCCTATTCACCGTGACCCGGCCTCGCAGTCCCTGCTACAAGTTGGGCGTCCGCTTCAATCGCGAGGACATGACCAAACGGTTTTACGAGAGCCGGCGTTTCGGCTTCTACCTTCGCGTGCTCCGCGAGGGCACGCTCCAGTCGGGAGCGGCGCTCACGGTGGTGAACCGCGACCCCAATGCCGTGAGCGTCCGAGACGTCATCAGCCTCTACACCGGCGACAGTCACGATCAAGAACTGCTCCAGCGCGCGCTCAGGCCCAAAGCTCTCCCCGAGGGCTGGCGCCGTTCGCTGCAAGAACGGCTGGCCCGGGATGGTAGCGGGGACGCACGACGCGTGTAGCACGACGGGGACCGGTGCTTCTCCGCCTCATGCTGACAAAAGCGTAGTGCTTGCAATTTTCCCATAATGGGCATTCTGGTGGCATGACAAACCCTCTGATGGGAAAAGTTCCGGAACTCTTTTGCAAATTTTTGCAGCAGACTTTTTGTCAACGTATATATTCCAATAGCTTACAGCGGATACACAATTGCAATGACCCAAACTGAAGTTTTCCCGGGCAGTGGTATGTGCACTACTTCGCTCTGGTACGGGAAAACTTGCAAGGATTGACCATGCGGTCGCGACCCTCTCCTTGCGCAGTACTGCTTCCTTCGTCCGACACCGCCAAGGTGCTCGGGAGCGTCTCAATCTCGCGAGTCTGGACTCTCAATCACGGAGGTAAAACTTGAATAGAAAGCTAGGATGGTCTCTCTGCTTGCTGGCTCTGGCGATTTGCAGTATGCCGGCAATGGCAGACACTCTGTACAGCAACTTGGGTACAGGAACCAGCGTTTACAACTGCTGCACCGGCTGGACGGTATCCGGAAGCGGCTACATTGGCACGAGCTTCATCGCAGCCAATGAGTTCCAGGTCACGACCAGTGGCAGCGTAACTGAGATCGACATCGCGGTCGGCCTTGTGGTGGGGCCCGATTCGTTCTATGTGGACATCGCCTCTGATAACAGCGGCAAGCCGGGGTCGGTGCTGGCCTCGTTCACCAACCTGACGAGCAACGGGAACAACTTCGGGACCTGTTGCACCTTGACCTCCATCACCGGCATTTCGGGACTCAACCTGACCGCCGGCACCAACTACTGGCTGGTGGTCGGTCCGAGCAGCACGACCGCTCAGACCTGGGAAGCGTGGAACTACAGCAACAGTGCCACCGGTAACGATGACTACTCCACCGACGGCGGCCAGACCTGGGTCCAGCAAGGTACCCAGTCGCAAGGCGCGTTCCAGATTCTCGGCGGGGGCCCGACCACGCCGGAGCCCACCTCTCTGCTGCTGCTCGGTACTGGACTGCTCGGAACATTGGCAGCCTTCCGCAGAAAGAAACTCTAGCCTCCTGCGTCAAGTCGAAAGCCGGAGCCAACCCGCTCCGGCTTTTTTATCGGCCCTTTCTGCCTCGATACTCTGCTCGATTGCCGCTTTCTTGCACTTGCTTTCGACAAACTACGTCCCACGGAAAAACTTGAGTATCTCGGTTGCAAGTCGTTGCAGCAGCGTTACTTCAGTAACATATATTTCAAGCGTTTACAGCGGAGATACAATTGCAAGGTTCTTCTTAAAGTCGCTTGGGTAGTCGTCTGCGCGCAACTTCGCTGGGGGAGCCTGCAAGGAATAGACGGGTTGGTCGAAACCTGCTTTCTTGCGCAAGACCGGTTCCCTTCGTCGTACACCGGAAGACGTCCGAGTGCAGTCTCAACCTCGCGAGTCCGGACTCTCAACCCGGAGGTGGCAACCTGAACAGAACAATAGGACGGTCGCTTTGCCTGCTGGCCTTCGCTCTCTCTAGCATGTCCGCGATGGCGGGCACGCTGTACAGCAATCTGAGTACGGGATCCACCGTTTACGACTGCTGCACCGGATGGGCCATCAGCGGCACTGGCAGCATTGGCGCCAGCTTCACCACCGCCAATGAATTCCAAGTGACAACCAGCGGCAGCGTCGGCGAGATTGACTTCGCCGTCGGCTACGTCCCGGGCTTCGGAAACTCGTTTTATCTGAATATCGATGCCGATAACGGCGGCCAACCGGGGTCGGTGTTGGCGACGTTTACCGGGCTCTCCAGCACTACCCAGTTTGGCACGTGCTGCGGCTTGATTTCGATCACCGGTATTTCGGGACTCAACCTCACCACCGGAACCAACTACTGGCTGGTGCTCGGCCCCACCAGCAGTAGCAGCAACACCTATGACGCGTTTAACTGGAGCAACAGCGCAACCGGCAACGAGGACTACTCCACGGATGGTGGTAAGACGTGGCTTAGCAATGGTGTCCAACCGCAAGGCGCGTTCCAGATCCTGGGCGGCGGCGGCACCGGGAGCACCCCGGAGCCTACCTCTCTGCTATTGTTCGGTACTGGCCTGGTCGGCGTGTTCGGAGCTTTCCGTCGCAAGATGAAGCTCTAGAGCAGTTACACAATTGCTGTGTCCCCTGGAGCGTTTGGGTAGAGCGCCGATTAAGAGGCTGTTACGAAACTCCGTGTCGCCGCCCTGCGGCTCGCATTATTTCCCACCAGAGCGGGGGCTGACGCCCCCGCCTAACACCATTCCGCCGCTCCGCGGCTGTTTTCATCGCCTATTTAGGCCACTTCGATCCACTAACCAATTCTGGACCCGAGTTTCGTAACAGCCTCTTCAGCGCCGCGTCTAGACGCTCCCCAAATGGATTCCGTGGCGAAGTAGCCATGCCGCTGCAACGCAGGCCTAAAGGCCTGCCCTACCAGGAAACAGCAACTCTGAATCTGCCCTAGCCCCGTTTGCAGTTTCGTGAGCCGAAGCCAAGTCCGCTCCGGCTCTCCTTTCTGGGGGCACTCCCTTGCCTGGCAAACGCCTCTCAACGCCCGATGTCTGGAGTTCACCTTGGGGAAAATAGTGCGCAAATGGGAAAGATACAGGCAAGGCACTGCAAGTTCTTGCATCAGCGTTAATTCTTACCTATATATTTCAACAGTTTAGAGCGGACACAAAATTGCTACAACAGGGGTGAGCCGTTCTGTCACTTTAGTGCACACTTCGCTGTTGACCGGAGGGCTTGCAAGGGCAGTCTCTCGGTCGCGACCCGCTCCTTGCGTACCACTGTGCATTCCGTTGAACACTCACAAGGTGTTCGAGTGTAGTCTCAAAACTCGCGAGTTAGGACTCTCAACCACGGAGGTAGCAACTTGAACAGAAAGTTAGGATGGTCACTTTGCCTGTTGGCACTCGCTCTCTGCGCTATGCCGGCAATGGCAGACACTCTGTACAGTAACCTGGGCACTGGAACCGGCGTTTACTACTGCTGCGAAGGCTGGACAATCTCCGGCGTTGGCAGCATCGGCACCAGCTACACCGATGCCGAGCAATTCCAGGTGGGAATGAACGGCAGCGTCGGCCAGATCGACATCGGCCTGGGCTACGTCGAAGGTACCAATTCGTTCAAAATCAGCTTGGATGCCGATAACGGCGGCCTGCCGGGCGCCACATTGATGTCGTGGAGCAATCAGGTAGCCACTCAGAGTTTCGGCGGCTGCTGCGGCCTGCTCACCATCAGCGGCATTTCGGGACTCAACCTCACCGCCGGTACCAACTACTGGTTGGTGGTCGGTCCCCAGAACACCGCTGACACCACTTGGGGAGCTTGGAACTTTAGCAACAGTGCCACCGGTCCCCTTGCCTTCTCCACCGACGGTGGTCAGACTTGGAACAGCGGCGGCAACACCAACCAGGGTGCATTCGACATCCTCAGCGGTACCACCACTGGCACCACGCCCGAGCCCACTTCCCTGCTGTTGCTTGGCACCGGAGTGTTGGGTGCGATCGGCGCCTTCCGTCGCAAGATGAAACTCTAATCCCTGCTTCCCTTTCCCAAGCCGGAGCCAACCCGCTCCGGCTTTTTTCATTGCCAGGCAGTCCTCTCCCGCCGATTGGCCAGAGACAGGTTTGACTTCTGCTCCAGACTGGAATTGGAAACCGTGCGATCAAGGTTTCCAGCATTCAGCAGCACCGCTCCCACGCTCTCGCGCGACCTGGGCGTAAGTCACGCCAGCGCGATCGTCGTCGGCACCATCATCGGCAGCGGCATCTTCCTTGTCCCCGCCGAGATGATGCAAGCCGTCGGCTCGGCCTGGCTGGTCTATCTCGCCTGGATCGTCGGCGGCGTGCTGTCGCTGGCGGGCGCCATCACCTACGCCGAACTCGGCGCCATGAAGCCGCAGGCCGGAGGCGAATACGTTTACATTCGCGACGCCTACGGACCGCTGCCCGGCTTTCTCTACGCCTGGACGTGGTTCGCCATCGCCAAGCCCGCCTCCATCGCAACCCTCACCGTGGGATTCGTCCGCATCCTCGGAACATTTCCCGTGTTCGCGTTCTTCAACCATGACGCCGTGCGCTCGCCATTCGCCATCAGCTACGGACAACTGGTCGCCATCGCCGCCGCCGCGCTCATTACCGGACTGAACTACATCGGCATCCAGCGCGCCGGAGACTTCCAGGTGGTCTTCACGCTGCTGAAGATCGCGATCATCGTCGTCATCGCCCTCGCGGCCTTCACCGCCGCCAGCGGCACCTGGCGCAACTTCCAGACCAGCTTCCTGGGCGCGACCGGCGGATTCGCCGGATTCATGGCCGCTCTCATCGCCGCGCTCTGGGCCTACGACGGATGGAACGACCTGAACATGGTCAGCGGCGAAATCCGCGATCCCGGACGCATCATTCCCGATCGCGCTGATTGCCGGCGTCGGCGCGGTCGCCGTGCTCTACATGCTGACCAACGCCGCGGTGCAGTACGTGCTTCCGGCGGCGAGCATTGCGGCCTCGCAGCGGCCCGCATCGGAGGCGACGGCGGTCGCGGTCGGCGCATGGGGAGCGGCCATCGTCTCCGCCGGCATGGCGCTGTCCATGCTGGTCGCGCTGAACGGGACCGTCATGAGCGGCGCGCGCGTTCCCTTCGCCATGGCGCGCGACGGCTACTTCTTCAAGGCCATGGCCGACGTGCATCCCATCTTTCACACGCCGTCGGTCGCGCTCATCGTGCAGCTTGTGCTGTCGATCGTGCTGCTGCTGTTCGCGGGCAGCTTCCGCCAACTGTTCTCGCTGGCCATCTTCGCCGAGTGGCTGTTCTACATGATCGCCACCAGCACCGTGTTCGTCCTGCGCCGCAAAGAGCCGGACGCGCCGCGCCCCTATCGGACCTGGGGATATCCGTTCGTGCCCGCGCTCTTCGTCGCCGCCGCGGCGGTGCTGCTGTACTACACCTTCATGCAGAACGTCCGAAATTCCGCGTGGGGCGTCGCCGTGATTCTGGCGGGCGTGCCGATTTATCTGTAGTTCGCGGGGAAGAAGAAGCGGGCGGCAGCAACTAGCAACGCGGACCCTATCCAGGAATGCCGCCTCACGCGGCCGGTTGGTACAGATACTTTTGAAATTCCACGAATACCTTGCTTATCTCCTCCGGCTTGCCGAGGTCGGCGACGGCGTCCGAGATGGAGCTGGAATACATCAGGAGCAGCAACGGCGTTAGCTTCTCCCGGTCGAGTTCGTCCACCCCGACATCCACATAGTGGCCCAGGACGAACTCCACAAAGGCCTGCATCTTGCTATTGAACTGCCCGCTGATGGCCGCCGTCGCTCGAACAGCGCGTTCTTCGCGTGTGAGCAGTGGCAGAGCGTAGGCAACGTACGCCAGCACGTCGAAGAGATCGCTCTCCTCGGCGTTGATGATTTTCTGCATCTCGGCCAGTTGTTCGTGGGCAAAACCCTTCTCTGCCAGCCCCGTCAGCAGCATCTTCCGCGTGTCGGGGGCGCTCCACAATGCGCGCAGCTCGTCCTCGTCCTTGAAGAACTCCGGCAGCTTGCCAAACAGCAACTCCATGAACTGCTGGGCGGACATCGGCGTGCCGTCCGGGTGCCAGAACGTGGTGCACATCATGTGCTGGATGGCACGCTCTTTCCGTCAGCCAGCTTCACCTTCGCCTTCGGCTTCTTTTTGCAGACGCACGGGCGCTCGCCGCACACTGGGCAAGGTTCCTTCGGACACTCGCACGGAATCATTCCGCACACCGAACAGGGTTGGGGTGTCGCCTTTACGCATTGGCAAGGGTAGAAGCCGCACTTCTTGCACGGTTCCGGTTCCAGCGGTTCGCCCTCCCATTCCGGGTCGCTGAAGTGAAGGTATGCCTTCACGAAGTCGTAGATCGTGAAGTAGTCCTTGCCATCGTAAAGCCGTGTGCCGCGACCAATGATTTGCTTGAACTCAATCATGCTGTTGATCGGCCGCATCAGAACGATGTTGCGAATGTTGCGGGCATCCACGCCGGTCGAGAGCTTTTGCGAGGTGGTCAAAATCGTCGGGATGGTCTTTTCGTTGTCCTGAAAATCCCGTAGATGCTGGTTGCCGAGTTCACCATCGTTAGCGGTGACCCGCTGGCAATAATTCGGGTCCGTGCTCGTCTTCATCTGGTTGATGAGGTCGCGCACCGCCAGCGCATGGTCCTGCGTGGCGCAAAAGACCAGCGTCTTTTCCTTTTGATCAATCTGGTCCATGAACAACTTCACGCGGTGCGCCTCGCGCTCCTTAATCTCGATGATCTTGTTGAAGTCGTCCTCGGTATAGCGCTTGCCGCTTTCGACTTCGCCCTCTACCACCTGGTCATCTGGCGTGTAGACATACTCGTCGAGCGTCGTCGGCGATCTGCTTCACGCGGAACCGGGTGAGGAACCCGTCGTTGATGCCTTCCTTGAGCGAGTAGATGTAGACCGGCTCCCCGAAATAGGCGTAGGTATCTGCGTTTTCCTGGCGCTTTGGCGTGGCGGTCAGGCCGAGCTGAACGGCGGGCGAAAAATGCTCCATGATGCCGCGCCAATTGCTTTCATCGTTGGCCCCGCCGCGATGGCACTCGTCGATGACGATGAAATCGAAGAAATCTGGCGGATACTCGCCGAAATATGGTGAAGGCTCGCCATCCTTCGCCGGACCAGTCATGAAGGTCTGGAAGATGGTGAAGAACAGGCTGGCATTCTTCGGGACTTTGCCCTTCTTGCGGATGTCCTCTGGACTGATGCGGACCATAGCATCCTCGGGGAACGCCGAGAATGCGTTGTAGGCCTGGTCGGCGAGGATGTTGCGGTCAGCCAGGAAAAGGATGCGAGGGCGGCGCGTTGGTTCATGGCTCAGGTTCCACCGGCTGTGGAACAGTTTCCAAGCGATCTGGAACGCAATAAATGTCTTTCCGGTACCAGTCGCGAGCGTGAGAAGGATACGAGGCTTATTCTCAGCGATCGCTTCCATCGCGCGTTCGACGGCGATGTCCTGAAAGTAGCGGCCGGGACGTGAACCACCCTTGTCCTCGAATGGCACAGCGGCAAAGCGGTCGCGCCACGCGTCCGCTTTGGCGAACGTCATGTTCCAGAGCTCGTCCGGCGTAGGATAGTCCGGCTTCTCGCCTTCTTTGCCGGTCTCCATGTCGATGCCGTAGATGCCTTGGCCGTTTGTGGAATACGTGTAGCGGATCTTCATCTTCCCGGCATAATTCTTGGCTTGTGCTACACCTTCGGTCAGCTCTTTATCCCACGCCTTGGCCTCGACGACAGCGAGTTTGGTGTTGCGGTACTCCAACACGTAATCCGCAATGAGCGGATTGCCGCGCCGCCCTTGGCCTTCGATACGACCGGGCGCAATCGTATACCCGCGCCGGATGCGGCTGCCCTCGACGACGCCCCAGCCCGCCGCTTTCAGCGCGGGATCAATGTGTTCGGCTCGTGTCTCGGCTTCGTTCATAGAATTCGTCGGTATCGTTTGCAGCCCCAACGGGGCAATTCAGCACCAGCCCAGGGCAACGCCCTGGGAAAGCGACCCACCTTCCGGAAAGCCCTGAAAGGGCGCGCTAATCCCACAAATATTTTTCGTCAAAGGGCACGTTATGCCGTTGGAGGAAGGCCCGATATTCTTCCTGAAACGATTTCTTGCGGTGATGCTCCTGCTGGCCGGCGATGTATTCACGCACGGCAGGGACATTCGATTCCGAAACGGCGAATGCCCCATATCCCGCCTGCCACGCGAACCGGGCAAATTCGGCACCCTGTGTCTTGATCCATTTCGAGGAAGTCTTTTTGACCTGTTCCACGGCGTCGCTGACCGCGACGGTGCGGCCCAGTTCAAAGAGAATGTGGACGTGGTCCGCGACCGAGTTGATGAGGACGGGCGGGCAGCCCAGGTTCTGGAGGACGGTCGCCATGTAACGGTGCAAGGAGTTGCGCACGGTGTCGTGCAGGGCGGGTTCGCGGTTCTTGGTGCTGAAGATGAGGTGGATGTGCAGCCGTGCGAGGGATTGTGGCATGGGTTGGCACGCCCTTTCAGGGCTTCGGTGTATTTGTGGGCTGGTTTCCCAGGGCGTTGCCCTGGGCTGAAATTGAGACGCGCCGTTGGCGCTGACGAACCGCGACACCGACGACGCAAGTTGGCACGCCCTTTCAGGGCTTCGATGTATTTTGTGGGTCGATTTCCCAGGGCGGTGCCCTGGGCTGAAATTGAGACGCGCCGTTGGCGCTAGGAAACCCGACGTATCCGATGCGGAAGCCCCGAAGGGGGCGAGCCAGCCACAGCCCGGGGCAACGCCCTGGGAAATGCACGCGCAATGTAGAAAAGCCCTGAAGGGGCGTCCCAATTTCGGTGGCTGGCATTCGCATTTTGATTTCATAGCGCCCCGGTGAAGGCTTGGTGTAACAGTGACTTCTTCAACGCCTCCAGCGCGGCGAGCTTTTGCTGGTAGATCGATTTGAGACGTTGGGTTTCTTCGGAAAGGTCTTCGAGTTTCTCCACAATAAGTTTCTGTGCAGAAACCGGTGGGAACGGAACGGTAAGGACCGAAAGCATTCCTTGGTTCAAACTCTTGATGTTCGTCCCCGTTCCTCCTTCCGTCAACCGTTTTCTTGTACTTGCAGATTTCATGAAATGGCAAAGGTAGCTCGGAAGCACCTCGCCGGGCAGGAGCCTGATGCGAATCGTGAACCCTGAGTGCGAAATCTTGTCCGCCACTTCACCAACCAGAAGGGATCGACCAATCAGTTCTATGTTGCCGTTCGACCGGACGGCGAGAATGTCGTCCTGTTTGAGCGAATCAATTTCGCTGAGGATGCCATCAATCGTGACCAAGTCGAGGTCATCCATCGGCGCGGAGAAGTTCTTCTGAAAATTCCTCACACCGACAATTTTGATGCGTTCGCCTTTGCTTTCCTTTGTGTAGTTGATTCCGTTTCTGAAGGTCGCGAAGCTTCCCAGGGGCTTCTCCAACCAGCCCGGACCACGCTGCGTGAAGACGGATTGGAGGTGGCTTTCGAAGAGGGCACGGGCGTTTTGGAGGTTCTCTTCGGCGTGGGCTTTGGCGGTGGCGATGCCCTCAAATGCTTCGTCGAGGATGCCGACGATACGCCGCTGTTCGGGAAGCGGGGGAAGAACAATCTTAATGCTATTGAATTTCGCCTTGTTGACAATCGGCACCGTCGTTCCCGAAGCCAGAGACTCCAGTTGCTCTTTGAACTCTCGGGACAGTACTTGAAAAAACATGAACTCGGGGATCGCTTGGCCTTTGTCCGGCAAAATGGCATTGATCTGTTGATTAAAAGCAACAGGAACGACGTTCAAACCGATCTTGCCAAGATTGCCAATGCATGAAACCAAGATAGATTGTGGTGGAAGCGTGCGAGCAACAGCGGCACCGGCTTCGGAAAGCCCATCCTCCGCAGAATCAAACGGGGAATCACGTAATTCTGGCGGCTTAACAAGAGGTATGAAATCTCCGTAGAACCCAGCGTTGTTCTTTGGCGGGGTGTTCCCGGTTTGGGTGGTAAATGCTTCTCCCAATGTAGTTGTCTTCCACTCGTTCTTCATAGCAGCGCTTTGATGTTTTCCAGCACCTCCGCGCTCTCGGCGTCCAGCGCGGCAATTTCGTCCAAGATTTTCTCCGGTGTGCGGTGCTTCACTTCCTCGCCGCCGTTCGGGTTCTTCACGGAGAGGTCGAAGGTCCCTTTGTCGATGGTCTTGGCGTCCACACTCCAGCTCTTTGGCGAGTCGGCAAACGTCTTTTGCAGTGTTACAAACTCAGCCAGGTCGTCGTCGTTGAGCGGATTAGTTTTGCCGAGATTGCGACCGGGGTCAAGCTGGTAATACCAGATCTTGCGAGTGGGTGCGCCCTTCTCAAAGAACAGCACCACGGTCTTCACCCCCGCGCCCTGGAAGGTACCTCCGGGGCAGTCGAGCACGGTATAGAGATTGCAACTTTCCAGCAGGAGCTTGCGAAGGCTCACGGAGGCGTTGTCGGTATTCGACAGGAAGGTATTCTTGATGACCACGCCACCCCGGCCCCCGGCCTTGAGCATCTTGATGAAGTGCTGGAGAAAGAGGAATGCCGTCTCGCCGGTGCGGATGGGAAAGTTCTGCTGTACTTCCTTGCGCTCCTTGCCGCCAAAGGGAGGATTGGCCATCACTACCTCGACGCGATCCTTCTCCTGAATGTCGGCGAGGTTTTCGGTGAGCGTGTTGAGGTGGAGAATGTTGGGTGCCTCGATGCCATGCAGGATCATGTTCATGATCGCGATGACATAAGCAAGAGACTTCTTTTCCTTCCCGCAGAACGTGCGCTCCTGAAGGGTCTTGGCGTCCTTCGTGGTTAGGCCCGGCTTTGCGGTAAGGTACTCGAATGATTCGCAGAGGAAGCCCGCCGAGCCGACCGCGCCGTCGTAGATGCGCTCGCCGATGCGCGGTTTCACAACCTGTACGATGGCGCGGATCAGCGGGCGCGGAGTGTAATACTCGCCGCCGTTCCGCCCGGCGTTTCCCATGTTCCTGATCTTGGCTTCGTAGAGGTGGGAGAGCTCGTGCTTCTCCTTCTGCGACCGGAAGTGCAGCTCGTCGATGTGGTCGATGATCTCGCGGAGGTTGTAGCCGCTTTGAATCTTGTTCTTGATCTCGCCGAATATCTCTCCAATCTTGTATTCGATGGTGTTGGAACCGCTAAACTTTTGCTTGAAGGCGTGCAGGTAGGGAAAGAGCTTTCCGTTCACGAAGTCGCGGAGGTCGTCGCCGGTCTGGGCCTTGTTGTGGTCGAGTTTGCCGTCCTTGCCCTTGGGCGCGGCCCAACTCTCCCATCGATAGGCCTTGTCGAGGATGTGGTCGTATTTCTTGCCGTCCAGCGCGGCCTCGGTGCTCTTGTCCTGCTCAAGATCGTCGAGGTATTTCAGGAACAAAAGCCAGGAGGTCTGCTCGGTGTAATCCAGCTCCGTGGTGCAGCCAGCCTCTTTCCAGAGAACGTCATCGATGTTTTTGAAGGCTTGTTCGAACATAGGAGGGGCTATTTGTCTTCTGCTAGCGCCAAGGGAGCATCATAGCAAGAGTTCTCGTGTTCACAGCTTGGTTTTTCGCCCATCCGGCTCATCACACTGCTCTGTGACTAAACCGCTTGGTCTGGTGTCCTCCGCCGCGTACACTGGTCGCGAAGGATGTGGAGGAGTCGTTTTGGTGGTCGACTCCCAGAACATCCTCGAGAGCAGGACTGAGTGACTCGACCTCAGAATTGTTGCTTGACGTGCCCAACGTCCCGTTGTTCCCAGCCCGCTACCCAATCTCGGATCCAGAATTTGACGGCTAAGTCCTTATTTTGCAAGTTTTTACCTGTAAGTCCTACGCGCTCAAGTTTTTGGCGGGAAAGATTTTTTCTGTCCCTGTGTTTTCAATATTTTGCGAGGGGCAGGGGGAGGGGGTGGGGCAGTTGTCAGTAGCCAGTTGCCAGTTGCCGAAAAAACCCCAGAACCAACGTCCATCACTGATGGTCGTTATCCGGAAACAGCCGATCCCTCCGCTCGGACTGAAGTCCTCGGTCGGGATGACAAAGCGAGAAGCGAAAGGCGAGGAGCGAAAAAGGCCCACCCTAAGTCCTTATTCCACTATCTGTTGCGTACAAGTCACTCGGGCTCAATGGTTTGCGATGGAAATGACATCTAAGTCGTTGAAAACAAGTACACACAAAGGGGAGGTTTCAGTAACAAAATCACCTGGAATCTGCCCGCGATCGGGAATCGTCAAGCCTGCTTCGCCCGCTCGTAAACTCGCACGTACTCGCGCGCCGAGTTCGGCCAGGAGTAATCCTGCAACATGCCGTTGCGCATCACGGACTGCCAGACATCGCGGTCGCCGTAGAGTCGCAGCGCGGCCTGCAAGGTGTCGAGCAGCGCTTCGCCGGTGTAAGGCTTGAACTTGAATCCGGTGCCTTTTCGCGTCTGTGGATCGAATTGCTCGACGGTGTCGTCGAGGCCTCCGACGGCGCGAACGATCGGCACAGTCCCGTAGCGCAGGCTGAAGATCTGGTTCATGCCGCAAGGCTCGTAGTGCGAAGGCATCAGGAACATGTCGCTGCCGGCTTCGATTTTGTGCGCCAAGGCGTTGTCGTAAGCGACCTTGACCGCGAACTTTTGCGGATACTGTTTGGCGAGCCGCCGGAGCATCTCTTCGTATTCCGGCTCGCCGCTGCCAAGGATGGTCATGATCAAATCCGCGCGGGCGAGGCGATCGGCAATTTGTTGCACCAGGTCGAAGCCTTTCTGGGCCACGAAGCGCGAGATCATGCCCACGACCGGCAACTGCGCATCTTCGGCCAGGCCGAATTGCTTCAGCAGATCGCGCTTGCACTCAGCCTTGCCGGCAAGATTTTCGACCGAATACGGCGCAGCGATGTGCTTGTCCTTTTCCGGACTCCACTCACCGTAGTCCACGCCGTTGACGATTCCGGTGACCGTTCCAGCGCGGGCGCGCAAAACGCCTTCGAGCCCAAAGCCGTACTCTGCGGTCTGGATCTCCTGACTGTAACGCCGACTGACGGTGGTGATGAAGTCGGCGGTGGTAATCGCGCCCTTCAGGAAATTGACCTTGCCGTAGAATTCCATCTTCGACATGACGAACAGGTCCCAAGGCAACATGAGCAGCGGCAGAATTTCAGAGGGAAACAGTCCTTGATAGCCCAGGTTGTGAATGGTGAAGACGCAAGGCACCTTCGCGAACGCGGGGTCCTCAATGTACAACGTGCTCAGCAGGATGGGAACCAGCGCGGTCTGCCAGTCATGGCAATGAAACACGTCAGGAATGCCCAGTAT
>CAWCRZ010000028.1:0-74635 GCA_963798005.1 uncultured Acidobacteriaceae bacterium | reverse complement strand
AAAACGCTGACAGCGCCTGTGGCTCCGGCTGGGACAATGGCGGCATTGGCCTTGATGCGCCCATCATATGAATTCATCGTGGAAACAAGAGGCTGGGCCAGCCCCGTCGGCCAGGCCGTCAGGTATCCGAGCTGGCCGTGTGGAACCACGGTGAAGTTCAACGAGTAGGCTGCTGCGGCGGCCGGAATCCCGCAACTGCTTTGCGGAATCGGAAAGTCACGATGCGTGCCGCCAGCGATCGAAGGACCGCCGAAGAGTCCGTTGGGGTTACGTGTATCGGCGACTCGGCATGGAGGAACTGGTACAAAGTTCAAAGAGGAGGACTGCGCGCCTGCTCGGAGGGAGCAAGCGACTAGAGATACTAGCGCCAACAGAAAGGGCCCGGCGAATAATCTTCATAACCTACCCTCACAATATGGATTAAGAACCGCTGTTGAGAATGATGCACGGCGATGGCCGCTTTCCTCGGGCACGTCTGTCGAGAAGAAAGATGACTGATATCACTGCAAGGATTGCTCTATTCATTGCTCTCTCCCTTCTCGGGAGGGGTATAGCATTTCGTTTGGACGGTTGCATTAGCCCCACGTTGGATAGAGTTTCCCAGATTATGTACATCTGGCTGGTGACGGGCGTCACAGTCCAGCGTGACTTTGCGCAATTCAGCTGCTATCGGTTCGGATCGTCGCGCAGGAAGTCATGCCCACCCTGTCGCCAAAAGACGGCGACAAGGGGTAGAGACCTCAGACTGTAAGATTGATTTGTAGTCTTAAGGCGAAAGGGTGGGCCACCCGCCTGAAGGAGGACTGACGATTGGCGCCGACCCATCTGATATTCCCAACGGAATGCGGAGAGTCTACCGGCGTTTTGAACGCTGGTGGAGCGCACACAGCAGCGCCCGCTGCCGATTCCAGAGCCGTTGTAGGACAGCTTAAGAAGCTGGACAACCTGAACGCTGCTTGCGCTTTGCGCTTCGCGTATTACAACGTACTGCCGGATACACCAAACGCTGCGCGTGACAACAGCAACGGAAGCGGGATTGGCCGATCATGTGTGGAAAATCAGGGAGCTGTTATCGTGATACGGCAGATCTGAAGGCGATTGTCATACAAGCCGTCAATCGGGAACGGCATACATTCGTGTGGTCATTATGGCGAACTGCACCCGTGCGCACTGCCACCGACCCGGTTACAGCTCGCCGAAAGCCTTAGACCTTGGGTGGACCCGACCAAGCGGGCTTTCCGTACTGATCCCGCAGGACCAATGTCTTCCCAGACTGTTTTACCTCGCGGGCGATGATGCCCTCCTGGCCGTTTCTTGTCACCTTGGATCCGGTGACTTCGATGGCGTCACCCTTGGTAAAAGAAAATCCCTGCTGTGAGAGAAAGGCCGTGGGCCCAAGATATACGTTCGTCGTGCCCTGTTGGGTTTTCAGCACCAGGTCGGTGCCGGTGCCGCTACGAGGGCCGGGATGCTGCTGAACGTCCTCAACGGTGCCTGATACCGTCGTTTCGGTTTTAGGATCATAGTTGCGCACGCCCGGCGGTCCACCCTGGGCCGCCGACCATGTAGCAACGATCACCACAAAGATTGCGATCATTAATAACCAAAGAGTTTTCATTCGTGTCCCTTCTTCTGTTGGGAACTGTCCGTTCCTTAGGGCAGATCGACGCCCAAGTCGGTGCCCAGGTTCTGCTGCTGCGTACGTACCTGGTTGGCGACCTTCTCCATCTGCTGCGATTGTTCGCGGACCCTGCTTGGGTCGGGCTGCTCGGCCTCCAGCATGAACCCCAGCGCGTCCGACATTGTCTCCAGACGTTCGCGGTCCTGCTGTAGTCTTATCAGCCGGTCGGCAAGCGCGCTCGTCTGCTCCTGGGTAAGACTGGCCCGCAAGCTTTCCTGCTGTTGGCTTATAGTCTGCAGTTGGTTACGCAACTGCTCCCGCCAGCGTGCCGTCTGTTGCGCAGTGATCGTCTGGCCGCGGGAGATGCGGGCCATTTCCCGGAGCTGGTTGCGTACCTGCTCCATCGTCTGGTCACATTGCCGCAGTTGCTGGCGTTGCTGGTCGGTGGCCCGGATCCGCTGGCGTTCGGGCGTCGAGGCCGTGCCCGCCGTAGCCGTGGGGCCCATGGCCCCGCCTTGCCCGCCCATTGCTCCGGATCTGCCTTGGCCTTGCCCTTGGCCCTGCATTCCGCCAGGGCGGCCTTGTGCGAAGGCCATGGTTGCCAGCAGGAGAACAGATACCACGAGGATGTAGAGATAGCGTGTCATGACTCCTTCCTTTCCCGGACCATTGCAGTTTGCATCGTGGTCCGTTTCACCGGCTACAGAAGTAAACAGCCTGGGGCGTTCAGAGTTGCGCTTCGTCACATCGATGTGTGACGGAGCAAGCTGGCGCTTGCCGGCTTCAGTGGATAAACGCAGCGCCCTATCGATTTGTTACAGAGCATCCTCTGGCCAGACTGGCACTGCGGATATCGAGAACGCGGACGAAGAAATGGCCGGGGAGACACGAACTACCTGCGGGGCGTCAGAGTTGCCAGGTAACCCGCTCGATCTCACGTGTAATCTCTTCCGCAGGCGTTTCCGCGGCGAAGCGCATGGGCTTGCCGACCACGACCGTCAGCTCGCCCGGACGCGCGATCTTGCGCCCGGCCATCTTCATGCCGTACAGGCCGTCGATGCGCATAGGGATCACCGGAATATCCAGGCGCGCGGCCAGGCGGGTGGCCCACCCTTTCGCCTTAAGACTACAAATCAATCTTACAGTCTGGGTGCCCCAACCTTGTCGCCGTCTTTTGGCGACAGGGTGGGCATGACTTCCTGCGCGACGATCTGCTTCAGCATCTGGATGCCAACCGCCAGAGTGCTTCGCTCCGGTTCGCTGACAAGCAAATGCACATGCACATGCTCGGGCATGACGACGTAGCCGGTGACGGACAGCCCATACCAGCGCTGCACACGTCCCAGGGCTTGTTCGAACACGCGACGCGCGTGAGGAGTTCCCAACAACGGCGCGCGACGGTAGCAACTGAAGGTGATGAAATGCAGGTCGCCTGCTTGCTGGTAACGTTTGAGTCCTCGCGGCACAGAACGAGGATAGTGGTCATCGGGGTGTTGCGCTGTGACGTGCGTTACAGACCTGTGCCAACCCTCTCGCCGAAGGCGGGCGAGAAGGGTGGGGCACCCCAAAAGCGGATTTTCGCCTGGATTATTTCTGGACCTCACGCTTTTGAAGGGGCACGGCTTCAGCCGTGCCGTAAAGCCACTCTCATTATGGAGGCTTTAGCCACTGAGGGACCTCGGTGTTGAGGCGAAGTGCGAGTTCCCTCAGGGGCTGAAGCCCACCTCTTCACGAACACTCAACGGCACGGCTGAAACCGTGCCCCTTCAAGGCAAGAGTCCATCAAGAACCCGAACCCCTTCAGGGGTGGCACATCGAACGCGTATTGTCGGACGAATTGTGCCGTCCCCGAGAACCGCTCTAGTTGCTAATTGCTACTCGCTAAATGCTGACCCTATCCCCAGATCTGCCGGGCGAAGAAGTAGACCGCCAGGGTAAAGCCGATCACGATGACGATGGCGCGCACGTGTTCCGGCTTGGTCTTGCGCGCGAAGTAGGCGCCGAAATAGCCGCCCGCCATCGCGCCCAGGATCATCAGGATGGCTTGCGGCCAATACACCACGTGCGGCGTCACCGCGAACAGCATCATGGCCACGCCGTTGGACACGGTCGTCAGCCACGCCTTGAGCGCGTTCATGGTGTGGATGTGGTCCATGCCCAGCAGGGCCAGCATGGCCAGGATGAGAATGCCGGCGCCCGCGCCGAAGTAGCCGAGGTAAAACGCGATGAACATCTGGAGGAACGATGCCGCGGCCGGTGGCGAACTCGTGATGCTCTCCGTGCTCGGCGCGCTGTCGCACCCAGCGCGTGATGCGTCCGCTCATCATGAAAATGAGGGTGGCGATCAAGCAGCAGCCACGGCACCAGCTTCATGAAGGTTGCCGGCGGCGTGATGAGCAGGACCCAGGCGCCGAGCAGGCCACCGAGAATGCCGGTCACCGTGAGGGGCACGATCACCCGGCGCGACAGGCTGCGAAACTCGTGGCGATAGGCCCAGACGCTGGCGGGCTGGCCCGGCCACAGCGCGACGGTGTTGGTGGCGTTGGCGTTCACCGGCGGGATGCCGGCGAACAGCAGCGTCGGGAAAGGAAACAAAGCTGCCGCCGCCGGCCACGGAGTTAATGGCTCCGGCGACGACCGCAGCGATGAAGAGAAGTGGCCCGTGCGCAACGTGCATAAAAAACGAAAGCCGATACTACCAGCCGCCAACGCAGAATACGAAGCAGAATGTGCGCAGGATCCGGATGCCGAGCGCGCGCAGGTGCCTCAGCCTTTTCTCTGTGTCTCTGTGCCTCTGTGGTGAACATCGCTTAGGGCACGATGATGCGGCTGGCCGGTTCGTCCGGTCCGGCGATCGCGGATCGGCGCATCGGGAAAGCGCTGGCGCAGGAAATCGAGGAAGCGCCGCGAGCGCGGCCGTCCGGAGGTTTGCATGTGGGCCAGACGAAGCGTGAACACCAGCGCGGTCAGCGCGTCGCTGTCCTTCAGAGTGGTGTAGCCGCGATGCTGGCGCTCGACCTCGCGAAATTCCTCCAGCAGGTGGCCAAGCGCGTCGGTGATTGTCTGCTGCGCCAGGCCGGGCAGCGCCTCCTGATACACCAGGCCGGAACCGACCAGCGTTTGATAGCTCTTGGCCATGTTCGCCAGCGCGGCGATGAGCTCGCGGTCGGTAAGATCACGGTCGGCGCGCGGAGAGTTTGGCGAGCGTGTGCCAGACGCCCAGCAGCAGCGGCTCATGCTCGTGCAGAAAGTGGTCGGAAATGTCGATGGCCGCGAACAATTGCTCCTCGGGAATGTCTTCGATGCGCCGCGGCGCTTCGTGCTGGCGCGCCTGCTGGAGGTAAGGACAGTCGGCGGGGCAGTCGAGCGTGACTTCGCGCTGCTCGCCGCAACACTGCGGGCAGATGCGATCGTGCATCGCCGGGCAAAAGCGTTTTTCCTTGCGGAGACTGCAAATCGCACAGCTCAAAGCGTGGCACCTCGGTGGCAGGCATCAAACTTAGCATTATGGCACCTTCCGCCTGCCGGAGGCTGCCGGAGCCGCATGAGCAGAGGCTGTGCGCGCCGTGCCCTGTGGAAAACCCGCATAAAATCAGGCGAAACTGCTTCCCCCGGCGAGGGACTTGGTATAAGATACGCAGGAGTTGAGCAATCCTACTGCTCACACCTTCAAGGAGGATTTAAGAATGGCAACAGGCATGACCAAGACCCAGCTCGTCCGTTACATGGCCGAGAAGAACGAACTGAACAACAAGCAGGCCGCGGCGTTTCTCGAGTCGCTCGCCGAAGTGGCGGTCAAGGAGACCAAGAAGAACGGCCTTTTCATAGTGCCGGGGCTGGGCCGTTTAGTGAAGTCGAATCGCAAAGCGCGCATGGGCCGCAATCCGCAGACCGGCGAGGCAATCAAGATCGCTGCCAAGACTGTGGTGAAGTTCCGCGTGGCCAAGGCCGCCAAGGACGCGATCGCGCCCAAGAAGTAAGTATCTGTTTTGCTGGAGAAAGGCCGGCTGCGTGCCGGCCTTTTGCGCTCTGAAGTCTGCTCCCCGATGCGCTCAATCACTGCTGCGAAGAATCCATCGCACGGTTGAACGCCCGGCAACGTGCGCAGATAGTTTCCGCTCAGCAGTGAACCCAAATCGTTCCAGACGAGCTCTCCGCTGGCCCGCAGGTCCTGCAATTCGTCGCGGCAATCGCGAAGCTGGTATGCCGGATTGTCGCGCAGAACTTCTTCCACCACGTCTTCGTTCTCCTCGCGCTCCAGAGAGCATGTCGAGTAAACCGCGCGGCCTCCAGGAGCAAGTTGTTGCAGCGCCGCGCGAAGAATCGCGACCTGCCGCACGTGCAAGTCGCGAAGGTCTTCTGGCGTGAGCCGCCATTTGATCTCGGGATTGCGTGAGAATGTTCCTGTACCTGAGCACGGAACGTCTGCGAGCACGCGATCGAAGCCGCCTTGCAACGGCAGCGCCAGCGCGTCGGCGTGGATGACCTTCACGTTGGCAGCTCGCACTCGCCGGCGCAGCAGATCGGCGCGATGCGCATGCAACTCGACGGCAACGACTTCCGCAGTGGGATTGCGGGCCGCCAGCGCCGCTGTCTTGCCGCCCGGAGCGGCGCAGCAATCGAGCATGCGCGATCCTGTTCCCAGCAATGCGGCGACCAGCTGCGAAGCTTCATCCTGGAGGAAGACGCGTCCGTTCGCGAAGCGCGTGTGTCCGCGTTATGTCCCCGCCGGTCACAACGCGAGTGTTGGCAAGCAGAGCTCCGGGCGCAAGCTGGACCCCCTCGCCGGCCAGCTCTTGCTCGATCTGCGGATTGTCGAGTCGGAGCGCGGTGTTGGGAACACGCTGGTCATGTTTGCAGATGGCCCAAGTATTCTCGACTCCAAACTCTGCCACCCATTTCCTTACCAGCCACTCAGGATGCGCATACTCACACGCCAGGAATGAAACCGGATCGCCCACGATGCGTTTCCGGGGCGGGCTCGACCTCGACCCCGGCGATCTTGCGCAGCACCGCGTTGGCAAACGGAGCAGCGGACCGCTTTTGCGCGCGCTTCACCAACTCAACGCTCTCATTGATCGCTGCCCGCGCCGGCACGCGTGTCAGAAACTGCATCTGGTAGGTAGCGAGTCGCAGCGCATTCAGCACCTCGGAATCCAGTTTGTGCAGCGGACGCGACGCTGCGGCAGCGATTAGCTTGTCGAGGCGCGAACGCCAGCGCAACACTCCCATGACGAGCTCCGTCGCCAGCGCGCGATCGGCGGTGCCGAGCTTTTCGAGTCTTTCCGAATGCAACAGTTCGCCGGCATAGGCATTTTGTTTTTCCACGCGGAGGAGAATGTCGAAGGCGGCGGCGCGGGCGGGAGAAACGGGCATGGTCGGCTACGCCGGTACGCCCAGCGCCTCGTCGTTTCGCGGCCGGTATCCGTTCACGAAATCGCGAGCGGTCATCCGCTTCTTGCCTTCCGGTTGCAGCTCCTGCACGTCCAAAGCTGTACCGTGGGCAAAGCCCAACAGAAGACGCCCGTGCTCGATCGTAAAATGCGCAGGCGCGACCACGGCAACTTCGGGCGCGGGAATCGCCGCATGCAGATGCAGCGTCTTGCCGCGAAAGTGGGTGAAGGCCCCCGGCCACGGCTGGAATCCACGCAGGCGATTCCGCGTGTCCATCGCGCTGCGCGAAAAGTCGATCAGCCCATCTTCGCGCCTGAGGATGGGCGCGAGCGTAGCCTGTGCGTGGTTCTGGGGGCGCGGTGGAATCGTTCCGTTCTTCAGTCCGGCAAGGGTCGCGATCATCAGCTCGGCGCCAGTTTGCGCCAGGCGCGGAGCCAGCGTAAGCGCGTTGTCCTCTGGCTTGATGCGCTCTTCCACTTGCAGCAGGATGTCGCCGGTATCCAGCCCGGCATCGATGCGCATCGTGGTCACGCCGGTAATGGTCTCCCCTCTGGCGATCGCCCACTGGATGGGGGCCGCGCCGCGATACTTTGGCAGGAGTGATGCGTGCAGATTAATGTTGCCCAGCCTCGGCAGATCGATCATCCACTGCGGAATGATGCGGCCATAGCCGACGACGATAATCGCTTCGGGCGCAATGGCCTCCAATTGCGCGCGGAATTCCTCATTATTCTTAATCTTGTCCGGCTGGATGACAGGCAGGCCAAGGGCCAACGCCGTTCGCTTTACCGGCGAGGCCGCCAACTCCATGCCGCGTCCGCTGGGACGGTCCGGTTGGGTGGCCACGAGCTTCACGCGGAAGCCCGCACCCACCAGCTTTTCCAGCGTAGGGACCGCGAACGCCGGGGTTCCGCAGAACACCAGGTCCATCATGGCAGCGTTACCATTCGCCCTGCTTCATCAGCTTGCGGATCTTGCGTTTCATCATATCCCGCTTGAGCGCGCTGATGTGATTGATGTACAGCTTGCCATTAAGATGGTCGGTCTCGTGCACCAGGGCGCGCGCCAGCAGATCTTCTCCACTGACTTCAAATGTTTCGCCCTCCAGATTCTGGGCCCGAGCCGTCACCTTGCGAGGCCGCGTCACCTTCTCGCGAAACTCCGGCAGGCTGAGGCAGCCCTCGTTGGACGTAAGCCGCCCTTCGGTGTGGATGATCTCTGGATTGATGAGCACGATCTGCGCCTTGGGATCTTCCTTGAAGGTGACATCAATGACGGCGATGCGTTTGCCGATTCCGATCTGCGGTGCGGCCAGACCGACACCATGCGCCGCATACATGCTTTCAAACATATCTTCCACCAGCTTGCGCAGCTCGCCGTCGAATACGGTGATAGGGGCGGCCGGCTTCTCCAGGACGGGGTCACCGAATTTCACGATGGGATAGATCATTTAGAAGTTTCGTAACTGCTGGCAGTAGCCTTCGAAATTGCGCCGCACTTCCAGCATCGAATCGCCTCCGAATTTTTCCAGCGCGCAGCGCGCCAGCGTGAGCGCCACCATGGCTTCAGCGGCCACTCCGGCTGCGGGAACCACGCAGACATCCGAGCGCTCGTAGGCGGCCTTCACCGGTTCGCGGCTGGCGAAATCCACCGAACCGAGCGGACGCCGCAGCGTCGAAATCGGCTTCAGGTAGCCGCGCACGCGAATGTCCTGACCATTGGAAACGCCGCCCTCAAGGCCGCCGGCGTGGTTCGACTGCCGGGTGAATCCCGTGAACGACTCTGCCCGCTGGCGCTCATAACCTATTTCATCATGCACGGCGGAACCGAGGGAAGCCGCAGCCTGCACGGCATCGCCGATCTCGACCGCCTTTACCGCCTGTAACGACATGACCGCCGCCGCCAGTAACGCGTCCAGCCGTTCGTCCCAATTGACGTAAGTGCCCAGGCCGGGCGGTACGTTGTGCGCCACCACTTCGAAAATTCCGCCAACGGAGTCGCCGGTGCGAAGCACTAAATCTACCTGCTCCTTCATGCGCGCCTCGGCCTCCGGATCGGCGCAATTGAGCAGAATTTCTTCCTTGCTGGCGAGCGCTTGGATCGCATCCCAAGCGATGGGAGCCTCTAGCCGCGCGTTGCCCACGGCTATTACGTGACTCAGCACCTCGATGCCGAGTTCACGCAGCAGCAGCTTGGCAATCGTCCCCGCGGCAACGCGAGCCGCCGATTCCCGCGCTGATGCCCGCTCCAGAACATAGCGCGCTTCGGCGAAGTTGTACTTCAGAGCGCCCGCAAGATCGGCGTGACCGGGACGCGGCGACGCCACCCGCTTGTGCTTCGCGGGATCGCCCGCCTCGATGGGCAGCGCCTCAGTCCAGTTCTGCCAGTCCTTATTAGCCAACTGGATGGCGATGGGCGAGCCGATGGTCCTGCCGTGACGGACGCCGCTAACAATGTGCGCCTCATCGCGCTCGATGCGCATCCGTCCGCCGCGGCCATAGCCCTGCTGCCGCCGCCACAGCTCGCGATTCACGAATTCGAGATCGATCGCCAGACCGGCGGGCATGCCCGAGAGCAGCGCCACCAGCGCCTCTCCGTGTGATTCTCCGGCTGTCGAAAAGCGCAACATGGGAAGGGTGATTGTAGCTGATGAGTTCAGCATTTAGCACTTCCGCGGTTGGCAATCAGCCACTTTGCACTTGCATTTGGCACGTTGCAACCCCACCGAATCGATGCGAGCCGCCGTTCCTAAGGAATGGCAAACCAGGCCCGCCCACAACCTAAAGCCGCCAGCTAAATGCCAAGCGCGACTGTCACCAGCTAACTGCCAATACGGCTTACTGCCACCTTTTCCTTTGCGACCTAATGGCGCCGCTGCTCATCCATGTTCATGGCGTGTAGTTGCTGTTTAGTCCTGCGGTGTGCGAAAGTGTGAGTTCCTGACTTACTAAGGATTCATTTCAAGGAATGACGAAAAAGATCAAAACGAAATCCTACGAAGAGGCCGTGGCCTGGTTCCGCGAGCACGGATTCGACGTGCTGGAAGCGCCGGGCGCCAGCAACCGCATCTTTCTGAAGAAATATCGCTGCTCGGCCGCCATCGAGCGCACTGCGGACGGTGGAGTCAAGCTCTTCGCCTACCCCGGCTACATGATCGGTGGCGAAATCTCCAAGCTGGTCGATCATGGTTACCAGAAAGTTCTGAAGACCACCAAAGGCGAGTACCCGGCCACCGCCGACCACTTGAAGGCCCTGCACGATTTCGCCGAAGAGTTGAAGGAAGGCATCGGAGCCATCAGTCTCTACAACGAAAGCCTGGGCACGGTAAGCGAATCCTACATGTACGACCGCGTGCGTGACCGCGATCTGCCGGAATCGGAACGGCCCGAGCGTCCCTGGCAGGAACCCGAGCCTGCCAAGCGTCCCGCCTAATTTCTCCCGCTCTCGTTTCCCTCACGCCGGCTCTCAGCAGCGGGTTTCGTTAGGCCCGCCGTTTTTTTGGTGGGCTGAGCTTCGGCTACACTGCTCTGAAACGGAGGTCCCCACATGGCAACCTGCGGCAAAATTCTTGTAGCTGTCGCGTTGCTGATTGGAGCCGCAAGCGCACAAAGCACGCCTGCCTCCAATCCGGACGCCGCAATCCGCCGGGTCCTGCAATCGCAGGTTGACGCCTGGAACCATCATGACCTCGACGCCTTCATGGCGGGTTACTGGCGCTCGCCTGATCTCACATTCTTTTCCGGGACCACGGTGACCAAGGGTTGGGAACCCACCCTCGCGCGCTATCGCAAGAATTATCAAGGCGAAGGGCGCAGCATGGGAACGCTCTCCTTCAGTGATCTGCAGGTCGAGGTGCTAGGCCCGGATGCGGCTCTTGTTCGCGGACGGTTCCAGTTGTTCATGCCCGACGGGAAGCAACCGCACGGCCTGTTCACGCTCATCTTTCGCAAGTTTCCCGAGGGATGGCGCATCGTTCACGACCACACCTGCGCGGACCAATCGGCCCTCCCCGGCAGTTCTGCATCGCCGCACAACTGACCTACCTCGAAAGGGCTATGGACCGACGCGCCGGCGGGTGTAGAATTCAGCCGTCTCCCAGCGGGGTTCGACTCTCCCGCGAAACGAGGCATTAACAGGCGGTATCCGCAAACGCGGAACTGTACTGGAGGACACTGTGAGTATCACCACCGGCGACTTTCGCTCCAAGATCACTGCTTCCACTCTTCTCGATAAGAAACAGCGTCAGGAACTCATCACCTGCCTCACCGCGTATGACTTCCCCAGTGCGCGCCTGGTGGACGAAGCCGGCATCGACATGGTGTTGGTCGGCGATTCCCTCGGCATGGTTATGCTGGGCTACGAAAACACGCTGCCCGTGACCATGCAGGAGATGCTGCATCACACTCGCGCTGTGCGTCGTGGGGTGAAGCGCGCGTTCCTCATCGCGGACATGCCGTTCGCCTCCTACCACGTCAGCCAGCGCGAAGCGCTGCGCAATGCGGCGCGCTTCATCAAGGACGCGGGCGCCGAAGCGGTGAAGATCGAAGGCGGCGAGAAGCGTGCGCCGCTGGTCGAGCGCATGGTCGAGGCAGAAATCCCGGTTGTCGGACACATCGGCCTCACGCCGCAGTCGGTGCACGCGATGGGCGGCTATAAAGTACAGGGCAAGACGCTGGCCGCCGTTGAGCAACTCATGCACGATGCTCTTGCCCTGGAGCGCGCTGGTGCCTGCTGCGTGGTGCTGGAGGGCATTCCTCGCGAAGTAGCGGCCATGATCACGCATGAACTGGAAATCCCGACCATCGGCATCGGCGCGGGCCCGGAGTGCGACGGTCAGGTGCTGGTCTTCCACGATCTTTTGGGACTGACGTTCGCTCCGCCCGCAAAATTCGTGCGCCGTTACGCCGACCTCGGCTCCGTCATCGGCAATGCCCTCCTGGCCTTCAAGGACGACGTGAAATCGGGCGGTTATCCCTCCGATGCCGAGTCATACCATCTGCCGAAGGAGACGCTCACATCGTTACAGGCGATTGCGGAACGCAAGCGGGCTGTGCAACTGTAGGACATGCGGCTTTTGCTTCGCGGTTCGCTGCGGCTGTGCCTGACGATGCTGGTCTTGACTGGCATCCTGGCCGGTCAGCCATCTTCGCCGGCCCGCAAAACCGCTCCCTGGAAACGTTACTGCCAACCGGAAGGCGGCTTCTGTTTCAACTATCCAAACTCATGGTCAATACTGGGCGAGGTCTATGACGGCAATGGCGTAGCGGTTGCGCCTCCGCAGAAGCAGGATCGTGCGCTGTGGGACGCGATCACCGTCGCCTTGGTCCTGCCTTCGCCGACGGGTGATGAGGAGCCCACGGGTTTGGACGGAGTGATTGAGCGGGCGTCTTCCGGCTTGCGGGAAAATGGACAGGACTTCCAGACCCTGCAACGTCAGCAGCGCACCGTCGACCACAGGCCCGCGCAGATGCTGAAAGTGCGCTATCACGAGAAAGTTAATGCGCACGACTGGATCGAGGAGATGATCTTTATCGAGGGTCCCGAAGGCGAGATCTACTCCGTGGCCCTGAAGTGTTCACCGCAGAATTTGGTGCGGCTGGAACCGGTGCTTAACGGAGTGCTGGCGGGCTGGACCTTGCCGCCGCCTCAAGCTGAAGTCGGCGGTGCACAACCGGCGAAACCGCCAAGAACGGCCCCGCCGGCAAACCCACAGTAAACCTCATGCAGCGCATTCACACCATCGCCGAAATGAAATCTGCGTGCCGCCAACTGGCCGGAAGGACGCTGGGATTCGTGCCTACAATGGGCGCGCTGCATGAGGGACATCTCTCGCTGGTGCGCGCCTCCAAGGCGCGCTGCGACGTGACTGCGGTTTCCATCTTCGTCAACCCGCTGCAATTCGGCCCTTCCGAAGATCTCGCCAAATACCCCCGCACGCTCGACCGCGACGCGCAATTGCTGGAGGAGCTCGGCGTAGACCTGCTCTTCGTCCCCGGCGTGGACGAGATGTATCCCAGCGGCGCGAAGACCTACGTGCTGGTGAATGAGCTAAGCGACAAGCTCGACGGAGCTTCACGTCCCGGACACTTTCGCGGAGTCGCAACCGTCGTGGCGAAATTGTTTGAGATTACGCGTCCCGATTGTGCCTTCTTCGGTCAGAAAGATGCCGCGCAGGTCGCCGTGCTGCGCAAAATGGTGAGCGATCTCAACCTCGATGTCGAGCTGGTCATCTGCCCCATCGTGCGCGAGCACGACGGCTTGGCGATGAGTTCACGCAATGTCTACCTGAGTCCCGAGCAGCGGCAGCAGGCATTGGTGCTTAATCGCTCGCTGCGGCGCGTGCAGTCGGCGGTGGAAGCGGGCGAACTCCACGCCGCAACCCTGATCGAGATTGGGAAGCAGGTCATTGCCACAGAACCCGGCGCGCGCCTGGATTACTTCGCTATTGTCGATCCCGATACGCTCGATCCCGTTACCGATCTCTCGCGCGGCGCGCTCATCGCAGTCGCAGCTTATGTCGGCCCAACGCGGCTGATCGACAACATCGTGGTTGCCGCAAACGGCTAGCTCAATTCCTTTATCGTCACTGCGATAACAGCGATTCGACCCGCGCCGGCGCCAGAGCGTTGGCCGCTTCCATGCCCGAGCGGATGCAATCGGGAACGCCGATACCGTGATAGGCGTTGCCGGCAAGCGCCAGCCCGGGAATCTGCTTGACACGCTTTTCGATGCGTTCCACGCGCGCAATGTGCCCCGTCTCGTACTGTGCCATGGCTCCTCGCCAGCGATACACGCGGGCGAACATGGGCCGGACATCGAGCTTCACGATATCTCGCAGTTCGCGATGCACGGTATCGAGCATTTCCTCATCCGTGAGAGCCAGTACAGATTCGTCGCGCGCGCCTCCCAGGAAGCAGCGCAGGATGCCCAAGCCCTCGGGCGCGCGATGCGGAAACTTGTTGTGCACGAAGGTGCATGCCAGCATGCGCGTGCCCTCGCTCCGCGGGACCAGGAAGCCGAAGCCCGGAGGCAATCCCCTGAGCTGGTCCATGTAGTACCCCAAAGTGACGGTGACCGACGAACTGTAAGTGATGTCGAGCAGATTGCGTGCTAGAAAACGGTCCACGCCGTCCAGCAGCGTGCCCGCAACATTGGCCTGGGTGGCAAGGATTACGGCATCGAAGCGTTCATCTCCATTCATCTCAAGCGAAACGCGCCACCCATCCTCCTCCGGATAAATCCGCCGGACGTGATTACGCATGCGAATCGATTCAGGATCGAGGCGGCCAAGAATGGCGTCCACTAGCTGCTGCATGCCATCCTTCAACGAGGTGAACAGCGGACGCGCCGGCTGCTTGCTGGCTGCCTGCGCCATCTTCTTGTGCGCAGCCAGCATCGCCCGGCTCAGGCTGCCGTACTTCTCTTCCATCTCGACGAAGCGCGGCAGCACGGCGCGCGCGCTGAGCTTTGCGGCATCGCCTCCATAGACTCCCGACAGTAGCGGGTCGGCGAGCCGATCGACAACCTCCGGTCCGAAATGACGCTCCACCAACTCGGCGACCGTCTCGTCGTCGTGCATGGGACGAGGCGGATGCAGCAACTCGCGCGCCATGCGAATTTTCGTGCTCCACGAGAAAAGCGGCGACAACGCCGTCGGCACCAGCCGCGTGGGCACCATGAACATCAGCCCGTCTGGCATGACCACGAGCCGTCCATTGACCACGATGTAGGTCTTGCGCTGGGCGTCGTTGGAGCCGATGAGCTGGTCGGCGATGCCGAGTTCCTTGCAGAGAGCGCAGTGCCCACGGCTTTTCGGTGAGAAAGGAATCGGGACCGGCCTCGACCAGGCAGCCCTCCACGCGATCGGAATACATGGAGCCGCCGAGCCGCTGGCCGCTCTCGAAGAGCGTGTATTGCAGCTCCGCTCCGGCGGCGCGCGCCTTCTCCAGATAAAACGCAGCGCTCAGCCCGGAAATCCCTCCCCCGACAATGGCAATCCGCTTCATGCAGATGTCTTCGTCACGAAATCTTCTCAGCCGGGACGGTGGCTTTGCAATCCGACGGGAAGGCAGCAAGCCGCCTCCGCGTCAAATCAGCGACGGCGCGCACAAAGCGTGGGGAATCGTTCAGCGACTCGGCGCGATACAGCTTCATGCCACGTTCAGCGGCGAAATCGCGGAACAGAATGTCGATGTCGAACAGGATCTCGACGTGATCGCAGACGAAGCCGATGGGCTGAACAAACACTCCGCTGTGACCGGCGTCTCGCAATTTTGTGATGGTCTCTTCGACGGTGGGGCCCAGCCATTCCCCGCCCGACATGCCCTGGCTTTGAAACGCAAAGTGCCAGGCGCCGATCTCGGGAACTTGCGCTGCCACCAGCGCCGCCGTCTCCCGTGTCTGCGCCTCATACGGGATCGCCGTCGGCGATCGTGCGCTGCGGAACGCTGTGCGCCGTGAACAGCACCGGCAACTTTGAGCCATGACTCTCGCAAGCCTTCGACCAGCCAGCCCGCAACTTTTCCGCGAAGGCTTCGATCAACAAGGGGTGGTCGTGCCACTCTTCAACGAAATCGATCGCAAACGGGGCGTTGTTCCCGAACAGCACCTGCTTGTAGAGCCCGACGCTGGTGCGCGAATTGTGGGGCGCAAGGCAGACCGCAACCGCGCGCTCGACTCCATCTGCGGTCATCTGCTTTGCGGTGTCGGCGATGAAGGGATGCCAGTTTCGCATCCCAACGTAAGCCGGCAGAGCAAGCTCGCGAGCAACCCCGTCCGCCTGTTGGCGCGTGATCCGGGTAAGCGGCGAACTGCCGATCAGCGAGTAGCGGTGCTGCACCTCGCGCACTACAGCCTCCGGCATGGGCCGTCCACGGGAAATATTCTGTAGAAATTCGGGGATGTCTTCCACCCGGTCGGGGCTGCCATGAGCGATCAGCAGCACGGCGTCTTTGCTCATTGCGCCCTCGCGGTTGCGGCCGTCGAGCTGAACTCGTGCACAAATTGCGCGAGGTCCTTCACGTTGTCCACCGGCGTGTGGGGAAGAATCCCGTGACCGAGATTAAAGATATGCCCCGGCCGTCCGTCCGCGAGACGAAGAATATGCTCGGCGCGCTGCTTCAGCTCGTGCCAGGAAGCGAACAGCAGCACCGGATCGAGATTGCCCTGCACGGCCCGCTCGTGCCCGACGGTGCGCCAACCCTCGTCGAGCGGGATGCGCCAGTCCAGGCCGATGACCTCTGCGCCGGTCTCTGCCATCGAGGGCAGCAAGGTGGAGCTGTCCGTGCCGAAGTAGATGATGGGTACGTGCGTCTCTTTTTGCAGGCGCTGGATGAGCTGTGTGGTGGGCACGCAGCGCGTAACGGCGGTAGTCCTCCACGCTCAGGCAGCCGACCCAGCTATCGAAGATCTGCAGCGCGTCGGCGCCAGCCCGCACCTGCTCGGCAGCATATTCCGCCAGTACCTCGACCAGCTTGCCCACCAGTTCGTCCCAGACCTCGGGCGAGTTGTACATCAGCTTCTTCACTTCCAGGTAATGACGCGACCCGCCGCCCTCGACCATGTAGCTGGCCAGCGTGAACGGCGCGCCGCAAAATCCGATCACCGGCAGCTTGGCGCCGAAATGCTTCGCCACCAGGCCACCGCATCGGTCACATAGCCCAGGTCGGCGGCGCGGTCGGTGCGCAGCGCCTTCACATCTTCGGCGGTGCGGACCGGCTTCTCGATCACCGGCCCTTCTCCGGCGGAAAAATGGAACGGCAGCCCCATGACCTCGAGCGGCAGCAGCAGGTCGGCGAAGATGATGGCGGCGTCAACCTTGAGGAACTCGGCGGCGGTGATGGTCACCTCAGCCGCAAGTTCGGGCTTCTTGCAGATTTCGATCAGCGAATAGTGTTTGCGAATATCGCGGTATTCCTGCATGTAGCGGCCGGCCTGGCGCATGAACCAAACCGGAGTGGTGTCGACCGGAAGCCGCTGGCAGGCGCGTACAAACCGGGAGTCGGGAGCGGACATAAGCAGTTATCGTAGCATCCTGCCTCACGCGAGCCTGTGACTGAGGTCACAAAGCCCGGCCCGTTTGGAGTGTGAGGAAAGGAGAGACCGACCAGCGCCTATCGGGAATTGCGAATTATGGTGACATGTCGGGAGGAAATGAGGCGGCCGCCTTGGAAATTGTCATTACGAGCGCCCCGCGTTTGGGTGCGAGGAATCTGTTTTCGTTGGATCGGCAAAAAGCAGATCCCTCGCTGCGCTCGTGATGACAAGCATTACAGAATGCACTGTATTGTGCGGGCCTGTAGACCAGATCTGAGTGAGTAACGGTGCGGACCAAGTAGAGCTCGACCCGCCTTATCGGCGTTGCCTCTAGAATCAATTCATGCACGCCGTCCCGACCATGTCAGCCTCGCCCTATCGCGGACGCCTGGCGCCTTCCCCAACCGGCCTGCTGCACATCGGGCACGCCTGCACGTTCTGGACGGCCTGCCAGCGCACCCTCGCGCACGACGGCACGCTGGTCTTCCGCAATGAAGACCTCGACCCACAACGCTCAAAGTCAACGTTCGCCGAGGCGATGATCGAGGACCTGCACTGGCTCGGAATCCGCTGGCAGGAAGGGCCCGACGTAGGTGGCCCGTTCGCCCCCTACCAGCAAAGCCGGCGTCGCGAGTTTTATCTGGCCGCATGGCGCAAGCTGCGCGATTGCGGATTTATCTATCCCTGCACCTGCTCGCGCAAAGACCTGGCCAACTCGGCCGCCGCTCCGAATGAAGGCGATGACGAGCCGCTCTATCCCGGACGTTGCCGCGAAAAGATCGGCGCGGCGTTACAGCATGAGAAACCTGCCGGCGTGAACTGGCGGTTTCGCGTTCCCGATGGCGAGGAGATCACATTCGACGACCAGCACCTTGGCCCTCAGCGTTTTGTCGCCGGCGAGGATTTCGGCGACTTCGTGGTTTGGCGGCGCGACGATGTGCCCGCCTATCAGCTCGCGGTTGTCGCCGACGACGCTGCGATGCAAATCACCGAGGTGGTGCGGGGCGCCGATCTGCTGAAATCGACGGCGCGGCAACTGCTGCTGATTCGCGCGCTTGGACTGCCTGTGCCCGCCTACTACCACTGCGACCTGCTGCGCGATGAAGCGGGCGATGCGGCTGGCCAAGCGTCACGACGCCCTTAGCTTGCGCAAATTGCGGCGGTAAGCAAGGTGTACTCCACGCCGGTAGTATCTCGTCTGCATTGCCGGACGGATTTCTTGAGAGCGGGCCTTCAGGCCCGCGTCGAAGGCTTATCCAGGACCTGGAGCCCCTAGGGGCGGCACAGGAACTGCGGATGTGCCGTACCTGCGGCACTCGGATCCTGAGGGACAACGTGACACGGGCCTAAGGCCCGCTCTACTCCAACCCCAAGATTCAACTGTGCCTACTCCACACTAATTGCGATTGCGCAACTCGCCAGAAAAAGGTATCGTCACGCCGATGGCACAGGGGTGAGACGATGCGGGTAAATTGGGGCGCGGTCGTGCTGGCAGGCTTTGCTAACTGGGTTCTGGGAGCCGTATGGTTTACCGCTTTCCGAGCACCCTGGCAGGCGGGCACACGCATGTCGCAGGAAGAATTGCAGACCTATACGGCCCATCCCGACTACTGGCCGTATATTATCTCCCTGCTTTGCAGCATACTCATCGCCTTCGTCATCGCCCGCTTGCTGGGCGGTTCGCAATCGCACGGGCTGTTCCGCGGAATCAGAGTAGGTATCCTGGTGGGCTTGGCCGCGGCCCTGGCGATGCTCACCGAAATGGCTTTCGAGATGCGCGCAGTTTCGTTCATCATGATTTCCGCCGCCTATCCGCTGCTGGGCTGCATTCTGATGGGCATCATTCTTGGCGTGTGGAAGCCAAAGGCCGAGATTCAACTTGGCCGGGAGACATCGGCTCCATGAAAATCGAAGGCAGGATCGTGCAAGGCTACCTGAAAGCCTTGACCGGGCTGGATCAACTTCCCGGCCCGAATGGCGAGCGCTCGATCGAGCTATTTCGCCACGGCACGCTCACGGTGAAGTTGTATGCGCCCAGAGGCAACGATGGCCAGCATCCGCACACGCGCGACGAGATCTACGTCATCGCCACCGGAAATGGCCGCTTCGTGCGCGAAGGCAAGGAAGCCACCTTCGGTCCGGGAGACGTGCTGTTTGTCGCAGCCGGCGAAGAACACCGCTTCGAGGACTTCAGCGACGACTTCGCGACCTGGGTATTCTTCTACGGCCCGGAGGGCGGGGAAGCGAACCCTTAAGAAGTCTGCGCCTGCGGATTTCTCTATTTGCCCGTATAGCTCACTCGCAAGATCGAGTTCGATCCATATCGGTTGCGAAACGCTAGTAACAGGTCTAGCCTGTCGGGAGTAGCGGGGTGGGTCGTGTTCAGCTTGACTTTTGTACTCGTCATCGCCGGGCTCGCATTTGGCGGTGCCATGGCAGTCATCGGATTTGGCGGCCTGCTGGCGACCTCGTTTCACCGCGCCCTGGGGACGCCGCTGCCCCTGCCAACCCTTCGCAGTCCCTTTGAGAAGCGGCTTTATATCTATGTGGGCATCGCGGGATTTGTAGTCTGGGCGGTCACATTCTTGTACAGCCTCAAGGTCGCGCCGTAATCACTTCTCCCGGAACAGTCCCTCCTGCTTGCTCACTCCCGCCAACTCTGCCATCTGCTCAATGTAGCTCTCCGCGTCGAACTTCTTTTTCGCGGCGCTGCCCGACATGTAGCGAATCGTCCCGAAGATGGGCCGCTCGAACCACGGCCGGTCGAACTTGCCGGCCATCGCCCACGCAATTCCCGCATAACCATTGGGATCGCGCCCATCGAGGAAATACTTGTCGTTGAGATAAACCGCGGTCTGATAAGCGACCGCCGGCGACGGCGCTCCACTCCAGGATCTTCTTCGCCCAGTACATGCGCATGTAGTTGTGCATCCATCCCGCGTGCAGCATCTGGCGCTGTGCGGCGTTCCACAGTTCGTCGTGCGTCTCGGCGCGTCTCCAGTTGCTCGCGGGAGTAAGTCACCGGCCGCTGGTCGTGCGCGTGGGCGGCCAGCGTGCGGTGCGCCCAATCCGGCGCGCTCTCGATGGAGTCATACAGCGGATTGAAGTGCACGAAGTTGATGGCCAGCTCGCGCCAGGTGATGAGTTGGTCCAGAAAATCGTCCTTGGCTGCGCGCGGCGCCTTCGCGCTCTCCACCGCCAGCGCCACGGTGTGCGGACCGATGTGTCCGAAGTGCAGATAAGGCGACAGCCGGCTGGTGCCGTCCAACTCAGGCTTGCCGTGGCGCTCAGGATAATGTTCCAGCTTGTGGGTGACGAAGTCGCGCAACAGCCTCAGCGCCTCGTCCGGTCCCGCCGCGAAACGAATCAACCGGCTGCACCGAACGATCGAGACCCGGCCAGTCTTCCGTGATGTCGAACGAGCCGTCGTCAGGCAGAGCGTGCAATCCGCGGGGTTTCTCCCATTCGAACTTTTGCGTTGGGATTGTGCAGCGGTTCGAGGAACTCCTCGAGCCGCTTTTGCAATCGCGGACGAATGATTCGCGCGGCGTACTGCTCCTTCTCCAGCAGCTTCGACGGCACGAGCACATCGGCATCCACCGTCCACAGCGGCACGCTGAGCTTCTTCGCGGCTACCTCGCGCCAGTGGTTGGGCTCGCGCATCGGGTTCTCGTCGCCAATGACCAGTAGAAGCCTTGACCTCATCGCAAAACTTGAGCAACGAATGTTCGGGATAGCGCCGCAGCACAAAGCCAATACCACGTTTGCGCGCGCGTTCGGCGATCTCCGGAATGCCCTGCGCCAGAAATGCGTAGTGCCGCAGATTGGCGTGGGGATAGAACGGCACCGGCGCGAAGAAAATCACCACCGGCTGTTGCAGAGTGTTTGCCGCCTCGACCGCCACATCGAGCGCGGGATTGTCGAGCGCGCGCTGGGCACGCTGCATCCAGTACACCACGCACCGGCCGTTGGGAATCCGGCGCGCCGCCACGGCGAATGGTTACACGTGGGTCGGACGAAAGTTGTTCAACGGTGCACACTCATAGTGACATCCTGATCAGTCTCGAACGACGCATAGATTAATTTGCCCATCGAGTATCGTCCCGCATCTTCGACCGACGCCGCCAGCACCTCATCCGCCACCGCGGCCGCTTCCACCGCCGGTTTGACGTCATGAACGCGCACGATGTGGGCGCCTCGGAGGATGCTGGCGACCATCGCCGCCAGCGACCCATAAAGCCGTTCGCCCGGCGGCACATCTACGCCACTCCGCTTGCCGAGAGTTCGTCCGACAAAGGATTTGCGCGAGGTGCCCGCCAGCAGCGGAAAACCCATGCGATGTAACTGGTCGAAATGCGCCAGCAGAGGGTAGTTGTCCTCGAAGTTCTTGCCAAAGCCAAACCCCGGATCGAGCACAATCCGCTCACGCTCCACCCCGCGCTCGAAGGCCACCTGCACCCGGTTTGCCAGGTCGTGTTCCACCCTCGCGGCAATGTCCGTCTCGGCGGGAAGCTCGCGCCACTGATGCGGCCGGCCCGCGCGTGTGCATCATCACCACACCGCATTGCAGCTCGGCGCAGGCACGGGCCATCTCCGGGTCCCACTGAAACGCGCTGACGTCGTTGACGATCTCCGCGCCCGCGGCGACGGCAGCCCGCGCCACTCCGCTCTTATAGGTGTCCACGGAAACGATTGCGTCCGGTCGCGCGCGCAGAACGCCCTCGATCACCGGCAGCACGCGCCGCCACTCCTCCTCTTCGGTGACGCCAAGGTTTCCGGCCTCCTCCGTTGCGATGCGCACACCCGGCCGCGTGGACTCCCCGCCGATGTCGAGGATGTCAGCGCCTTCCCTCAGCAGTCGCAGCGCGTATTCAATCGCCCGCTCTGGATCGAGGAACTTCCCACCGTCCGAGAACGAATCCGGCGTGACGTTCACCACGCCCATGATGAGGGTCCGCCGACCCAGGTCCAGCGCCCGGGAGCGCAACTGCCAGCGATGTCGAGGCCGCATGCAAGGATTGTAATGGCCGCGAAGACAACAAGCGCATTGCGAAGTGGTTAAAGCGATACGTCTCAGTTCGCAATGTCCCAGCAATATTTCGGGCAGTGCAGGCCTCCAGGCCTGCGTCACAGACTGCTCTGAAATTCGGGAGCCCCTTTAGGGGCGACACTGCCGTGCCTACGGCACTTGGATTTCTACCCACAGCTTGACGCGGGCCTGAAGGCCCGCTCTACCCCATGGTCCGCTCGCCTCGCAGTGCTAAAATTCAGGCAGTAGTCCTATGTTCCGGGTCCGCAATTTCGCCGCCGTTGTCGTCTGTTTCCTGCTCTTTACGCAGGCCTTCGCCGCCTCGCGCAAACCGTCCGACAAGGCCGGCGCTCCCGACAAACTCGATCGCGATATCACACAGATCCTCAGCGATCCCGCGGTCGCGCGCGGGTTGTGGGGCATCTACGCGGTTTCGCTGGACAGCGGCAAGCCGCTCTACGCGCTGAACCAGGACAAGCTTTTCACCCCCGCTTCCAACGCCAAGCTGTTCACCACGGCTGCCGTCTTCGCCCTGATCGGGCCTGACTACCGCTTTAAGACCACCGTCGAAACCTTCGGTTTCCTCGACAAGTATGGCCGCCTCAATTCGGACCTGGTGCTGGTTGGACGTGGCGATCCCAATCTCTCAGGCCGCACCTTGCCTTACAACCTGCGCACCGAGCGCAAAGCGCCCCCCATCCAGGTGCTGCAGAGCCTGGTCGACCAACTCGTGCTGGATGGCCTGAAATATATCGACGGAGACGTGGTTGCCGACGATTCCTACTTCGTCTTCGAGCGCTATGGCGAAGGCTGGTCGCAGGACGATCTGGCGCGCGAATGGGGCGCTCCGGTTTCCGCGCTGACCATCAACGACAACGTCATCTTCGTGGACATCAAGCCGGCCGACCGTCCCGGCGAGCGCGCCTTCCTCAGCATCACGCCGTTTCCCGAGTACTACAAAATCGACAATCGCGTGATGACCACGCCGCAGGGCACCGGCCCGCGCACGGTGTCCATCAATCGCGAGCCCGGCTCCAACCAGCTCACCTTCTGGGGCAACATTCCGCAGGATGATCCCGGCTTCGGAGAAGCCCTGGCCATCGAAGATCCCGCCGACTTCACGGCGCGCCTCTTCCGCCAACTGCTGGAGGAGCGCGGCGTCACCATCTACGGACGCGCCCGCACCCACCACACCGAGCTGGCTTCGACCCAGACCTTCAGCGTTACCTCCATCGCATCGGGCGGCGGTGACTCCACCCGGCCAACCGTCCCCGCCCCTCTGGTGCTGGCCAGCTACCAGTCGCAGCCGGTCGCGCAGGACCTGCGCGTGATCAACAAGGTGAGCCAGAACCTGCATGCCGAGCTGATGTTGCGCCTGCTCGGCAAGGAGAAAGGCACCTCCGGCTCCATCGAGGGCGGACTGGAAGTGCTGCGCGGGTTTCTGGTGAACGCCGGCATCAAACCGGACCAGTTCGCTTTCTATGATGGCTCCGGCCTGTCGCGCGAGGACCTGGTTACGCCCGACGCGGTAGTCACCCTCTTGCGATATTGTCACCAGCAGCCGTGGGGGCAGCTCTACCAGGACACCTTGCCCGTGGCCGGCGTGGATGGCTCGCTTTCCGAGCGCTTCCGCAACACGCCCGCGGCCGGGCTCGGTCCGCGCCAAGACCGGCTCGCTCCTGCACGTCTATTCCCTCTCCGGCTACGCAACCACGCAGAGCGGCGAGCACATCGCTTTCTCCATCCTCACCAATAACAGCAATCTGCCCGCCAGGAAGGCGCTCGACACCATCGACCGCATCGTCGAGAGGATTGTGGAAGACAAGAAGTAAGCCTTAAGGCTAGAGAATCCTTATCTTGCTTGGCCACAAAATTGCCGCCTCTTTTCATGCGAGACAGCGTTAATCGACGCTGTCGATCCATCATGGCGAGGTGCCGAAGCGCCTCGCGGAGGTCAGCATGTCCGTAGCGGGAATCACCAGCATCAATTCTAACCAGCTCGCCAACGTGCAGCAGAACTTGCAGAAAGTGCAAAGCGAATTCAAACGCCTGGGCCAGGACCTTCAGTCCGGCAACTTAACCCAGGCGCAGGCCGACTTTGTCACGTTCTCGCAAGCTCTCGCCAGCCCACCGAATTTCGTAGGACCGACTGCACTGGACAAGCAGGCCGGCACCGGCACTGCGTCGTCGCCCGCGAACCCACCGAATATCGTGGGGCCAACTGCGCTGACCCAGTCCGCTTCGGCGTCGCACCACCGGGTCCATCTCCGTCAAGCGCTCAGCCAACTGGGACAGGCGCTCCAGGCGGGCAATCTTTCGGCGGCGCAGCAAGCCTTCTCGACCATGTCGCAGATTTGGCAGCAGTTCACCGGCAGCAGCGTGTCGAGCACTGCCGGCAGCGCGCAAGCGGCCGTGAACCTAAGCGCCTAGAAGCCATCTTATAAGTGGAGGCGCGACATAATCCGGTGGAAGCGCGGGCCTTTAGGCCCGCGAATTGAGGAGGCTTTTCCGACCGGGCTACGCCGCAGGCGGAGTGCTGGGAAGCGTGGAAAATTGGGCTCAGCCCCGAAGGGGCGTTGGGGATGTCACCAAACCCGGATGACCTCCAGGAAACGACGTCGCCCGTTTTTACAGTCCCGCTGCAATCCGTGACCGCGGATCGAGATAGTCGCGCAGTCCGTCGCCGATGAAGTTGAACGACAGCACCGCGAGCATGACCGCAGCCGCCGGGAAACAGCACCAGGTGCGGCGAATCGAACAGGTGGGAGCGCGCATCGTTCAGCATCGAGCCCCAACTCGCCGCCGGCGGCGGCACGCCCAATCCGAGGAAGCTCATGGTGGCTTCAGCCAGGATGGCCCCCGCCATACCGATCGCCGCCTGCACGATGACTGGCTGAATAATGTTCGGCCAGATGTGCCGCACCACGATCCGCACGTCGCTGGCGCCGAGCGCGCGCGCGGCTTCCACGAATTCGCGCTCCCGCACCGCCAGCACCTGGGCGCGCACCAGCCGCGCGTAGCCCACCCATCCGCCCAGCGACAGCGCAAAAATCAGGTTGAAAATGCCCGGCCCGAGAAAAGCCACGAACGCGATGGCCAGCAGAATTCCCGGGAACGACATGAACGCGTTCATCACCACCACGTTGAGCACGCGATCGGTGACGCCGCCGTAATAGCCGGCGATCGAGCCGAAGATCATTCCCAGGGTGAGCGACGCCGCCACCACGCAACTGCCCACCAGCATCGAAATGCGCGCCCCGTAGATGATGCGCGAGAGGATATCGCGTCCCAGTTCATCGGTGCCGAACCAGTGCGAGGCCGACGGCCCCATCAGGCGGGCCGGCAGATCGATCCGCGCCGGATCCTGCGGCGCGATCCAGGGCGCGAACAGGGCGCACGCCACGAACACGGCCACCAGCACAAGGCCGGTCGGTCGCCAGCACGTTGTAGCCGGCGGCGCGACGGAACGAAACCAGTTGAGCGGTGGACGCCATGCAGCGTCATCTTAAATGAAAGGCCGAGCTTGGCCCACGCGCGACACCAGACTGGAGCACAATACTGGCGATTTCTTCGCTGACAGTTCTACAATCGTCAGTTGCGCGTACCGGCCCATGCTGCCCTTCAAACTGGTCTATAGCGAGAAGTACTTCCTGCCCATCGGCGAGCACGTTTTTCGCGCCGACAAGTATCGCCTGATTCGCGAGCTGCTCCTCCAGCAACACGTCGCCGACGAAACCGACTTCATCGTCCCCGAGCTCGCCCGCGAAGACGACCTCCTGTTGGTGCACTCGCCGCTGTATGTCAACAAGCTGATGGAAGGCGGCCTCAGCGCCCGCGAAGAATTGGAGATGGAGATTCCCTACTCGCCGCAAGTGGTGGATGCCTTCATGCTGCACACCGGCGGCTCCATTCTGGCGGCGGAGCGTGCGCTGCAAGACGGCGTCTGCATCAACATTGGCGGCGGTTTTCACCACGCCTTCCCGGAGCACGGCGAAGGCTTCTGCATGATCAACGATTTCGCCGTCGCCATTCGAGCCATGCAGAAGCGCGGGCTCATCGGTCGCGCCATGACCGTGGATTGCGATGTGCATCAGGGAAACGGCACGGCCGTCATCTTCCACCGAGCTGCGCGCAGGCCGAATAATCTGCCTTCCGGGTCGGCAGCGGAGTTGGGAACTCTCCCGCCGGCGAACGTATCGGAAGCTCGCAGCAAAGACGTGTTCACCATCTCGCTGCATCAGGAGAACAATTATCCCTACGTCAAGCCCCCGTCTTCGATTGACGTCAACCTGCGCGACGGCTGCGGCGATGCGGAGTATCTTGCCTGGCTGGACAACGCCCTGAGTTCCGCACTGCGGCAGTTCGACCCTGAGCTCATCTGCTACGTAGCCGGCGCCGATCCTTTCCGCGAAGACCAGCTCGGCGGTCTCGACCTTTCCCTCGAGGGACTGGAGCGCCGCGACGAGCTCGTCTTTCGCGCCGCCCGCGCCCGCGACATTCCCGTGATGGTCACCTTTGCCGGAGGCTATGCCAGGCGCATCGAGGACACCGTCGCGATTCACGCCAACACCGTGGTCGCCGCGGCCGAGGTCTACCGCACGACGCCGAGCGAGGCGCGCCACACCTAGCTAGGGAGGGTCTGATTTAAGTCCAACTCCATGAAGGGGACGGCCTTTAGGGTCTGTGCGAGTACTAGCTCTGTTTTTCGGCAGTGGAGCAAGAGCCCTTACGAACCAGCGCCGTAGGCGCGGCTCAGTCTAGCCCAGCACGTAGCCGAAGGCGGAGTGCTGGGTAACGTGGAAAATGAAATCGAGTCCCGTAGGGACGACAGAAGTTCTCTCACTCTTTTGGCCATCCGTAAGTGCCGCAAAATGAGCAAGGCTTTAGCCGCTGAGGCACAGTCGGCCAACTTAATCACACGTTCCTAGCGTGATATCCTGATCATTCGCGGCGGAAACGCAACTTGCTCCGGCGCTCCATCCCAAGGCTTTGGACTCCTGACAATGTTTGAGAACCTAACCGATAAACTGCAGCGCGCCTTCAAGAGCCTGCGCGGGCAGGGCACGCTGACGGAAGAGAACATCGGCGAAGCGCTGAAAGAAATCCGCATGGCGCTGCTCGAAGCCGACGTGAACTTCAAGGTCGTCAAAGAACTGGTTGACCACATCCGCGAGAAGGCGCTGGGCCAGGAAGTGATGACCGCGCTCTCGCCCGCCGAACAGGTCGTCAAAATCGTTCGCGACGAACTGATCGCCGTTCTCGGCAAAGACACCGCCAAGCTGAAGTTCGCCTCGCAGCCGCCCACGGTCGTGCTCATGGCCGGGCTTGCAGGGTTCCGGCAAGACCACGACTTCAGGCAAGCTGGCCAACTGGCTCAAGCAGGGCGGACACCGGCCCATGCTGGTTTCGGTTGACGTCTATCGTCCCGCGGCGCGCGAGCAGCTCAAGGTCGTCGCCAATGCCATCAAGGCGCACCTCTACGAGGGCAAGGTCGAAGAGTCCAACACCGCGACCGTCGAGCGGCTGGTGAAGGAAGCGCGTCGCGAGGCCATCAACAACGCCTGCGACGTGCTCATCGTGGACACCGCCGGCCGCCTGCACATCGACGAGCAGTTGATGGACGAGATGCAGTCGCTGAAGAAGATCCTGAACCCGCAGGAAATCCTCTTCGTCGCCGACTCCATGACCGGCCAGGACGCGGTCCGCTCCGCCGACGAGTTCCACAAGAAGCTGGCGCTCACCGGCGTCATCCTCACCAAGATGGACGGCGATGCGCGCGGCGGCGCGGCGCTCTCCATCCGCAACGTGACCGGGCAGCCCATCAAGTTCATCGGCGTGGGCGAAAAGTACGACGCGCTCGAGCCCTTCCATCCCGACCGCATCGTCGGGCGAATTCTCGGCATGGGCGACATCCTCTCGCTCATCGAGCAGGCCGAATCCAAACTTGACAAGGGCAAGTCGGAAGAGTTTGCCCGCAAGGCGCTCAGCAGCGACGGCTTCTCGCTGGAGGATTTTCGCGATCAACTGCGGCAGGTGAAAAAACTCGGCTCGCTGCAAAGCATCATGGGCATGATGCCCAAGATCGGCCCCTTCGCCAACATGCAGAAGGCCGCCGACAAGGTGGACGAGAAGCAGATCAACCGCGTCGAAGCCATCATCAACTCCATGACGCCGCACGAGCGCGACCACCACGAGGTCATCAACGGCAGCCGCCGCAAGCGCATCGCCCGCGGCTCCGGCACCAGCGTGCAGGAAGTAAACCAACTGCTGCGTCAGTACGCCCAGATGCGCAAGATGTTCAAGACCATGGGCAAGCCCAGCTTCGCCCGTCGCATGGCCGGCATGAAACTGCCGGGAATGTGAGGGCAGGCGAGAACTTCGTCTTGAACGGCAAACCGCAGCCCGCAGGGTGCCACAATCGTGGCCCAGGACGTAAGTCCTGGGTAGCAGGGTAATAAGAATCCTCAGAGCCGGCTTCAGCCGGCGGCACAAAAACCATGTGTGCCGCCACTGAAGGGGCTCCGCTATCCTTGGGTACCAGATTCGCGTCTGTCTTTTGGACGCCAACCTGGGTAGAGGAAGCTGACCCCCAGTCGCGCCCCGCGCGACGCAAGGTGATAGCCCCGGCCTTCAGGCCGGGGTGGGCTCCCGATCCAGGCCGTCTACTCCACCACGAAACCCTCGCGCCTGTCAGCGCCTTTGGTTCTTATCGATGGAGGACCAGGCGAACCCCTGCTCTGCGATCGCTTACTGGTTAGGATCGGGGTCCAACGCCGGAGTGTAGGAGGCCGACCATACCAGGTTATCGCCCAGGGTACACTTGGCGGTCGGAGGTGGGGTCCCTGTGAGCTGGAACCTGCCATAGAACACGGGACACTTGCAGGTAGCGGTCGAACCGTCTGAGTTAAGCTGGCATGGCGCCGTCATGCAGCCGGCGTAAGGCGCTTTCGGACAGGTCGTAACCGAGGGCTTGCCTTCCTTAATCGCCTTCAAGATCGCCGAGCGCGAGTCGGGGGCGAACGTGGAGATTACGTTCGCGCCAGGGATCAGGGCTCCACCAGGCAGATAACTACAAACCGGTGCGCTGGTGTTGCCAGTTGGCATGCAGTTGGAACCGTCCGGACCACAAGCCTTGACGGTATCAAGGTAGACCGGATAATTCAGAATGGCGTTCATCAGCACGTAATTAGTCTCAGTGAGGACCTGGCACGTGCAATTGGCTGAATGGCCATCGGGAGAAAGCGTGCAGGGGTAGGGCTCGGGACCGGAGTGAAAACAGAGCGCGAACTGCCCCGAGCACGCCAACATTTGCGAGGGCTATCACGTCTGTGTCGCGGTAGGCGGGTCCGTAATTCGTCGTCCAATTTTTGGAATTATTCCAAAAGGACGGCGAGTCCGGCACAAACTGCTGCTTCCAATTCACCGGGTCATCCCAATAGGACGAGTCCGATATAAACGGCTGTTGAGAATTGCGTAATTGCGCCGCCATCGGGCTCGCTAAGCTACAGCCCAGAAGCACTGGGAGGACGCAGGCCAGTACTAATCTTAGTCCTCGCATAAAACTCTCCTTTGTTATCCGGCTCGACGATATCGCCTTAGCCAGAATTTCCGTTTTAGCTGCGAACAGCCGCCACACTATATACGCTTTTCGAGGTATCGTCCCAAGCAAAATATTCTCTCGTTTGGGTTCGGAGCTCTTAATCGAGTCGGCGAGCGGCGTAGAGGAACCTACCCCCAGTCGCGCCCCGCGCGACGCAAGGTGATAGCCCCGCCTTCAGACCATCAACCCGTGAATTTGTCATCCTGAGCGAGGAGCGTAGCGACGAGTCGAAGGACCCCTATCGCTCCCCAGAAGTTTGTTATAGGGGTGCTTCGGCTCGCGTTCGTTAACCCGACGAACGCTCGCTCAGCATGACAATTCAATAGACGTGGACGATCTCGTCGCTCAGGATGACAACGTTGAGCACCATTCCCCTTTCGGGAAAACATGGCACCTTGGTAATCGAATCCGCCCCACCTTCGTTAGCGAACTCCACTCTTTCTTCTTGACTTGACCCTCCCGCCTTCCTAGCCTTGAGTCAGCACGCTGTGGCTGCGCCTAACTCGCTACCCACGTCCCAGGCGTCGTAGGGATTGTGCCGCCCGCTAACGCGGGTTGCGGACGAGGATGCGATCGTGACGGGTCGACCTCTTCGACCCTTGGTCCTGGCTTCCGGCCGCCGCGTGGCCCATCGGAGCGGGCCTTCCGGTCTGCTACCCTAGCCGCCTCTCTCCCGCGGTCACGCCGTTTTTCGCTTTGCGCGATTCGCTCTTCGCTTTTCGCGATCCCGAACAACTCCGGGTGGAAGCGAGGTCCTATGCGCCGAACCGCCATGAGTTTAGCGCTGAGGATTCTCTGAATAAGTCCGGGTTGCGAAACCCCGGGGCTAAAGCAATTCCAGAGTTGGTGTATCCGGCTGGTACGGGTAGAGCGGGCCTTCAGGCCCGCGTCTGCAGGGTGGAAGAGCCGGCCTTTAGGCCGGCGTCACAGGCCGCCCTGAAATCTGGGAGCCCCTTTAGGGGCGACACAGAAAAGTGTGCCGGTGCCGTGCCTACGGCACTCGGATTCCTGATGGCTGCTTGACGCTGGCCTGAAGGCCCGCTCTTCCCCCGAGTCGACTTTATTCAGCGTTCTTAGAGGCGAGCAGAGGAAGCTATAGCGGTTCCCAAGAAGCTGTATTCGCCGGCACGGGTAGAGCGGCGCTTCAGCGCCGCGTCCCAAGGGAGCTTACGAAAAGAGCCGGGTTTCAACCCGGCGGCACCTTGCGCCGCGAAATCCCGGGGCTAAAGCCCCTGATTTTTATCAGCAGCGTTGACGCTGGCCTGAAGGCCCGCTCTTCCCCCGAGTCGCGACCTATCCAGCGTCCTTAAAGGCGAACCGCTAAAAGCTAAAGGCCAGAAGCCAGAAGCTAAAACTGAGAACTGACAACTGAGAACTGACAACTGACAACTTCATTCCTAAAGGAGCATTCATCATGACTTTCGACGACTATGTACGCACCCATCATCACGAACCGAGCTACCAACAGCTGCAAGCGCTGGTCGAGCAAGCGCAGCAGGAGCAACGCGACCAGCAAGAGCTGGCCCGCGAGCAGATCCGCGACATCCGCATCGCGCTGGGCGAGGAGACCGAGAAGCCCGATCCCAAGCTGGCCAAGACCTGCACGCATCTGCGGGAAAACGGCCAGTATTGCGACTCCATCGCGGTCAAGGACCGCGACTTCTGCAAGTTCCACCTGCACCACCGCGGACGCCGCCTGAAGATGGCCCGCGCCCGCGCGCGTCAGCAACGCTGGCGCCTGCAACTGCCGCCACTCGAGGACCTGTACTCCGTGCACGTGGGCATCGGGTTGGTGTTGGACGCACTACTCCACGACCAACTGGACCCACGTGTGGGCCGGCTGGTGCTCTCCGGCCTGCGCCTGGCGGGCGCCAACCTCGCCCGTCCGGACGAGGCGTGGGAGCAACCCAGCCGCTTCCAAAGCCGCGAACAACTGGCGTTGCCCGGCTTCGAGGCCGAGTTCGGCTTGCCCGCGGGCTTCGACCTTAACACCCCGCCGGAGGTGGCGTTTCCCGAGACGCCTGCCCAGAGGGCAGCCGAAGGGGCGAGCGGCGCGGTGAGCGAGGAGCGGGCCAACCTGATGGAGGTGACGCCGCTGGATATCGAGCTGATGGAGTTGCAGCAGCGCGAGGGGCCGGAGGCGGTGGCGCGCCGGCTGAAGCAGGCCGAGCAGGCCGAGGACCGGCGCTACAAGAAGGCCCAGGCACAGTTGGCGCACGCCCGCTACGTGGTGCGCGCGGCGGCCCAGAACGCCGCCCGCGAAGCCCAGTTTGTGGTGCGCTCGGAAGCGGCGGCGAATCTGGCTTCGTCGGCCGCCGGGAAAGAGCAAGGAGCAGGGGCTGCGAATTCGGCAGCTTCGTCGGGAGCCGGGAACGAGGCGGGAGCAGCTTCATCCGCAGTGGCTTCGTCGGGAGCAGGGAAAGAGGCTGGGGCAGCTTCGTCGGGAGCGACGGGTGCCCCGCCCTTGTCCGCTGCGGTTGCGGACAGGGTGGGAGCTGGACCGGCAGGGCGCAAGGAACCGCGAGCGACGGGTGCCCCGCCGTTGTCCGCTGCGGTTGCGGACAGGGTGGGACAGGGCAGTGCAGCAGCCGGGTCTGGCAGACTTAAGTCCAAGTAAATCAGATGGATACGTATAAGTTACGTAGAATCAAATGCTTGCGACAGAAATGCTATCTAAGTGATTGATTTCAGGTAGCAGCGGGAAGGGGGGAGTTTTCTCACCGTCAGAGCAATTTGGCCAAATGCGAGGTGCGAAAAAAGCAGGTCCCTCGCTGCGCTCGTGATGACAAGAAAAAAAGACTTGCGACGGCGCGCCCTCCGACAAGCTCAGGGCAAGCTCTGAAAGTCCGCGCCTTCAAAACGCGCGAGATGAGAGTCTTTCAGCGCTCTGTGAAGCCTCGCTCGGGATAACGATCTCGGTGAGATAAGCTCTGCTGCGCGCGCCAAGGCCGAGTGCTGAACGCTGACGGTGAAACACACAAGGATGGAGCCGACGAAGCTGCTTCGTTTGCCCTCACTTCTGCGGCCTGTTAGACTAACAGTTTCCCGCCTTGTGGCATTCCAGATCCAGATAAGGACCTTTCGTGCGCAGTTACACTCGACATCAGCTTAAGCAGGACGCCTTCCGACAGCACACCACGGAAACCATTTCCTGGGCGCAAGAACACCAATCCAAGCTTGTTGCCGCCGGTATCGCGGTCGCGGTGATCGTGCTCGCCGTAATTGGCGGCTGGTGGTATGTGGATTATCGCAATGACCAGGCGCAAAGCCAGTTGTCTGCGGCCATCGAGAAATATGGAGCACCCATTCGTCCGGCCGGCGAGCCCGCCAGCCCGGAGATGCTGAGCTTCGCTTCGGCGCAGGAGCGCGCCAAGACCACCAACGCCGAATTCACTCGCATTGCCGACAAGTATTCGTTTACCCAGTCAGGACGCGTGGCCCGTTACTTTGCCGGCATCACCTTCCACGAGATGGGCGACAATGCAGCCGCGGAGAAGGACCTGAACGAGGTCGCTGGCGGCCGCTCCAAGGAAGTCGCCAGCCTGGCCAAGTTGGCTTTGGCGGGCATTTATCACGACAGCGGTCGCGATCCCCAAGCTATCGCGCTGTACAAGGAGCTGGCCGATCATCCTACCGCTTCCGTAGGCAAAGGCACGGCGCAGTTGCTGCTGGCATCGTTGTACGAGGAAAGCCATCAGCCCGACCAGGCGCGCGCCCTCTATCAGCAGATGCAGAAGGAAAGCCCAGCCAGCCCGATCGCACAACTGGCGACGCAGAAGCTACAGGCGATGAAGTAAAGCTGGTTGCAGTTGGGATTGAAAAGCCGGTCGCAAGTGCGGCCGGCTTGTTGTTTCCAGGCACCGAATCGTTTACTTCCTCCGACGCAGCCAGGCGCCGAATCCGAAAACGCCGGTTCCCAACAAAAGCAGCGAAGACGGTTCTGGCGTCGTTCCTCCACCTGTGGGGTAGATAAGACCGTCGAACGGATCGCCGTTGAGTGTGGACACGACGGAATAGGTCCAAGTGTTAGGGTTGACCTCGTACAAGTTACCGCTCCAGTCGTCCACGAAATAGACGCCCTTATCCGCGTCCCAAGCCACACCGTTGTCGTTCAGGAAGCCTGGACTACCCAGGAGCGTAGCTGCGCCTGTGGCCGGGTTGATGGAAAAGAAACTGCCGCTTCCGCCCGCCATGGTCAAAATCAGTTGGCCGGTTGTCGAGTTGAAGGTCAGGCCTCCGGGGTAAACGCCGTTGTTGCCCAGCAGCGTGGCTGCCCCAGAGGTGGGATTGATGCTGTAAAAGTTGGCGCTGGAGTCTTGCCCATACAGCATGTGGGTTGCAGGATCATAGGCCATCGCGAACATGTCGTTGATCCCGTGCGAGCCTACCAGAGTCGCCGCGCCCGTGGTCAGATTGATGCTGTACAAGCTGTTGTTGCCACGACCGGCAACCCAGTATGCCGTGTTGTTATCGGAATCGTAGGCAAGATCTCCGAAGTCGCCAGTCCCAACTCCAGTGCTTCCCACCAAGGTCAGCGCAAAGGTATTGGGATCGATTGTGTAGAGTGAGTTGGTGGCGTCGTCCATCGCGTACAACACCGGCCCAGCCCATGCCGTGCTTGGTGCGATGCAAATCGCCAAGAGCAGAACCAACAGAACCAGGTAGAAACGCCGCATAGCTATCTCCTTGGGGTCTGCACTTCTTGTGTTGTGGGCGGGTCTTGAGAGGACCCGTGAGCGCTAAGAGAACATCGCGGCGCGGTCGGAACGCCCCGCGACAAGGGTTGACGGTAAGAGTTTTCCTCTCGAAGCGGGCCCGCGTCAAGCTCAAAATGGCGAAAAAGCCCTTTCTGCGGTGCTTTGCTTTTCCCCGCGCCTGTGCGAAAGTAACGCAGTGCGCGCCGTCGCCCTTCTCGGACCTGTCGCCCAAGAGCACCTCGTGCGGCAATTCGAACTGGCGGGCGTGAACCTGTTCTCCGGCAATGAGCTTGACCCGACCGACCAGCCTGATGCGGCGCTGATTTTCGGTGGCGACGGCACTATCCATCGCCATCTGGGCGGACTGGCTCTAAAGCAGGTTCCGACCCTCATCGTTCCGCTCGGCAGCGCCAACGACTTCGCGCGGTCCATCGGAGGGGAAACCGTGGAGAAGGCGCTGGCAGCCTGGAGGCGCTTCTGCTCCACAGGCGACAATGTCCGTAGTATCGATCTGGGGACGATCGAGCCCCTCGACGAGGCCAAACCCGAGGCTCCCGTCGCCTGGCAGGATGAGTCGCTGGAATCGCTGCACTTTGTCCCCGACGGCCCGCGTCGGGACCTGGGACAGATGGGCCCGCGCATCATGCAGTCGCAACTGCGGCGTCTGAATGAGGCGACACAACAAGCTTCTCGGGCCACATTTTACGCATGCATCGCTGGTACTGGCCTGGACGCTGCCGTCAATCGCGTCACCCTGAAGCAGCCTCGTTGGCTGCGTGCCCACGGAGGCTACGTGGTCGCGCTCTTACAGGTGCTGCGGAGTTTTCATCCGCCACAAGTTACGCTTTCCGTCGAAGTCGATGGGATCTGGCGAACCCGGTTGGACGAGCCAGCATTTCTCATCGCCGCGGGAAACGGACCGCAATACGGCCACGGCATGAGGCTGACACACCAGGCGCAAATGGACGACGGCCAGCTCGATATTTGTTTTGTGCGCCCGCTCAACAAATGGCGGTTGTTGCGTCTATTCAGAGTCGTGTATCGCGGTGGACACATTGGCATGAACGAGGTCGAGTACTTCCGCGCTGCGCGGGTGCGCCTTCGCACCGCTCCAGCGACGGAAATCTTTGCCGATGGCGAGTACATCGGCACGACGCCGGTGGAGATCGGTATTCGGCGCAATGCCCTGCGGCTGATCGTTCGTGAGTAAGGCCACGCAAGCTTTTGCGTGGCAAGCGTTTGCCGTGATGAACAACGTCTGCTCGGGACGAACGCCGGACGCGCTCGGATTTTTGTGGAACTTATCGCGCGCTACTGGGTCTATACTTAAGAAGAGTAATGTTCAAAAGCACGAAATCCAAGCCGCCTGCCGCGAACGTCCCCACAGTTGCGCCCCAGGATCAGGTCCTGCCCTCGCTGTTCGAGGGTCCGGGGCTGTATCCGCAGCGCAAAGAGGCATTTCTATACTCCTACGCTGTGGTCATGATCTCTGTTGGCCTGGCGATCTGGTCGACTCATTGGGCGATCGAGCACAAGGAACAAATCAAGCAACAAGTTATTTCGCTGGCCACCGACATCAGCCCTTATGTACCGCTGCCCGTCTCCAAGAACCGCATGGGCGGCGGCGGTGGCGGCGGCGATCGCGACAAGCTCAATGCCCCTAAGGGTGCTCTGCCGAAGCTGGCCAAGGACCAGATCGTGCCACCCGCAATTGTGGTCCGCAACGACCATCCTAAGCTGGAAGTCACTCCCACCGTGGTCGTTCCGCCCGAGCTGAAGCTGCCAACCGTTGGCGCGCTCGGCGATCCCCTGTCGAAGGTGATCGGGCCGCCTTCTAACGGCACCGGATATGGCGGTGGCATCGGCAGCGGAAGTGGTGGCGGCGTAGGTTCTGGAACCGGTCCCGGTGTTGGTCCCGGACATGGCGGCGGATATGGCGGCGGCGCCTATCGGGTTGGCGGCGGCGTGAGCGCGCCCAAAGCGCTGTACGCTCCCGACCCCGAGTATTCAGAAGAGGCCCGCAAGGCCAAGTATCAAGGCACCGTGGTGTTGTGGCTGGTCGTGGATGCCGCCGGGCGCCCGCAGCAGATCCGTGTGCAGCGTCCGTTGGGCATGGGACTGGACGAGAAGGCCATCGAGGCGGTCAAGCAGTGGAAGTTTGAGCCCGCCAAGAAAGACGGCCAGGCAGTTCCAGTCATGATCAACGTGGAAGTAAACTTCCGGCTCTACTGAGTCTTCCTATCTCAGAATTGCGGCCACGGATCGACGCTGGTCCGATTCCCTGGTTGCGCTGAGGAATTGGCGCAGGCGATCCGCGGCTCGATCTTCCTAGCGCTGGAACGGCTTGGCTAACGGCGCGACTTTGCTCTTCGCTTTGTCGGCCCACTCCGAACCCTTTTCCGCCCAATCGCTCGCCTGATCGCTGAAGTCCTCCATGACATCACGCGCGTCTTCGTACTTGCGGCGCAGGGTCTTGCGCATCTGCTTGCCGGTCTGAGGCGCGAGCAACAGCGCGATCAGCGCGCCAGCCGCCAGACCAATGAACAACATGGTCAGTCCACTGCCCGACTCGCGATATTCTCCGGAATTTGCAAAATCATTCGTTTCATCACTCATTGGGTCCATCCTTCCTGTGGAAATATTACCGCGATATTGAGTAAAACGTTGGCTTTTCGGCGACCCAAATGTCGCCGAGCCTCCGCCAACCTCGTTCACTTCTTGTCGTCCGTTCTTCAGTCAGAGATGCACAGCCGTGCAGTCGTTGCCCAGCCACCGAAGGATAACTGATTTCCCAACGATATCGCCGCGCGTGTAAAATCAGATGTTTACCCTTCGAGCCGCGCGCTTCCGAAGTCCCCGATGGGTGTTTCTCGCGCCAGCGGCTCTCCCAAGAAGAACAAGGAGTTATACGAATGGCAATACCAGCCACACAAATGCGTCCGGGCATGGTCATCAAGCACAACAACGACTTGCATTCGGTATTCAGCGTCGAACATCGTACGCCGGGCAACTTGCGCGCCTTCATCCAGGCCAAGTTGCGCAACCTGCGTACCGGCGCCATGTTCGAGCACCGCTTTCGCTCCGGCGACGCCATCGACAAGATCACCGTGGATGAAGTGCAGATGGAGTTTCTCTACGCCGACGGTGACGATTACCACTTCATGAACACCGAGAACTACGAACAGCTTCACCTGAACCGCGACATCCTGGGCGATGCCGTCGATTACCTGATTCCCAATCTACAGCTCAAGATCGAGTTCTTCGACGGAAAGGCGGTCGGCGTGGAATTGCCGCAGACTGTGGAACTCACGGTGGTCGAGACCGAGCCCGGATTGAAGTCGGCGACCGCCAGCAGCGTCACCAAGGCTGCGAAGACGGAGACCGGACTCGTGGTGCAGGTGCCACCGTTCATCAACGAGGGCGAGAAGATCCGCGTGGACACGTCCGAGGGCGCATACCTGTCGCGGGCGTAGCGGCTGGGTGGAGACTGCGAACTGTCGCGGCTTGCAGGGCGACGCAAAACCTGCCAGAATCTTACTGAGCGTCTTACCATGAGCCAAACGACCAAGCTATCAACCAAGGGACAAGTCGTCCTCCCCAAGTCGGTGCGAGCGGCGCATCGCTGGAAGCCGGGCACCGAGTTCATCGTGCGGGAGCAAGGTGCAAGCATTCTGCTCACTCCGAAGTCCGCTACGGCATCCCGCAGTTGGGAGAGTCTAATCGGGTGCGCCCGCTACACCGGCCCGCGTAAGAGCCTGAAGGAGATGGACGAAGCCGTTGCGGCCGAAGCGCGGCGGCGGAAATGACGGCGGTTGATACGAACGTTTTGGTCCGTATCGTGGTCAATGACGATCCTGCCCAGTCCGTACGCGCTGCCGACTTTCTCCGTAAGCAGGACCGCATTTTCCTGGCCAAGACTGTCCTGCTCGAAGTTGAGTGGGTGCTTCGGAGCGGTTATCACCTTGGTCGACTCGAAGTTCTTGCGATCCTCCACCGTATTCTCACTATGGGGAATGTTGAGGTGGAAGATGAAGCGGGGGTGGCGCGAGCGATGGAATGGTATGAAAAAGGTATGGATTTTAGCGATAGTTTGCACGTCGCGTCGGCAGGCCCTGAGCGCAGCTTCGCCACCTTCGACGCTGCCCTGAGAAAAAGGGGCCAACGCCTTGGAGCTGGTGAGTTCATCGACGTTTGACACACGGCCTCCCGACAATACGTTTATGTCTGATCTCCAAACCCGTCGTTACCTCATCTCGGGACGCGTGCAGGGCGTCGGCTTTCGCTGGTTTGTCGAGCGCGAAGCCGCGCTGATTGGCGTCACCGGATGGGTGCGCAACTGCGAGAGCAGTGACGTGGAAGTGATGGCTACGGGCACGCGCGAGCAGCACACTTCCCTGCGGCGCAAGCTGCACCAGGGTCCGCGGGCGGCGCGCGTGGACCGCATCAACGAGTCGGTAGCGCCCTTGCTGGAGACGCAATCGTTCCGCATCGAAGGAGCCTGGTAAGCCATGGCCGACCACAACTGCAACGACCTCAAGCAACTCATCCGCGAGGTCCCCGACTTTCCCAAGCCCGGCATTCTCTTCTACGACATCACCACGCTGCTGAAAGACAAGCTCGGCTTCGCCCGCCTCATCGACGCGCTCACCGAGCACTACATCGACAAGGACATCGACCTGGTTCTGGGCATCGAAGCCCGCGGATTCATCTTCGGTCCGGCGCTGGCCTACCGCCTGAACGCCGGCTTCGTCCCGGTGCGCAAGCCGAAAAAGCTGCCTGCTGAAGTACTGCAATGGAAATACGAACTGGAGTACGGCCACGACACGTTGGAGGTCCATAAGGACGCGGTCAAGCCGGGACAGCGCATCGTCATCTGCGACGACCTGCTGGCGACCGGCGGCACCGCCAAGGCGACCGCCGAGATGGCCAAGTCGCTGGGCGCCGACATCCGCGGACTGGGGTTCGTGGTGGAACTGGACGGCCTCAAAGGCCGCGACAAGCTGAAGGGCTACGACGTGTTCTCGCTGCTGCACTACGAGATGTAGCTGTCAGTGTATAGAGCCGCGGACGATCCTTCGCCCTTCGATGTGGTACTGCCCTTCCAGCACGATCCTGATGGCCTCGCTGTAGGCGATGTGTTCCTGCTCCAGAATGCGCGCGGCCAGCGTGTACTCGTCGTCGGTGTCGAGCACAGGCACAGTGTGCTGCAGGATGATGGCGCCGTGGTCGAGGTCCGCGTCCACGAAGTGCACGGTGCAACCGGAGACTTTCACGCCATACTCCAAGGCCTGCTTCTGCGCCTCCAGACCGGGAAACGCGGGCAGCAGCGACGGATGAATATTGAGGATGCGATTGGGAAACTGCTGCACGAACCACGGCGACAGTAGCCGCATGTAACCCGCAAGGCAGACAAGTTCCACCTGATGCTCGCGCAGCGCCGCGACAACTTCGCAATCGTGCTCCTCGCGCGGCTTGCCCTTTGACGGAATCACCAGCGCGTTCAAGTTGCGGCGTCGCGCCGACTCGATTCCCGGCGCGTCTGCTCGGTTCGAGATGACGGCCGCGATCTTCGCGCCGAGCTTGCCCGCAGCGACGTTGTCGGCGATGGCCTCAAAGTTCGAGCCGCGTCCGGAAAGCAGGATGCCGAGATTCTTCATGGTTCAGTCAAGTGAATGATACTTGCACTGCGGAGCGTTGTCAGTGTCCCTACGCGATGGTGTCATCCTGAGCGAGCACGCGCCGCTGTTGCGCGGGCGAGTCGAAGGACCCCTATAACAACTCAGATCGGTGTGACAATAGGGTTTCTTCGACTCGCGTTCGCAAAAGCGGCGAACGCGCGCTCAGAATGACACAGTAACTTGGTCGCTGGTTGCTTCGCCATCCCATTCGCTTTACTATCGCCCCATCGTGGTTTTGCCCCCGAACAAGGAGCATCCTGACCGCATCGTCTCGGCCGTGCCGGTGGACGACGACTCGTCGTTCGAATTAAAGCTGCGTCCGCAGCGGCTGCGCGAGTTCATCGGGCAGAACAAGGTCAAGGACAATCTGGAAGTCGCCATTCAGGCCGCCAAGTCGCGCGGCGAGGCGCTCGACCACGTGCTGCTCTACGGGCCGCCGGGGCTGGGCAAGACGACGCTGGCCAACATCATCGCCAACGAACTGGGCGTGGCCTTCCAGCAGACCTCGGGCCCAACGCTGCAGATCAAGGGCGACCTGACCGCCGTGCTCACCAACCTGCGCGAGAAGCAGGTGCTGTTCATCGACGAAGTCCATCGCATGCAGGCGGTGCTGGAAGAGCTGCTCTACTCCGCGCTGGAGGACTACAAGCTCGACATCATTATCGGGCAGGGACCGTCGGCGCGCACCCATACCATCGAGGTGCGGCCGTTCACGTTCATCGGCGCCACCACGCGCGCGGGGCTGCTCACCGCGCCGCTGCGTTCGCGCTTCGGCATCGTGTTGCGGCTGGAGTTCTACACCCCCGAGGACCTGAAGATCATCCTCGAGCGCTCGGCGGAAATTCTTGGTGTGGAGATCGACGGGCCCGGCGCGACCGAAATCGCCACGCGCTGCCGCGGCACACCGCGCATTGCCAATCGTCTGCTGCGGCGGGTACGCGACTACGCCCAGGTGCGCGGCGCGGGCAAGATCGACAAGCCCACGGCGCAGGCGGCGCTGGAGATGCTCGAAGTCGATCGCCACGGCTTCGACGAAATTGACCGCAAGTTGCTGCTCACCATCATCGAGAAGTACCAGGGCGGCCCGGTGGGCGTGAACACGCTGGCAGCGTCGCTGGCCGAGGAGCCAGACGCCATCGAGGAGATCTACGAACCGTTCCTCATCCAGATTGGATTTCTCGATCGCACGCCGCGCGGGCGGGTGGCAACGCACCTGGCGTATGAACACTTCGGCATCAAGCGGCCGAGGACGAATGCGGCGGGGCAGGAGACGTTGTTCTAGTGGCCAGTGGTTTGGCTTTGGATCAAGATCGCATTGCCCGTGGTGCGCGCTGGTGCTTTAATAAGTCCTCGAAGTTTGTTGGAACTCTCTATGCGTCAGAAGATCATCCGTGGATGCTGGCTAGGCGAACTCGGGGCTCTTGCTGGCCTCCTGGTTTTCGGCCTGAGCCCTGTCGAAATCTTCCGTGTGTTTGGGAATATGACGACCGCGTTTATCGTTTTGGTATTGATACCCGGTCTCCTGGCGGGTGCGATATTGACAGTTCGCGCGAGCAACTACTTCGAAGGGCTTGGCGGCTTTATCGGCATCGTTGCAGGAACATACCTCCATTTTAGCTTTAGATCTGAGGTCGAGCACGTAAGCCAGCAGCTTTGACGTTGTAATGTGGACGTTGGCTGATCTTAAGGGGAGGTGATCTAGTCAGCTACATTGTGGGACCGCTTCTTTTTCTTTTTTACCCCCTTGGGTGCGGTGCGGCGGTCATGGCGATCGTTCTGCTTGTGGAGCGTGCAATCGAAGAATTGGGGAAGTTAAGAGGGATACCTAAGGAACCAAGCCTTGAACCTGGTGTGATGGCTAGGGTGCAACGGAGACAGTGCCACGAGAAAATGCTGTGGCCAGCTGGGTGTGCGTGCTGTGGTCGGGCTGAAACTCAAAGCTTTCCTGAAGGGGTTCATTCAACATCGGGATTCGCGTTGCCCTCTGACGAAATACTCTACTGCGAGACCTGCCGACGGCATTTTCCGCCGAGCCTCGGTCCTGCACGCCTGATCGGGGCGTTATTTGTTATATCGGCGCTATTTGTCTTCCGGTCAGGACCCGCTCTATTGATCACAGTGGGCGGCATGATCGGAATCGAACTAGTTGGGTATTGGATCGCTGTGGCACGAGGAGCTTCAATGGTTGGTAGTTGTGTCAGTCGAGATCGATCGGTTTTGAGTCACGGCTTTCAAGCAGGCAGCGCGATTCTACCCGACGGCTCCCTAGACGAACTGGAGCTTGTATTCGACTCGCCTTCGTACGGGAGGAGGTTTACATACGTGAATCACGTCACTTCCCATAGCTATCTCCGCCATGCGGACGGCGGCTTTGCGAATAAAGAGTTTCGACGAGCCAAATGATCCGTCAAGGCGAATCGTTGTCGGCATCTCCCTTCGGAAGCCATGCCGTCAGACGTGCCACAGTCGAAAACGGAACACAACTGTTTCTTCTCGATTTCTTCATGGGCTCGACGGAAGCCGCGACGGGCGACCCGGCCTACCATTTTCCTGTCCTCCCTCTAAAAGCCGCGAGTGCGTGTCTATACGGTATGAAACAGCAGATCCCTCGACTCCGCCTAGCTCCGCTCGGGATGACAATCGCGATTAATCCAACGCAATCAATCAGTTCGAGGATGAAGCGCAGCGTCGAGTGGCGCTCTTCCCCAACCAACAGGTAATCTAAGCCAGCAAGGAGAAAGTTAAATGGCGCAGCTAATGAAAACTTCCAATCCCGCTTTAAGTGGCGACGCATTCCGCACTGGCGCGGCGACCTACGGCGAGAGCATGACCATCTCGGGTGCCGTCAACAAGACCGGCATCCTGCTCCTCTGCTGCGTGGCTACCGCTGCGTGGACGTGGAACCGCTTCTTTACCGCGCTTAACGGGACATCTCCCGAAGCTGCGATGCAGGCGGTCGCGCCGATGTTGGTGGTCGGAGGAATCGGCGGATTCATCCTGGCCCTGGTCACCATCTTCAAGAAAGAGTGGTCGCCGGTGACGGCCCCGATTTATGCCCTGTTGGAAGGTCTGCTTCTGGGCGGGGTTTCCGCCATGCTCGAAATGCGCTTCCACGGCATCGCCATCCAGGCGGTCGCGCTAACGTTCGGCACGCTGGTCGCGATGTTGCTCGCTTACCGCACCGGACTCATCAAGGTGACTGACAAATTGCGGCTTGGCATCGTCGCCGCTACCGGCGGTATCGCGGTGTTTTACTTCCTGCAGTTCATCCTGGGATTCTTCGGAGTGCACTTCACCTCGATCAATGGCTCGGGTCCGATCGGGATCGGATTCAGCCTGATCGTGGTGGCCGTCGCTGCACTGAACCTCGTCCTTGATTTCGATCTCATCGAGAACGGCGCCGGATGGGCGCGCCGAAATACATGGAGTGGTACAGCGCCTTCGCGCTGATGATTACGCTGATCTGGCTGTATTTCGAGATCCTGCGACTGTTGTCGAAGTTCCGCGAGCGCTGAGCGTGAACCGGGTTTCAACAGGCTGTCCCAAAATGTGCCGTCCCTAAAGGGACTCGCTTCAATTTTCCAGCGTACCCAGCGCTCCGCCTTTCGGCTCCATGCTGGGCTAAGCTGTTCCGCGCCTATGGCGCTCGCGTGTTGCCGGTTCGTACATCCGAGCTAAGCGCGAGCAGTAGGTGACCGGCGGCCAAAATTGAGCTCGCCCTGAACTCCCGTGTTGGCGACCATATCTACACTGTCATCCCGACCGAGGACGTCAGTCCGAGCGGAGGGATCTGCGGTTCAGGACAGTCGCGGACAAAACCGCAGATCCCTCGACTCCGCTTCGCTCCGCTCGGGATGACAAGCCGGTGCTGCGCTCGCGATGCCAATAGCGATCCACCCGGCGCAGTCAATGAATTGGCAGAGGAACCTGAACGTCGGGTGGAGCCCGGGGAAGTGCTCGACATCTTTGACGGCATCTTCACTGACGACCAGGGCCGCATCCAGTTTCACTATGTCCTGATCGACTATCTGTGCCGGCTCATTTCCGGAGAAGCCAAAGCCGGAACCGACGTCAGCGAAGTGCGATGGGTCGCCGAATCAGATTTGCGGGCCTTACGGCTGCGGACTCGATCGAGCAGGTCGTGCATAAAGGGTTCAGCAGCAGCTATCTGGCGATTCGTATTACCAGGTAGGGATTCAACGGCGACGCCGCCAGCCGGGAAAACGGGCGATGCCCCAACAAAGCAAAGTATATCTTGAGCATACCAGTAAAGACGGTGCCATACCAGCGCCTGCGAGACCGCTGAAATGTGAATCTCCCATCGGGGCTGATCGCTTCAACCGAGCAGGTGGGCGCAATACTTCTCGCCAGTCCGGCAACCTCACCGAAGCTTGGTAAGAATCGTTCGCCCGGCCAATGAAAGCGTGGCAAGGAGCGATAGTCGTTATGCCAGAAGTCTATGGGAAAGCTTCCGTTGGGATGATCCACGTACAGCACCCCATCTCGTCTTAGAACTCGAATGGACTCTGCTAGGAACCTCCGCCGGAGTTCCGCCTGACATGGCAACGGCCTCACCGAGTACTGAGGAGCGCATCCCTCGGTGACACCGATGTGTTCGAGCATGCCACAACTGAACACGATATCAAAGTAGCAGTCAGGAAACGGCAGCGCTGTCGCGTTTGCAGCCAATAAGTGCACACGCGGGAGGTTAGCTCGCTCCGTCCACTGCTCCACCCTGAAATCGGCAATGTCAATTCCAAAGGCTTCAAACCCCGCCGCAGCAAGATATTCAACGCTGGCACCGTTACCGCATCCGCAATCCAAGATCCGCACCGAAACGGGAGACCTGCCACTCGCTCGAGCATGGCTGAGGAACAAAGGAAGATAGAAGTGCTGAATGCGATGGCGAACCCCGTCCTCCTCATCGCGAAGCGCTTGCAAATGTGCCGCTCGTAACCGCTCGTATAATTGGTCCTGCATCCTGGAGACGACAGTGTCAGTTGTCTGCATGATCGGGTCACCTCATCCCAACGATACTGCAAGGCGGCTTCTTGGCCGCATTATGTCCGAATGCGTTAGTCGGCGCAATTGACCTCGGTTCCGGGTAGTGTCCTAATTTCCAGGTTTAGGAACACTGCCAATTCCGACCAAGTGTCGCTTCCGAATCGAGGGGCCTGGTCACCTCCTAACGTGACCATCATCACTGCACAGCCGGGTTGCCCGCCGCAACACTGTATTCCGGCCAGGGAATCTGGCAGATGGTAGGTATGGTGGATACAAATCTGACGGGCCTCTATTTGAATCTTCAACCCAAGCTCTACAGAGACGTTTTTGGTAACGTCACATTCAACCTGCCTAATGTTTATGCCTACTTTGCGGGAGGCACTAATCCTGTTTCCACATGGGATCTTTATGGAATAGGTGAAACTCCTCAACCAAACACATTGGCATTCCAACGGTATCTTAAGTCAGCCACCGGAGATCATTGGGTTACGACGGGGACGATTGCGGGGGCCGGTTATCATTTTGAGAAAAATCTGGGCTATCTCTATATGACTCCACAGCCGGGCACCGTTCCACTCTTCGGTTGCTGGTACCAAGCGGTTGATCACTTTATATCGCCGAACTCGGCGTGCGAGGGACAATTTGTACTGGGGGTGAATGGATGGATTTACTCATCTCCGCCCCAGGGCATTTCCACTGAAGCTTTATATCGATGCGAACGTACCAACGTACCTGCCGGCACCGATCACTTCGTCTCTACTGATCCGAATTGTGAAGGCTTTTATACGGAGATGTTGCTCGGATATGCAAGAACCTCACCATAAATTTCCGTGATTCGCCGGAAACGTTGCCATAGTGTCAACAGCTGTGGGCCTGTCCCCTGTCATGAAGACAAGGAGCTAACGTATCATTGCCGATGCCACCGGGGAACGGAACGACACACTACAGAGTCGTTGAGGTTGGTTACCCCGGCCCCAAGAGGTTACGAAAGTACAGTTGCCGGACATGTACCTTCGTAATTTTGACAAGCGCCTGCATGGGCGTATCGTGGGGCTAGAAGAGACCCAAGGCAGGGGTTCTCTGCCCGCGCCAAGGGCGTGAGTTGAAATGTTTGGGAATTCATGCGACGGAAGGCCGGATTGCCAAGCCGGGGTGCAGGAGGGTAGGCCTCGGCTCTCCGGTCACAAGAACTCTGAGATGATGGTTGTGTGCTCTCTAAGTGATTGCAATAAAAGAAGATGACTATTAAGCCACATAGAATCAATAGCTTGCGCGAAAAATGTGCGTAATCCAATGATTCTAAAGAACCGCGAGAAGTGAGCAAAGCCCGTTGTTGGACGCCGGCTCCTCACGGCGGAATCAATGGATGTGGCAAATTTGCCAGTTGACGCCATATCGCTTTTGTGGAGACGATGTCATTTTCAGGGAGATTTTGTGACACGTATGATTACTCGCGGTATCGCAATTCTGCTGCTTCTTTCGGCCTCGCTCTTGGCGGTCGCTCAACAAACCACCGAAAACCCGTTGGCGCCACCCCCGGCGGCTCCCACAAGCCAGACTCCGCCGCCCAAGCCTCCGGACATGGTCTGTTGGGGCAGCGGGCCCAACTGGAGCATCCAGTTCGTCTCCTGGGGCGCGAGATACCTGGGCATCAACCAGCCTGACCAGGACTTTCTCGGCGGCTTCTTCTGGGTCCCCGAGGACAAGATCTGGGCGTGGCACCGGACGGATGGCCTGGCGCCGGTCAACGGATACGGTTTGTCGGCGGTCATCAAGAAGGCCTCCTGTACCGACCCTGTTCGCAAGGAAAGCTTTCCCTACTCGGCGCAAGTCAATTTGCCAACGGGGGACATGGTGAACGGATGTTGTCGAAAGTTGAAGGCTGGCGAAGCCCCGGTTGGGCCGCACGGCTTGCCGTCCAACAACACGCCGCCGCAATAGAAAAGACCCGCGGCGGTTGTGCCAGCGGGTCCTTCCGGTTAGCTGTTGAAATTGGCCTGAGGCTGTCCACTCTTGGTGGCCCCAGCGAATCAGGGTCCTGGTCGCGTCCGATTGGGAACGTAGTCAGGGCCCTTCAAACTCGACAGCGTCGAGTCCTGCGAGGATTTAGAGCGGAAGCCCTAAGCCTCAGCCACCTCACTTGGGATGCTACATGGACCATCAATCTTCATATGTTGGATCAACCTCCTTTCCAGTGTATGGGCAAAATATCACCGCGATCGTCCGACAGTCAAATGGAGGATTGAAGTCGAGACTCAGGTCTGCCGTGCATGTTGCAGAAGTTCGATTCCATGCGAGGTGCGATAGCGTTGCCGACACGTTTGCGGCAAAGCCCGTGATCTGCACACGGCTCGGCTTAAGCCCGTTCGAAGGCATTCTTGGCGTGGAGTTCTTCCAGGGAACGGTCCTTGGCTGCGATGAACGTCTGGGCTTGAGCCAGCAGACCGTCGGTCGCACGAGCATAGTCGCCGGCAAGCTCAACCATGCCGCGGGTGGCCAGGTCTTGCGCGGCGGTAATCAACTTGTCCGCCATGTCGGGATCGGCGGCGCCCAAATACTGCGCGTCGCAGGGATCGCTGATCAGTACCGGCTCGCGAGCGCTGCCACTGATCCAGAAAACCTTGCGGGCGACAAACTCCTCCACCTGCTGCGGAGTGGCCTGCCAGAAACGAAAGTGCTGGTCGCGAATGCTGTAACTTCGACTTGACACCGGAACCGGCTGGCGCTTACCCGACTTCAGGAGTTCGAGCTGTTTGTCGTCGACTGCCTTACGCGCGGTATTTACGGCGACCCAGAACGCCAGGTCGCTATCGAGCGAAGGCAACACTTCTTTGATGGTCTGCGCCAGGTTGAGTGCGATATCTGCATAGAGGGGACCGCCATCGGCCAAGCGCACTGTGCCATGCATGACGTACCAGTCGCTGCCACCCTCCGAGCGATGAAAGGGCCATTGCGTCTCAATGCGCAGTGGAAAGCCCTGCAATGTCACCCCGGAAAATATCTTCTGCGTTGTCATTTCGATTCCGTAGCAACTGGCGCATCGTCAGCTACAAGGCGGGCCGCCAGGATTGTGTCTATTATTCCAGCGCCTGAGGCGCGACACAATCGTACGGGACAGAGAGGAAAAAGTATCATATAGGCAGGTCTTAGTTGGCGGCGATCGAGGGACTTTGAGATTTTCCCCTTGGCCTCATGCCATCGGTATGGAAACAGCGCGCATCGCCGAATCGCTTGCCCCGTTCACGGGCGACGTGGACCTATCGCTCGGGACGCTGACTCAGTTGCAATCCTATCTCGATCTCCTGCTGCGCTGGAATGTGCGCATGAATTTGACTGCTGTCCGCGACCCGGACCACATAGTCACCCGCCACTTTGGCGAATCATGGTTTGCGGCGCGGGTTCTGCTGGGCGATAGGATCGAAGCCCCCGGAGTTTCCACCTTGGCGGATGTTGGCTCTGGGGCCGGGTTCCCGGGGATTCCGATCAAGCTTTATGCGCCTGAGACCCAATTGACGCTGATCGAATCGCATGGCAAGAAGGCCACATTTTTGCGCGAGGTTGTCCGCACGCTTGGTCTTAAGGGCCCTGAGGTTTTCTGCGGACGTGCTGAACAGTGGGGTAACACTGCGGATGTTGTGACGCTTCGGGCGGTCGAGCAATTCGAGCGCACATTGCCTGTTGCGGCAGAATTGGTCGGGGTCAAGGGCAAGCTGTGTCTGTTGCTAGGCGCGGGACAAATTCCGATAGCTAAGAAGATCCTCGGCGCAGATTGGGAGTGGCAAGAGCCCAAGGCTATGCCCCAAAGCAAGGAGCGAGTGGTTCTGATTGGTCAATGCTCTGAATCGGCTATACTCCCCACTTCAAGGAGGACGAGTGACCTCGGTTGATTTGAGTGCCAGAAAAGAGATTCAGATCCAGCCGAACAGCCGCCCCTCTACTTTCTTGTTGCGCCACAGAGTATTTGTTCTTGCCCTCCTGCTCGCCCTTGCGACCGTCGCCCTGTACTACCCGGTGCACTTCCATCCATTCGTCAACTATGACGACAGCCTGTATGTCACCGAGAATGATCAAGTCGAAGCCGGATTGACCTGGCCCACGGTCAAGTGGGCATTCACGACGTTCGAGGTGGGCACTTGGCATCCGTTGAGCTGGATGTCGCACGCCTTGGACTGTCAGTTGTTTGGATTGGATCCCAGCGGCCATCACGACGTTAACCTCTTGTTGCACACGCTGAACGTGGTGCTGTGCTTCTGGGTGTTACAAGCGGCGACGGGGTACGTTGGCCGCAGCGCGATGGTGGCTGCTCTGTTTGCGCTGCATCCCGTTAATGTCGAGTCGGTTGCCTGGATCGCCGAACGCAAGAACCTACTCAGTATGCTGTTCTTTTTGCTCGCGCTTGGTTCTTACCGATGGTATGCGCGCGAACCCAGAGTCCATCGGTACCTGGCCGTCGTGTTTCTTTATGCGCTGGGACTGCTGGCCAAACCGCAGGTAATTACTTTTCCATTCGTTCTGCTGCTGTGGGATTACTGGCCTTTGCAACGCCTGTTTCGTGCTGACCAGGAATCCGAGACGGCGGCCAACGCAGATATTCCCCAGAGAAGTTTTGCGTGGCTGGTTGTGGAGAAGCTCCCGCTGTTCACACTTTCGGCCGTCAGCGCCGTCATCACTATGGCAGCGGCTCGAACCGACACCGAGAAGATACTTTATCCACGGCACCTTCGCATAGAGGCCGCAATTTTTTCCTACTTGCAGTACCTGAAGAAGGCATTCTGGCCTTCGCGCCTGGCGGTCTTTTACCCGCATCCCGGAAACTCCTTGCGACCATGGCATGCCTATGTGGCACTGTTTGTCGTAGTGGCGATTACCGCATTGGTATTCGAAGCCCGCGGCCGGCGCTATCTCTTGATGGGCTGGTTGTGGTTCGTGGGAACGCTGGTGCCGATGCTGGGTCTACAGCCGGTGGGCTACAAGGGTATGCAGGGGATCGCCGACCGCTACGCATATCTGCCTTTCGTGGGATTGTTTATCATGATCTGCTGGGGCGTGGCGGACCTTGTTCCTAAGCGCTGGACCGGAGCGCGTTCTGCGGGGCTCGTGGGCCTGAGCCTGGCTGTGCTGCTGACGCTGGCAGTAATTGCCCGTCGTCAGATCGGCTACTGGAGCGACAACGTCCAGTTGTGGAGCCACGCGTTGCAGGTTACTGGCCCCAATTGGCTGGCGGAAAACAATCTGGGCAAAATACTGATGAGCCAAGGCCAGCAGGAGGCGGGTATCGGTCACTTTTACCGGGCCGTGGCCATTTATCCCGACGACCCCGTTAGTAATATGAATATCGCGCTGTACGAGCAACAGCACGGCGACCTGCCCGATGCCGTTACGCATTTCAAAATCGCCATTACCGTATCTCACGATGCCAAACTCAGGATTGCAGCGCTAAATAACCTGGGTCAGGTGTACACCGATCTCGGCGATGCGGCGCGCGCGCGCGAGTGTTTCGCAGCCGCGTCGCACTTGAGTCAGTAGGAGCGCGCATTGACTGCTGCCGGTCCGAGCCCAGCCCAAGAGGTTGTTTCCAGCCGTGGGGCAGCACCGTCCGTATCCTCCGAAAAATGGGGATTTGCGCTCGCCCTTCTGCTGATCGTCGCCACGGTTGCGCTTTACCACCCGGTGAAGCGTTACCCCTTTCTCAACTACGACGACCCTGAATATGTGATCCGTAATTACCAGATACAGTCAGGCCTTGACCGGGACACTGCGGAGTGGGCGTTTACCAGCTTCTACTCTTCCAACTGGCATCCGCTGACCTGGATGTCGCACGCGCTCGATGTTCAGCTCTTTCGACTGAATCCTTCGGGACACCACGACACCAATGTCTTGCTCCACGCCTTGAATGCGGCGCTGTTGTTCTGGGTGCTATGGCGGGCCACCGGGTACGCCGGCCGCAGCTTCATGGTGGCGGCCCTGTTTGCACTCCATCCTATTAACGTTGAGTCTGTGGCTTGGATCTCCGAGCGCAAGAACGTGCTCAGCATGCTCTTCTTTCTGCTCGCGCTCGGCGCGTACCGATGGTATGCGCTGAAACCTCGTGTCGACCGCTATTTGGCTGTTGCGTGCTTATATGCGCTGGGCTTAATGGCCAAGCCTCAAGTCATCACTTTCCCCTGCGTTCTGCTGCTTTGGGATTACTGGCCGCTGCATCGAATGTTCGCTTCCACGGACCGGCCCGAGGGGACGATGGCCGGCGTTACTGTTCCGGCGAAGAGCTTTTCGTGGCTCTTATTGGAGAAGTTGCCCCTGTTTGCACTTTCTGCAGTGGACGCTGTCCTTACCGTAAAGGCGCAGAGCCGGAGTGGTGCGCTGGGTGACGTTTTTGTTTCTTATCCGCTTCCCATTCGCGTGGAGAATGCGGTCGTCGCCTACGCGCGATACCTCGGAAAAGTCCTGTGGCCTTCGCACCTGGCGATCTTTTATCCGCATCTGGAAAGCTGGCTTAATCCATGGCATGTGGCGGGGGCTGCGGTTCTTCTGTTGGCGATTACAGCGCTGGTCATCGCTGGCCGGCGCTGGCGCTACTTTCTGACCGGCTGGTTTTGGTTTCTCGGAACCATGGTACCGATGATTGGCCTGGTGCAAGTGGGCGGCCAAGCGATGGCGGATCGCTACGCTTATCTGCCTTTCATAGGATTATTCATCATGATCTGCTGGGGCGTGGCGGATTTCCAGCCAGCCGGTCGTGCCGCCGATCCGGCGTGGGGCGAGGAAGGACAAACTCCGGGTACTTTTCTGGCCGTCGCCAGCCTTGCGATGTTGTTGGCATTAACGGCGGTTGCTCATCGTCAGCTCTGGTACTGGCGCAACAGCGAGGCGCTGTGGACGCATGCCACTGAAGTTACGAGCGGGAATTGGATGGCGGAAGATTTTCTGGGCGTACTGATGATAGAGCGCGGCCAGCCCGATGAAGCGCTGTCGCACTTCTACCGCGCGCTGGCCCTCAATCCCGCCGACCCAATCAGCAACATCAACATCGGAAACTGGAAGCTCTACGTAGGCAAGCCGCTGGAGGCGATTCCGTATTTCCAGGATGTACTTCACTCGTCGCGCGCGCCCGCGATTCTGAAAGGCAAGGCCGAGGAAGGTATGCAGCGCGCCTATCACGACATGGGAAGCGGCGGTATTGCTCGGGACAATTCCCAGCGACATTAGGATATGGGAGCGCAATTGACGCCCATCAGCCCGCGGCAAGTGCAGTCGGAAGGGAAGCCGCTCTTTCTCGCCTTGCTGCTCGCGCTCGCTACCCTGGCGATTTATTACCCTGTCAGACATTTTCCGTTTATCAACTACGACGACGACCTCTATGTGACGGCGAACGTTCACGTTCAGTCGGGGTTGGAGTGGGACACCGTCGAGTGGGCGTTTACCACCCATGACGCTTCCAACTGGCATCCGCTGACCTGGCTTTCGCACGCACTCGATTTCCAGATGTTCGGGCTGAACCCGGCCGGACCGCACATCGTTAACCTCCTGTTGCACGTGCTGAATGTGGTGCTGCTCTTCTGGGTTTTATGGCGAGCCACTGGGTTCGTCAACCGGAGTGCGCTGGTGGCTGCTTTGTTTGCGCTGCATCCGGTCAACGTGCAGTCCGTTGCGTGGGTTGCCGAGCGCAAGAACCTGCTGAGCATGTTGTTCTTCCTGCTCGCCCTGGGCGCATACCGATGGTATGCAAACGGACCGCGCATCAGCCGCTATGCCGTGGTCGCGGTGCTATTCGCTCTCGGGCTGATGGCCAAGCCGCAGGCGATCACCTTGCCCTTCGTTCTGCTCCTTTGGGATTATTGGCCGCTGCAACGAATGTCTGCCTCAGCGTCATCCCAGCCGGTCAGGAAGTTTGCCTGGCTCTTCTGGGAAAAGCTTCCGCTCTTCTTCCTCTCTACCGCCAGCGGGGTGGTGACGTTGCTGGCGCATCGGGCCGGACAAGCCGTGAAGTGGTATCCACTGGCCATGCGGCTGGCGAACGCTATTGTCTCGTACGCGCGTTACGTGGGCATGGCGATATGGCCGGCACATCTGGCGCTCTTCTACCCGCATCCCGCGGCATCTCTGACATTGTGGGAGGTTATCGGGGCGCTGGTGTTTTTGTGCGGCGTTACCATGCTGGCCGCTCAAGCTCACCAACGGAGATATTTGCTGGTGGGATGGCTCTGGTTTCTCATCACGTTGCTGCCGATGATCGGCATTGTGCAGGTGGGCACCCAAGCCCTGGCCGACCGCTACGCTTATTTGCCGTTCGTCGGACTATTTCTGGTTATGGTGTGGAGCGCGGCTGACTGGGCGAATCAACGGCACATCTCACCGCCCCTGCGAACCGTCGCCAGCGTCGCGCTGCTTGTGGCGCTGGCTGCGGTGACGCATCGGCAGCTCGAATACTGGCACGACAGCGTAACCATTTGGACGCACACCCTGGCGGTGACGCGTCGCAATTACATCGCCGAGGTTGACTTGGGCGCGGCCCTGGTGCAGCGGGGAGACGTCGCCCAAGCCATGGAGCACTTTCGTGCGGCGGCGGCGATCGAGCCACTCGATCCGTTGAGCAACATGTACATCGCACGCTACGCCCAGATGCAAGATAATCTGCCCGAGGCCATCGAGGCTTATAAGAAGGTGATTGCATCCACCGAAGACCCGGCCTTGAAGGCCCAGGCGTTCAGCAACATGGGTCACGCCTATCGCGCGCTGGGAAACCAAGCGGAGGCCCGGAGATGTTTCCAGGCGGCGGCCGGATTGGGGTATTGAGACAGAAATCCGTCCCAAACTGTGCCTCTAACCTCCTGTCTTCACACGAAATTCACTGCTGTGTAACCGAGCTGTAACAAATGCAGGGTAAAACCGGAAGGGAACTCATCCTCGGACAAATCTCAGGAGGAAACTACGTGATTCGCTCTCTCAGGGTGCTCCTCTGCATCGCTGTGCTTGTGGGCTGCGCTATGGCGCAGACAACCCTTAATGGCGCAGGCGCCACCTTCCCGTATCCTATCTACTCCAAGTGGTTCAACGAATACCACAACCTGCATTCCAATATTGAGATCAATTACCAGTCCATCGGCAGTGGTGGCGGCATTCGCCAGGTGCAGGCTGGGACGGTCGATTTCGGCGCCAGTGACGGCCCGATGACCGACGAGCAGATCGCGCAATCCAAGGTCAAAGTGCTGCACGTGCCGACGGTCCTGGGCTCGGTAGTGCCCGCATATAACATTCCCGGCGTAAGCGGCGACGTGAAGTTCACCCCCGATGTTCTGGCGGATATTTATCTGGGCAAGATCACAAATTGGAATGACCCCAGAATCGCCAAAGCGAATCCTGGCGTGAAATTTCCCAACCAGACCATCACGGTGGTTCACCGTTCGGACGGCAGCGGCACCAGCTACATTTTCACCGACTACCTGTCGAAGGTGAGTCCGGAATGGGCGGGCTCAGCGGGCAAAGGTACGTCGGTGAAGTGGCCAGTAGGGCTGGGCGGAAAAGGGAATGAAGGTGTGGCCGGAAACGTTCGGCAACTGCCCGGCTCCATTGGCTACATCGAATTGATTTATGCCTTGCAGAACAAGATTTCCTATGGCAGCGTGCAGAACTCTTCGAAGAATTTCATTAAGGCCAGCCTGGAAAGCACAACCGCAGCGGCGGTAGGAGTGAAGATGCCGGCGGACTTTCGGGTCTCGATCACCAATCCTCCCGGGAAGGACGCTTATCCGATTGCCAGCTTCACCTGGCTGCTGATCCCGACCAATCCGGCGGATGCGAACAAGGGGAAGATCCTGAAGGATTTCCTTTTCTGGATGCTGGACCAGGGCCAGGGCATGACGCAGGCGCTGTCCTATGCTCCGCTGCCCAAGCAAGTGGTGGATATGGAGAAGGCTGCCATCACCAAGCAGGTCAAGCCTTAGCTGCCGATCGCGCGGAAGGACACGGCACTTGGCAGGCCTTTGATCGTTGCGAGACGCCAAGTGCCGTCCGTTTCTGTAATACTCCTGTGACACATGCCTGATAGCGTCGATCCTATGAATCCGCCGGAACCGACTGGACGAGCTCCAGAAGCCCATGACCTCGATGCCGCCGGTGGCCCAGGTGGATCAGTCGCGCAAGCCGGCAGCAACCACTCTGTTGCAGAAGATTCGGACCAGTTATCCCGGCAGCAGCCGCATCCCGGACGCGGTTTTTGGAGTGATTATTCTGCTCAGCGCGATTTCGGTGTTTGCGATCGTCGTGTTGGTAGCCTGGGAGCTGATCGAGAAGTCGCAGTTGTCGCTGCACCAGTTCGGAATCAAGTTTTTCTACGGGCACGACTGGGACCCGGTGAACGAAAGCTTTGGAGCGATGCCGTTCATTTACGGCACCCTGGTTTCTTCTTTTCTGGCGCTGCTTCTGGCGGTGCCCCTGTCGGTCGGCGTGGCGGTGTACGTCACCGAGATGTGCCCGCAGCGCTTGCGCGCCATCATTTCGTTCCTGGTGGAATTGCTGGCCGCCATTCCCAGCGTGATTTATGGACTGTGGGGCATTTTCGTTCTGGCTCCGCTGCTCCGCCAATATGTACAGCCCTTCCTGGCGAGAACGCTGGGATGGACGGGATTCTTCAGCGGTCCAATGTATGGCCTGGGAATGCTGGCGGCTGGCATCATCATGGCGATTATGGTTGTGCCGGTCATTGCATCCATCACGCGCGAGGTGATGACGGCTGTTCCGCAGAACCAACGTGAGGCGGTGCTGGCCCTCGGGGCAACGCGCTGGGAAATGATCCGCATTGGCGTTCTGCGCAATGCGCGAATCGGCATCGTGGGCGGCGTCATCCTGGGCCTCGGGCGCGCGCTGGGCGAAACCATGGCGGTGACCATGGTGATCGGCAACCGCCCCGAGATAGCCAAGTCGCTGTTTGCTCCGGGCTACACCATGGCCAGTGTTATCGCCAATGAGTTTACCGAAGCAACGGGCGACCTCTATCTGAGCGCCCTGGTCGAAATTGGCCTGGCGCTGTTTCTGGTAACACTTATCGTGAACGCGCTGGCCCGGCTGCTGGTTTGGAGCATCACCGGCGGGACTGCGAGGGTGCGTGCCTAACTCCGTGTCTCCATCTGCGTCAACGGAAGTCAGTATCTGGCGTCGCATCGTCAACCAGGGAGCGACCGCATTCGCTGTTCTGGCGGCCGTCCTGGTCTTGGTGCCGCTGCTCGCGATCTTTATTTATCTGGTGATTAAGGGGATCGGCTCGATCAACCTGGCCTTCCTTACGCAGACGCCGAAACCTCCGGGTGAAACGGGCGGAGGAATGGCGAATGCCATCGTCGGTACGGGGTTGATCCTGGCGGTCGCCAGCGTGATCGGGCTGCCGCTGGGAATCGGCTCAGGCATTTACCTGGCTGAATATGGGCGCAATCGCTTTGGCGACTTGATCCGCTTTACCGCAGACGTGTTGAACGGAGTGCCCTCCATCGTCATCGGTATTGCGGTTTACTCGCTGATCGTGGTCCGGCAAAAGCACTTCTCGGCATTTTCCGGCGGTGTCGCTTTGGGAATCATGATGATTCCCACGATCGCGCGCGCTACGGAAGAAATGTTGCTGATGGTGCCGAATGTGGTGCGCGAGGCGGCACTGGGGCTGGGCATTCCCAAGTGGCGCACGACGCTGTCCATCTCGCTGCGTACCGCCTCAGCAGGCGTGATTACCGGCTGCATGCTGGCTTTCGCCCGGGTAGCCGGGGAGACGGCCCCGTTGCTGTTCACGGCTTTTGGAAATCAGTTCTGGAACCTGAAATTGAACCAGCCTACTGCGGCGTTGTCGTTGCAGGTCTTCACCTATGCTATCTCCCCCTATGACGACTGGCACAAACAAGCGTGGGCGGGAGCGTTGGTCCTGATCCTTCTAATCGTAGGCGCGGTTGCGGCAGTACGCATCACCACCAGCCGCGGAATGATGAAGGGAGCATAAGAGCTCGTATGGGTGTCGGAATCGAAGTGCGTGGACTGAATGCCTGGTACGGCAAGAACCTTTCGCTGAAGTCCATCGACATGAGCGTGGCCGCCAACCATGTCACCGCGGTGATTGGCCCCTCGGGATGTGGCAAGAGCACCTTCGTGCGCTGCCTGAATCGCATGCACGAGACGATTCCCGAGGCCCGCGCCGAGGGTTCGGTCAAAGTGGGCGAGATGGATGTGTACGGCAGCGGTTCGGATCCGGTTGAAGTGCGGCGCCGCATCGGCATGGTTTTCCAGAAGCCGAATCCATTTCCTACCATGTCCATCTACGGGAACGTGGCGGCGGGTTTGAAATTGAACGGATTCCGCAACCGCAAACAGATGGACGAACTGGTGGAGCGCTCGCTGAAGCTGGCCGCGCTATGGGACGAAGTGAAAGACAACTTGCACAAGAAGTCGGGGGCCAGCCTTTCTGGCGGGCAGCAGCAGAGGCTGTGCATCGCCCGCTCGCTGGCGGTTGAACCCGAGGTGCTGCTGATGGATGAGCCGGCATCGGCGCTCGATCCCATCTCTACCAGCAAAATCGAAGAACTAATTTTCCAGTTGAAGCAGCACTATACAGTCGTCATCGTTACGCATAATATGCAGCAAGCCGCGCGCGTTGCTGAGTTCACCGGCTTTTTCCTGATGGGAAGCCTCATCGAGTACGACAAGACCGAGAAGATTTTCACCACCCCCGCCGACAAACGGACGGAAGACTACATTACAGGCAGGTTTGGATGACGCGCAGCCGCTTTCAACAGGGACTGGACGAGCTGAAAGAGAAACTCTTGCGGATGGGAGGTCTCGCGGAGCAGGCCATCGATCGCGCCAACGAAGCGTACCGCACCCGTGACAGCAAGTTCTGTCAGATGGTTTTCTCCGGAGAGCCTGCGATCAACGACGCCGAGCGTGAAATCGACGAGCTTTCGCTCGACCTTCTCGCCATGCAGCAGCCGATGGCCATCGATCTACGGTTCATCCTGGCTGTGCTCAAAATCAACGCCGATCTGGAGCGCGTCGGCGACCAGGCGGTAAATATCGCGCAACGCGTGCTTGACCTGATCCGCGAGCCCGAAATGCAACTGCCGGTGGACATTCCCCGCATGGCCGACAGCGTCAGTACCATGGTGCAGCGTGCGCTGGAGTCATTCCTCGATGGCAGGGCTGAAGTGGCCGAGGCTGTCCTTCAGATGGACGGCATCGTGGATCGCATGAAAGACGAGGCCTTCGTTGTGCTCGTGCAAAAGATGCACGACCATCCGGAATGCACCCGGTCTGCCTTGAATGTGCTCCTGATCTCGCGCGCCCTGGAGAGAATCGCCGATCACGCCACCAACATTGCCGAGGACGTAATTTTCTGGGTGCGCGGTGCGGACGTGCGCCACGGTGGCGCACACTTTCGGGAATAAGCCTCCGACACAAAGCACGATGGGTTGCGCCGCCGATCTTTTCGGCGGCGTTGTTCTTTGCGGCAGAATCTCTATCGGGAAGCCATGGGGCTGAACTCCAGCCACGCTAACCGGGACAGCCAAAACCTTGAATTTGAAGAATCTGCAAGAATAGGCGAGATATTGTCCCTGCAATCACAACAAGTGCATTCACTTGCCATAATTTCTATCCAAGCAAAATATTTTTCATCATAATCAATACAGGCGCGAGTGGAAGCGAAGCAGCTCCTGCGGGCCTGAGAAGAGAGGATGAGAACAATGAAGAATTTCGATGTTTTTGCTGCCGTGCTTGTCGTCATTGGGGCCCTGAACTGGGGCGCCGTAGGAGTAGCTCACGTGGACCTTGTGGCCCTGCTATTTGGCATGAGGTTCGGAGAAACTTCCGTGCTCACTTCCATCGTTTATTCCCTGGTAGGGGTGGCCGGAATTTATCAGGCAATCTTCTGGCGGGGAATCCAACAGCGCTGGAAGGGACATTCAGCGCTCGCCAGTAAGGCATAACCAGTACAGAAGCCACGAACGCAAGTCGATTGCAGAGAGGGCACGATGACTAACACACAAAACATGCCGGTATGGGCGAGGATCCTGCTGGGGATCCAGGTCACCGAAGACAACCATTGCCAGTATGCCGGAGAGCCGAGCGACCGCTCGGCTCTCGCACCGGAGGGGAGTCTAGATCTCCGGTCGCTGACCGCGAAACAGTATCTTATGCTGCTAGAAGAAGCCATCCGCCGCGAGCAACCGCTCCGGCCCATACTTTCGTATGAGGTCGTGCAGTGAACATTCTGGTCAGTGGGGCCTCGGGTTACATCGGGTCGCAACTGGTTCCTGAATTGCTGAAGGCCGGCCACTACGTCGTCTGCATGGGCCGCAACGCGCGCCAACTTACGCGCAAGTTTCCCCGCCACGTGCACGTCGTGGAAGCCGACGCATTGCGGCCGGAAACGCTGGATGGAATTTTCCGCGGCATCGACGTGGCCTACTATCTGATCCACTCGCTGGGCGCCGGCGAGCACCGTTTCCGCCAAACGGACCAAACTGCTGCGCGCAAGTTCGCCACCGCGGCGAAAGCAGCAGGCGTAAAGCGAATTGTCTACCTCGGAGGTCTTGGCGACCACAATAGCGCGCTTTCGGCGCACCTTCGTAGCCGACAGGAAACCAGCCGGACACTGTGCCAGTATGGACCGCCGCTTACGGAATTCCGGTCGGCGGTAGTAATCGGAGCGGGGAGCACTTCGTTTGAGATGGTTCGATATCTGACTGAGCGAGTGCCCATCATGATTTGCCCGCGCTGGGTCACGACCCGCGTCCAACCCATTGCCGTCAGCGACGTGATCACTTACCTGGTTGCGGCACTCGCTGTGCCGGAGTCGTCTGGACAAAGCATTGACATTGGCAGTCCCTCCATCGAGACCTATCGGACCATGATGCTGAAGTACGCGAAGCAACGTGGACTGCGCCGCCCGCTGCTGCAGGTACCGGTGCTCACCCCCCGCCTGTCGTCGTATTGGGTTGACCTGTTTACTCCAATATCTCCCAGCATCTCGCGCCCATTGATTGAAGGCCTGCGTAGCGAAGTGGTATGTCGCAACAACCTGGCCCAGGAACTGTTCCCTGGCATTCAACCGCTGACATACGAAGCAGCACTGGAGCGTGCGCTGGGTGAGCTAGACCTTACGGAACTGATCGAGCGCGTTATCGAAGAATGGTCTGAGCGCAAGCCATCATTTGGGCGGCAGTTTATCGAGTACGAAGGGTGGGTTGCGGACATTCGCGAAGGTCAGGTGGCTGCGCCGGTCCCGCGAGTTTTCAAGGTGGTGGAGGGCATCGGCGGCCGTCGCGGATGGTATTACGCGACGGCGTTGTGGCGACTGCGAGCGCTGCTGGATAGAGCCATTGGCGGAGCCGGGATGGGCGAGGGACGCTACGATCCGGACAAGCTACAACCCGGGGACAAGCTCGACTTCTGGGAAGTGGACGAAATTGAGTCAGGCAGGCGCCTTCGCCTGAAGGCCCGTATGAAAGTGCCGGGGGAGGCCTACCTGCAATTCGAAACCTTTGCTGAAGCGAATGGAACTACCTGCCTGCGTTCTGTCGCGCTGTTCCGTCCCCTCGGCCTTGCAGGCCGCCTGTACTGGTGGATCCTGATGCCTGTCCATAAAATTATCTTCAGTGGATTAAACGCTGCCATCCGGACACGCGCTACCCGAAAGTCTCCAGTTGCCACCGCCCACGCGGATGGAGTGTGTGCTGGTGGCGGGTGAGGGCGCGGAGCGGCTCAGAACAAAACTGCCCGGCGTCGTACACCCGCTTGCTGCTGCCAATGCGCCTGCAGCGATGCCGCAAGTTCCTCCCGGGAGTGCCCGAGCGTGAAGATTGCGGCCACTTATCTGGAAATGCTTTCCAGCGCGGCGACGATCTTAGCCTCCTGTTCCGGCTCCACGGTGCGCAGGTCGAGTAGCACGCGATCCTCTTCCACGCGCGCAATGATGGGCATCTCCCACTGACGCAAGCGGGCACAGAGTTCATCGGCGTTCATGCTGTCGCTCTGTACTGCGAGTACACGTGTTGCCAGCGTGGATCCCGGCGCAGCTCCACCGCCGAGCACTGACCGCGACTCGATGACTTCGACTTGCAGCTTAGGACGGCTCGTTCGCAGCCGCTCGGCCATCTGACCGGCGCGCTGCGCGAGCTTTTCCTCCGGGATGCGCATCATTCGCAAAGCTGGAATCGAGTCATAGTCCTCACGCAGATAGGCGAGCAGGGTTGCTTCGAGGGTGGCGTAGTACGTCTTGTCCACTCGCATTGCCCGGAACAACGGATTGCTGCGAATCTTGGCTACCAACTCTCGTTCGCCGCTGATGATGCCGGCTTGCGGGCCACCCAGCAGTTTGTCGCCGCTGTAGGTCACGATGTCCACGCCGGCGCGCAAGCTATCGGCGATCATGGGCTCGCCGCGTATGCCGACCTTGCGCAGGTCAAATAGCTCGCCGCTGCCGAGGTCCTCCAGCACCGGGATGTTTGTGCTTGCGTCCGAGTGCGACCAGTTCGTCCAGCGAGGGCTCTTCGGTGAAGCCGACAATCTGAAAGTTGGAGCGATGCACGCGCAGCAGCAGCCGCGTGCGCTCGGTGATGGCGCGTTCGTAGTCGGCGATGCGGGTGCGGTTGGTCGTTCCCACTTCGCGCAGCACCGCGCCCGACTTGGCCATGACATCTGGAATCCGGAACGAGCCGCCGATTTCGACGAGCTCGCCGCGCGAAACCAACACCTCGCCACCTTCAGCCAGCGAGTTCAGCGCCAGCAGGACTGCGGCTGCGTTGTTGTTGACAACGATGGTGGACACTTCACGCTCGGGGGTGTTGAGCAGTTTTGCGAACAGGCGATCGAGGTGGACATCCCGTTTTCCACGCTCGCCGGTCACCACATCGAACTCGAGGTTGGAGTACCCTTGCGAAACTTCGGCCACGTGTTCCAGCGCTGCGCGGCCGAGCGGGGCACGGCCAAGGTTGGTGTGCAGGATGACACCGGTAGCGTTGATTACCGGACGGAGTGAGTAGGCGAGTGATTCTCGCAGTCTTTGCTCCACAGCGCGCGGCAAGTCATCCAGCCTGGATCTGATCTGCGTCTCGTCAAGCTTGCCGGAGTTGATCTCCGCGCGCAGTTCTTCCAATGCCGCACGGGCTGCTTCGAGGGTCGCGGTATGGCCGTTCCGATGTGCAAGGGACTCGACCTGCGGGTTACGTAGAAGATCGTCAACCGAGGGAAGGAGACGAAAGAGATCGGATTTGGCAGCGGTCTTCACGGTTGCAGGGTCTTCGAGTTATGGGCCTGTGATGAAAGCAAGCAGGTGTGATTATAGGGGTCCTTCGACTCGGACTAAAAGTCCTCGCTCACGATGACAACCCTTGGCCGTTGTCTTCGAGCAGTAGGAAGTCTTACTTCCGGCTAAAGAGCCGCCGCAAAAGCAGGCCGAACACGACCCCACCCGCGACCAGTCCGGCCGCCATCTGGGGATCGAAGAAACGTACGAAGCGGGCCCCTGCTTCCGTAATCTCAACCACTCCAGCAGGAACCGCCTGAACTACGCCACCAGCACCGCCTCCACCTCGGCTCCGAGCCCCAGCGGAATCCTTGCCTTTCTCTCCGCTGCCGCCGCCCGCACCCAGGCGATAACTGACGCGAGCGACTGGAATGACGGTCTTGCCGTGCGATTCTATCGGCTCGCCAAAGACGTTTTGTACTTTCGCGGTCACTGCAAAACGATCGACGAGAGTAGCCAGCATTTCTTTAGGATCGGTCATAAGATTCCTCCAAAAATTAGATGCTGCATCATCCAACTTCGACTAATCCGTAGCGCCGGTTCCAGTGTCCGCGCAGGTGCTGCACGGCGCGGCCGATCTCTTCCTTGCTGAGATCGGCATTAGGGCCCTCGATCACATAACGCGCCTCACGCCTCGCCGCTTCCAGCAGCTCGCGATCGCGCAGAAGATTGGCGACACGAAAGTTCGGCATGCCAGCCTGGCGCGTGCCGAAGAACTCGCCCGGTCCGCGCTGCTGCAAGTCGAGTTCGGCAATCTCGAATCCGTTCTGGGTGCGGACCATGGCTTGCAGGCGCTGTTCGGCTTCCACAGAGATTTTGCCGCCGGTCATCAACACGCAGTACGACTTCGCCGCGCCGCGTCCAATACGGCCTCGCAGTTGATGCATCTGCGAGAGGCCAAAGCGTTCGGCATGCTCGATGACCATCACCGAGGCATTGGCCACGTCCACGCCGACTTCGATGACCGTAGTCGAGACCAGCACGTCGATCTCGCCCTTCTGGAAGCTGGCCATGGTGGCGTCCTTGTCGTCAGCGCTCATGCGGCCGTGCAGCAGGCCGACGCGCAAGCCCGCGAACTCCGTCTTGCGCAACTGTTCATACATCTTGATGGCCGCCTTCAACTCGCCTTCCATCGCGCCTTCTTCGATCACCGGGTAAACGATGTAGGCCTGCCGCCCGGCCGCGACCTGCTTGCGGACGAAATCCCAGACTTCCTCCGCCCGTTCGTCGCCGATTCGTCTCGTGGTAATGGGCGTTCGTCCGGGCGGAAGCTCGTCGAGGACGCTGGTGTCGAGATCGCCGTACAGCGTGAGCGCGAGGGTGCGCGGGATGGGCGTTGCAGTCATCACCAGGACGTCTGGCTCGGCTTCGCCAGACTTCTTCATCAGGCGAAAGCGTTGCAGCACGCCGAAACGGTGTTGCTCGTCCACGATCACCAGTCCGAGCCTGTCAAATTCGACCGTCTCCTGGATGAGCGCGTGGGTGCCGATCACCAACTGAGCGTTGCCGTGTGCGATGTGATGGCGCGCCTGCTTCTTCCGGCCCTGCTCCTGCGAGCCGGTGAGCAGCACGATGCGGTATCCGGCGGGTTCCAGGATCTTTCGCGCCGACAGGTAATGTTGCGTGGCGAGGATTTCGGTTGGCGCCATCAGCGCAGCCTGATAGCCGTTTTCCATCGCGATGACCGCGGCCTCGAGCGCGACTATGGTTTTACCGGAGCCGACATCACCTTGCAGCAATCGCCGCATGGGCGCGGGCTGCGACATGTCCTGGGCAATTTCCTTCAGTACGCGCTTCTGCGCCGCGGTGGGATGAAAGGGTAGGATGCGCTTCACGGCGCCCCGCACGCGATCGTTGATCTGGAACCCGACGCCGGTCTGGGCGCGCATCTTGCGCCGTTTCAATTCGAGCCCCAGCTCGAGGAAGAACAGCTCCTCGAAAATGAGCCGGATGTGCGCCGGGGTGCGCGCCGCTTGCAGGTTGGCGAGGCTTTCGCCAACTTCGGGCCAGTGTGCCTGCCAGAAGGCGCTCCGCCGTTCGATGAGCCCCATTCGGCCGCGCACCACAGCGGGAATTGCGTCCGGGATGTCGGTTGTGAGTCCCTCCAACATGCTGTGAATCACGCGACGGAACCAGCGGGTGGTGAGACGGCCATTGCCGGCAGCTTCGTAAATAGGTACGATGCGTCCGACCTCGAGCGACTGCCACTTCTGCTCGTCGCCGCTATCGCCCTTGGCCGCGGGATCGTGCAAGATTTCGAACTGCGGCTGGACGACCTGGAAGCGATGGCCGCCGCGATCGCCGGCTTCCACCTTGCCGTAGAGCGCGACCGTCATGCCGGCGCGAAATTTGTCCTCCAGGTACTTGGCGTTAAACCATATGCATTTGAGGGTGTCGCGTCCCTGGCCGACGGTCATCTCGAAGATGGGCATGCGACGCGTGCGGAAAAGCCCGAAGGTGCGCACGTCGGCGATGATGCTGGCCATCTCCCCCGCGCGAAGCTCACCAATGCCGCGCGGGTTCAGCCGGTCTTCGTAGCGGAACGGCAGGTAATAGAGCAGGTCTTCGACGGTAGCAATGCCTTTCTCCGAGAGGATCTGGGCAAACCTCGGCCCGATGCCTTTGACGAATTGCACGTTGGTGGCGAGTTCGAGCACAGAAGGATGGTAAATGAAGCAGCCGTCAGCCATCGGGCTGCAAGCTTTTTCTCGCATCGGAATGCCTGCGGCGGGTGTCCAACAGAGTAGGTGCTGCGAAAACTTCTCAAACAGTTGCTCGCCGTAGTCCTCGGCAACCTGCTTTATTTTTTTGTTTTGATGCCACACCTTCCGCCCGCGGGACAGCATCATCCCGACCAGCTTGACCTTGGTCTACTGTTGGACTTCTGGGTATGCGTCGTTGTGTACGGAATTATTGCGTGGATTCACCGCAAGTGGAGGCAGGTGGAGTGAAGGGCTCGCGATTAGAGCGATTCCAGAGTTGGTGTATCCGGCTGGTACGGGTAGAGCGGGCCTTCAGGCCCGCGTCCCCAGGGTTGGTACAATTCCTGGCTGAAGCATTTTCTTCCCGGCACGCGAACGCGGCGCTCAAGAGGCTGTTACGAAACTCCGTGTCGTCGCCCTGCGGCTCGCATTATTTCCCACCAGAGCGGGGGCTGACGCCTCCGCCTTACACCATTCCGCCGCTCCGCGGCTGTTTTCATCGCCTATTTAGGCCACTTCGATCCACTAACCAATTCTAGACCCGAGTTTCGTAACAGGCTCTCAAGCGCCGTTCTACCCGTGCTGGGAGGATACAGTTACTTTGGGACAGCTCTAGAACCTGCACGCTCCGCAATTGTGCAAGGTCTTAGAACTCGCGCTGGTTCTCGAAGCCCTTCATCATCTCCTTTAGGTCCAGCTTCTGTTGTTCCATCTGTTTGTTGAGCTGCTCCATTTCCTGCTGAAGCTGCGGAGTCCAGCTCTTCATCGATTCGTCGATGTCGCGGCGCATCTGCTCAAGCTCCTGCTGGCTGGGCAAGGACTGCGCCATGTCGCGTTGCATCTTATCCAGGTCTTTTTGCTTCAACTTCATGGACTTCGCGATCTGCTCCTGCATCTTCTGGAGATCTTTCTGTGAGGGCACTGACTTCTCGACTTGCTGCTTCATCTCCTCGATGTCTTTCTGGCTCAGCTTCATCGAGTGTTGGATGTCGCGGCGCATCTGCTCCAATTGCTGCTCGCTCGGCTTCGTGGCTGCCAGCATCTCGGCGGTGCTGCCCTTAAGCTCAGGAGACAGCGTCTCCATTTCCTGTTGAAAAGCCTGCATCTGACGCTCAACATCGCCCCAGTCCTGATCTTGTAAACGCGATGTGTCGCCGGAAGAAGCGACGTTAATCACGATCGTCTGTTCGTGCTTATCGCGCACTACGGCCACCGGGATCTTGCCGGCACGAGCCCGCATGGCGCGACGCCAGTCGGCCATGTCGTGCACGGGTTCGTTATTCACTTTCACGATCACGTCGCCCGCTCGCAGGCCGGCAGCCTCGGCAGGACTGCCTTTCTCCACCGACCGCACCAGCAAACCCTGATTATGCGGAACGCCGAAAAAGTCGGACAGTTGCGGGGTCAAACTTTCCACCACGATTCCGTGGCGGGAGGTCAGCGCGACAAACGACGGAACTTCGACGTCGGGAAATGCCGGAGAAGCCATTGCCGGTCCGGTGAAAGCTGCCGGCGGCAGGGGCGCCACAAAACTTTGCGCGTGCGCGACGGCACTGGGCCAGGCTCCGAGGGTCACATTGATGTTCTTTCTCTGACCATCGCGCACTACCGTCAAGCTGACCGTCTTACCTGCGGCCGTGTTGTGGATCATATCTTGCAATTGGGCCGGACCGTGGACGCTGGAACCGTTGAATCCGACTACAACGTCGTTATTCTTAAGTCCTGCACGGCAAGCCGGGCCATCCTGATCAACATAGGTGATAAGCGCTCCGCTGGCGTCAGGCAACCTCAGCGCAGAAACCGTCTGCGGCGTGACCTCATCGATGTGCACGCCCAGGTAGGAAGCGGAATGTGTATCGGGCCAGCCTACGGCGGGTTCTGCCGTCGCCAGCGCGGCGGCCGCCGCGATCATTACAAATACGAATCCTAACTTCGTCGCCGTAAGTCTACACATAAGAAACTCCAACCCACTAATGACACCGTCGAAAATTGATTTGCCCAATGGTGGTTCGGACCCGCAACATCGGACCCCCGCCGTTCAAAGCCCCTTCGGCATACATTGCCTTCGGGCCGTACTGGCCGCTGCTGGTGATCTTGAGTTCCGGGAAGTCCGACTGGATCCCCTTACCGCTTGTCATGTCGGAGGAGGCGTGCACCGTGACCGGCATGCCTACCGGCAAACATACCGCGACGTCTCCTGCCGCCGTGTGCAGCGAGGATTCTGAAAAGACTCCGTGGTTGCGCACGAACTCAACCGTGATGGGTCCAGCGCCGGTCTCCACCTGCGCGCTCTGACCCAGGTTATACAGTTCCACACTGCCGCCGCCGGTCGAAACCTGCACCCGTCCGTTAGCGCTGGCCAGGCGCACGCTGCCGCCGCCGGTATCGGCGCGAACTGTACCACTCACATCGCCAAAATTCAAATTGCCCCCGGCAGTACTGGCGCGCAGATCGCCTACACACTTGCGTACCTCGATCCCGCCGGCGCCAGTTTCGATTGTCGAGCTCTTAGCGGTGCCTATGTACACTTTGCCGCCACCGAGCGTCACCCGGGCCTGCCCACCGATGTTGTTAATGTGAACGTCACCCCCGCCGCTGCTAAGCGTGAAATCCGCGCCCAGGTTGCCGCCTTCCACCGTACCGCTTCCGGATGCAATTTTGACCGGGCCGCCGAGGTCGTCAAGTTTCACTGCGCCACCACCCGTCGTGGCTAGTATGGTAGCGGTGAGGGAGTTGAAATTGAGAGCTCCGCTGCGGGTTTCCACCCGCACCAGTTCGAGTTCTCTCGGCACCTGTACAATGAATTCAGCGTTGAAACGGTTCAGGTTCCTGCCTAACAGCCTGCCCTCGATCGAATTACGCTCAGCACTTTTGGCCACGGAAATATGTAGCTGTTCAAACTGCCGGCGGGCCGCCTCTTCGGTGGGAGCAAACGAGCGCTTGCGAATCATGTAGGTTACCTGCGGCGAATTGCCCTGCACCTGCACCGAACCCATGTCCGTGTTGACATGTACTTCGCGACCTGGAGCCATGGCGCCGGTGGTCTCCTCGATCCATGCGCCGCCCTCGCGGTAGATCCGAGACTGTTGTGCGCACAGCGGCACGACAATGGCGAGCAAGGCCACCGCCAGCACCAGTCGGCTCCTGCCGGCCGCATGCTTAAGAGCAAAAAGGCGAGATGGTGGCGTAGCCATTGCCGCGTTGCAAAAACTCTGGTTCAACCTTTCCTCAATTCCGGGAGCGAACAAGACTTCGGGTACCGTTTCCTTAACAAGTTTTTAGTCGATGCTGGGCATCGAGGCCAGCATGCGCTGCGACTCGGTGCGGATATACTCGCTGGGATCCTCCTTGGACAACTGCTGTAGCGCCATCCGAACACTGCTGTCGGCCCGCACTGGCTCGAGTGCATGAAGCGCGCCGCTGCGTACTCCTAGGTTGCTGTCATTCAGCAGCGCCTCCAGGACCGCATTCCGGACCCGGATGTCGTCCTTCACGTACGAACCCACGCCATCCAGTGCCATCAGTCGCACACCGGGATTGCTATCGTAGCGGAGCGCGTAGGTCAGGGTCTCGCGGACCCGAGGATCGTCGGCCTTGCTGGTTAGCGCATCCACCGAATTCAGACGGACACCGGAATTCTCGTTACTCTTGGCGGCGTAAAGCAGCAGGTCCTGAACTTTGGGATCGGAAACCGAACCTTGGACCGATGCCGGGTGACGAGTATCGTACTGAACTTTCACGTTATTGGTGCCGGGCTCTTTCTCGACGGAGGTAATACCGCCAATGGCCGCCGATTCTACTGGAGTGTTTTCGAGACGAGCGCCTTTGCTCATCGCACTGTACATGGCGCCAATGCCCCCGCCGAAACCTACCAGGAAGATAAGCGAGGCCAACGCGGGCGCGAACCGTACCTGACGCAGCCACGCGGTGGGATCGAATGTGAGCCGGTGGTACCAACTGCGTTTCTGTTCCGCGGTTTCCAGCGCTTCCTGCAGCCGCATGCGGGCCGCCGCCAAAAAGCTGGCGGAAGGCTCTTCCATCGGTAACGCGTTCATCTGCACCTGGAACTCGCGCTGGTCCGTCACCTCGGCAGCGCAGTCTTGGCAGCGCGCAAGGTGCTGTTCCAATTCGTGACGCGCATCGTCAGCCAGCTCGTTATACAGATACAGCGCGACGTTCTGTTGTACCCATTCGCAATTCATTACTCTTACCTCTACTTCGTTGGCGTCCAAGCCCGCTCGGTTCGCCCTCAGCGCATGTCTTTCAGCGCCGCCCGTAGTTTCTGTGTTCCGCGAAACAGCGTGTTCTTCGCGGTCTCTTCCGTGGTATTCAAAACCTCGCCGATCGTCCTCAACTTCAAGCCCTGGTAATGCTTCATCTCAAAAACCATGCGCTCGCGCGGAGTCAGTTTGGTCAACGCCTTGGCGATCCTCGCACCCAGTTCACGCCGCATGAGATCACGCTCAGGACTGGCGCCGGACCGCACATCGGCTACCTGGTCCAGCATGTCGTAGGTGCCACCTTCCGAGTCGGCCGCAATGCCAGAGTCTTCCTTCCGCACCTGTCGCTTGCGCAGAAGGTCAAGACACAGGTTGGTGACGATGCGGTAGATCCAGGTATAAAACGAGCACTCAAAACGGAAGTTGCTAATGTTCCGGTAGGCTTTGAGAAAGGCTTCCTGGTAGATGTCCTGCGCGTCCTGTTCGGAGCGCGTCAGGTGGTAAGCCAAACGAAGCACCGCGCCATCGTACTGGCGCACCAATTGCTCGAACGCGGCGGCATCGCCACGTTGAGCTTCCCGTATCAGCTCCGTGTCATTCATGCGGCTCTGGGCCTGCCCAACCATCGCCCCTCGATCGGAGGGAGTAGAGGACGTCTCGTCCGCCGCTCGCCACGTCTGAGGAGGGCGGAGCCCCGGGCCAACCGTGAGAGGAACTGCTACCGCTTCGGCCGGCATGCTGGTTTCTACCTAGTATGCAATTAGCAAGCCAATTCTCGTGCCTGCAACTACATAGACGGGCGCTGGAAGAAACCGTGAGCGGCTATTATAGACCCGCTCTCTTGATACGTACGTGAAACGCGGAACGGCGGTTCAGGCATCCGTGGCGTGGGAATCCAGCACTGCACCGTTGGCAGTGCAAGAGTACGTCTTGACGTCTATTTTATTAGCTATAAGTAAACTTAGCTAATGAGTTACACCGTCCATCAGGCCAAGACCAACCTTTCGCGGCTGATCAAAGAAGCCGAGAAAGGGAAGGACGTGGTCATCACTCGGGGCAAGAAGCCGGTCGCCAAGCTGGTGCGGATTTCGAACACGGCCAAAAAGCGGGTCCCTGACATGTTGAAGGGCCAGATCTGGTCAGCTCCCGACGCTTTTGATCCGCTCACCGATGAAGAAATGCGCGAGTTGGGCTTTGAATGATCGCGTTACTGGACACACATGCTTTGCGGTGGTGGCTGGACGGCTCGACTCGGTTATCACCGTCGGCGCGCAGTGCTATTGACAGCTCCTCAAGCTCGATGGTGATCTCTGCCGTCGTGCCTTGGGAACTCGCAATAAAAACCAGCACTGGAAAATTCAGCTCAGAACTGCTGCTATCTAGATGGCAAGAGATTCTCGATGCGCAAGGTTTCAGCGAACTTCCCATCGAGTCGGCCCACGCCATTCGTGCGGGACTCCTGCCACTGCATCACAAAGATCCGTTCGACCGTCTGCTGGTCGCTCAAGCTCAGGCCACGGGCTGGCCGATCATCAGCGCCGACCCGGTGTTTGATCACTACGGGGTGCGGCGCATCTGGTAGGCCGGCCCTCAGATTACCGGGCCGGTAGCGATTTCCTGGCGGCGGGGGTCGGCATTTCTAGGCTTCGGCGTTGGCTTCTTCCGCAGCCGCGGCTTCGGCCACCTCGTCCTTGTCCTTGTTGATGGTCACCTTCACCGGTACGATCACATCCTTGTGTAGCTTGATGGGCACGTTAAACTCGCCAACGTGCTTCAAGGGCTCGTCAAGCTGGATCTTGCGGCGATCGATGTTGAAGCTCTTGTGCTCGAGTTCGCGCGCGATGTCGGCCGAGGTGACGGAGCCAAAGAGCTGGTCGTGCTCGCCCGACTTGCGGGTGAAGCTCAGCGAGACACCGGCCAGCAACTCCGCCAGCTTCTCGGCATCACCCTTTTCACGGGCAACGCGGCGCACCGCAGCCGCCTTCATCTGCTCGATGACCGCTTTGTTCGCTGCCGTCGCTTCAATGGCAAGCTTTTTCGGGAGGAGGTAGTTGCGACCGTAGCCCTCGGCCACTTTCACCACGTCACCGCGAGCACCCAGCTTGGCTACATCTTCTTTCAGAATGACTTCCATAAGTAAAACTCCGTTAGGTTCTTTCTCTGGCGCCGGACTGAAGTCCGGCTCGCCAAAAATTTCTGCCGCCTGAACGCGGGCCTGAAGGCCCGCACTACCAAAATTCATCTTGCCTTAGCGGCGGTTTATTCGCCCGTACTGCAGCTAACCTACCGTCCGCCGAAAGGTATCAGCGCAATGTTGCGCGCCTGTTTGATCGCGTCGGCCAGGCGGCGCTGGTGGGGCGTGCACACGCCGGTCAAACGCCGAGGGACAATCTTGCCGGCTTCGGAGACGAACTGCGAAAGCAGGCGCACGTCCTTGTAGTTGATGCCGTCGATCTTCTCGACACAAAACTTGCAAACCTTCTTGCGGCGAAAGAACTTGCGGCCGCCTTCGCGCGGGCCACCGGGTCCGGCGCCCGGCCGCCCGCCGGGACGCGGCCCTCGGGGACCACCTTCGCGCGGTCCTCCGCCTTCCGGGCGTGGCGCAGGGGCGCCATTGGTCGCGGCGCCAGTTTCGGGGGCCGCTGTCTTAATCGATTCGTCTGCCATGATTCTCCTTTGAGGCCATCCTAGGCCCTAGTTGCGGCTACTCTCCGCCTTCCAAGCGGGTAATCGCGGTGCTCATGGATTTGAGCGATGTGTAACAGGTGAGCGGTACCCTCGGCGATCTCGCCCGTATATTTGCCCAGCTCACCGACACTTTGTCCCAGCTCACGGACGTCCTTGGTGAGCAGTTCCACCGATTGAGACAAGGCTTCGTGGCGTTCGACCAACCGATCCAAGCGTTCGTCAATGGTCATATGCTTCCCTCTCCGCTACATCTCGCAGTTGCCGTGGCGAGCGTCTGCCGTCAGACGAGCAGGCACAGTGCATCAGGCAATGAGCGGAGCCGGTTCAGATCCGGCCGGTGTTGCCGGCTCGGGCGTCGCTGCGCACTTCCGCTGCCTGCTGCGCCGCCGCCGCAGCTTCGGCGGCCGCGGCCGCCTGCCGGCCCTTACCACGGACCTTGGTGTCACGGATGGCCTTGATCTTGGCCAGCCGCTTCTGCTCCTCGTCCACGCGCACGGTGATGAACTTAATCACTGGCTCGGTCACGCGCAGGCGGCGCTCCACTTCCTTCACCATGGCCCCCTCGCCTTCCAGCACCATCAGCATGTAAATGCCGTCCTGGAACCTGCGCACGGTGTAGGCCAGCCGGCGCTTGCCCATGCGCTCGACGCTCTTCACGGTGCCGCCCGCGCCACCCACCTGGTTCTCGACATTCGAGATCAGCTTGTCCTGGTCCTCTTCCAGCATGTCCGGACGGACAATGAACATCAATTCATAAGTACGTTGCATTTTGTTCTCCCAGCAACTAGTAACTAGCAATTAGCAACTAGCGCATGTCTTGTTTCGTCAGCTAACGGCTAGTTGCTAGTCGCTAGTTGCTTCCTCGGGCCTGCGATTGAAGCGGTTCATCGCCGCCTGCACGCTTTCCGCGAGGATGACCTTTACCGCCTCAGCCGCTGTATCCAGCACCTCGTGGATGACCGGATACTGCGATTTCTTGAACTGCGACAGCACATACTTGGCGCCATCGCCCACTGGATGATCGGGCGCAATTCCCATCCGCACCCGCGTAATTTCCTGCGTACCCAGCGCGTCGATCACCGATTCCACGCCGTTGTGCCCAGCGGACCGGCCGCGGGGCCGGACCCGCACCGCGCCAAACGGCAGGTCCATCTCGTCGTAAAGCAGCACCAGATCTTGCTCGGGTTGCGCCTGGTACTCGCGTATCAGTTCGCGGACCGCAACGCCGCTCAAGTTCATATAGGTTTCCGGCTTGGCCAGCACCACTTCCTGACCGGCGATGCGGGCCCGGCCCGTCTGCGCACGGCAGTTGCGGTTGTTGACCTGCACGCCGCATTGCTCGGCGATGCGGTCCACCGCCAGGAAACCCATATTGTGCGGTGTGAACTGGTATTCGATGCCCGGATTGCCGAGCCCGACGATCAGCTTCACAATCCCTACTTCTTCTTCTCGGACTTCTCGCCCTTGTCGGCTTTTTCGCCCTCGGCAGCTTCGCCTTCCGTCTCCTGCTTGCCCTTCTTGATGACTTCGGGTTCGGCAGCCGTAGCCGCTGCTTCCACGCCCTCGGCGGCAGGAGTAGCTTCCACAACTTCCTTCACCGCCACCACGTGCGCGACCGGCTGGTTCTCGTCGGTGATGAACTTCACCTTCCCGTCGTGCGGCAAGTCGGAGACGCGGACCACCTGCCCGAACATCAGGCTGCTGACATCGAGGTCGATGTGACCGGGGATGTCGCCCGGCAAGCATTCGATCTCAACCTCGCGCAGCAGTTGCTCCAGAATGCCACCCTGCACCTTGACTCCGGGCGCTTCGCCCTTGAGCTGGACGGGCACGCTGACACGCAGCGCCTTGTCCATCGCGATTCGCTTCAAGTCCACGTGCAGCAGGCTGCCTTTAATCGGTTCATACTGCCAGTCCACAATCATCACTTTGGCGGCCTGCCCCTCGAAGCTGAGATCGAAAATCGAGTTGTGGCCGGTCTCTGAGTTCAGGATCCGCCTGATCTGCTTGGGATCCACGGCGATGGGCTCGGACTTTTGTCCCGCGCCATACACCACGGCCGGAATCATGCCGCCCCGCCGTATGCGGCGCGCATCGTTCTTGGTGCCGCTCTGCCGCGGCTTGGCTTCTACGTTCTTGTCTGCGGTTGCTGTAGCCATAATTTGGGTCCTTTACAAAAACAGTCTGCTGACCGAAGTCTCTTCGTGAATCGACTGAATGGCGCGCCCGATCAGTCCCGCGATCGACAGCACTTTGATCTTGGGTTCGTTGCGCGCCGCTTCCGTCAGCGGGATAGTGTTGGTCACTACAACTTCGGCCAACCCCGATTGCGAAATCCTCTCCATCGCTGGTCCCGAAAGCACCGCATGGGTGGCGCAGGCATGCACCTCGCGAGCGCCCGCATCCAGAAGGGCCTGGCACGTTTTCACCAGGGTCCCGGCGGTATCGATAATGTCATCCAGGATGAGACAGGTGCGGCCCTTTACGTCACCGATCACGTGCATCACCTCGGTCACATCCATTTCCACCCGGCGCTTGTCCACAATGGCCAGCGCCGAATCCATCTTCTTGGCGAAGAAGCGCGCCCGCTCCACGCCGCCCGCATCGGGCGAAACCACCGTCAGGTCCGGAAACTGCTTCTTCCGGAAGTAATCCACCAGCACCGGCGACGCGAACAGATGGTCCACCGGGA
>CAWCRZ010000027.1:0-174239 GCA_963798005.1 uncultured Acidobacteriaceae bacterium | reverse complement strand
TCGCGATAGCGGAGCAGGTCGTGACTGGGGACCCGCTGGTGCCAGTGCTGGAGCAGCCACCGATGGCCGCGTTATAGAGACCGCCCGCGAGACCCGGCGAGCCGAGCAGATAGTCGGCGGTATTGCCGTGGGTGGCAAGCGTCGCCTGGGCGTTCTCCACGGAGAAGCCGAACCAAACTTTGTTGTTGATGTTCTTGGTCACGCGGAAACCGTACTGGCGCGCCCAACTGAAGCCAACCGTGTACTGGGGATCGATGGTCAGGGGTACGGCCTCAGTTCGATTGTCCATGCCTACCTTGGTTTCCGTCACCAAGCTCCACATCTGGCCGCCGGTGAAGCTCCAACCGTTACTCAGAGCAGCCTGGCCCCACGCCTGCCGCTGGCGGAGAACGTAGGAGTTGCTTTCGTTGTTGTTGGAGGTAACGCCGGTGCCCAGGAAGTCCGTTTCCACATAGCCGGTCATGGTCATGCTCTCGAGCTTGCCCTGTGCCAGTAACGAAATACGCGACTGACGGCCAGATCCATAGAATTCGGACATGTGCGCTTGCGAGGAGCCGAAGTACGGAATCCCGTTGAGCGCGGTGTTGATGTCCGCTCCCTCGGCGCGCTGCCGCCACACCGTTTCTGCCGCCAGGAAGCCACCCGGAGTAATGGTGATTCCCTTGTAGTGAATGGCTAGCGGGCTCTCCAGACCGGAGACCCGCTTCTGCGTCTCCTGGAGCTCGTTCACGGTATTGCCGGAGACCGCCTTCAGGTCGGCCACATCGTGTTGCAGTGCGCCGAGCTCGGCGTTCTCGGGAATTTCGCCCTTGTTTGCGGCATTCGCGGCCGCCTGCGCCGCCTGGGCTGCCGATTGCGCCTGGCTTACCTGCTGCTGCAGCGTCTGAATTGCCTGATCGCGGTTTTGCACCTGCTGCTGCAACTGCATGATCTGCTGTTGTTGAGCGGAAATGGCGTCTTTCATGTCCTCAAGCTGTTTCGAAACCGGAGCGGAACTGCTCTTGTGGCCAGATTTCGGCTTCGGGCTTGGAGAATCTGTTTGTGCGAAAACGCTGATTGCGGTGAGTACCACCAGCGCTACAGCCAGTCGTCGTTTCATTTCTCTTTTTCTCTCCTGAAACCAAAGTGGGCGGATGAGTCTTGAACGAGTTCTCGAACGCCCGAGAACCGATGCAACCCGAGAAACTGTGGTGGACGTTCAACGGAATCGTAGGGACAAAAAGTTACAGCCTTGTGAACGGACGATGAATGTTCCGCGAATACCCGCACAGGGTGCGCCTGAGAGTGTGGACAACAAAGATTTCTCTGCGATGGCAGCTGGGCGTTTTTACCGCCGGGCCTGGCGAAACTCACTAACCGAATTCCGCCAACAGGATTTCATCGTCCTGTAACGTTCGTCATTTATGCTGCACGTGCATTCGATGGCGATCAGGCGACGACAGGGGTCTTATCGGTGACCGCGGGCCCAGTAACGTGGCTACCGGTGCCCGCCTTGACCGCGCAGGCAATTCAACTCATGGAGGAAGTGATGCGAAACATTCCAGCTCTGAGGTACTCGTGGGTGTCGCTTGCCAGCTTTTTACTGACCGCAGCTCTATTCCTGCCGGCTGCGAGACTCGCAGCGCAAACCGCCAGCAGTGGATCTGGCTCTCAGATGCCGGAATTCAGTCAGAACGTGAAGGAAGTCTATTTCCCCTTCAACGTGTACAGCAAAGCCACCGATCCATCGGTCCTCGATCACGATGCCGAGTGGCTGAAACAGCACTCCGACGCACACTTCTGGATTGAGGGCTACGCCGATGTTCGCGGCGACATTTTTTACAACCTGGTGCTTTCCTATCGACGTGCGCAATTCGTCAAGAAATCGCTTACGGAACGCGGAGTGAACGAATCGCAGATTGGTTTTGCCACCGGATGGGGCAAGCTTTATCCGGTGTGCGCGCAGAGCGACTCCGATTGCTTCCAGAAGAACCGCCGCGTGGATATGGTGCTTCCCGAACTGCTGGCGCTGATGTAGCGCAGCCGTGGGCGGGCCGTTCAATCTTCGATCAGGTCTTGCCAGATTGCGTCTTGCCGCTGGTCATTCGAGGTGAGTCGCGTGCAGTAGTAGTGTGCCGTGCCCAAGCATTACCATGAAAGTTGCATACGCTGGTTGCGCGATGCGAGAAACAACTGTAAGCCGCACCAGAACACAGAGTTAGCCGGAATTGTACAAAACGATGTCACAGCTCATTTGTGACGTACGTCACAAGCAGCGGTGAGAAATGTCCGCAAAACCCCTCCTCTCCCTCGCTTACAGTTTTGCCCCAAGCCCAGACACAGATGGGACTAAAAAAAAACAGTCCCGGTGACACCAGGCATTCCCATCTGGCAAGCAAAATGGGCCCATCTTTCGGAGGCAAAATGCGAGATCGTTTGTGGTCATCGGTACTCCCCTTGGTCGTCATCGCTTGTCTCTTGTTTCCCGCGGCGTTGTTGGCTGCGGATGCAAGCGCTGCGACCGCCGTGGATCCCAACAATGCGGCTGCCAGTGCCGCGCCAACGAACAGCGGCGCGAGCGTGGGGCCCGGATCCGTCATCAATCCCAGCCTGGTCGATTTACTGGTCAAGAAAGGCATCCTGACTTCCACGGAGGCCAACAGTCTGCGCAACACATCGGGCAGCGCCGGCATGGAACAGTTGCTCATGCTGCTGAAAGCCAAAGGCGTGGTCAATGACTCGGAAGCGGCGGAGCTGAAGAGCGCTGCCGAAACCGATTCGATGCATTCGATGACCGATACCGAGTCGGGCCCGCTGCAAACTATGAACCTGACCACGGGACAGGCAACGCAAGCCAAGCCGGCCGAAACCGGACCGACGGTCATTCCGGCCATCGCGCCCGCACGGGTGCTCCCGATTGATCCGCCGGCCAAGGACGCGCTGCTCTCCGGCTTTAAGTTGGGATCGGGCGCAAGGATGATGCCCTACGGCTTCATCAAAGCCACCTCGGCTTACGACTCGAGTCAACCGCGTGGAGATGACTTCCCGCTCCCCGGCTTCATCAATGCCGACACCGGGCCGAATCAAAATGCGGAATATCATCTTAAGGCGCGTTCCACTCGTATGGGTTCCAAGTTCGAGTGGCCTGACATTTCGAAGAACGTTACGGTCACGGGACAAATCGAGGCCGATTTCGAGGGCAACTTCAGCCGTGTGGACAACCGCAACATTTCAACCTATCGCAGCAACGCGCTGCAGTTGCGTCTGGCCTTCGGCCGTGTCGACTGGAACGTGAGACCGAACACAGACATCTTCTTCGAAGCCGGACAGGACTGGACCATCTTCGGCTCGAGCGCAATGATGAACCTGTTCGAGACTACGTTCTATGGCGCCTTTTGGGGCAACGTGTACGAGCGCGCTCCCCAGATGCGTCTGGGCTTCACGCAAAAACTGGGCGGGTCGCGCGACTGGAAGATATCTCCCGAGTTTGCGATCATGACCCCGTTAGAGGGCAACGTCCCGGCTGATGTCACTACCTGTACTGTCACCACGCTGGGTGTAGCCACAACCTGTACGGTGCTCGACGGTACCGGCAACCAGTTGGGATACGGCGAGCGCCAGGGTCAGGACGCCGGGCGACCGGAGCTGGAATCCAGAGTCGTATTGCAATTCCAACTCGACAAAGCACCCGGCGTGGTTCCCGCGCAAATCCTGTGGAGCGGCTTCTACAGCTGCGCGCCAGGCGACGGTGCTGGCCTCGGCCGTACCGACTGCCTACAAAACGGCCTTCCCCAGAGGTGTTGACAACAACAGCAACGGGTATGGCAATCAGGTGGCAATCTCACTTCCCACCCGCTGGGCAACAGTGGTTGCCAGCGGCTACATGGGAGCTGACCTGAGATTCTTCTTCGGTGGCCAGCTCTTGTCCAACTACAATCAGGCGGCGGGCCTTACCGCTAAGGCGAATGGTTTGTCGGTGGATGGTTCGTCAACCGTGGTCTTTGGGCTTAACGGCGCCGGCCAGCCTGCGATTGCCCCGCAGGAGGCGATACGCGGCTACGGTGGATTCGTTCAGGTCGGCCTCCCACTCTCGCGCTGGTTCAACGCCGAGCCGAAGGGCCGAAATGCCGGCTGGCAAGCGTACTTCGAATATGGTCTCGATGCAGCCAATGCCAATGACTTCAGGTATGCCAAAGACATTGGCGCGACCACCGGCGGCGGCCCCATCAAGAGCACGATCAAAGCCGCAACCGTGTATTACAAGATGAATCCCTGGGTCCAGTTCGGCTTTGAAGAAAGCTATTACAACAGCCAAGCCCTTCCGGATACCAAAGGGACTTGCACCACCAAGATCTCCGGATTGCCAAACTGCAATTCGATCGACTGGCGCACGGAGTTCGGACCGGTGTTCACCTTCTAACCATCCAGGGGCCAGATCAAAACAGGTCTGACTGCAAGGGGTGGCCGCGTAAGCGCGCCACCCTTTTTTCGCCTGCTGACCGGTGCGAGTTCCTCTCCACCGGCGATAAGGAACGGAGGAGATCACAAAGGCAATTGCGTTGGCCAAACGCTTTGGCTACAGTAGCTCTTCGTCTTTCCAAGAGGCCCGAGTAATGGTTTCTGCGCCCAGGCGGTGGCTCGCGTTGGCCTTTCTTGCAGCGATGGCGTGGCTGCCTGCGAGCGCACAGGTGTCCGAGTTCCTGCCCGAGGTCGATGTTTACAGCGGCGTAACTTCCAGTTCCCAGTTCTGGTTTCAGGCCAAACAAACCAGGGAAGACGGCGAGAAGACGCAAGCGGAGATCGGTCCCAGCTTCAACTTCTTCGTCAAGCCTGGGGCCGCACTTAGGACACTCACCAACTTCGATCTGGACGATTCGAAGAAGCAATGGCTGGTGCTTTCCATCGGTTATCGCTATCTGCCTGCCGCGGGCGGACCCTCGGAAAATCGAATTTTGCTGATGGCTACGTCCAATGTTCCGCTGAAGGCGGTCTTGGCTCTCTTCGATAGAAACCGTCTGGAAATCAACTTCAAGAATGGCAATACCTACTGGCGCTACCGCAACCGGCTGACGCTGCAGCGGACGATTACGGTCCGCGCCTACCATCCCTCATTGAACGCGAGCGCCGAGTTCTTCTACAACAGCCAGTATGGCAAGTGGAGCAACACTTCAATTTATGCGGGTTGTATCTTTCCCTTGGGCCGGAAGACAGAGCTCAATCCTTACTACGAGCACGCTAACAGCACCGGCGTTAGTCCCAATCAGCAGACCAATGGCTTTGGGCTGATCCTTAATCTTTTCTTCCGGCGCAACGAATAAGGCCGGGTGCAACGAATAAGGCTGTTCGAGTTGTCATGATGGGCCCAGCGAGGCATCTGCTTTTCTCCTCCGACGTCCGGCTCTCATCCGCGAAAAGCAGATCCCTATGGCTGGTCAGGCCGCCCGTCACCCAGCTCTTCGTAGTATCGTTCGCCGGCGCAGGCGCGGCATAAGATTTTTCCGTCGCGCCGCACCTCCCGCTGGAAGTTAATGCCCTCGCCGCATTCCGCGCAGACAATGCGCTCGCCCTTGTAGCCGGGCAGTTCCTCGGCCGGGAGCGAGACCTTTACCCACTGCACTGTGAACAGATCGGCAACCGGCATCTCGCGGTAGGCCAGCATCTGCTGCTGGTTCTTGTTTTCGATTTCGGGATGCATCTGACGCGCCAGCGCCTTCGAACTTTCCTTCGCGCAGACACGCACTGCGCGGTCCGATGCGAGATCGACGAAGGTTGCAGCTACCTTGCCCCAATCGCGAAACTTGAGAGCGCGCTTGCCCAGGCGGCAGCCGGTGACCACGGCGACCGCATCGGTCGCGCAGCGGTCGATCTCGACGAAGGTGATGAGGCGCTTGCGGTCTTTGCCGTGCGGATCGTCGATGCCCAACAGTTCCAGCCCGAGCATGGCCAGACGAACCCCGAGTATCTGCCCGGCGCACAGATGTCCGTGGGCCACTTCCGCGTCGTGCAACAGCTCGTCGAAGGTCTTCACCATACCTGGATGCTCCGGGCCGCTACTGCTCTTCCGCGGAGGGCTCGGACACCACATCTGCGCCGTGTCCGCTCACGCTTACGCTGAACTTTTCGCCCGCCTTGGGCAGGAACGTCACCCGCGCCGGTTGGCGGCTCCAGTGGGGAGCGGCGCAGTCTGAGTCGGGCAAATCTCCGCCGCTCGGTTTCCCCAGTTCCTTGCGATACAGCGGCTTCTTGAGTGCAATCTCGGCGACCACGGCGACCAAATGTTCCGCGTTCCCGGTCAGGCCGCAATAGGCCGCATAGTCGCGATACCAGCTTATCTCGGAGTAGAACGGATCGTAGTCGGGAAGCTTGAGCTGGGTCACCTTTCCCGAGGCGCGGTCAACCAGCAGCCACCCGCCCAGTTGCCAGACCCACTTGTGCGCCTTGGGCGGATCGTCGGGCAGAGCATCATTGATGCGGAAAGCCCGGCGCACCACAAACTCACGATCGGTGACGTCGTGCGGCTTTCCGGTGGTGAACTCCTTCAGCTTGGTGTCAACATACAGCGCACGCACCGTCATATCCAGCGCCTTGTCTTCCGATGGACCGGCAAATAGCTTGACTGGCTGCGGGCTGCCGAATGAGACGACGTGCGGCTTGGAAGCTGCACTGAGCAGGACCGCGAACAGCACAACACCGAAAAACCGAAGAGTGCGCATCGCTAGAGGAAGCCTAATCCTGACGAGCGTAAGCTGCAATCCCGGAAAGCGGCGGCGATATCGCCCGTTCCACTTTTTTGCAACTGGCATACAATGAACGGACGCCCGGGCGGCTGGCGATTCGATTGACCTATAGCTTCATCATTCCGGCTTACAACGAGAGCGAGCGATTGAGTACTTCATTGCCGAAAGTGCTGGAGTATATCCAACAGCATCGACTGCAGGCGGAAGTGATCGTAGTGAACGACGGATCCAGCGACGGTACGGCCGAGGTGGTCCGCAGTTTTGCCCGCTAACCATCCTGAGGTCCGGCTGCTGGAAAATCCCGGGAACCGCGGCAAAGGCTACAGCGTTCGCAATGGAATGCTGCACGGCAATGGCGATGTGCTGCTGTTCACCGACGCCGATTTGTCGTCGCCCATTTACGAGGCAGAAAAGCTGTTCCACGCGATTGCCGGCGGCGCAGACATCGCTATTGGTTCGCGCTGGCTGCAGGCAGAGCTACAAACCGAGCGCCAGCCGTGGTATCGCCAGGTTTATGGGCGGCTGTTCAACCTGGGGCTGAGGCTCGTTCTGGGGCTGACATACCGCGACACCCAATGCGGCTTCAAAGCGTTTACGCGGACTGCGGCGCAGACGGTGTTTTCGCGGCAACGCGTCGAGCGATGGGGCTTCGATCCGGAGCTGCTGTTTGTGGCCAACAAGTTCAAACTGCACACGGTTGAGGTCGGGGTAGAATGGGCCCACGATCACCGCTCGCGCATCAATCCTTTGCGCGACGGGCTTAACATGGGAGTGGAAATGCTGATGGTGCGCTGGAACGATATCCGGGGACTCTACAAGCAACCTTCGATCGGCGCGGAAGGGCCCAGCCTGGAGCCGGCAAATTCAGTTCGCACCGGGAAATAGGGAGAGCGCTTGTCGTCGAATGAGAATCGCACAACATCGCGATAGTTTGTAGCGCTTGTCATCACGAGCGCAGCGACGGATCTGCTTTTTACCCGATTCAACGAAAAGCAGATTCCTCCTGGTGACCCGGAAGAAAATTTGTAGCCTTCTTCCCGCAGCGGCATCCTTTGTTGAGTGTCAATTAGCCCGGACCACGGTCAGGCCACTTTTCGCCGGTCCGAATTAGCGAACCACGCTGCTGGAATTCTGCATCTTACATACGGTTTGTAGTTGCCATGCATACGACGAGCGCATCACGTGATCTATCGGCCACCGCAGACTCCCCCGAAATGTCGGTGCTGGAGAGCTATCTGGCGGTGCGCCCAATGTCGCTGCAAATATGCGCTCCGCTGACGGTTGAAGACCACAGCCTGCAGGCCATGCCCGACGCCAGTCCCGCGAAGTGGCACCTGGCGCACACCACCTGGTTCTTTGAGACCTTTGTGCTCTCCCAGTACGCGGAAGACTACAGGCCTTTCCGAGGAGAGTTTCGTAACCTGTTTAATTCTTACTACAACGCGGTGGGTGATCGTCCTTTGCGCGCTTTGCGGCACGTCTTGTCCCGTCCTGGATTGGACGAGGTGCAGGCCTACCGCGATTACATCGACGAGGCGATGGTGCACCTGCTGTCGGCTGACCCTACACCCGAAGCGCTGGAACTGCTGACGCTCGGTCTCAATCACGAGCAGCAGCATCAGGAACTGATCGTCACCGACGTGAAGAACGGTTTATGGACGAACCCGCTGCGACCGGCGTATCGTACTGCCGGAGAAGGGCAGGAGCCAGGGCGTGCCGAGGCTTCCACAACCGCGTTCGAGTGGCGCAAGTTTACCCGAGGCGTGTACGCCGTCGGGTTCAAGGGCGATGGCTTCAAGTTCGATAACGAAGGTCCCGGGCACGACGTTTTCCTCCAGTCGTTCCGCCTCGGCTCGCGCTTGACGACCAATGCCGAGTATCTGGAATTCATGCGCGCCGGGGGCTATACGGCAAACCAGAGTTGTGGCTCTCCGATGGCTGGGACACGGTTCGCAACAATCAGTGGAATGCTCCGCTGTATTGGGAGCAGCGCGACGGAGAATGGTGGCACTACACCATGGAAGGCATGCAGCCCGTGCCGCTGAACGAGCCGGTTTGCCATGTGAGCTATTACGAAGCTGACGCCTTTGCGCGCTGGGCGGGCGCTCGCCTGGCGACCGAGTTCGAGTGGGAGATCGCGGCGCGGTCTTGCGCAGTCGGCGGCAATCTGCTGGAAACGGGCGCACTGCATCCGCGTGCCGTGCAATCGGCCGAACCGTTGGCGCAGATGTTCGGCGACGTTTGGGAGTGGACGGGGAGCGCCTATCTTCCCTACCCCAACTTCGCGCCGGCCGCGGGCGCGGTCGGCGAATACAACGGCAAGTTCATGTGCAACCAGATGGTGCTGCGCGGCGGTTCATGCGCGACGCCGCGATCGCACATCAGGGCCACGTACCGCAACTTCTTCCCGCCCTACGCGCGCTGGCAATTCATGGGCATCCGGTTGGCCAATGGCAACTAGCAAGCAACTCCAGTTCACGGTCTCCGCTGCCATGGCGCTCGCGGTGCGCGAAGGGCTGAACGCCACGCCGAAGCGCCTGCCCTGCTGGTTGCTTTATGACGAGATTGGTTCGACGTTGTTTGAGCAGATCACGGAACTTCCTGAGTACTACCTAACGCGCACCGAGCGTTCCATTCTGGAGCGGTACGCGGGAGAGATAGTTGAGCAGGCTGGACCGTCACTGACGCTGGTGGAGCTGGGGGCGGGCACCGCCAGCAAGACGCGCATCCTGATTGAGGAGCTGTTGCAGCGCCAGAGCCGCGCGCTGTTTTATCCCATCGACGTGTCGCCGTCAGCGCTGGATGAAGCCATGCGGCAACTCGGCAGGCAGTTCCCGAGTCTGCGGGTCAATCCCATCGTCGCAGACTACACTGGCGGAGTTGCCGCTCTGGGCCGCATCAGCGGACGCAAGCTGGTGCTGTACATCGGTTCCAGCATCGGCAACTTCGAGCCGGCCGATGCCATCCGCCTCTTGCGCCGTCTCCGGCAAACCCTTCGAGCCGGCGATGCATTGCTGCTGGGCGCCGATTTCGCCAAGAGTCCAAAGATATTGCTACCGGCTTATGACGACGCCCAGGGTGTCACCGCGAGCTTCAGCAAGAACATGCTGGCGCGCTTGAACCGCGAGCTGGAAGCCGACTTCAACCTCGATCTGTTTCGGCACATCGCGCTGTGGAACCGGCGCGATTCCCGCATGGAGATCTACCTGGAAAGTAGGGCCGCACAAGCCGTATTTCTGCCGGAACTCGATATGGACGTGTCCTTCGCGGCGGGAGAACGCATTCACACCGAAAACAGCTACAAATACAGCGATGCGATGATCAACCACATCCTGCGCCAAAGCGGCTTCACCCTGGAACAAACCTGGTGTGACCGCAAGAAGTGGTTTGGGGTGCATCTGGCAAGAGTGTAGGGCAGCAGCGGTCTCTAGCTGAAAAACTCAATGGAGTGTAAGCCACGGGTAGTGCGGCGCTTCAGAGGCTGTTACGAAACTCCGTGTCGCCGCCCTGCGGCTCGCATTATTTCCCACCAGAGCGGGGGCTGACGCCCCCGCCTAACACCATTCCGCCGCTCCGCGGCTGTTTTCATCGCCTATTTAGGTCACTTCGATCCACTAACCAATTCTGGATCCGAGTTTCGTAACAGCCTCTTCAGCGCCGCGTCAGCGGTTAAGAATAAAGAAGCTTTCAGGCCCTGAGGTACGTTCGACAAGAGGCGGCAAACCAGCGCCTTCGACGATGTCCCCTGGGGGCTACTAGCTAGCTAGAGCGGCAGCGTTGCTCCTTCCGACGAAGGACGGCACTCCGCAAGGGCGCCGGCCTGGGCTGTTTCCACGAGCAGGAAATTCGAACCGCTTACAACTGGCAATGGGGCGATTATTTCTGCGCAGGCTTCAGGACGATGACCAGCACTCGTCCATCGGACTTGATTTCACCGCCGGTCGCGGTTTTCGTGGAAGTGATGGGATGCGAGCGCGTCATGTATTCCATCGCCTGGACTTTTCCGGCCTGGGTCAAGGTCGCGCCGATGAAGTCGCGCTCGTTGTCCACGTCCTGGTCGATTTTGTGGGTGATGGCGTTGGCCGAGCGCTGGTCCTTCTCAATGCCGATGTCGTGCGTTCCCGAGCCGACCCAGATGGTCTGCTGAGGCGTGCTCAAGGGTGAATTCCAGATGCGGAAGTGGTGGCGTTGTGCGGCCACCAGCACCGGATCGGTGCGCTCATAGCCGAAGTCCTGCGGGCGGCCGAACAGGTACAGGATGCTCATCGGCACGGTCATGTAGGAGTTCTTCTGCAATGTCGCCAGCAATGCGCTGACCACCGCGTCTTTGTTGGTCTTGTCGGCCTGAAGCCAGCCTGCATCCTTGAATGCACTGGTCACTTGTTCCTGCGAGCCGACAATCGCGAAGTTGATCAGGTCTCCGGGATTGCCGCCTTCCGGCTTGTCAGTCACCCGGTAGGGCACTTTGGCGTCAATCTGCGCAAACAGGGGTTTGAAGTCGTAGTTGCTCTTGGCGGCAGCGGCGGCGGCCGACGCGGGCGTGCGATCGATATGCACCTCGTACTTGCCGGTTGGGGCCTGGGTTACATCCTGGTTGATCCCGAGATACAGGCGCCCCGCGACCGGCACGGTCAGGTTACCGTTGGCGCCGACAACGAAGGGAGTTGCAGCATCGCTGTTGCCGATGCGTCCGACCAGGGTTCCGCGTCCCGCGCTCGGAACCATCAGCGGACGCAACGTGTCCTCCCAGCCGCGCTGCGCTCCGGCGGGAGTGATGCCGGTGTTGTTGCCCATGTTGACGGTGCCTTTGGCGGTGATGTGCAGCTTGTCGCCGGCGGTGACATCCATGTTGGTGTCAACCCACTTCGTACTGCCACTCACCGTAACGTTGGCGCTGGTGGCGTTGGTGGTGGCTGCAGCCAGCGGCGCAGCGTGCCAGAAAGGACTGCTTATCAGCGCGGCAATCAGGATCCAGCGTGCAGATTTCATCGTACCCAGGAAGCTCCTCACGGAAATAAGGCCGGCGAGCAGCCGCAAGCTTGCGGTACAGTTCGCATTATAAGCTGCGGACCGGCACTTCCCAACCCTCTACTCTACCAGCGCAGCGGCCTTTTCTTCCGCCTCGGCAACCGCGCGGATGGAAAGGTGCTCGCGCCGCGCCAGCGCCAGGCCGGTCGGTATCACCGACATGAACGTGATCGCCCAGATCAGGATTCCGCAGCTCACAGCGAGTTCCTGCTCGATGCCGAAGCCCGAGTGCAACATGCTGATGGTCGCCAGTTGCGAGCCGCCGCCGACCGCCGGCAACTGAAGCATCGACCCCACCATACTTGAGCCCATCAGCACCACCTGGTCCGCTATGGTCAACCCGCGAAGCTCGCCCGGGTAAGCGTGGGTGATGCAGTAGTAGGAGAAAGCGGTCAACACCCACATGACGAGGGACACAACCACCAACTGCACCGCCGAGCTAAAGTCGTGGATCGTCTTCAACCCTTCGCTGAAAGAACGCACTTTCTCGCGCAGGTGATGGGCGACTTTAGGAGCGAAGCCGGCAAAGAGGTCATACAGAAATTGCCCTACTCGCTCCCCAGAGTGCCGCACGACGACGCACCCAACGACCAGTGCGGCGACGAAAGCCATCAGCACAAAGGCTGCGTCGCGCAAGCCAAGATCGATCCGAATGCCATGCAGGGTCACCACGTGGTGATAGAAAGGCAGCGCGCGCACGTCAGGAGAAAACAGGCTGATGATCAGCAACACCGCGAAGGCGCCCATGTCGAAGATGCGCTCCACGCCCCAGACCGCGATCTGCGAGGTAAAGGTAAGGCGCTCCTTCTTGGCGATGAGGTAAGGACGGACCATCTCCCCGGCGCGGCCCAGCAGCGACAGGGCCGAGAAGCCAATGAATTGCGGCCCCAGAAGCCGTGCAGTGGTGGTCTTGCACACCGGCTTCAGAAAAACGCGCCAGCGCACCGCGCGCAAAACATACGCGAGGTAGGTGAGAGCGATCCCCGCGGCGAGGCCGATCAGGCTTACATGATCGGTGCGGCTCCAGAACACTCCCCAGTCAAAGTTCTTCCAGGTGCGCACCTGAAGATAAATGAGCAGGCAGAGCGCGACCAGAACGACGCCGAAAATCAGAATACGTTTTGTGCTCATGAAGGAAAGTCTTTTCGCTATTCGTTGCCGGGACGTGGAACTGGCCGTGCCTCGAGCCAGCACAGTCTTGTCGCCCGATGCATCGCGCGCGGGCATCTTCCGCTTGGCCAGCTTCTTGCGGTTGTAGTCCTTGATGACGCGCGCCACGTAGGCATGGGTTTCGCGGTAGGGCGGCAGCCCCTTGTATTGCTGCACCCGCTGCGGCCCGGCGTTGTAGGCCGCCAGGGCCTTAATCATGTCGTTGTTGTAGAGCAGCAGAAGCTCGCGCAGATAACGCACGCCGCCATCCACGTTCTCCGCCGCATCGAAGCTGTTCTTCACGCCCAGCTTGCTGGCCGTCTGCGGCATAAGCTGCATCAGTCCCTGCGCGCCCTTGGGCGAGACGGCGCGCGGATTGTTGGCGCTCTCGGCGCGGATGACGCTGGCGATGAAGTCGGCATCAACCTGATTGCGCGCGCTGGCGCTGCTGACGATGGAAGTCAGGTCCTGCGGCTTCTGGGTCTGGGTTGAGGCCTCTTGCGGATCGGGCGGTGCCGGTTCGAAGCTCTCGATCTCGGCGGTGGGCACGTCAATGTAGCCGCTGTCCGGCGCCGCGTCCATGTAGAGGCGCGTGGTCTCGCCGGCGGTTTCGTGCCGCTGGTGACGAATGCTGAACCCATTGCGCAAATTCGCCAGTTCCGCAGCGTGCACTTGCGATGCGAGCAACAGTCCCAATAGCCCGAGTTGTACGGTCCTACGCATTCACGCTCGCTCGGTCGGCGTCCAGGACCTGCTCGATGGCCGCAGCCACGCCGCTTTCATCATTGTGCAGCGTCACGGTCCAGCCGTTCTGCTTCAGATCGTCCGCCGCGTTCCCCATGATCACCGGATGTCCGGCGAAGGTCAACATCTCAATGTCATTGTAATTATCGCCGATGGCCATGACCTCCGAACGGTCGATGCCGCGGTAGTTGGCCCAGCGTTCCAGCGCGTGTCCCTTGGAGCATCCGGCGTTCAGAATATCGACGATGCACAGATTGCGTTCCTCGTATTGCGTGCGCAGGATGGTAAAGTCGGTCGTGAAATCGCAGGCCAGCAGCCGCTCCTGGGCGCGCTGCATCAGCGCAATCGGCCCGCAAAACATGGCCTGAATGGGATCTTCGGTCAAGGCCTTCTCGATCGGGCTGATGTACTCGATGTAGGGCGCATTCTTTTCCATCCAGCGCTGAATGACGCCATACAGATGCTCGTGGTTCTCGCAGACAATACCGCCCATGCCTTCGCGGTCGAAGGTCAGCACCGTGTGGTTGCGGAACTCCTCGCATATGCCGGCAGAGCTTGATGGCCGTGGCCTTGGGCAGCAGGTCCTGGTGAAACGCCTCGCCGCGGGTCGAGCGGGTGACCGCGCCATTGGAGCTGATGAGCCACAGGTCGAAGCCGAGCGATTCCGCGATCGGCAGAGCGAACTTGTGCCGTCGTCCGGTCCCCAGCACGATCTCGACGCCGGCTTCGTGGGCCCGGCGCAAGGCATCCAGGTTGGCAGGGGAAATCTCGACTTTGGAGTCCAGCAGCGTGCCATCAATATCGATGGCGATGAGGCGAATGGGGCGCTTCACCACTCAATTCTAACAGTCCACCGGTCTGCCCCGTCGCGCTGGCTGCTTGCCGGTTGTGAGAGAGCGGGATTCCTTCCCGCAAATGTTCACAAAGTTCCCATCGCCGGCACGCGCGTAGAGGTGTAGAATCCCGAGCACGAAGTGGATTGTGGAGTTGGCTATCCCGGCCAACTTCAGCTCGCGCTCCGCTACTCTTTTCCCGGACCCTGGCCGCCGCCCACGGCGGGGGATCGATGCTTTCGAGGTGGCCAGCCAGCTCCCTGGCCTTCTCTGGAGGGCGAAATGCGCAATCAACGTTGGCTCGCTCCCATTTTCTTTTGCCTTCTCCTTCCGCTCGCGCAGGCGCAGCTAGGAGGAGGTGCGGGCTTGAAAACGGGAAGTCTGCATGTCCACGTGGTTTACGCCGATGACCGCAGGGCAGGCGCCAATCTCCTGGTGCGCCTGATGGAAGGCTCCAGCAGTACACCGGCGCAGACCACCTATACCAACGACATCGGCAAGGCGGATTTCCGGAACATTCCGCTCGGCGAGTATCACGTCGTGGTGAGTGGCGATGGAATCCAAACCACCGAAAGCGCATTGTTCGAGGTTGATTCCCGCCAGGTTACCCAGGCTCAATATGTCACGGTTCGCCGCTTGCAAACGGCCGAGGAGCAAACGGCCGCGCCGAACTCCGGATCGGTATCAGCTTCCGCCTTGAACATCCCCCCCAAAGCGCGAAAGGATCTCGACAAAGCCAATGAGGCGATGGCGCGCCAGCAGTGGAGCAAAGCTGCGGAGCTGCTCAACAAAGCGATCTCCATCTATCCGCAGTATGCCGCCGCCTACAACAATCTTGCCATCGTCTACGCCCACACGAACGATCCGGCCCGCGAGAAGGAAGCGCTGGAAAAGGCTTTTAGTCTGGACGAGCACTATGTTCCGGCGTGCGAAAATCTGGCCAAGCTGTACCTGCGGGAGAAGGACTTTTCTCGCGCCGAAGCGGTGCTGGGCAAGGTGCTCAGCGTGGATCCCAACAATGGACTGAACCTCACCTTACTGGCCGACGCGCAGTACATGGAGCGGCAGTATGGGGCCGCCATCGCCACCGCACAGAAAGTGCACGCGTTACCCGGGCAACATCCTTCCACCATCCATTACATTGCCGCAATGGCCTACCAGCAAGAGAGCCGCCGGCAAGATGCGCTTGCCGAATTCCAGATGTTCCTCAAGGAGGAGCCGACCGGCCCGCGCGCCGATCGCGTCCGCAGCGACCTGGCGAAGATGCAGGCCTCGGCGCAGTGAGGTCCGAATCGCGCCGCCGTTCACGCCTCGGGGTTCTTGAGTTTCATCGCGCTTTTATTGGCTTCGAGGAACTCGCGTAGCTGGTCAATCTGGTCCAGCAGTTTCATCCATTGCTCGTAGTACAACGTGACCGGAAATCGTCCCAAGCCATACACGCTGACCCCGCCCTTTTCGCTGACCCTGAATTCCACGGCGCCGCGCTTCCGGCCCTGTACCTGTTTTTCCAGCTCCGCTAGTTTAGCTTTCAGTTCCTCGTAACTCGGTTCCGTCATGATCGTCCCTCACAAGGCTTTCCGGATTTGCCGCTGCAAAACTCCAGCGTCGCTGCTACTGTGCCATAGAGGCTTCCCAACCATGGTACCCGCTTTTGCATGCCGGCGAGGGCGGGCCGTCCAGCGGCCATTGTCCAAGATGCCTGGAACCGAGACGGCACCGCTGGCGTCCAATCCGGTAACAAAGCCGAAGCTGGTCGGCTTGCCGAAATTCGGCCTTGCCCGGCAAGGGCCGGCTGGTATGCTTTCGTCATCGAAGTGGGTGGGGACAATGCCTTTTCCTGGTCCATTGCGGCGGACCTTGCTGAGCTGCCAGGCGATCCTGTGGCTCGCGAGCTGGATTGTGCCTCGCCGGCAGCGGCCGGAATGGCTGCGCCAGCAGACGCGGCAGCTCTGGCACTGGACCCATTTCCTGGCCGAGACCGGCCAACTCAATCGGCAAAACAAACTGGAACTTGCCCGGCACTGTTGGCGACTCTTCGCCGACGCCTTCTGGATCCGCTACGAGCGCGGGCCGTTCTTGCGAAGTATGGAGCGCCGGTGCCGCGCGGCTTCGACCTGCCTCGCGCTTGCAGCCGCGCTCGTGCTGATTATCGTGTTAGCGGGTGGCTTCCTTCCCGCAGCGCGATCGCGTCTGTCCTCGGCAATCTCACGTCCCGACCGGGTCTGCGTCATCACCCTGAATGGCAAGTTCAGGAGGTTTCGCTCCGAAACGCTGCTCGACCTGGCGGCGGTGTGGAACGGCAGCAAGCTGCTCGATTTCGTCGCGGCCTACTCATGGGGTCCGCAAAACCTGGCCGGGGTGCAGCGTTCGGTTCCCATCTTGACCGCAAGGGTCTCTCCCGATTTCTTTGAACTGCTGGGCGTCAAGGCGGCCCTGGGGCGCACCCTTCGCAGCGAGGACGCGCAAACTTGCCTGACCTGCATCGTGCTGAACGACGCAATCTGGAAGCTGCAATTCAACGGCGATAGCCGTGTAATCGGTCGGCGAATCATGATCGATGGCATTGAACGGACGGTCATCGGGGTCCTGCCGCGAAATTTCCATCTGGTGTCCTCAGACATCTCCGCCTGGATGCTTCTGGACCCCTACATTCCACCCTATAGCAACCTGGCGGAGCGGATTGGCGCAGTCGGTCGCATGAAGAACGGCGCCACCGAAGCGCAAGTCGAAGCCGATCTCACCGACCTCAGCGAAAACGCCGGCTATGTTTTTCCCGCATCGCTGCTGTCGGTGACCTCCGCGCGAGCGGATATGCGCCGTTCGGTGGAGACTTACCTGTCGTTCCTGCTGCTGGCCGTGAGCTGCGCGGTGTGGATTGTTTACGCACGGCACGCCGACGGCGGCCTGGGCCGGCCTCCGACGACACTCGCGGCCCGATGCCGCTGGTGGATCTTCTTTGTCGCCAAGTCGGCCCTGCTGCTGATCGCGACCGGCTTGCTGGCGTCGGTCATCGCCCACTGGCTATCGGTGCGCTTCACTGGGTCCATCTATCCGATGGTGGACGGCCTGGCCTTGTGGCTGTTTCTGGTGATGGCGGTTGGCCCGTTGTCCTGGTCCATCCGCGATCAGCAAAAGCGGTGTCGAACCTGCCTGCGCCGCCTGGGAAGCGCCATTCGCATCGGGGCGCCCGGGCACGTGCTGTTGAATTGGTCAGGCATCGAAATGGTCTGTAGTGAAGGGCACGGCGTCCTTTATCTTCCCGACGCGCACGCCAACTGGCTGGAGCGTGACCGCTGGAACACGCTGGACGATTCCTGGGCGGAATTGTTCCGTGGTCCGGACGTGCTCGATAAAGACAGGAATACCTAAACGCGCTTTTGGCACGGTTGGCGTCTCAGCTTCTCGCGCCGGCACCTGACACAAAGTCGTGCTCGGGTTGGCGGGGGAGTAAATTCAGCCGGAGCTGTTGTTCAGGGATTCCGTAAGGAGCGCTGTTGAATCCTAATCCACTGACTCTTCCCATCGTCATCGTGCTGGTCGCGATTTTGGTCGGTTGCGCTTTGCATCCGCCGCCTGCGCACGCTGCGACGCACTCCACATGGCAAGTGGCGTCGCATCACGGAATGGGTCTTGCTTTCGCTGGTCATCCTTCTCTTCGTGACGGCTGCCGGCAGCACCATATTCAATGCGGCTGCCCTTCGCTATTACCGCTCCATCTATCCGGCTCCCGGGACGATCTACCGTGTGAACGGACACGACATGCATCTCTACTGCACGGGTGAGGGCTCTCCGACGATTGTCCTCGACGCAGGCATGGGAAATGATTCGCTGGCATGGGCCAAGGTGCAACCGGAACTCTCAAAGACTACGCGAGTTTGCTCGTATGACCGCGCCGGAATGGGCTGGAGTACTCCGGGGCCCGATCCGCGAGACGCCGATAACATTGCCAGTGAATTACATGCTCTGTTGCAGCAAGCTGGGGTTAGTGGCCCCATTGTCCTCATGGGACACTCGATGGGGGGCATCAACATACGCGCGTACGCTACACATTACCCCCAGGACCTGGTTGGGCTGATCTTCGTTGAAGGCGCTACGCCCTTGGAAGAGGACCATGAATCTGCCGAACTGAAAGCCCGCACGCTGCCTTCTACGTCTCAGTACTATTCCTATGTTGCGCTCATTGCTCTTGGTATACCGCGGCTTACGGGCGACTGCTCGGTTGACTCTCGTTTTGATGGGCAAATGGCAAAAATGAAGGGACAACTCGATTGCGGTATGTTGTTAGGCGAGGTCTGGAGAGAGTACACGGCCGATCGGCGGTCCGGCGAGGAGACGATCGACACCGGTCCATATGGAGACCTGCCGGTCTTGATCTTCTCGCGAGATCCTCAACTGGATAGGCAGAGGACGGACCTTCCGCCTAAGCTGGCGCTCGAATCGAGCGTGCTGTGGGACCAAGACCAGGAAGCCCTAAAACGCTTGTCCAACCGCAGCCGTAGAATCATTGCCAAAGGGAGCGGACACCATCTACCAATCGACCGGGCTGATCTGATCAACAGGGAAGTTCCTATCTTCATCCAGCAAATCCGAAACGGCGAGCTGCGAACCGACTACGGCTCGACAACAACGGAATAAGGCGTAGAAGACGCTTTCGCTGTTCGCCTTTGCCTTGCGCTCTTCGCTCTTCGTTCTCCGTTTCTCGCCTTTCGCTCTGGCACTTTCGCTTTTCGCGCGGCGCGCTTGGCATTGGAGCACTTCCACCATTGCTGTAGAGCTGGATCGCTCGGGTAGAGCGGCGCTTCAGCGCCGCGTCCCGGAGGATCTTGCAAAGCGAGCCGGGTTTCAACCCGGCGGCACCTTCGGCCGCGATATTGAGGGGCTGAGGCCCCCAGATTCCTAAAAGGCTTGCTAACGCTGGCCTGAAGGCCCGCTCTACCGGATACACCAACCCTGGAACCGCACTAGCCTCTCGCGCTACTGACCCATCAGCGAGGGTCGAGCCCCGAGGGCGACTCAGTTCAGCCCAGCACCCTTCGGCTGCGCTCAGGGCAGGCTACGCCGCAGGCGGAGTGCTGGGTGGGTCGGGAAATGGGTCTGAGCCCCGGTAGGGGCGGCACAGGTTCTCTCCGCAAATCCCAGGAATAATCTCTTTTGCGAGGGTCGCGAGAGCTACTTAATCGCGTCAACCGTCTTGTCGGCCCCAGTCTTGACCGCGTCCCCGGTCTTCTTGGCGCCAGTGTCCACGGCCTTGGCGGTTTTCTTGGCGCCGGTGGCGGTGCCATGGGCCACATCTTTGCTGGTGTCCTTGGTCACGTCCGCTGTCTTCACAGCGGCCTTCTTGGTGCCGTGGGCCACGTCCTTGCTGGTGTCCTTGGTCACGTCAGCAGTCTTGTCGGCGGCTTTCTTGGTGTCCTGGGTCAAGTCCTGAGCACGCACGGCGGGCACGACTGTGAGGGTCGCGGCGACCACCGTAATTAACACTGCCTTCATTCGTTTCTCTCCTGGGCTCGATGGGGGTCACATCATCGAAAATCACTTACCACGGAGGACGCTGAGGATACGGAGTTTCGGTTTTCACAAATCCTTCTCCGCGATCTCTTTGCCTCAGTGGTTGATTTTCAAGAGCATTAGGAATGACCATCCTCATTTCCGAGCTATGCCAAAAGATTATCACGGCGGCTACGCGGATTCACCCGGTGAGTGTTTCAACTCTTGGCGCGAGCGGCAGCCACCCGCATGGGATAGAGCTCGAAGCGGTTCATGCCGGCGCGAACGGAGGGATCGTTTTCGCCGAACTGCCGCGCCTCGGCTTCGTCCGCGACCTCCAGGATTCGCCACACCGAAAGCCCCATCCGGCGCCATCACCGGACCGTAGAGCCAGAAGCTTGCCCGGCGTCAAACTGCTGCTCGCAGTAAGCGCCATGCTCCTCCATCAGGGCCCGCTCTTCGTCGGTGATGTCCTGGGCGAAGGTCGGCCGGGGCGGGATCAGCTTGAGGTAGAAATATTGCTTGTTCATGGCGAGAGCATGATAGCGCAGACCCGCAGGCTCGCTGATGCAGCCGCCCATCGTCGACAAGAGGTCGCTTTGCCTTGCGCTCCCGTTGTCACACGCGAATGTGTCCTGTGCACTTGCCTGCGCATTCGCCCTGTGCGCTATCCATGGATTGGGAGGACGAAGCGTTGCTGTGTGTCTTCGCCGGTTCAGCCGCGATGTGCGCTTGGAACGCTCCTCTGAGGAACCGACGTAAGTTATTGCAATAAAAGAAGATGCTTGTAAACCATTGGAATTCAATAGTTTGCCGGGAAAAAGTTCGTAATGTGATGATTCTAAAGAACAGGAGGAGGATGGGGGTTACGACCAAGTGGAGACGCTTCGTCGGATGTACCTCGGCCTCAGTGACGAAGCTCACTGCCGCAAGATACCATCCCATGTAGGGTAAGAAGTCTAGCCTGTCTGCGAGGTGCTCATGAGCATTGCCGCCCTGGATCGAATCGAGAACCGTACCTTTTCCGAGCTCAGGGTCGGCGACTCCGCCAGCCTGTCCCGCACCCTCACCTACCGCGACATTGAGCTGTTTGCCATCATGTCGGGCGACGTGAACCCGGCCCACGTGGACAAGGAGTTCGCCGACAGCGACATGTTCCACAAGATCATCGCGCACGGCATGTGGGGCGGCGCGCTGATCTCGACCGTGCTGGGCACGCAGCTTCCCGGGCCCGGCGCCATCTACCTGGGACAGTCGTTGCGCTTTCGCCGGCCCGTCGGGCTGGGCGACACCATCACCGTGACCGTGAAGGTTGCGGAGATGGACGAGGACAAGCACCGCGTGACCCTGGAGTGCCAGGCGGCCAATCAGCGGGGCGAGATCGTGATCAGCGGTACCGCCGAGGTGATCGCGCCGACGGAAAAAATCTCGCGCGAACGCGTCCGGCTGCCCGAGGTCAAGCTGCTGGAGAAAGGACGGCACTATCGCCGGCTCATCGAAGCGCGCCAAGGGCCTGTATCCGATTCGCACCGCGGTCGTTCATCCGGTCGATACGGCTTCGCTGCTGGCGGCCATCGAGGCGGCTGAGGCCAACCTGATTATCCCCGTGCTGGTGGGCCCGGAAGCGAAGATCCGCGCCGCAGCCGAGTACTGCAAGCTGGACATCTCGCAATTTGAAATGGAGTTTACCGAGCACAGCCACCAGGCGGCGGAGCGCGCCGTCGCCATGGCGCGCGAGCACAAAGTCGAGGCCCTGATGAAGGGCAGCCTTCACGCCCGCGAGTTGATGCAGTTTGTGGACACGCCGCACGGATTGCGCACCGCGCGGCGCATGAGCCACGTTGCCGCGGTTGAGATACCGAGCTTCCCGCGTCCGCTGTTTATGACCGACACCGTGGTGAACGTTTCGCCCACGGTGGAAGAGAAGCGCGACATTGTGCAGAACGCCATCGACCTGGCGCATACGCTGGCGATTGCGGAACCGAAGGTTGCGCTGCTGTCGGCGCACGAGACCGTGTCGCCGGAGCTGCCGTCGTCCTTCGACGCGGCCGTGCTCTGCAAGATGGCTGACCGCGGTCAGATTACCGGAGGCGTGCTCGACGGACCGCTGGGCTTCGACGTTGCAGTGTCGGAAGCCGCGGCGCAGAACGAAAGGCATCGCCTCGCCGGTTGCAGGGAACGCCGACATCCTCGTGGTTCCGGACCTGGAAGCCGGCGCGATCCTGATGAAGCAACTCGAGTACATGTCCGACGCGCAGGCTTGCGGCATGGTGATCGGCGCCCGAGTGCCGGTGGTCGTCACCAGCCGCACCGACAACATTCTGGCGCGTCTTGGCTCGTGCGCGCTGGCCCTGCTCGCGGTGCGCCACGAGCAAGCGAAAACGTCGTCGCCACCGGTTTCGGAGTTGTGAAGGGGTCTGCCGCCAGTTCGCGGCTAAATCGCGTTCACTGGCCCTTCCACTGATACGCGTCCGGCTGCGGCAGGCCAACGTGGGCGAGAACGCGATTGACGAACTCGCGCGCGATTTCGTCGGTGGAGACGGGACGGAAGTAGAACGCCGGAATGATCGGGAAGATGGTTGCGCCTGCTTCGGCGGCGAGCGTCATGTTGCGCAGGTGGATCAGGTTGAAGGGCGTCTCGCGCACGCAGAGGATGAGCGGGCGGCGCTCCTTGAGGCAGACGTCGGCGGCGCGCTCGATGAGCTGGATCGCCATGCCGTTGCGCGATGCGCGCCAGCGTTCCCACGCTGCACGGCAGCACGATCATGGCGTCGGTCTGGTACGAGCCGCTGGCGACGTTGGCGCCGATGTCGGTGTTGTTCTGCTGCTGGATCTTCTGCGAAGGCCGTCCCAGCAGCTTGTGCAACGACTTCGTTGCGGCCCGCCACCTCCAGCTCTTCGGCCATCACGCGCAGTCCGCTGTCGGAGAAGATAACGTTGACAGTCGCGACGCGCTCATCGCGGTCCAGCGTGTCGAGCAAGTGCTGGGCGAAGATGGAGCCGCTCGCGCCGGTGACGGCGACGGTCAGCGTCCGAGGTGCTGCATTGGTTGGCGCGGGCATCTAAGCTTCACATCGTACCATTCGAATCCTGGTCCGTTCTGGCGGCAATACGGGCACATTGCGCCGCTCGTGTTGAACTTGCATCTTGGAACGGGAAACTTGAAACTTTGTTCCTGACAACTGACAACTGGCTACTGGCAACTGCCCCATGAATTCCGAAGCCATCAAGAAACTGTTCGAGCAAGTGAAGCGCGGCAAGCTCTCGCCCGACGAAGCGGTGCAGCGGCTGAAGCATCTTCCCTTCGAGGACCTCGGCTTCGCCAACGTGGACCATCATCGGACGCTTCGCGTTGGCATGCCGGAAGTCATCTTCGGGCCGGGAAAAAGTCCGCAGCAGTTGGCCGAGATCTTTGCGCGGCTCGCGCAACACGGCCACAACGTTCTGGCCACGCGGGTTTCGGCGCGAGCAGTTTCGCGCGGTGCGGCGCAAGTTCCGCAAGGCCGAGCTGCATGAGCTGGCGCGCGCGATCACGCTGACGCAGGATGAAACCAACTATGGCAAAGGGACGATCGTCGTGGTCTCCGCCGGGACCAGCGATATTCCGGTTGCCGAGGAAGCTGTGGTCACGGCGCAGATCATGGGCAACGAAGTGCAGCACGTGTACGACGTCGGAGTCGCCGGCATCCATCGCCTGCTGGCCCGCCGCGAGACGTTGACCCAGGCCCGCGTAGTGATTGTCTGTGCCGGAATGGAAGGCGCGCTGCCCAGCGTGGTCGGAGGATTGGTAGGCGTTCCGGTCATCGCGGTGCCGACCAGCGTCGGCTACGGAGCTTCGTACCAGGGCGTCGCCGCGCTGCTGGGAATGCTGAACTCCTGCGCGTCGAACGTCAGCGTGGTGAACATCGACAACGGCTTCGGCGCGGGATATGTCGCGTCGATCATCAATCGGCTGGGGTAGTTTTCAGTTGCCAGACTCGACTAACAGTTAGCCCTGCAGTGCCGCGATCGCGGGGATGTTGCGGGGGCGAGCAACCCACCAGGCGATTCCACAGCCCACCAGGAGAAACCCATACAGCACGTATTCCATGTGTATGTGGCCTGAACCCATCAATTCCGCATAGGCGAGGACTGCTTCTTAGAACTGTGTAGTGAATCAGATCCACCGCAACTGCCGCCGTGAAGATGGGGAAAAGCTCGCGGCGTCCTCGCAACAACGGCCAGACCGACGCCAAGTAAAGGAGACCAGCCACGAGCGATAGCCCGACCGCCCAGGAAGGAATTGCATCAAACACCGGAATGAACCGGCGATAGTCGTCGCCGGGCGTAAACGCGCCAAAGAACTCAGCGATCCTGGAAAGTGCAACCGGTAGGAAAGAACTAAACCGGCATCGAAGAAGCTCGAAAATGCGCCATAGGCGATCAGGAGAAAGACGAGCGTACGTAGTACGGGCGCTTTCATACACTCCTCCTATAGGAAACAGGGCCAACGAGCGGCGTTCAGAGACGCAATCTACTGCCGTCGGCTTGCCTATGTCAAGTTGTTAGAGTCGCCTTTCCAAAAACTCGCTTGAATATCTTGTCCACGTTCCGCAGCGGCCGCTGCAAATCAAACGCGTGCTCCAACGTTTCGCGTTTTACTTTGGATGTGATCTCAGGATCGTTCATGATCAGCTCGCGGAAGTTCAAGTCTTCCTTCCACGCTCGCATCGCATTCGACTGCACCAGCCGATAAGCGTCCTCGCGCAGCACGCCAGCCTCGACCAAGTCCAGCAGCAACTGTCCGCTGAAGACGAGACCGCCCGTCGATTCCAGATTTTTCAACATGCGCTTGGGATAAACCAGCAGCGTGTCGATGAGGTTCGTTGTCTTGCTGAGCAGGTAATCGACAAGAATTGTCGAGTCCGGCAAGATGATGCGCTCGGCTGAGGAATGTGAGATGTCGCGCTCGTGCCACAGCGCGACGTTCTCCAGCGCAGCCTGCGCGTTCGAGCGCACGACGCGGGCCAACCCGCTGATCTGCTCGCACGTCACGGGATTGCGCTTGTGCGGCATGGCCGACGAGCCTTTCTGTTTTTCGCTGAAATACTCTTCGGCTTCGCGAACTTCGGTGCGTTGCAGGTGACGAATCTCGGTGGCAATCTTGTCCAGCGTTGATGCGACCACCGCCAGCGTCGCGACGTAGAAGGCGTGGCGATCGCGCTGAATGACCTGCGATGAGACTGAAGCGACATTCAAGCCCAGGCGCTGGCAGATTTTCTCTTCGAACTCGGGTTCCAGATGGGCCGCGTTTCCCACCGCTCCGGAAAGCTTGCCGACGCGCATCTGCTCGGCGGCCATATCAAAACGTTCAATGTTGCGCTGCACTTCTGAATACCAGTTCGCCAGCTTCAAGCCGAACGTCACCGGTTCGGCATGAATGCCATGCGTGCGGCCGATTGCCGGCGTGTCCTTGAACTCCCAGGCGCGGCGTTTAAGCACCTCGCGCAGCTTCGTCAGGTCTTCGCGAATGATGGACGAGGCCTGCTTCACCAGCAGAGCCTGCGCAGTATCCACAACGTCATTCGAGGTGAGCCCATAGTGTAGCCAGCGCGATTCCGGACCAACTTTTTCCGCTACCGCAGTTGTGAAGGCGATAACGTCATGCTTCACTTCCGCTTCAATCTGGTTGATGCGGGCAACGTCGATGTCGCCCTTCTCGCGGATGGCCTTGGCGGCGGACTGCGGTACGATACCGGCCTCGGCGAGGGTTTCGGTGGCGGCGATTTCCACCTCCAGCCAGGTGCGAAACTTGTTTTCGTCACTCCAGATGCGTCCCATCTCGGGCCGCGTATAACGAGCAATCAAGGCGAACTCCTCACAAGCTGCAATTAGTCTCGGGAAGAAACCCTTTATTGTAACTGCTGGTGGAGGGAGTCCCAAGCAGGCCTCAAAGTGGATATACGCAAACGGTGCTCAAGATCGCCAAAAGTGCTATATCCTTCTAGGCATCGCGTCCCTGCTATCGGTCATTCCAGGAGGATGTCCGGATGCCTACAGTTGGCCAACTCGATTTCGGCGACAAGTCCGACACGCGCCTGCGCCAATCGCAGACGCGCAGGACCTACGTTTGGGGTCTCGGCAGTATGCCACGTCCTGTGGGTCGTGTTCGTAGCCGCCCCGACTCTGTCGGCGCAGGTTCTCTCTCCTCCGCCCCGGCTCGAGCCCACCGCCATTGCGCTCGGCGGAATCCAGCAGTGCGGGCAGATGATCGCCAAAAGCGCGTCTGACGTTTCGTTCAAGCTCCTCGATGCGCAAAGACAGTTGGTCAGCGGACTCCTGAAAGGAGGCTACGCGGACGCGGGAGCAATTGGCGGGCACGGATACAACTCGGGTGGGGAGTACAAACGAGAGCGGCGATTGGCTGCTGGTCGCCCCGCCGAAGGAATATGTCGAGGACCTGGCGCATGAAGCCCGGTGGTGCGTTGAGGTGGCGAACATATTGAACACCATGCCGGAAAAGAAGGAGGCCGCGCTTAAGGTTTTGGAGAGCATCGCCGAAGACCTCCATATCAAGGTGGTGGACTGTAAAGCATGGGGAGCGGGGCGCCTGATTACGGTCATCGCCAACACCGTCAAGAATGGTCAGCCGGATGCGGGCTGGACGGTGATGTACAAGTGGGTGTCGGTCAGCGGGCTCAATTCCGCGGAGCTGTCCTTCCCGCAGATCAGCACCCCGACTTCGAAGGCGGTGCCACCCGGTGTCTACGCGGTGTATGCCACCAAGCAAGTGGGCGGTGCGACGAAAAAGACGGAGCCGATCACGGTGTCCGCGTTTCAGGATGCGAAGGTCAAATGCGAGATACCAGTGCCGTAAGCCTGCGAGCCGAGAGATCCGAAGCTGAGCCCCACGAGCCGGTACGGTTCGCCGCCTTTGCCAAGTTCTTTAAGGCGTACATGGGAACCGCGTCGGTCGTGACGGCATCGCTCCCCATCCCTCTGGCGGCGTTCCACTTGATCCCCACCTACGCGGCGCAGGAGAAGTTCCTCTCGACCTACACCTCGTTGTTCTGCTTCCTGCTGCTCGGCTACTTGTTCTACATCCGCCATTCGCTGGGGAGGCTGATGTTCTACACCAAGCCCGATGGACATGTCACGATTCGCGCTTTCGTGTCCCTGGTTCCACTCCTGTTGATTCTGTCCTCCCTCGTCCTGGTGTTCCTCTACCACTACTACTTGATGGAATCGCTGACCGCATTCTCGGAACGCGGCGTCATGAACGCCACCACGGACTTGCTGAAAGTGGCCGACTACCGCGAGATTCCCGACAGTCTGCAACTCACCGTGTGCTACCTCGGAATGTTCCTCACGGCCGAGGCGGCCTTCATCCTGATGGCGCTGCGCGAATACCTGCAGGATGTCTTGCACCTCCAGGACGCATCACTCATCCGCTTGCCTCGTACGCGCCGCACCAAAGCGCACGAACCCGACTAGACCTGTTCCGGCGTTTGCAGCAGCCCGACGCCCAGCGTCAAAACCGAGATCGCGAGAACCACGCCCCCAACATAGATCAGCCCAACAGCCTTGGCCGGCGCTGATCCGACTTTCATCAAGAAAAGTGCCCCTTCGGCATCCCGCTAGATCGTCTGCTGGAAGGCCTAGGCCGCTGCTGGTTGGCTTCCGAACCGTCTCGCTGGAGCGACTTTTCTTTCAGCCGCAAATGGCTCAGGAACTTCCGTCACCGAGACCGTGTTCCAACCTATGCCGGGATGCCAAGACGGACTCCGGGGTCACTGCCATGGAAATTGCAACGCAGGACCGCAGGGGCCGCGAATTTGTGTTCTGATTCGTGCCGGACTAACCTATCCACAGTCTTCCAGGAGGCTCCCGCATGTCACGTCGGGCCTATTGGCTGTTTGTGTCGGTTCTGCTGTTTGTCCTCGCCGCGGCTCCGGTCCTGCATGCGGGCAGTAAAGGTGACCGGGTGCAATTCGGCCGCAGTATCGTCGTGGACGAGAACGAGGAAGCTGGCGATCTGGTGTGCATTGGTTGCTCGATCCACATGATGGGTGCCTGCGGCGACATAGTCGCTATTGGCGGAAGCGTTACTATCGACGGGACAGTCAAGGGTGACGCAGTGACGGTCGGCGGTGGTATGCACCTCGACGAAAACGCGTCCATCTCTGGTGACGTGGTAACGGTGGGAGGCGGTCTTTCACGCCACCCCAGCGCGGTGGTGAAGGGAGGCATCAGTTCGCAGTCGGGAACGTTAGTCTTCCTCCTGCTGTTCCTTATACCACTGATTCCCGTAGTCCTTATCGTCGCGTTAGTTGTCTGGCTGGTGAAACCGAGCCGGCCGCGAGCGCCGGTGAGGGTCTGACTTAATGCTGCCATCGTCGCCTCCAATTCGCCCCAAACCAAAGCCCAACCGGACGCCGGCAATTGTTGCGCTTTCGGTCTGCATCTTTTTCCTGTTTGCCATTATTTTCGCCCAGGCGACCTTTAATCTGACCTTCCTGCAGCCCGACACCAGCGAAGAGACGATTATCTTTGCCGCGGTTTCGGCACTGATTTTCCTGCTGTTCGTGGCCCTTACCTTTGTTTTGCTGCGCACGTTGCTAAGGCTCTATGCCGAGCGCAAGACGGGCGTGCTGGGCTCCAAGTTTCGCAGCCATATGGTGTTGGGCGCGCTGCTGTTGTCGCTCGGGCCAGTCATCTTCCTGTTCCTGTTCGCTTACGGACTGATGAACCGCTCCGTCGAGAAGTGGTTCTCCAGGCCGGTGGAAGACGTGCAATATCGCACCAACGTAATCGTTTCCCTGCTGACACAATACGCGGCGACGAACGCCGATGGCGAGGCCAGGCGCCTGGCCGCAACGCCGTACGCCCAGAAGTCGTTTCAAACCGGCAATTTCAGTTTGATTATGGAGGAGTTCCGCCGCAGCGAAGTTACGCTGCAAGGGGGATTCGCGTTCGCCATTGTCGATGGACGGGCGGAAGCCAGCTTTCATGCTCCCGAAGCGTGGCCCTTACTACAGCAAACCCTACCTTTGAAGGCCCCGCCCGGACCGGCGAAGGAGTTTGACATCCTAGACCAGACCTATGTTTTGGGCCGCTCGCATGTTGGCAATGGCGAGATCCTCGTCGCCATGCCGCTGCCCGCGAACTACTCCGCGGTGCTGCGCGACCTCGAAGTCAGCCAGCAGCAATATCAGGACCTGCGCATTCAACGCCGCCGCCTCAAGCGCACCTACATGGGATTCCTGTTGCTGCTGACGGTGGCAACGCTATTCATCTCCACCTGGCTGGCGCTCTATCTTTCCAAGATGGTGACGCGCCCGCTGGTAGCTCTGGCGGAGGCCACGCACGAGATCTCACGCGGCCGGCTCGACTATCGCATCGACGTGCGTGCGGGCAGCGAGATCGGCAAACTGGTGGAATCGTTCAACCGCATGGCGGCCGATCTGGAAGCCAGCCGCGCCAATATCGAGACCTCTGGCCGCGAGCTGGCGGAAATGAACGCGCAACTGGAAGAGCGCACCCGGCACAGTGAAACCTTGTTGGAAAGCGTGCCATCGGGCGTGCTTTCGTTGGATGCCTCACGCCGGGTGCTCCATTCCAATCGCGCCGCCCGCCGTCTGTTGAAGCTTGAGGAAGACCCGCCCCATCCCGAACAGACGCTGCGCGAGTTTTTCCCGGCGGATGTGGTTGCCGATCTGGAGCACCTCCTGCGCAAGGCCGATCGCATGGGCAGCACGACCAGCCAGATGGAGATCGTCACTCCCCGCGCCACGCTCAACGTCGCCATCACCGTGGCCTCGCTCGATTCGGGTGCCCCGATCCCCAGCAAGCAGCGGATGGGTTACGTGATGGTGTTTGAAGACATCACCGACCTGCTGCGTGCGCAAAAACAAACAGCCTGGCGCGAAGTGGCCCGCCGCATCGCGCATGAGATCAAGAATCCCCTCACGCCAATTGCGCTTTCGGCCGAGCGCATTCGCCGCCATCTGGAGCGCGCTACGCCACCCGACGCAGCTTCCCTGAACGTGATCAAACATTGCGCGGAAACCATTCGCTCCTCAGTGGAGACGGTGCGCACGCTGGTGGACGAATTTTCGGTGCTGGCCCGCTTCCCGGCATCACAGCCGCAACCCTCGGACATCAACGGCATCGTCAACCAAGCCCTGCTGATGTTCGATGGCCGGCTCGACGGTATCCAGGTGCTTAGGTTCTTTGCGTCCGACCTGCCGCCGGTGCAAGCTGACCCTGAGGCCATGAAGCGCGCCATCGCCAACCTGGTGGACAACGCCGCCGAAGCCATGCAGGAGTCGCTAGTCAAGGAGATTCACATCTCGACGGCGCTTTTGGGCGATCGCGATTCCGTCGAGATCGCAGTCGCCGACACCGGACACGGCGTCACTTCCGAGCTGAAGGAAAGGCTATTCCTTCCTTACTTCTCTACCAAGAAACGCGGGACCGGCCTGGGTCTCGCCATTGTCAGCCGCATTGTGGAAGATCATCACGGGTCCATTCGGGTGGAAGAGAACTCTCCCGTGGGAACTCGATTTATCGTAGAGTTGCCATTGGCCCCGGAGACGGACGCCAGCCCGGTCGAGCAAAATGCAAACCATTCTGATCGTGGATGACGAGTCCCAGATCCGCAGCTCGCTGCAAGGCGTGCTGGAGGATGAGGGATACAAAGCGCTGCTCGCCGGCAGTGGCGAGGAGTGCATGGACACGCTGCGCCACAAGTCGGTCGATGTTGTCCTGCTGGATATCTGGCTGCCGGGCATCGACGGCCTCGCGACGCTGGAGAAGCTGGTGGAAAGCGAAGACCATCCTGAGGTCATCATGATCTCGGGGCACGGCAGCATTGAAACCGCGGTACGCGCCACCAAGCTGGGGGCGTTCGACTTCCTGGAGAAACCACTGTCGATCGAGAAGACCTTGATCGTGCTGAAGAACGCGATCGAGGCCAAGCGGCTGCGCAGCGAGAACCTCGAATTCAAGAAGCAGTTTCAGGCGAAGAGCGTTATCGTCGGCGACAGCATTCCCATGAAGGCGCTGCGGCAGCAGATCTCGCTGATGGCGCCCACCAATGGGCGGGTGCTGATCTATGGCGAATCGGGCACCGGCAAGGAGTTGGCGGCACGCGCTCTTCACGCGCAAAGCCTGCGCAAGGACGCCATGTTCGTCGAGGTCAATTGTGCGGCCATCCCGGAAGACCTGATCGAGAGTGAACTGTTTGGCCATCGTATGGGCGCCTTCCCTGGCGCAGCCGCAGACAAGGAAGGGAAGTTCCAGAAGGCCGACGGAGGAACCCTCTTCCTCGATGAAGTGGGCGACATGAGCCTGAAGACGCAGTCCAAGGTGCTGCGTACGCTCGACGAAGGTCGCTTTGCGCCGGTCGGCGAGGAGGAGCCGGTCACTGTGGATGCGCGGGTGATAGCCGCTACCAACAAGGACCTGGAAGAGGAAATCTCCAAGGGCAACTTCCGCGAAGACCTGTTTTACCGCCTGAACGTGATCCCCTTCTACGTGCCGCCGTTGCGCGAACGCAAAGAGGATGTTCCGCAACTGGCGCGCTACTTTCTCCGCGAGTTCTCCAACAAGTACGACCGGCGACAGAAAGAAATGTCCGACGAGGCCCTCGACGCCCTGGTGCGTTACTCGTGGCCGGGGAATGTTCGCGAATTGCGCAACCTGATTGAGCGAATTGTGATTATGAATCCGACAGTCAGCAAGCTGGAGCGCAAGCACATGCCCACGCTGATTTACCGGGAGAGCGGCCGCCGGGCTATGGGCGATTTCTCCAGCCTGCACCAGGCGCGCGCCGCGTATGAGCGCGACTATATCCTGAAAAAACTCGACGAGAACCAGGGTAGCGTGAGCCGCACTGCCGAAGTATTGGGGTTGGAGCGCAGCCACATGTATCGCAAGATGAAGGCCCTGGGAATTGCGGTGAAGGAATAGTGGTTAGGGGATAATGGTCAGTGGATAGATTTCAAGCTTCGGCCGGGTGCTTGAATACCACATGAACCAATGATTATGGACCTGAGTTGGAAAATTTCGCGTCCGGCGAGGGTGATTTGAACTGCTTTGGTCATAAGCTCATGCGAGCTAACCTGCTGCTTCTCCTGCTTACGGTCACGAGCTTCACGGCTACGTTGGCGCAGACGCCGTCGGCGGCGGATGAAATGCATGCCGGCACCGTGGCTTATAAGTTCCTGGATTACTCCGGCGCCGCGGAACACTTTAAGGCCGCGCTCGAAATCAATCCTGATCTGACCCAGGCCCGGGTCTTTCTCGCCACCGCCTACGCGCAGCAATATATTGCGGGCGATGAATCGGCCGCGAATGTCAGCATGGCGGAGCAGGCGATTGACGAGTTCAAGAAAGTCCTGAGTGGCAAGCCGACCGAAGCGGAGGAATACCGAAGCGTCGTCCCCATCGCCTCCTTGAGCTTCAACCTGAAGCATTTCAACCAAGCCCGCGAATACTACGGGAAGGCGATTGAACTCAAACCGGACGAAGCACGCAACTATTTCATGATTGCTCTTATCGACTGGACCGAAGCTTCGGCTGCGCGAACGAAGGCCCGCAGCGAACTGGGACTGAATGAGAGCGAAATGATCAGCAAGCCCGAGGCGTGTGTCGCTCTGCGGGCCCAAAATCAGCAGAACGTGGAGGATGGCATTCAACGGCTGCAGAAGGCGCTTGAGCTACAGCCCGATTTCGACGATGCAATGGGCTACATGAACTTGCTGTTCCGCGAACGGGCCGAGTACGAGTGCGATGACCCCGAGGCCAGGAAAACGGACCTGAAAGCGGCGGATGACTGGACCGACAAGGCCATCGCCGCCAAGAAAGCTCGATCCGAGAAGCCCGCGGTCGAGAAGCCCACACCGAAACAACCTTAGGTACGACGTCATTCTCCGTCGCCGGAATCGGAACCATCCTCAATCTTCCCGGACATCCGCTGCAGCTGTGTCCTCCAGTCAGTTTCCTGTACAAAGTCCCGCGAATCGCGCCAGCCCGGTCGCACCTTGACGAACAATTCGAGGTAAACCTTGGTGTTGAGCAGCCTTTCGATCTGGAACCGCGCTGCGGTGCCGATCTTCTTTAGGTTTGCACCTTGTTTGCCTATGAGGATGGCCTTTTGCCCGTCGCGCTCGCAATAGATGGTTGCCGCGATGCGCGTCAGCCGGTCGCGTTCTTCGTATTGTTCGATCAGGACCGTGGTGGCGTAGGGCACCTCCTGCTCGGTGGCCAGCAACACTTGCTCGCGGATGAGTTCAGCCACCAGGAAACGCTCGGGCTGGTCGGTGATCTGGTCTTTGGGGAAATACCGCGGACCTTCAGGAAGCGCTTTGACGACCGCCTTCAGCAAGCCGTCGAGCCCCTGGCGTTTCATCGCCGAGATGGGAATGACCTCTACGAAGCCGTGCTGGTCTTTGTATTCAGCGATCAGCGGCAGCAGGCGTTGCTTGTCCAGCTTGTCGATCTTGTTCAACAACAGGAAACAAGGCTGCCCGCTCTTCTTCACAATGTCGAGCACGAACTTGTCGCCGGTGCCGAACTTCTCCGCCGCATCCACGATGAGCAGCAAAAGGTCACAGCCCTCCAGCGCGTCATACACTTCCTTCATCATCCGCCGGTTGAGCGAGTTAACGGGCTTGTGAACCCCAGGAGTGTCCACCAACACGATCTGTCCTGAGGGCCCCGATCCTTTCGCTTGGGTGGGTTTCTTGCCTGTACGCTCGACGTTGACTATGCCCTGAATGCGATTGCGCGTGGTCTGCGGCTTGCGAGTAACAATGGCCAGCTTCTCGCCGACCAGCGCATTTAAGAGCGTCGATTTCCCTGCATTAGGGCGGCCGATAATGGACACGAATCCGGAGCGGAATGCCATATCAGGCCTGCACCTGCTTAGGCTCGAGGCTCACCCGCACGCGGTCCACCCGGCGCTCGGTGGAGGCCAGAACTTCGAAACGCAATCCGTTCTCGTGAAACACTTCGCCGGCTTTGGGAATGTGCCCGGCAAGCTCGCTTACCAGGCCGGCAATCGTGGTTGCTTCTTTTTCATCCGGCCGGACACCGAGCAATTTCTCCAGCAGATCGACATCCGTATTCCCGTTGAGGATGTACGACGTCTCGCTCTCCTTCACGACGTCCGCCTTCTCATGTTCGTCGCGTATCTCGCCCACGATTTCTTCCACCAGATCTTCGATGGTAACCACTCCAGTGACGCCGCCGTATTCGTCAATCACAATCGCCATGCGGATGTTGTCGCGCTGCATCTCACGCAGCAATTCGCTGCCCAACTTAGTTTCAGGAACAAAGTACACGTCGGTCTTCATCAAGTCGCGCACCGTCTTGGTGTGTGCCTCAACATCGCGGACCTGCAACAGGTCCTTGGCATAGACGATGCCCTTGATGTGATCAATATCGCCTTCATAGACGGGTATCCGCGAGTAGGGATATTTTTTTACTAGATCGGTAAATTCGGCGATAGTCATGTTGGCGGGCACCGCCACGATCTCGGGCCGGGGCGTCATAACTTCGCGCACCGTCTTGTCGCCGAACTCGACAACCGACTGGATAAGGTCGCGGTCGCTTTCCTCCAGGATCCCCTCTTCCTGGCCGGCTTCGATCAGCGCGTCGACCGCTTCGGACGGATGCTCTGGCTCGCGCTCCCCATGGTCTTTGGAGAGTGATGCGACGGAAAGCGCAAAGCCGACAATCAGCGTGGCGGGCAACGCCAGATAAATCAGTGCACGCAGCACCGGGACCCAGTGCCGCAACCACTCTCCCCGGGTGCGGACGAAAAATACGTGCGGCAGCAGGCGATTGAAGACCACGATGATCAGGACCAGACTGACCGCCGCCTGCACCAGGTCAAGCCCCACCCACCGTTTTTCCATGAATACCACGTAGCCAATTAGCACGCCGATGCTGGCCATGCAGATTTGCGTGAGCACAGCCATGGACAACGCGGCCCGCTCCCGACTTACGCGCAGCCGGGGCTCCACGAGGTCCTCGTAGGCGTCGATGTTCTCTTGAAACTCACGGGCCAGGAACTTGCCCATCTCGGCATGCAGGCGGTCCACGTAGGAGACCAACGCCAGCAGCGCAAGCAAGACCAACAGTACGATGAATAACGGAAGGCTCATATTCGGCGGCCTTGACGCTTGCGAGAAGCTGGCGGGGCACTGCTCTTCGCGGACTGCGGCGCGCCCGCACACGCACGTTCGATCAAACCGGTCGGTAGATTAAGTTGTTTTCGCAATTCCGTTTCGCGAGCTTTCATCTGGCCGTTGTCGATCTCGTGGTCATAACCGGCAAGATGCAGCAGGCCATGCAGGATGAGGACCTTTAATTCCGTTTCCGTCGAGTGTCCCAACTCGGCCGCGTTTTCCGACGCAATCTCCCCTGAAATCGCAAGGTCGCCTGCTGATTTCACACGATTCGGGCCCAGACGAAAGGTGAGGATGTCGGTGGCCTCGTCTTTCTTGCGAAAGCGGCGATTCATATCGCGAAGCTCGCGGCTGGAGGTGATAAAGATACAAACCTCGCCGCGTACGCCCACCGCGCGTTGAGCCTTACCGGCGAACAGGGCCAGGGCCCGTTCACGTACTCCTTTAGGCTGGTGCTCTAGTATGACCACTTTCTTTGCAAGAACAAATGGGAGGGCACACACGCCCTCCCATGCAATGATACCAAGTCTTTACTCCGCGATGCGATCTTGTGCCGCAGTCGGCAGTTCTACCGGGGGAGTCTCGGCGAGCGGCACTTCGCGTTCGATACTGGTCGAATAGGTTTGCCCATTGCTGGTGCGCGCCGTGCCATAGCCATTGCCGTTTTTCAGCTCCAGCGATCAGAGACAACTGCTCGTTGCGGCCCTTGTAGTCATCGTAGGCGCGAATGATGCGCTGCACCAGATGGTGCCGCACCACGTCGCCTTCGTCGAAGTAGCAGAAGCGAAGCCCCTCCACATTCTTCAAGATATCGACCGCTTCCAGCAGGCCGCTGCGGTTCGAATTGGGCAAATCGATTTGCGTGATGTCGCCGGTTATGACCGCCTTGGAGTTGAATCCCAGGCGGGTCACAAACATCTTCATCTGCTCAGAAGTGGTGTTCTGAGCCTCGTCCAGGATGACGAACGAATCGTTGAGTGTGCGCCCTCGCATGAACGCAATGGGCGCGATCTCGATCACGTTCTTCTCCAGATAGCGGTCCACCTTGTCGGTCTCGAGCATGTCATAGAGCGCGTCGTACAGCGGGCGCAGGTAAGGATCGACCTTTTCCTGCAATGTTCCCGGAAGAAAGCCCAGACGCTCGCCGGCCTCCACCGCCGGTCGCGCCAGGATGATCCGGTTGACGCGCTTCGACATCAGCGCGGCAATCCCCATGGCGACGGCAAGATAAGTTTTGCCGGTCCCCGCCGGGCCGATGCCGAATACCATGTCGTGCTTCTCGATCGCCTCAATGTAGCGGCGCTGGTTGATGCTCTTGGGCTGGACCGTGCGCTTGCCGAAGGAGCGTTGCTTGCCGGCTTCGGCCAGCCCGCGTAGCGTGGCTGTCGGATCGGCGGTCAACACGCGGATCATTGATCCGAGGTCCCCGTTGACGAAGGTGTAGCCGTTGCGCAACAGGTGCTGGTAGTCGGTGAAGACTTGCTCGGCGCGGCCCACGTCGCTGGCTGCTCCAGCGATCTCGATGGAATCGGCCTGCATGGCGATGGTGACGTTCAAGCCATCTTCCAGTAGACGCAAGTTTTCATCTCGGGTGCCGAATAAGGTCTCGATGTTGGGGCTGATCTCAATATTCTTCTTCATCTAGACTCGGAAGCTTGCCTCCTGGGGGCCGCTTGTTCCGATTGCCGGCTGGACGATGAGCAACGCAACCGCATCGGTATGTGGTTTGATCTGGTGGCAGTATTTTGACGTGGAAACGGAGTTGCTGCCGGAAAGTTCGCCGAGGCGAAAAACTACTCTCATTGGCCGCTAGCCTATCTCCGATTCGGGAAAGAGTCAATGGCACCTACGCGCAAATTAGTGCCGCCCAGGGCACTTTTTGCTTTCCCGCCACAAATCTGCGTTTCCACATTTGTTTAGATGGCCCGCGCGGCCAAAAGGAGCGCTCGCGGGAGCGACAGGATGTGGCGTTTCTAGCGGCAATCCGGTAGAATGACATATTCGGCTCACGTCGACATTTCTCACCGAAGGATTACAGCAAAGTATGGCAGACCATTTTTCGGCGCTTAAGCGTGCGCGCCAGACCGTGAAGAAGACTGCGCGCAACCGCGCCAACACCTCGCGCCTGCGCAGCGCATTGCGTTCTCTGCGCGAGGCCATTGCCAAGGGCGACAAGGAAGCCGCCAAGACCGCCTATAGCGCGACGGTTTCCGTCGTGGACAAGGGCGTCCAGAAGGGCGTTCTGCACAAGAACACCGCCAGCCGCTACAAAGCGCGCCTCAGTAAGCGGGTGAAGGCCGTCGCGGCCAAGTAGCTAGTAAGTTCTACCCAAAAGATCAAGGCGGGCCAAAAAGCCCGCCTTTTCGTTTCTAATCACCGACTCAAAAGTTCCTTTGTGTTCTCGCTGCCTATGTGGTGAGTTACTTCTCCGCCGCCTCGATCTGCGGCTTCCAGCGCAGGATCGGTTTCCTCGCCGCCGTCGTCTCATCCAGGCGCGACACTCGCGTATTGTGCGGCGCCTCGAGGACGACCTCGGGATGCTCCTCCACCTCCCGGGCAATGTCCTTCATCGCCTCAATGAATAGGTCGAGCGATCCCTTAGACTCGCTCTCCGTAGGTTCGATCATCAGTGCTCCAGCCACCACCAGTGGGAAGCTGACGGTGTAAGGATGGAAGCCGTAGTCGATGAGCCGCTTGGCGATGTCACCCGTCTTGATGCCCTTGGGTGTCTGCCAGCGGTCGCTGAACACCACCTCGTGCATGGTCGGCGTCTTATAGGGCAGGTCGTAACTGTCTTCCAGCCCTTTTCGAATGTAGTTGGCGTTCAGCACGGCGTCTTCGGTAGTCTGGCGCAAGCCATCGGGTCCGTTGGCCATGATGTACGCCAGGGCGCGCACATGCATCCCGAAGTTTCCGTAGAACATCCGCACTCGTCCGATAGACTGCGGGCGGTCGTAATCGTAGCCCAGACTGCCATCCGCCTTGTTTACCAGCACCGGGAAAGGCAGGAACGGTTCGAGAATTTTCTTGCAGGCTACTGGACCTGAACCCGGACCGCCTCCGCCGTGCGGCGTGGAGAACGTCTTGTGCAGGTTCATGTGCATGACATCGACGCCGAAATCTCCAGGACGCACCTTGGCGACCAGCGCATTCATGTTGGCGCCGTCCATGTAGAGCAGCGCGCCTTTGGCGTGCAGCACATCGGCGATCTTATGGATCTCCTGCTCGAACACTCCCAGTGTGTTGGGATTGGTGAGCATCAGTGCGGCAACATCATCGTTCACCTGGGCTTCCAGTGACGCCATGTCAACCATACCGGCGGCGTTCGATTTCAGGTTCTCCACGCTATAGCCCGCCATGGCCGCCGTCGCCGGATTGGTGCCGTGCGCGGAGTCAGGAATGAGCACCTTCTTGCGCGGATTCCCCAGCGACTCCAGATAGGCGCGCACCATCAGGATTCCCGTGAGTTCTCCATGCGCGCCCGCTGCCGGTTGCAGGGTGATAGCATCCATTCCGGTGATTTCCAGAAGCTGGTCGCGCAGCATCAGCTGGATGAGCAGCGCGCCCTGCGAAATGCGCTCGGGCTGGTACGGATGCGCCTCCGCCAGCCCCATAAGTCGCGCGACATACTCGTTTACTCGCGCGTTGTACTTCATGGTGCACGAGCCCAGCGGGTACATGCCGTGGTCCACGGCGTAGTTCCACGTGGAAATTCGCGTGAAGTGGCGGATGATCTCGATCTCGCTCACCTCCGGCATGTGGCCGAGGTCTTCGCGCACCTGCTCGCCCAGCAACTCCGCCGCATCGACGTCTGGCACGTCGAGCGCCGGCAGCTTGTAGGCCTTCTTGCCCGCCGACGATCTCTCGAAAATCAAACCCTCATTCTGGCTGATGTGGGTCGTCGCTTTGCGGATCTTCTCGTTCCAGTTCACAGCGCCACCTCCTTAGCAGCCGCGTCAATGGACGCTTTCGTCGTCGTCTCGGTGCAGCACCACAGCGAGGCGTTGCCCAACTCGGGATAAAGCTTTTTCAACGGGAAGCCCCCGATGATGCGCTGCCCCAGCAACTTGTCGTTGAACGCGTACGGATCGACCTTGGTCTGAATGACAAACTCGTTGAAACGCGGTGCGCCCTCAAACAGCAGCGTCGCGCCGGCCTTCTTAAACTCACCCTCGGCATAGTGCGCTTTTGCCAGGTTCTGTATCGCCAGCTCCTTCAGTCCTTCGCGACCGTACACCGTCATGAAGATGCAACACATCAGCGCGACCAGTCCCTGGTTGGTGCAAATATTCGAGGTCGCCTTCTCGCGGCGGATGTGCTGCTCGCGCGTGGAAAGCGTCAGCACAAATCCGCGCTTCCCGTTGCGGTCGCGGGTTTCGCCCACCAGGCGCCCGGGGATCTGTCGAACGAACTTTTCACGCGTTGCCATCACTCCGCAGTACGGTCCGCCGAAGCCAAGCGGCACGCCAAACGACTGCGCTTCCATGCTCACGATGTCGGCTTCAGCCGGGGGTTTCACAATGCCCAGCGAAACCGCCTCGGCAATCGAGACGATGAGCAGCGCTCCCTTCTTGTGCACGATCTCTCCCACCGCAGCGACATCTTCAATCGTGCCGAAGAAGTTCGGCGACTGAATCAGCACGCCGGCGGTTTCGTTGTCGATCGCCTTGTCGAGCGCCTCCAGGTCCACGCGACCATTCTGAAGGTAGCCAACCGTCGAGACCGGCATGCCCTGATAACGCGCGTAGGTGGTGATGACCTCGCGATACTCCGGATGGACGCTGGTGGCGACGACAGATTTGTGCCGGCCGGTGACGCGGGCAGCCATCATCAGCGCCTCGGCGGCGCCGGTTGAGCCGTCGTACATGGAAGCGTTGGCCACGTCCATGCCGGTCAGCTCGCAGATCATGGTCTGGAATTCGAAGATCGATTGCAGCGTGCCCTGGGCGATCTCAGGCTGGTACGGCGTGTAGGCGGTGAAGAATTCGCCGCGCGAAACCAGGGAGTCAATGACCACCGGGCGATAGTGCGAGTAAGCGCCCGCGCCCAGAAACGTTGCGTAACCTTGCGCGCTCTCGGTAGCGCGCTGGCGAAAGAACTCCACGATCTCGCTCTCCGCGTAGGCGGGTGGGATGTTGAGATCGCGTTTGAGCCGGTATTCCGCGGGGATGGCGGCGAAGAGATCGTCGATCGACTTGGCCCCGATCTCGCGCAGCATGACCTCGCGGTCAGATTCAGACTTGGGAAGATAGCGCATGGGTACCTGTAGCTTTCCTGGGCGATGTATGAATGATGAAGCTGTTGCTCGGCAGGAAAAGCACGATCCGGCTCAATGCTGATCGGCCAGGAATCGAGTCCCGCCTCGGACGAAGAACTTAGCCCAGCGCCTCAGCGCTGGGAAAACTGGCAATTGAATCCGAGTCCCGTAGGGACGGCAGAGACAAAAGTTAGTGCCCGCCCTCTTCGGCAACAAACTTCTCGTAGTCGGCAACCGACAACAACTGGCTCGCCTCGTTCGGGTCCTTCAGCGCGACCTTGATCATCCACGCGCCGTGAGCGTCCTTGTTCACCTGCTCCGGCGAGGTGTTCAGCGCCTCATTCACCGCCGTCACCGTGCCCGACACCGGCGCGAACAAATCTGAAACGGCCTTCACCGATTCGACCGTGCCGAAGGTCTTTCCGGCGGTAATTTCCGATCCGACCTTGGGCAACTCGACGAACACGATATCGCCCAGCGATTCCTGCGCGTGATCGGTGATGCCGATAGTGCCCGTGCTGCCATCCACTTTCAGCCACTCATGTTCTTTGGTGTACTTGTAGTCTGCGGGATAAGCCATTCATGCCTCCTCAGCACGGGACGCGTGCGTCGGTGAAAATTAAATGCGAAGTAAACTCATTTTTCTCCACGAGTCAGACCCTTCCGCGCATTTCGACTCCGCTCTGCGCGCCAACCCTGTCGGGATCACAGCAGAACTAAGAACCAACAGGCTCGTCCGCCGAAGGACCGTAAATGGACGGAACCGGTAGACCGTTCAGGCGCAGATAAACGCCAAGCTGCGCCCGGTGATGTACTAGGTGATTGAGGAACATCTCGCGGTACGCCAGGAAACGAGAGCCTGCGAAGAGCACCTTGCCCTGCATCGTCAGCTTCCAGGGATCGTTCCAGGCGTTTTCCTGCACCGCAGCAAGCGCATTCCGTGTCTTCGCTGCGCCTTCTTCAAACACCTTGACCAGTTGGGCCGCCGACTCCAGCGGAACAGGTTTGTAGCTGCGCTGCGAGAAGTCCAACTCGGGAGTCGTCAGGATGGTGAAGCCGAAGCCGGGGAGTTCTGCGACATGGGGCGCGAGCTTCCCCAGGGGCATGGACTTCGGATGGGGCAGCGAACTCCGGCCTGTCGGCGGGAACGCGTTCCAACGTGGCGCGCGTGTTTTTCATCTCTGCATCAAATTCAGCTAACAAGAATTCGTTAAGGGTCATGGGATATCTCTCTTTGTCAGGCCTTCTTCTTGGGCCGCTTATAAAACGGCGTCGGAACAATTTTGCACTTCACCGGCTGGTTCCGGATTTCCACCGCAACTTCGTGGCCGATTGCCGACTGCTCCACCGGGACGTAGGCCAGCGCAATGTTCTTCTTCAGGAACGGCGCGTACGATCCGCTGGTGACATAGCCAATTTCTTTGCCATCCAGATCAAGCACTTTGTAGCCGTCGCGGGGAATTCCACGGTCCACTGACTCCAGACCTACCAGCGTCCGCTTGATGCCATCGGCCTTGGCGCGATCCAGCGCGTCGCGGCCAACGAACTCGCCTTTCTCCAACTTGAGGAAACGGTCCAGGCCGGCTTCCCAGACATTGATCGTGTCGGAGATCTCATGTCCGTAAAGCGGCAGCTTGCCTTCCAGCCGCAGCGTGTTGCGCGCACCCAGCCCGCAGGGCACGATACCGAACTCCTCGCCAGCCTTCAGCACCTCGTTCCATACCCGCGCGCTGGTTGCTTCGTCCGTTGGGAACATAAATCTCGAAACCGTCTTCCGCGGTGTAGCCGGTGCGCGCGATCAGAATGTTTGGCAAACCGCAAACTGTGCCGTGGGTGAACCAATAGAACTTTACCTGTGACAGGTCCGCGTCGGTCAACTTCTGCAGCGTGTCCACACCCTTCGGGCCCTGGATCGCGATCTGGGTGTAGTTGTCGCTCAGGTTTTCCACTTTGCAGTCGAACTGCTTGGTGTTTACAGTGACCCAGTTGACGTCCTTCTCGCGGGTGCCGGCATTGATGACCAGCATGTAGTCATCCTCGCCGAGGCGATGCACGATGACGTCGTCCACGAACGTTCCTTGCGGATAGAGCATGGCCGAATACCGGCACTGGCCAATCGCCATTCCAGCGGCGTCGTTCATGGTGATGTGTTGCACCGCGGCAAGGGCCTGCGGCCCGGAGATGCGGATGTCGCCCATGTGGCTGACATCGAAAACACCGACGCTGTTACGGACCGCTAGATGCTCCTTCATCAGTCCGCCAACAGGAGGGTATTCGACCGGCATGTCCCAGCCGTTGAAGTCGACCATCTTCGCGCCCATCTGGCGATGGACCGCATTCAAGGCAGTCTTGCGGACAGGCGTGGCCGCCGGGGTCTCAGAAGACAAGCGGGAATCCTTTGGCGCGCACAGATCGCGCAGTGAAGGTTGGTGTAACTAAGTACGGTACCATGCGCGAAATTGGGGGTCAACGACTCGCAGGCGGCGGCGCGAGGGCAGAATACTATCCGAGTGAGCAAATTTAGTGCCAACTTCGTCGTTTCAGGGAAAAATGCCTGTTACGAAGGTACATGTCCCTCCCGTTTTGGGCTTGCACTTTCGTAACCCCTCGCGAAGCCCCATATCACAGACTCCTGCAACTCAATTCCGCTATACGTGTAGCTGGGTTGTACTGCAATGGGAACCTTGCCCGATTTCGGAATTCGCACTCTGCCCGTCTCGTCATGCTTGATTCGCCTCTGTGCAATTCTCTCCTTCGCTGCTGGTATTTTCTCTGCCGCAGCACGTGCTCGCTCAGGACGGCTCCTCGGCGCTGAACGGCGTGGTCGAGGACATCACAGGAGCGCGTGTCGCTTCGGCCGCGGTTGCGGTCGCCAATCCGGAAAACGGATTTCATCGCGAATCGGTGGCCGATGCGGCCGGAAATTTCAGCTTCGGCATGTTGTTGCCGGGCCGCTACATCGTCAGCGCGTGGGCGAAGGGAATGGCAACACCAACGGGCACTCCTGTCGAACTCTACGTTGGCGGAGTCGAAAAGGTGCAACTGAGGCTCGCTCCGATCGGGCGGACGGAAACGGTTGCCGTAAACGCTCAGCCCGAGGCGACGGACACTCAGAGCAGCGGCGTGTCGCACGTCGTTCCGCAACAGGCGATCGATAACTTGCCGCTGAATGGCCGCCGCTTCGCCGACCTGGCATTGCTGACCCCAGGAGTGACGCAGGATCCCCGTAGTCTTACGTCCAACTCCAACGGCGATCTGGCGTTCGGGGGTATCCGCGGATTCCAGAACAACTTCCTGGTGGATGGCGCCGACAACAACAACACGTTCTACGCCCAGGCGCGGGGACGCTATCGCGCTCCCTATCAGTTCAGCAACGAGGTCATCAAGGAGTTCCGCGTCTCCTCTAACTCTTACAGCGCGGAGTTAGGGCGGGCTGGCGGTGCAGTGTTCAACGTGGTAACCAAGTCCGGCAGCAATGACTGGCATGGTACGTCGTTCTATTACCTGCGCGACCGCATCTTTGACGCCCAGCAGCCGCTCGCCACCTGTAAGCCTGATGACCGTCAGCAACAGTTTGGCTTTACCTTGGGGGGGCCGATCCGCAAAGACCGCATGTTCTTCTATGCAGGCTTTGACGAGAATCTGTTAACGGTCCCCTCCATCATGCAATTCGCCAATGGCGCCGGCACCGTCGTTCCCCAACCTGCCGACTACGACTACACCGACAAGCAACTGGTGCTGGCGGCGGCGCAGAAGCTGAACACCATGGCGGGCGCCTATCCCACCACCATGAGCGGCAATGCAGGATTCGCCAAGCTGGACTACACCTTTTCCCAGAAGCAGATCGCTTTTGTGCGTCTCAGCACCTCACGATATAGCGGCACTAATAACGTATTCTTCGATCCCTCCAGCGAATTGACCAGCTACGCCGAGAGTGAAAATGGAGCAGAGACGGTACGCACGGAGAGCCTGGCGGCGTCGTTGATGAGCGCGTGGACGAACAACCTCGCCACCAATCTGCGCGCGCAGTTTTCTCGCGATGTACAGGAATCTGTCGCCAACTCCGACCAACCCCTCACTAAGATCTACAACATCATTGCCGGCTTCGGACGCTCCAGTATGCTGCCGCGCACCACGCGCGAGCACAAGCTACACATCGCCGACACCCTCAGCTACAACACGGGACGGGTACAGTGGAAGTTTGGCGGCGACTTCATCCAGGCCTGGATCTACAACTACTACCCCTCGATGTTCGGCGGCGAGTACTACTCCGACGATGTGAAGGTAAACCCCTGGACCTACGCCCCAATGAAGTACGGCGAACCCCTGACTCCGTTGCGGGCCTTCGCTCACGATGTACCGCGTTACTACATGCAGAGTTTCGGGACAGCGGTCTCGCACCCCAACACTCGCTTCTATTCCGGCTTCATACAGAACACCATCCGCGTCAGTAGCAGCTTCACCCTTAACCTGGGCGTTCGTTATGATCTTCAGACGTTCGAACCGGGCGAACTGATAAGCAATCCGCTGTATCCGCCGGCGGGGAAGGTCCCAACCGACAGCACGAACTTCTCTCCGCGCGTCGGCTTCTCCTATTCCATCGGCGAGCGCCACCCACTGCTTTTACGCGGAGGCGCCGGCATTTTCTATACTCCGATTCCTGCTATGTACGCTTCGCAGGTGGCCAACAAGAACGGCGTAACCCAAAGCCAACTGTTTCTGGACCTCATGCAGCCGGCGCAGGCCGCGCTGTTTCCGAAATACCCCTCTCCGTTGGTGAACTGTCCGGCGGGAGCGATGGTCTGCTTGCCACCAGCGTCCGTCGCCGGTTTGCTGACGACCCAGGTTTCGGCTTTCGCGCCAAATTTCCAGACGCCCTACGTCGAGCAGGCGAACCTGACCGTGGAACACGATTTTGGAGCGAAGATCACGGCTGAGGTCAGCTATCTCTACGTCGACGGGGTACACCTGATCCGCTCTCTCGACGTCAATCTCCCCAAGCCGACCATCACCGACTATCCCGTCTACAACGATGATGGATCGGTATTCCTCGGCATGGACCAGGTTGCTTCGTTTGCCACGTGGCAAACCACGCGTTCCGTGAGTTGTCCCTATCCCCCGTGCATCAACGATGTACAGAGGCCGGACCCGCGGTTAGGCACCATCAATTCGTTCGAAAGCGGATCGAGCAGCGTCTATAACGGCATGACGGTGTCGGTGAAGCGCCAGATTAACCACGGCGTATTCTTCCGCGTCGCGTACACATTTGCGAAAGCCGTTGACGATGGCCAGGACGCGCTGGTGGTGGGGCGTCCCGGCAATGTTCAGAATGTGTACGCCACTGCGCTGGAACGCGGACTCAGCGTTACCGACCAAAGAAACCGCTTCCTGGCGGCAACCGTGATCGAGCCCCCTGCCTTGCACTTGGATACGGGTGTGCTCAACGCCTTGCTGAACCACTGGAAATTTTCCAGCGTCGTCACCTTTGGTTCCGGCCGTCCTTTCAGCGCAACCATGGCGGGGGACGCCAATCAGGATGGCAACACCTGCAACGACCGGCTGCCCGGTTACGGTCGAAACCCGTTTATAGGCCCGGCGTATTTCACCACTGACATGCGAGTGACGCGCATCCTGCAAATATCCGCGCGCGCCCGGCTGGAGGTCCTGGCCGAATCTTTCAATCTGACCAACCGCACTAATCTCCGAGTCAACATCGCCGACGATGGCTTCTACAACTCGGCCGGCCAGTTCGTCGCATACTCCGCAAAAGTGAATGGAAAGATGTATCCCGGCCAATTTAATATTAATTCGCAGTTCTTATTGCCCACGAGCGCGTATGCGCCACGCCAAGTCCAGATGTCTGTAAGGCTCAATTTTTGATATGGATACAGACACGTATAGCACCTTAAGGCTATTCATGACTTACGCTTTAGTTTTGCCTCGGCGGAACACTCTTTGCTTGACTTCCCATCTGAACGCTGGGATAACTACTATGTCCTTTCGGACGAGTTTGGGGGTGTTTCCTGTTTGGCGGAAGTTCGAATTCAAGAGGGTGAATCTTTAGAAAACGCCTTGCGGCGTTTTAAGCGGAAGGTCCAGCAAGAGGACATCATCAAGGAAGTGAAGCGTCACTCCTTTTACCTCAAGCCGGGCGAAAAGAAGCGCGTGAAAGAAGCGCTGGCGCGCAAGCGCAGCCGCAAGAAGGCGCGTAAAGAGCAGGACTAATAACAACAGGGGGCCGCCGTTCCAACGGCGGCCCTTCGTTTTCTCAATTCCTGGTAGATTGCTATCTGGTCGTGTGCAGTCTTACAGCAGTAAACCATGCGGTGCACGCGTGGCGGGCCGAACCCAGGGGATATACCTGAGCGATGGAATTGCGCTGCCCACGTGGATGCTCAGTCCGGATCCTTCCGCATTCGGGTCTCCCGTCCATGCGCAGGGATCGCGGGCTGAAGGGAGCAACTCTCCATGGAATTCCAGGACAAGGTTCTGAAGTGTATTGATTGCGGCGCTGACTTCGTGTTCACGGCTGGAGAACAACTGTTCTTCCACGACAAGCAGTTCAAGAACGAACCCAAACGTTGCAAGGCCTGCAAGGGCAAACGGGCCTCCTCTGGGAGCAGCTCCACGGGATCGCGACCCAAAGTGGAGACCCGGACCAACTGTTCCGGCTGCGGCAAGGAGACCACCGTCCCCTTTAAGCCGACCCAGGGCCGGCCAGTGTTTTGCCGGGAGTGCTTCCAGCAGCGGCGAACCACCGCTGCCACTGCCTGAAGCCTTCAATCACTCATAGCGCTCGATCTCCTACCGTGAACCCGAGGAGATGTCCGCGCCGACGTACGCCTCATGCACCCTCGTCATAAACTCATCGCCATACTGGCTATCCTCAGTGCAACGCTGCCGGTCGCTGGCGCGGGAAGCCTTCGATGGCGTCTCCTGGACGCCCCGTTCCATCCAAGTCGGTTCCCCCTGTCTGTTTAAGATCGAGATGTCGACCGCACCTGCCAGCGTGAAGGCGACGTGGCAGGGACGCGATCTTATCTTCTTCCCGGTCGGCCAGCATCATGTCTGGTATGGGCTCGCCGGAGTCGATGTCGACGCCGCCGCGGGCAACGACAAGCTGGAGCTGGAGGCCACCATGGCCGATGGACGCGTGGTCCGTGCAGTGCGCGAGATCCAGGTCTCACCGTCCTCTTACAAAACAGAGAAACTGAGAGTGCCTGACCGGTTCGTACAACCGGATGCGCAGACCCTGAAACGAATCGCAGCCGACAAGGAAGCCAAGCAACAGGCGTTCTCCCATCAGATTGCATCTCCCGAGTGGTCAGGCTCCTTTGCGCCTCCCGTGGACACAACTGTGTCCGAGGGATTCGGAACGCGGCGAACGTTCAACGGCAAGCTGGCCAGCGTCCATCGCGGTCTGGACTATCACGCGAAAGAGGGAACGCCAATCCGGGCGTCGAACGCCGGCACCGTTGTCCTGGCCCAGGACCTTTTCTACGAAGGCAACTGCGTGATTATCGATCACGGCCAGCAATTCATGACCCTGTACATGCATCTGTCGCAAATCCAGGTCACGCCCGGCGAGACCGTCAACCAAGGCCAACCGATCGGTTTGAGCGGAGCTACCGGCCGCGCGACCGGGCCGCACCTGCACGTAGCCGTGCGTTGGCAAGGCGCATATCTCGATCCGGCCCGGCTTTGGTTGTTAGCGTTACCCAGCCCGGGGCGGCGATAGCCAGCCGTAGCAGTTCCCGGCAACGTCAGTTGACTTGTTTCGGCCTGTAGAGTTCTGCCCTGCTTTCTGGGAAAGACCCCTACTCCGTGACTGCCGTCACTGACAGCGATCTGCGGCCAGTGGATACTAACTCACGAACTCACCACATCCATTTTCGACGCGCTAATTGGAGGCATCTATGTGGGCCATGTCAGTGCCTATTGCTTGTCTGGTATTGATCGCGTTGCTGGCGATCTATGTTCCTACGATCTATATCCGCAAGACGAACAAGATGATCGACCTCTTGGAAGAAATCGCGGCCAATTCACGCAAATAGAGGTCTAGCCAAACGCGGCCGGGACGCTTCCACCGCTGTCGTGTGCCGCTAAGTCGAAACCGCGGACTCTAGCGATGGATTGACTCGGTTGACGTCCGCGTGGACGAGTACGCCTGTACCCGGGCCCCTCCTCGTTGCTAGCTCACTGCGGCCTTCGTGGTGCGCTCTTCGGCGCTTTTTGCTGCTGGTGGACTTTCGCGTCCTGGTGGGTGATCAGAAGCGATTCGAGTTGACGCAGCAGTTCCGGAGTATTGACCGGCTTCACCAGCAAGGTCTGCGCTCCGTCACCCTGCCATTCGTTGCCCAGCGAGGGATACGCCGTGAGGATCGCCGTGGCCGGATCATACGGCTGCTGACGCGCGATGCGGATCACGTCGTAACCCGCGGTCTCGCTCTCCATTCGCATGTCGGTGATGACCATCTCGAAGACGCCGTCGTTCATCTTGTGTTTGGCCTCTTTGACCGAAGCGGCAGTGTCAACCTCGAAACCGTTCATTTCCAGAATTGCGCGGAAAGTAAGAAGAATTGCCAGTTCGTCATCGACCAGCAGGATGCGACGTTTCATTGGGAACTCCAGGGTGAGATCCGTTTCGAACGCACAGCGGCTGGTGAGATGCAAGTTCTGCCCGCTTAGTTGCCGATGCAGGGACTTGCATCTCCTGGCACCGCGATTACCGCTAAGTATAATGATTTTGTGGCGACTTATCATGTGGAGAACTTCGGATGCCGCGCGACCCAGGCCGATGGCGCGGCCATCGAGCGCCAATTGCTCGACCGCGGCATGGAGCGCGCCGGCGCCGCCGCCGAAGCCGAAGTCGTTGTCCTGAACACCTGCACCGTCACCGCGTCCGCCGATCAGGACGCGCGCGCCGCCATCCGCCGCATTCACCGCGAAAATCCCCCAGCAAAGATTCTGGTCACCGGCTGCTACGCGCAGCGCGCTCCGCAGGAATTGTCGGCGCTGCCGGGCGTCAGCCTGGTCGTCGGAAACTCGCACAAGCACGAGTTGGCCGGCTACGCCGCACCGCTGGCCGGCAGCAACGGGTTCGTTCCGCTGGCGCAGGTTGGCAATGGCGATTCGAAGCTGATTGTCGGCGACATCTTCGCTCACACCGAATTGATGGCCGCGCCGGTCTTTGAAGCCGGCTCGTTCGAGAAGACGCGTCCCAACCTAAAGGTGCAGGACGGCTGCAATAATCGCTGCTCGTTCTGCATTATTCCCTACGTGCGCGGTAAGAGCCGCTCGCTGAAGCTGGACGCATGTGCTGCGCGAAGTGGACGCGCTGGTCGCCAACGGCTATCGCGAGATCGTGCTGTCCGGCATCAACCTCGGGACGATGGGGACGCGACCTGTCGCCACGCACGAACTTCGCCGCGATGCTGCGCGCGATCCTGGAGCGAACTTCGATCGAGAAGCTGCGCATCAGTTCGGTCGAGCCCATGGACTGGACGAATGAAGTAATCGAACTGGTCGCGTCGTCGGCGCGCATCGCCAAGCATGCGCATGTGCCGCTGCAATCCGGCAGCGACCGGATTCTGCGCAAGATGCACCGCAAGTATCGTCCGTGGCATTACGCCGACCGGATCGAGCGCATTCGCCGCGCGATGCCGGATGCCGCAATTGGGGCTGATGTGATGGTCGGCTTTCCTGGCGAAACCGACGACGACTTCGAGCAGACGCGCGCGCTCATCGAACGCTTGCCGTTCACGTATCTGCACGTGTTCACGTATTCCTCGCGTCCCGGGAACGCCGTCGGCGGAAATGCCGGAGCAGGTTCCGGTTCACGTCGCGCGCGAACGCAACCGTGTGCTGCGCGAGTTGGCGGCGCGGAAGAAGCGGGAATTCATGCAGTCGTTTGTCGGCTGTGAAGTGGAGGCCATCACCCTCACGCAGTTCGATGGCGAGTACACCGAGGCGCTGACCGACAACTATCTGAAGCTAAAAATTCGCGGCCAGCACAAGAGCAATCAGTGGCTGCGCAGCCGGATCGAAGCTATCGCAAGTGACGCTCTGGTGGGCGCCATCGACACATTCGTGCCTTCCGTTCCAGCCGCTATTGTCGCAGACCCCATGCTATACTTTTGATTCAGTACATTTGCACCGGAGGGCTGTATCGATAAACGTTTCATCCGCACCAACGAGCGTATTCGGGCGCGCGAAATTCGCGTGATCGATGACGAAGGCAACCAGCTTGGGATCATGACGCCTTACGACGCGCTCAAAGTTGCCCGCGAAAAAACCCTGGACCTGGTTGAAGTTTCCCCCACCGCGCAACCCCCTGTGTGCCGCATCATGGACTACGGGAAATACCTGTACCAGCAGGAAAAGCGCGAGCGCGAGGCCAAGAAGCACCAGCACCAGATCACGGTCAAGGAAGTGAAGTTCCGCATCAACGTGGACGATCACGACTATGAGACCAAGAAGAACCATGTGCTGCGCTTCCTCGCCGAAGGCGACAAGGTAAAGGCGACCATCTTCTTCCGCGGACGCGAGATGTCGCGGCAGAGCCTGGGCCGCATCATTCTGGAACGCTTGATTACGGACCTCGGCGATAAGGGCATTGTGGAATTTCGTCCGCGGCAGGAAGGCAACACGCTGCACTTGATCCTGGCGCCGCCGAAGGCGCAACCGCCGGGCAAGCCGCAGTCTCCCAAGAACGAAGCCAAACCGCCCGCTCCCAAGCCGGAGAAGAGCGCGGCCCCGCCGCCGCCTCCGCAGCAATAAGCCGGGACCGGAGGTGCTCTGCTCGTGGGTTTGCTGCGCACCTGCCCCGAGAATTCCGAGTGGGTGAAACCGTCGATTCTTGCGCAGCCGTCCTGCAGCAGCTATTCTGACGGTTTCCGTGCCTACCGTTAGACAATTTGAGCTTCTCGAAACATTCGAGACCGCAAGGCCGGCCAACCCGCTTTTCTGCCATCAGGAGTTCCTGGAAAAGCTCGCCGAGCATGGCCGCGACGCCATCGGCAGGCGAACGGCTTTTCTTCTGCAACGGCTCTCGGTAGATGCCCGCCGCCTGCATTACAAGGCGACCGCCGGAATCAACCGGGGTTGGCGCCGATCGCGGCTGGGCGGCAACTTCGGCAGTCATTTCTACGCCTGGTGGGCCCCTAAGAACGCGCTGCCCTTGCAGGAATCCGGCGATTTTTCCGATGTTCCCGAGGGCTCAGTCTTCCTGCGTGACATCCGGCATCACGATGATCATTCGCGGTTGACGCCGCAGTCCTTCAGTACGCATTACATGCCGGTAACCGTGCGCGATCTGCGGGCCGCGGAGTATGCACCGCGGCCGTGGACGCAGCCCCAGCAGAAGTTTGCATCGGGACGGCAAGCGGTGCGGCTGCTCAAAGGTCATCCCGGTTCCGGCAAGACCACGGCGCTATGGCATGCCGCCGATTCCGCTGCCGCCGAGCACATTCTGTACGTTACCTACTCGCCCGACCTGGCGGCCCTGGCCAGGGATTACTTCGATCGCTTCTGCTCTTCTCAGAAGCAATTCTCGGTGGTGACGTTTCCCAACCTCGTACGGCAAATTCTGGGGGCGGATGCGCCTGTGGTTCCGCTGGGCGAAGCGCGGCAGCGGTTCCTGCACGATGTGGCGCCGTTTGCCCGAAGTCTCGGAGCTTGGACAGCTTCGCAGATTGCGCTTTACGACGAACTCCACGCCCATCTGGCCGGAGATGCGCTTCCGGTTGCCCTGGGCCGCTTCTCCGCCTGCAAATCGGCGCGAGTTCCCGATAAGGCGTATCGGATGCGGCGAATTCGCTCCCTGGGGGAAGCGCCAGTCGCAGCCGCGCTGGAGGTCGCAACCCGCCTGGAAAATTCGGACCCGCGCACTCTCAGCGAGCGCTATTTCCCGGAACTCGCGCTGGCCTGGCAGGCTGTCGAAAAACTGCGCTCTTCGGTTACGCCTGCGGGTTTGGGCGCCCCGTCCTTCGACTATGACTGTGTCGCTGTCGATGAGTGCCAGGACCTCACCCCCATCGAGGCCTGGCTACTCGTGGAACTTGTCTCCCGGGTTCGGCAGCAACGCCGCGGGGCATGTATCGCTGTTGCTGGCAGGCGACGAGGCCCAGACGGTGCGTCCTACGGATTTCGAATGGGGCTGGCTGAGCGATCTGCTGCACACCCAACTGGCTACTCCCACCGAGTACAAGCTGGCGGCCAACCTCCGCAGCCCGCGCCGCATTGCAGCGTTGGTGAATCGGGTTTGGGGCCTCTACTCTCATGTGGAGAAATCGGAGCGGCCCAGCGGCACCGGCTACGCGGAAATCGAAGATGATGCGACCGACCAGATCCTGTACTGCACCAGCAGCCAGGGACCGGAGTTGGAAGAGTTGCTGACCTCCCTTTCCAGCCGCGAAGGCCTGGCCCTCATCACTCTGGAAGACAGCGCTCCCGCCTGGATTCCGGAAGGGATCCGCAACGGCGTGCTCACGGTTGCAGAAGCAAAAGGTTTGGATTTCCATTCTGTTTGCGTCCTCGATCCGGGGGCCCACATTGAACGGGTCATGCGTCAGGATTCGCGCCTGCGGACTGGTTCCGAAATCGAAGGTCTTCGCAAACGCCTGGCCATCGACCAATTGCGGGTTGCGCTCAGCCGTCCGGCGGAACGTCTGATCTGGCTGGACATCAATCCCACTAGTCAGATCGTACGCAATAGCATCAATTTTCTGAATGGTGGCGAGGTAGAGAGTGGCGTTTCTTCCTGTGTGCCGGCGGCCTTGCTCAAGACCCTAGAGGAAGACGAACTAGATCTGGAGGAGCGCATTCAGCGCTGCCAGAGCGATGCCCGGCAATACGTCGGGGTCAAGCCGGAGATCGCCTGGTCGCGCGCCCAGCAGGCGGTGACCTTGCTGGGCCCATTGGATTCACCGGCTGCGGTATTGGACATTGCGGTGCGTCAAGCCGCTTATCTGACGCTGGCCGAGGTTTGCTACACGCTGGGAATGCGCAATGTGCGGCTGGCTCCCGAGTTGGGAAGACCGGACCCATTTGACGAGGGGTTCCGGGCCGCAATCAATGCGGGCCGCGTCGGCTTGGCCCAGAGCATTGGGGCCCTTGGCCGGGTCCATCGCGCGTCGTCTGAGAGTCGCCTGCAAATGCTGGAGCACCTGGCTCGAACCCTTCCACCTTACAAGGACGAGATTGAGCCTTGGCTGCTGATCGAGGTAGGTTCCAAGGCCACCACTTGGGTAGAGGAACTTGAGTCCGCGCTTGTCAATGGCCACAATGCGACCGTGCTTCATAGGTTGTTGCCACCGTTCTATGAGGTCCTGGGAATTCCCAACCACGCCGCACGTACCGAGAGCTTGCAGCAACGAGCGGTCCAATTGCTCATGAAGGAACGGCATTTTACAGAGGCCCTGGGCATACTCCGAGGTTTGTCAGAGCGTCAGCCAAAGCTGGAAGCGTCTTGCCAGCAAGCTCTGGGCGATTTTCGGGGCGCGGCGGAATCGCATTTGGCGGCAGGGAATTTGCGCGAGGCGGTGAACTGTTATCGCTCCGTACCCGATCTGGAACAAGCTCTCAAGCTGGTCGGCCAGATTGGCGAGTATCCTGCTGCTGCGTCGCTACAGTGGATCCTAAGGCTCCAGGAACTAGTAGCGGAGCGGCCGGAAAAGTTCACCAAGCTGGTTACACCGGCGGAAAAGCAATTGCTACAGGACCTGCTGGAGAGAGCCTTGGGCGTGACCCGGCGTAAACCGGTTTCCCGCCCGAAGGTCAAGAAAACGCTGGTACCCCGGCGTCCCAAGCCGAATGGCAGTGGTGGAAATCCCCGCACCTAGACTCATCTCCGTGCGCGCCGCTGGCAGGGTTGGCGCGTTTATGTTGTAATAGAGAGACACTATGCCGAAGCTGAAGACACATAGCGGAGCGGCCAAACGCTTCAAGAAGACAGGTACGGGCAAGATCAAGCGCGGACACGCGTATAAGCGCCATATCCTGACTTCCAAAGGAACCAAGCGTAAACGCCAGCTCGACAAAGACGTGATGCTTGACAAGGCCGACGTGCCCAAGATCAAGCGCATGATTCCTTACTAAGCCGCATGGTGCGGCACCCGGCAGATCACCCCAGTGGGTGCCCCATCCTGGCGAAGCTAGGGTGGGAGCTGACGGTCAACAGCGTGTGAAGAGGTAAATCCGGCCCCTCAGCAGTAACGAGCGCGGTCAACTACCTTGCCTCCAGCCGCTTAACGATGTGAAAAAGGAGCAGCAATGCCTCGCGTAAAACGTGGTACCAAGCGCCGCGCGCGCCGCAAGAAGATACTAGAGCGCGCAAGTGGTTATTACTTAACAAAATCAAAGCTGTACCGGCAGGCGAAAGAGTCGGTCGAGCGCGGGCTGAAGTTCGCCTATAGCGGCCGCAAGCAGAAGAAGCGTCAGTTCCGTTCCATCTGGATTGTGCGCATCGGCGCTGCCACCAAGCTGAACGGCTTCAGCTACAGCAAGTTCATCAATGGGCTGAAGAAGGCCGGCATCGAGCTGGACCGCAAGATCCTTGCCGATCTGGCGGTGAAGGACGCGGCTGGATTTGCGACGCTGTGCAAGCAGGCGCAAGCCGCCCTGGCATAGTCCGCCCATCCCAGCAACATTGCAGTGATTTCCGATGGGCGGCCCGCGTGGCCGCCCGTTGCGCTTTAGGGCAAGTGCGGTAGTGGTGGCGTCCCGTTGCGTTGGGACATCGTGTTGCTGGTGTTCGGAACTATTTGAATGTGTCGAGCGGTCAGAGATTGGGGTTCGACACTTGGCGCCCCTGAACGTCGGCTTTCAGAGGATGCGTCGCACCGCCGGTGCGTACTTCGCCATCGTCATTTGAACCAGCAACGCACCAGCCCCGCAGGGGCGGCTCCGTCTAGCCCAGCACGCAGCCGCAGGCGGAGTGCTGGGTAAAGTTCGAAATTGATTCGAGCCCCTTCAGGGGCGACACAAAAGCAGGTTCCTCCGCTCAGAATGAAGTCCTCGGTCGGGATGACAGTATTGACATTCTTCCGGATGACATTATTGATAATTGTTTGCCGGAAGGATGATCGCGGCGCGAATGATCCAGTCCCGCTCGCGGGACGAAAGAAGATAGCCCAGCGCTTCAGCGCTGGGTAGGCGTTGTCCAGCCCTTCGGACGTTTGTAATGAATGAGCCGCGCCTTCTCTAAGCCGTGGGCGGACAATCAAAACCATGTACACCGTTCCCAAACTCGACGACTACTCGGCCGATGCGCTCGATCGCGCCGTCGACCGAACTGCGGAAAGCACTCGGAAGCGGAATCGACAGCTGTCCTTCACCGCTGCCAGCTTAAGTCCGATGCTTTCGCGACCGGTGGCTTCGACGAAAGTCTGGTGTCGCTACCCAGATTACACCACGCTATGGCTGAACAAGCTCCGCCAGACGCAAAGCGCGAAGTCGGCGCGCGTGTGAATGCACTTCGCGAGGAAATCGAACGAAAAGATTGATACGTGCCGGCAGGGCGTGAGGTCGCTACGCATCGCAAAAGCGCAGCTGCAAAAGCTGATTGGGCTGGAATCGCTGGCGAAGCTCGCCTCCGACCGCCTCGACATCACCCTGCCCGGCATCCAGCGCCCCATCGGCGTCAAGCATCCTGTACTGCGCGTGATGGACGAAATCGTCGCCGTCTTCAAGGCGATGGGCTACTCCGTCGGCGAGGGTCCCGAGGTCGAGACCGACTACTACAACTTCGAGTCGCTCAACTTTCCGCCGAACCATCCGGCGCGCGACACCCAGGACACGCTGTTCATCGCCGGCCAGGAGAGCAAGCCGGCGCGCGATCGCCTGCTGCTGCGCACCCACACGTCGCCGGTGCAGATTCGCACCATGGAGCAGCAGCCGCCGCCGGTGCGCATCGTCATTCCCGGCAAGGTGCACCGCAACGATCCGCTCGACGCCACGCACTCGCCGGTCTTCCACCAGGTCGAAGGCCTCGCGGTGGACACCAACATCACCTTCTGCGACCTGAAGGGCACGCTCGACCACGCCATGAAGGCGCTGTTCGGCTCGTCGGTAAAGACGCGCTTCTATCCGTCGTTCTTCCCCTTCACCGAGCCCAGCGCCGACATGCAGGTGAGCTGCATCTTCTGCGGCGGCAAAGGCTGCCGCAAGTGCAAGGGCAGCGGATGGATCGAGCTGCTGGGCTGCGGCATGGTGGACCCAAACGTCTTCGAGTTCGTGAAGCAGTACGGGTACGACTCATCGAAGATCAGCGGCTTCGCCTTCGGCATGGGCGTGGAGCGCATCGCCATCCTGAAGTACGAAGTGGAAGAGATTCAGTTGTTCTATCAAGGCGACGTGAGATTTCTGGAGCAGTTCGCGTGAGAATCCTTCCCGCATGGCTGCGTGAATTCGTGAACGTCGCGGCCGATGATCGCCAACTCGCCGAAGACCTGACATCGGCGGGCATTGCGGTGGAGTCTGTCCAGGAAGAGAACGGCGCGACGGTTTACGAGATGGACCTGACGACGAACCGCGTGGACGCCATGAACCACTACGGCGTGGCGCGGGAAGCGTCGGCGGTTTACGGGGTTGAGCTGAATAGGGTCGAGCCAAGGCTGCCTGATGAAACAGCAGGTTCCTCCACTTCGGCCGCTGCGCGGCCTTCGGTCGGAATGACAAGGGATGCGTTCCCCATTGTCATTGAGGACGGAGAAGGCTGTGCCCGATATTCGGCGCGCATTGTGCGTAACGTTAAGATTGCCCCATCGCCGCAACGCATCGCCAAGCGCCTGGAACTTCTCGGCTCGCGCTCCGATCAACAATGTGGCCGATGCGACCAACTACGCGCTGAACGAACTCGGCCATCCCACGCACGCGTTCGACCTTGATTTGCTGGAAGGCGGCACACTCATCGTCCGGCGCGCCCGCGAAGGCGAAATGCTGAAGACCCTCGACGGCGTTGACCGCAAGCTCACGCCCGAAGACCTCGTCATCGCCGATGCAAAGAAACCGGTTGCTCTGGCCGGAGTGATGGGTGGCTTCGATACCATGATCACCGAGCGGACAAAAAACGTTCTCATCGAATCGGCGTGGTTTCACCCCGCTGCGATTCGCAGCACCGCCAAGCGGCACGGCATGCACACCGACGCGTCTCATCGTTTTGAGCGTGGCGCCGACTGGGGCGTCACTCCGCTGGCCTGCGATCGGGTAACCCAACTCATCCTGGAGAGCGCCGGCGGCGAACTTTCAGGCGGACAAATTGATGTAGTGGCGCGCATTCTCGATCCTGCTGCAATCGAGCTGCGACGCTCGGAGGTGAAACGTATTCTCGGCATCGATTTCGATGAAGGTGAGATTCAGCGCATCTTGCATAGTCTAGGCTTCCAAATGACACGCGTTGCAACGGGGAGCTTCAAGGTCAAGGTACCGACCTGGCGTCTTGATGTGGAACGCGAAGTCGACCTGCTGGAAGAGCTGGCGCGCGTCCACGGCTACAACAAATTTCCCAACACGCTGCCTGCCTTCACCGGCGCAGTCGTTACGCTGCCCGACGAGCCGAAGAACGCGAAAGTCCGCGAGACCATGCTTGCGCTCGGTTACGACGAGGCCATCTCGATAACGTTTATCTCGGAGCAGGATGCGAAGACTTTCGCTGCGGGCGAGCCGTTGGCCCTCGCCAATCCGCAGAGCGAAGAGGCGGGCTACATGCGCACCTCCATGTTGCCTGGCCTGCTCACCATGATTGGCTACAACCTGAACCGCGGCAATAGCCAATGTGCGGCTGTTCGAAGCGGGCGAGGTGTTCGAGAAGCTGGGCGACGGTCGCGACGAGCATCGTCACCTGGGCTTCGCCGCAACCGGGCGATGCCTTCGCGAAGAGCGTTCACTCGCCAGCGCAGCCCTATACCTTCTTCCACATGAAGGGCGACATGGAAGAGCTGCTCGCGGCGTTTCAGCACAGCTCGCTCTACTTCGACGCGCAGACGCCGGAGTACTTTCATCCCGGCCGCTCCGCGCGCGCTGTGATGGATGGCAAGACTGTCGCACACTTCGGACAACTGCATCCCGACCTCGCGGCTGCCCGCAAGTTTCGTCAGGACGTTTACATCGCCGAAGTGCTGCTCGACCGGCTCTATAGCCACGAACTGCGCGAGCCGCGCTATCAGAGCATCTCGAAGTTCCCGGCGGTGGAGCGCGACTTCTCGTTCGTCTTTGACGATTCGGTCACCTTCGAGCGCATCAAGTCGGCAGTCGATGAGCTGGGTATTAGCGAGCTGCAGAAATTTGTCCCGGCAGAGATTTATCGCGGCGAAAAGGCTGGCTCTGGCAAGTATTCCGTTCTGCTCCATGCTGAGTTCCAGTCGAAGGAGCGCACGTTGCGCGACGACGAGGTGGCGCAGTGGTCGTCGCAGATCATTGCCAGGCTGGAATCGCTGGGTGGGGCGCTGCGCGCGTAGTAGGAATTGTCATCACGAGCGCAGCGAGGGATCTGCTTTTTGCGTAATTGGGGAGGAAAGCGGATTCCTCGCGCCTAAATCGCGCTCGTAAGGACAATTAAAGTTTCTTAGTGCCCTTGGAGCCGCGTTTCTTCCTGCCCTCGCGCTCGGCGGGCGGCTTCTTCACTTCCGGTAACTCCTTCGCGATGCTATCGAGCACTCCATTGATGAATGTGACGGACTCCGGCGTGGAGAACCGACGCGCAATTTCCAGCGCTTCGTTGATCACCACAGGACGCGGCGTCTCGGGAAAGCCCAGGAACTCAGCCACACCCGCGCGCAGCAGGTTCCGATCCACCGCCGCCATGCGCTCCATCCGCCAGCGCTGCGCATTGCGCTCGACGATCTGGCCAATCTCCTCCGCACGTTCGCAGGCGACGCCGAACAGCTCGTCGGCAAACGCCCGAACATTTTCGTCGAGGTCCATGCGCTCGCTCCAGAACGATTGCCGCACCTCGTCGCGGTCCTGCTTTCCCATGTCCAACTGAAAAAGCATTTGCAGCGCCAGTTCGCGCGATTTGCGGCGGCTCGTCGCTTTGCTCATGGCTTGCCGCCCGGGGTGTGCTCAGCAACTCTTTCGCGCAGACACGCCATCTCCACCGCCGTCAGACCGGCTTCGAACCCCTTGTTGCCCGCCTTCAACCCGGCGCGGTCGATGGCCTGCTCCAGCGTGTCGCAGGTCAAAACGCCGAAGGCATGAGGCACACCTGTCTCCTGCGCCGACTGTCCGACGCCGCGCGTCACTTCGTTGGCGATGACTTCGTAGTGCAGCGTGCCGCCGCGCAGCAGACATCCGATGCAGACAATGGCGTCATAGCGCTTGGTCTCCGCCAGTTGCCGCGCTGCGGAAGGAATCTCGAACGCGCCCGGCACATGAACCACCGTGATGTCGTCTGGCTTGGCTCCGCATTGGCGCAGCGCCTGGAGAGCGCCGTCCAGCAGGCGCTCGGTGATGAACGAATTGAAGCGGCTCACCACGACAGCGAAGCGCTTGCCTGCCGCATTCAACGACGCTTCCAGCCCGCGCGTTTCGCCGGCCTTCTTGGCATAGGTCAGAAAGCCGATGCGCAGTCCGCTGACCTCCACTTCGAACAGGCGCGCGCCGTATGGCGTGTCGGCAATTTCTTTGCGGATGTTGACACGGAGGGCGGGCGCCCCACCTAAGCCGCTTTTGCTTGGGTGGGATTTTTCTCTGAGCCGCTTCACGATTTCATAGGCGGCATCGGCATCCGAAACTTCCACCATCGCGTCAACGCCAGGAGCATCCGTCGCGGCGATGAATTCGATGCCTCCGCTGGGCGCAAGCATCTCGACCCCGTGGTTTCCACCCTCATGCCACTCATTGCCGGAAGCAAATCCCAGCGCGCGAAACAATTCCAGCGCAGGCTGAAGATCGTCCAGCGACTTGCCGAGCACGCGAGGAAAGATGATGGAACGAACCATGATTGGAGTTGCCAGTTTTCAGTTTCCAGTTGATTTTACCGACAACTGACAACTGGCTACTGACTACTTTCCTTTAAACTGCGCCGCCCGCTTCTCCAGAAACGCGCGCGTCCCTTCGTTCTTGTCTTCGGTGGCGCAGCACACGGCGAACAGCGTTGCTTCCAGGAACAAGCCATCGGCCAGCGTCATGTCGAAGCCGCGGTTCACCGCTTCCATCGCGTACTGGATAGCGAGCGGCGAGTTGGCGATGATCTTGGCCGCAATCGCTTCGGCGCGCGCGAATCAGCTCGGCCTGCGGCACAACTTCGTTCACCAGCCCGATGCGATGCGCTTCCTGCGCGCTGATCATCTCGCCGGTCAGGACCTGCTGCATGGCGAGTGCCCTTGCCCACCAGGCGCGGCAGTCGCTGCGTGCCGCCGTAGCCGGGGATGAGTCCCAGCTTCACCTCGGGCTGGCCGAACTTCGCGTTTTCGCTGGCGATGCGCATGGTGCAGGCCATCGCCAGCTCGCAGCCGCCGCCGAGCGCGAATCCGTTGACGCAGGCGATGACCGGCTTGCCCAGGTTCTCGATGGCGTCCACGATGGCCTGCCCGCGATGGGTGTATTCCTTCGCGGAAACCGGCGTCTGCTGTGAGAGCTCGTCGATGTCGGCGCCGGCGACGAACGCCTTCTCGCCCGCGCCGGTGAGGATGACCACGCGCACGTCGGCGTCGTCTTTCAGGTCGGCGAAGACGGTCTTCAGCTCCTGCATGGTGGCCATGTTCAGCGCGTTGAGCACCTTCGGCCGGTCAATGGTGACGTAGGCGATGTGGTTTTTCTTTTCGAATTTAATGTTCTGGAAGTCGGTCATGATGCTTTCTGCCCTTAGTACTTAGCGATCGTTCGACAGCAAACCGTCCGTCGGCTTATCAATAACGACATTCCGGCTTATTGGAGGATCGCCGCCTTGAATGGTCTACGACGCACACCGCCCTGATTTGTGGACTGTCACCAACGTCTCGCCCGCGAGACTCGCTGCTGCTGCGCCGTTCATCCTCAAGCAGTCCGGAAAGTCCGGAAGCACCACGCGAGCCATTCAATCCGCGCAACCATCCCGCTGATCTATCTCGAAAGCAATGAGCCTCCTGCAGCGATCAGCAATTGCTCGGTTGTCCATCGATGGCGCTATGTGCTTGGCCTATTCCGTCGACCACGAGACATCTCGATCGCCTGATCGGCTGGCGCCTCATGTAAGCTGGCAGTACTTCTGAACCCGAGTACCCCTCAACTGCGATTATCAACCTTGGCGAGTGACTCCCGCTTCCCGCTCAACCAGATCATCCTCCGGCGGCAATCTACTTGAGCACCGACGTTGCACAATACTGCGTCCTTCCCAGAGCTCCAATATTAAGCGCAACAACGTCAGAGCTTCCCTTGATCGTACCTGTCCGCCAAAGCCAAGACCGAAAGATCCTTCTGCCCGTGCCGGTCGATAGACTTCGAGCTGCTTCAGCGCACGAAGGTCCGCACCATCCGCAGGAAGAATCGCTTTCCAGTTGCTCACCGTTGACAACAATCAGCTAAGAGACTGTCGTCCGATGGATGTGCAATTCTGGCACCGCGTTACACCCTCGCAGACGGAAGAGCCGTCCGCAGCTGCCAGCCATCCGCCGAGGACGTCACTCGAGAACCTAACGTCAGGAAACGGGCATCCCTGGCACCTCGGATGCCCAATCTGATGGCATCCGCGACCTCTGCAATGTGCCACAAAACGCATATGTCCATCGGCCTCGCCGTTCCGGGCTCTACACAAACTTTCCCGGCACCGGATTGTTGGGGTCGGCGTAATCGTAGAATCCCTTGCCCGACTTGCGGCCGTACCAGCCGGCCAGCACCAGCCGCCGCAGCAGCGGCGGCGAGGCGAAGCGCGCGCTCCTTGAACTCGTCGTACATCACCTCCGTGATGTAGTACGTGGTGTCGAGGCCCGACGAAGTCGAGCAGGGTGAACGGCCCCATCGGGTAGCCGCATCCCAGCTTCATGGCTTCGTCGATGTCGGTGATGGAGCCAACGCCCTCTTCGTACGCGCGGATCGCGTCGAGCAGGTACGGCACCAGCAGGCGGTTGACGATGAAGCCGGTCTTGTCGCTGGTGCGCACCGGCACCTTGCCGAGCTTCTTGCCGAACTCGACTGCCGTCTCGAAGACATCAGGCGCGGTGGCGATGGTCTTCACCACCTCCACCAGCTTCATCATCGGCACCGGGTTGAAGAAGTGCAGTCCGATGAAGCGCTCGGGACGCTTGGTGGCGGTCATCAGCTCGGTGACCGAAATGGACGAGGTGTTGGTCGCGAAGATCGCGTCCTTCTTTACGATCGCGTCGAGTTGCGGCGTAGGTCTTGCGCTTCTCCGTCGACGTTCTCGATGATGGCCTCGATCACGATGTCGCAGTCGGCGAGGTCCTGCATGTTGGTGGTGCCCTTCAGCCGCGACTGCGCTTCGGTCTTCTGCTCCGCGGTGAGGCCGCCCTTGTCCGGACCGCGCTCGACCATGCGGGCTCAGCGACTTCTCGATTCCGGCGAAACCCTTGTCGAGAAATTTCTGCTCCTGTTCGAGCACCATCACGTCGCAGCCCGCGGTAGCCGCGACCTGCGCGATGCCCGAGCCCATCAACCCACAACCTAGTACGCCAACTTTTTTGATTTCCATATCTGCATCTTCTTTCTGAATGAATCGATAAATTAAGGTTTCTTGCGAATAATCCTGATGATCCTGGCCTTTGAAGGCCGTTTGAGAACAGGTGCTGCCGCTACGCGGCTCGAATCAATTTTCATCCTTACCCCGGGCTTGCGCCCGGGCTCACTTCACCGCCGCCGCTTCGCGGCTGGGTTCGCCGCGATTGCGGCCTCTTTCCCCGCGAATAGGCACTTGTTCAAGTTCTCGACAGATGCTTTAAGCATAGGCCCGCCACGCAATCTCATTTCTTGGAAACCCCCGTCTCCGTGATTCTCGTGTTCTGCAGGTTCACGATCTGCCACTTCCCATCACGCTTTTCCGCCAGGATTGTCGGCCGTGCTTCCAACTCGCTGGCAGCCCCGCCTTCGTAAAACTGTAGATGCTGGCGAAGAAACACAATGGCGATGTCGGGACGTACGAAACGAATTTTCTCCACGCTGTACCGCACCGTGCTGTCCTTGTAGATGGTGCCAAAGATCATCCGATGACCCGCCTCGATGGCGGCCCGCCCGGTGTAGTACCCGCCCAGGATGTGGATGAAATCGGCATCCTCCGCGAAGGCTTCGGCGAAGCTCTGGCCGTCGGCGCCATTCCACGCCGCCTCGAGTTGGTACACCATTTCGTGTAGAGCGCGTTCGTCGTTTGTCATGTTCATAAAAGCAGATCCCTCGCGGGCTAAAGCCCGCTTGGGATGACAAGACCAACGCCTTGACGCGGGCCTGAAGGCCCGCTCTACCGAGCAACCCTACTGCCGCAGGTTCTCGATGATCACCGCGATGCCCTGCCCGCCGCCGATGCATGCTGTCGAAAGCCCGTACTTCGCCTTGCGCCGGCGCAGCTCATTCATCAGCGTAATGATCAGCCGCGTTCCCGTCGCGCCCAGCGGATGTCCGAGCGCGATTGCGCCGCCGTTCACGTTGACCTTGTTGCGATCGAGTCCGAGCTCTTTTTCGACCGCGAGGTACTGCGCCGCGAAGGCCTCGTTCACCTCGATCAGGTCGATGTCCTCGAGCTTCAATCCCGCTTTCTTCAGCGCGATGTGCGTGGCCGGCACCGGCCCGGAGCCCATGATCTTCGGATCGACACCGGCGATTCCCCAGCTCACGATGCGGGCCATCGGCTTCAGATTGCGCTTCTGCGCTTCCTCGAGCGGCATCACCACCACGGCCGCCCCGCCATCCACAATTCCGCTGGCGTTGCCGGCAGTCACGCTTCCGTTCTTGCCGAACGCCGGCTTCAGCTTGGCGAGGCTCTCCATGGTTGTGTCCGGCCGGCGATGGTCGTCCTCGGTAAACATCTCGCCCGTGGGCTCGCCTTTGCGATTGCGCAGCGGAACCGGCGTCAACTCTTCCTGTAGCCGTCCGGCCTTGTAGGCATCGTCGGCCAGCTTCTGCGACCGCAGCGCAAATTCGTCCTGCATCAGGCGGGTCACGCCCTGCTGCTCGGCGTAAAGCTCGGCGGTGTTGGCCATGTAGAGGCCGCAATAAGTGTCCAGCAGCGCCACCATCAGCGAGTCCTCCAGCTTGCCTTCGCCCAGACCAACGCCCCAGCGCATGCCGCGAATCACGTGCGGCGACTGCGACATGGACTCCATGCCGCCCGCCAGCACGATCTTCGATTCGCCAAGCTGAATCATCTGCGCGGCGGTCACGATGGACTGCATGCCCGAGCCGCACAACCGATTTACGGTCAGCGCCGGAACTTCGACGGGAACTCCAGCCTTCAGCGCGACATGGCGCGCGCCGTAGAGGGAATCTCCCGAAGTCTGTTGCGCGTTGCCGATGACGCAGTGATCGATTTCGCCCGGCTCCACGCCGGAGCGTTTCATGGCTTCCGTAGCCGCGATGGCGCCCAGGTCCATGGAGGTGAAATCGCGCAGCTTGCCGCAGTAGCGGCCCATGGGCGTGCGAACGCCGTTAACGATAGCGATATCCGTAGTGTTCGACATGAATGTATAGAAACTAACGCGCAGCGTTGAGCAAACCCTTGAGTTTACCAGCCGTGGAAGAGGCGGAGCAAACGGGTGACAAAGAAGTAGTGCCTCAGTTTGGGTTTGTAGAGCGGGCGGATGGGTAGAGCGGGCCTTCAGGCCCGCGTCCAAGGCTTATCTGGGACTTGGAGCCCCGTAGGGGCGGCACAGGACAACTGCGGATGGAGAGTTTTCTACCCGCCCCTGGCTCTACTTCCCGAGCATCCCCTTTTTCACGTTCGCAGTGGGCGGCTTGGGCCCCAGCCACACCGACAAGAGCACCGGGTTGAAGGCCGCACCGGCAATGGTTAACTTGTCCTTGCCGTTGATGGCAAAGGTGGTGCCAGTGCCCGGGACGTAAGTGAAGACCATCTGGTCGCCCACATTCATGGGCTCGAGCGCGCCCAGCAAGCGGTCGATATCGGGCTGCATCGTCTTCACCGCGTCCGGCGTATTGTCGTTGAACGACTCCTTGAAGGCGTTCGCCATCTGGCTCTTGCTGGCGCCGTGCAGGAACTGCATGACGATCCGATTAGGCCCAGCGGTCTTGATGATGGCGGCGGGATCCGACGACTTCTGCTCCAGGTAGAGTCCCGCGACGTACACCTTCACCATGAACTCGGTTCGCAGACCCAACCCGTTGAGCACAAGATTTGTGCTCCCCACCTGCGCCGTGTCCGGCATGGTCACTCCCGCCAGACTGGCGGCGTTTAGATTGGCCATCGATAGCAGCACGAACATAACCACGGCAAGCGATAGAACGATTTTCCGCATGAGGACTCCTTCATAAAAAGCGTACGACCCGAGATGGTAGCACACGGTATGGTATGAAACGGAGGCCGCGTCACCCTTGAGGAGGCAAACCTACGCCAGTTCGTCCGCTTCCGGACAAGGAATCATAAACTTGGACGTTGGCGACGCCGCGGGATCCCCGCACGCAGCGCTATCTATCCGTTTCCTAACTACTTGCAGGACGCCGAGTGTGGCGCTTGAAGTGTAACTTCCTCATCCGAAGCTCCCGGTAGAGCGGAGAAGAGGTTCGCCATGGCAAAGGTTGAGCGGGTTCGTCAGGACATATCGGCGTCGTTCGGGCCGGAAGATCTCCGGCGCCAATCGGAACAAGGCTGGAAGCTGGTCGCGGTGGAGTGGGAGCGCGAGTTGCCTGAAGAGGCGCCCGAGCCCAGCGTACCCGGAGACGTCCCCTTCGGCCTACAGGTGGCACCGGAGGCTCCGCCGCGCCTGGAGGAAAATCCCACCGAGCGCGAAATCCTGTTCCTGATTATGGAGTTGACCATCCAGGACGGCCCATATTCGGCGATCGCCGATGAGCTCAATCGCCGCGGCTATCGCACCCGCCAGGGCACGAAGTGGACCTCGGTCTCGGTTTTTCAGATGTTGCCCCGATTGATTGAGGTGGGCCCCAGGATCTTTGCCACCGAGGAATGGCAACAGCGCCGGCAACGGCTGGCAAACCTGGCGGCGGGATTGTAGACTAAGCCGCGCAGCGGCGACATTTGTGTTAGCCGCGGGCGTAAGCCCGCGGTCAGGGGGAGCAGGACGGAGCCGCAGAGCGGCGGCACCAGCTATGGCCAGGACTCCAGAGAAGGACGGCAGGGCTTCTCTCACACCATGTTCAGCCAGGTTAAAACCCGGCTCCTTTCGTAATATCCGCCCGGACGCGGCGCTGAAAAGCGACGCTCTACCCGCGCCGGCAGGGTCCTGTCACTTGCCGTTTTCCTTCCATTTCAGGCTGAACAAAGGCACTCCTGACTCCTCCACTTTGATGTGGTTCTGACCCACCGAAATCTTGCTGTTCTTGTTGCCGTTCAGCCGCACATTCGCCTCAAAGGAAGGCAAGTGATGGATCCCCGGCCCTGCCGATTGGGCACTGACGTAGCCTGGAGCCGGTGCTTCGGACGGAGCCAGCCTGGCGCCGCTGCGGCTGTCGAGGACCGCTCCCAACACTCTCTCCGAAGCGCCCTGGCTCTTCAATTCGATCAGTTCCGTCGGGCCCGTGCCGAAATTGGTCCTCGATATCTCGATTTCGCGGACAATGATGTTCTCCGAAATACCGGCTTTCATCATCCGGACGATATCTGCGTTGGTCAGAGCGTCGGCGGTTGTAGTTTGTGCGGCGAATGAAACGGGAAGGGCCAGCAAGAAGATCAATAGAAACATCGGTTGAAATGGCCTGAAACGTTGCATGTACGATGCCTCCCTGCGCGAAGTCGGAATCACTGACCGCAAGCGGCCGGAGAGCGCAATACTCGCCGATCAAACTCCGCCGTCACATCTCAGAACGCCGAACCTGCCCGAACTTGCAGTATTTTTCTTTCCTGCGGGATTGCAAACGGAGAGCGCCGCAACTCAGGATTGGTAGTGTAATGGGCTGTTTCCGACCGCAATCAATCCCTCTGTCCCCAAGCCTCGCCAAGCATACTCAGGCTAAACCACCCGCCATCAACTGGTTAGACCGTAATCTGAAATTAAGTTGACTTGCTCTCAGGGAGGCGCAAAAGTAACTCTCGCCACGCAGGGAAGAGTCGCCGACGATTTGGCGGTCCGGCACGCCACGGCTCCGCCAGTGAGAACCCGGCGCTAAGGAGAATCCCAATGGCAGGTTTGAAGCAGGTCGCAGCTTCGAGTTTCTACATCCACTTGCGAGCGGTAACGGTAGTGCTCGCCAGCCTGGTCTTGTTGGCGACGACGGTCCTGGCCACCCTAGCGGCACAGGCGCAGACATACACGGTGATCCACAGCTTCACTGGCGGCGCCGACGGGGCGCTTCCCGACGCCGGCCTCACCCGGGACCAGGCGGGAAACTTCTACGGAACTGCCGGCAGCAGCGTCTTCAAGCTAACCAAGAAAGGCTCGGGCTGGGTCCTGACCCCGCTGTATGACTTTCAGGGCGGCTATGACGGGAAGTTTGCCTACTCCCCCGTCACCATCGGCCCGGATGGCACCTTGTACGGCACGACGCTTTCTGGCGGCTATATGAGCGGCGGCGATTGCTCACAAGGTGGCTGTGGCGTGGTTTACAACGTAAAACCTGAGGCCAAGGCGCCTGTTTCGGCGCGCGCGCCCTGGACAGAAACCGTACTGCACGCGTTTACAGGTCGTCCCGATGACGGCAACCAGCCCCAGTATGGCACCCTCATCTTCGATCAGGCGCGGAATCTGTATGGGACAACGACCTTTGGAGGCGAGGGCTACGGAGCGGTGTTCGAGCTAACTCCCGCCAACGGCGGCTGGAAGGAAACGATCCTCTACGGCGGCTTCTACTATGGCAATGGCTATCCCCACTCTGGTGTAGTCATGGACGCCGCAGGCAACCTCTACGGCACCACCGAATCCCTGGTTTATGAATTGAGTCCCACACAGTACGGTTGGGTTTTAACCGTACTCCACACTTTCCTTGGCGGAAAAGATGACGGAGACCTGGCCTATGGCGGCTTGACCTTCGATCCACAGGGAAATCTTTATGGCGCCACGCTTTGCGGAGGTTCAGGGAACGGCGGCACGGTTTATGAGCTGACGCCTCAAGGAAGTAGCTGGACATTCACGTTGCTTTACGGCTTCGACGGAATCTGCGGAGCAGGCCCTTATGACAGTCTGACGCTGGACCCTGCCGGCAGTCTCTACGGCACCACGAACGGCGGCGGCGGAAATGGCGCCGGCATGGTGTTCAAGCTGACCCAATCCGATGGTGCGTGGACCCTGACCGACCTCCACGACTTCTCCTTCAACACCGAATGGTTCCCCTACGGCGGGGTGACCTTCGACGCGAACGGCAATCTCTACGGCACAGCGTCGGACGGCGGAGCCTATGGCTTGGGTGTCGTGTGGGAGATCACGCCGTAAGAACAGTTGTCAGTAGCCAGTGGTCAGTTCTCAGAAGAATATCCCACAAAGTGGGATGTATGGGATTTAAGGCGTTTAACCACGAATTGCCGATGTGCAAGGGAGGATTTTCATGGCGCGCTCAGCACAACCTCAGAGTTCAGCAATCGCCCGGCTGGCGGGAATCGCGGGCCTTCTCATGCTGTTGTTGATGGCTATCGCGGTGCAGGCGCAAACCTTCACCGTCCTGCATAACTTTACCAACGGGGCGGACGGGGGAGAACCTTGGGCCGGCTTGAGCATGGATCGGGCCGGAAATTTTTATGGGACGGCCAGCACTGGCGGCAACACCAGTGCTTGTTCCTACCCCAGACCCCCCGGATGCGGCACGGTGTTCAAGCTGTCGCGCAAGGGCTCCGGCTGGGTCTTTACCACCCTCTACACCTTCAACGGGCCTGACGGCGCGCGTCCGATGGCCAGGGTAATCATCGGCCCGGATGGCACTCTCTACGGCACCACATCATCGGGAGGAACGGGACCATGCTCGTATGGGAGCGCACCCGGCTGTGGCACGGTTTTCAATTTGCGGCCACCGGCCACTTCCTGCAAAAGCGCGCTCTGCCCCTGGACGGAAACCGTATTGTATTCGTTCCAGGGCTTCACCGACGGGATGGAGCCCACATTTGGTGACCTGGTCTTCGATGGAGCGGGCAACATCTATGGCGCCACCCCATACGGCGGGCAAGGCGACAATGGCACGGTCTATAAACTCACTCCGTCCAATGGCGGCTGGACGGAAACCGTTCTTTACAGGTTCCAGGGCGGCCTTGACGGCGCCACATCTTACGCTGGTGTCGTCTTCGATCGCGCCGGCAACTTGTGGGGAACGACTGGGTTCGGCGGGAGCTATAACGACGGCACAGTTTACCAGTTGACTCCTTACGGGGGCGGCTGGACGGAAAGTGTGATCTATAACTTCCTCGGCGGAAGCGATGGGGCGAACCCGTATGCCGGCTTGATTGTTGACCAATCTGGTAATTTTTACGGCGCGACCTATGGATATAACGGCACCACGCCGAAGGTGTACGAGTTGAGCCCCTCCAACGGCGGCTGGACCTTTAGCGTGCTTTATTCCCTTGGCGCTAACCAAGGCATCATCGGGAAGCTGGCCATGGATGCTGCCGGGAACCTCTACGGCACGAACTACTACGATATACCGGAGGTCTTCCGGCTGACACCTTCCAACGGCGGCTGGACACTAACCGGCTCTTGGGGCGGCGTCGGCGACAACCCGGCTGGCAACGTAATCCTCGACAGCGGCGGCAATCTCTACACTACGGCCCAAGACGGCGGCCCGAGTGGGGCTGGTGTGGTTTTCGAGATTACGCCGTAAAGCAGTTGTCAGGGGCCAGCTGTCCGTCAGAATGGGATATCCCACAACGTGGGATGACAGAAGTTGAAAGTATTGGACCGCGAAGATTCGGTCGCAAAGGAGAATCGTCATGCCGCGCTCAGCACGAAATCGGAGTTCAGCAATCGCTCGTCTGGCAGTCCTGGCCGGTCTTCTCATCCTGCTGGTAGCCGCTATCCCTGCCCAGGCGCAGACCTACCAGGTGATTCACGCATTCAGCGGCACCGGGGGAGACACCTACGAACCTTTGGCCGGCTTAACCATGGACGGGGCAGGGAATCTTTACGGCACCACGTACTTCGGGGGTGACCACGGCACTGGCAGCGGCTCGGTGTTCAAGCTGGCGCCCAAGGGCACGGGCTGGGTCTATACACCGCTGCATGTCTTCCACTACGGTGCAAACGATGGCGCCGACCCCGGAGCGAGGGCGATTTTCGGACCCGACGGCAGCCTTTACGGAACCACGGTTTACGGCGGGACTTACGGCACCGGCACCATTTACCGGTTAAGGCCGCCAGCCCGGGCGTGCGTGACCGCTCTGTGTCCCTGGACCATCGACCTGCTTTACAGCTTCAACACCTACACCGGCTGGGATGCCAACGGAATCGTCTTCGACCCGGCCGGGAATATTTATGGCACCACATCCCAAGGCGGCCCGGGCGGCGCTTACGACGGCATTCTTTATGAATTGTCGCCGTCCAACAATTCCTGGACGTTCACTCTGCTTCACGACTTCAAAAACAACAATGGCGGGTCGCCGGTTGCCGGTCCCACCCTTGATCAGGCCGGAAACCTGTACGGCACGACCTACAACAAAGTCTACGAGTTTACAAACTCGGGGGACTACCAGGTCCTGCACCAGTTCACAAGCAATGACGGCGGAAACACCTCCAGCGAACTGATCTTCGACAGCGCAGGCAATCTCTATGGAACCACCTTTGGCACCGTCTTTCAGTTGACGCCCTCGTCCGGCGGCTGGACGCTCAACACGCTTTACACATTTACCGGCGGCGGCAATTGTGACGGCACCCTCAGCAGCTCCAGACTGGCGATGGATACGGCCGGTAACCTGTACGGCACTACCTTCTGCTCCGGCGCTTACGGCTGGGGCAACGTTTTCAAACTGGGCCCCTCGAACGGCGGCTGGACCTACACCTCGCTGCACGATTTTTGCGCCGGTGGCTGGCCCTGTAGCGACGGTGCCCGTCCCTGGACCAATGTTGTCCTCGACAGCAAGGGAAATCTCTATGGGACGGCGTCGGAAGGCGTAGCCTCCGGCGACGGACTGGAGGGCGGCGTCGTCTGGGAGATCACGCCGTAGCTGAAACTTACTGAGCTTCCGCCCGGCCGCTGCATGGGGACCGGTGCTGCCTGGCATTCTGCATTTGCATGGAGACAGCTTGCAGTTTGGCGGCCGCGATCTGAACTCTTGCATTTTGGATTGCCATCCGCCGGGCGAGGTTGGCGGTCTTGATTTGGATTCTCCGGTCCAGTCCGTCGAGTCCGCTCAGGTCCACAACAACCGGGGCCATGGATATCCTCGCCTCGCGAGCCATTTCTTCCTGCATTCTTGCAGCCTCCCGCCGCGCGCGCTCGGCTTCGCGCATCGCGGTTTCGCGGGCGCATTGGGCCGCAGCCTGGCTCTGCTCCATGGCCTGCTCGGCCATCCGGGCTTGCGCCACCGCAACCGGCACGTTCATCTCAGCCAAGAGCTGCGCCTCTTCGGGATAAGCCGGGTGCAGATGGGTCTTCAGCTCGGCGGCCCAGCGGGACAGCGTAGGACAGATGCTGACCACGCTGTTGGGAAAGCTGTTGCAGTGATCGAAACCCGCTTGAGAACGTCGCGAAGGTCGCTATGATCGCCAGGCTCGCCACCAGATAGATGCGCTCCATATTGCCTCTCCTCTTGCCCCTACAGACGGGCCAACCAGCGGATGGTTAGGTTTATTTCTGCTCCGTGCCTATTGCTGGTTATGGCCAAGTTGTATTGGTACGTACACTTCGGTGGCCAAGATCGTTGGCCTGGCAAGTTATTGCGGTGCAGGCTGTTATCGCAGGCAGAAGACAATCAAACGAGAGCGGAACGTCCGTATTCAGAACGGTTCGTCCGAAAGCGGACAGGTCAACGAATCGCGCGCGAGACGGCGCACCAGGCTTGGGCGCCGTCGAGATGTTCTCTGCGGGAATCGAGGCGGGCACGACGGGCGATCGCGGATTCCTGCATGATCGCCAATTGCCGGCGAAGGCGTACCAGGTTCTCGCGATAACAGCCCAGCGCCTCGCGGACGTCGCGCTTGCTGGCGCTTTGCAGCCGTCCATCCAGCAACGCGCCGACCGATTCCAGCATCTCCTGCACCTGGAGGAGCGCGTGCAACTCATCGTCGCCGCCGGTGACCGGGACGCCGGCAAACTGCTCGAAGAAGCGTCCGAAACAAGAGTTGGCCCGCTGTAACAACTCCAGGCTGGCGCCGTCGCTTATGCACTCCATTCGCTTGCCGGACCTCCGGGTTCAAGATCGGTGTTCGCCGGCGGCAAGACGGGCGCCGGGGGACGAGCCGGCTCCGGCTCGATTTGCTTTTTGGCGTGCACCCAACAGTCCCGCACCTCGGACATGAAGCGAATCGGCTGCTGCATCAGCTCGGGAGAATTGCGCAACTGGGCCTCCAGCAGCTTGGCCCGTATCAGGTTATAGAACTGTTCGAACTGCCGCGCCACCAGCCCGCCCTTCTCGAAATCGAGCGTGCCTTGCAGTTGCTGAAGGATGAGCATGGCATGGCGTAGGGCGACGGCGCGCTCCTCCATCGCGCTCGCCTGGGTGAAGGACGCGGCGCGCCGCATGTCGTCGAGAGCGGCCTCGAACAAAATGACGACCAGCTCGATCGGAGTGGCGCCGCGCACTGAGTTCTCCCGGTAGGCCAGCTTGGCTTCAAGTGTGTTTTTCATGGCGGCTAGCTGCTCTTGCTGCTAGTAGGCAGGCTGTTGAGTTGGTTAGCGACTTGCTGCATCAGCAAGGGATACTGCTCCAGGGTCGCGTTCAGAGCGCTGTACTGCTGGGTCAACTCCTGCTGCATCGAGGTCATGCGCGCCTCGAAATCATTGATGTCGTTGGTAAGTGACTGATTGGTTTGCTGTAATCCAGTGACCGCCAGCGCGACTGGCCCCAGGGTGGGGTCGGTCATCTGCATCATCTGAGTACCAAAGAAGTTGCCGAACCCCTGCGGCGACAGCGATTGGAAGAAGTTCTGAAAATCCTGATAGTGATGGGCGACGGTGTCGTTGAACACCTGCGAGTTTACCTGTAGCGTACCGTCATCCTGCATCTCCAGACCCATGGACTGGAGGTTGACGTACTGGCCGGTGCCGGAGACGGAGTAGGAGATGGCGCTGAGTAACTGAGTCTGTAGGGTGCGTACCCCGGTGTTGCCGGCGAGAGCGCCTTCCTGGCCATTAGCGTCGACGGCGAACTGGCTGTTAATGTCGCTGATCACGGTGTTGTAGGCAGAGACGAAGCTGTTGATGGTCTGCGTCGCCTGGGTGGTGTCGGCGCCAACACTGATGGTGACCGGCGTATCCGGCGCCGCGCTCGCCAGGTCCAGCGTCACTCCCGGTAACGCCGTGCTGATCGTATTGGTGGCGCTGTCGATGGGGACGCCATCGACATTGAGCTGGGCATCGACTCCGGCAGTTCCCTGGTTGAAATTCATCGCTGTACTGGTAACTGTCAGGTTGCCGGCGGCGCCCGAAGTCTTGCTGACCAGCACCAGTCGCGACCCCTGGGTATCAGTGACAACATTCGCCGTAACTCCGTAGCTGGAGGAGTTAATGTAGTCGGCGGCCTGCTGTAGCGTGTTGTCGGCGGAGGGAATGACAATCTTGTCGCTGCCGGTGGGGTTGTTGGGGTCGCCGTAAGCAACATCGATCTCTGCGCCGCCCAGTTGCGTCGTAGAGGGTACGGGGTCGGAATAGCTGGAGGATACCGTTGCCAGGTTGCTTACCGTGACGGTGTGGTTGGCAATGGCGGCGGTGGTATTGGCGGTGGCGGTAACAATGCCGCTCTGGCTCGACGTCGCCGTCTTCGCCGTCAGGCCGCCGGTAATGTCGCGCAAGCTGTTAGCGGCGGTGTACAAGGCTTGCAGATCGTTGCTGAGAACGCCCAGCATGCTGATCTGCTGGCTGATGTCAGTCTGCTGTTGCTGCATCTGCGCTTCCGGCTGGCGTTCGATCTGCATCAGCGCGGCGACGGTGGAGGCCACGTCGATGCCGCTGGTCTTGCCGCTGAAGGCATTGTTGACACTGGAGAGAATGCTGGAGAGATTGGCGCTCGAGGTACTCACGATCGAAGCACAACTCCTTCCGGTTCGGGGGCCGGCCCGCCGCTCCAGTTCCGCAAATCTGCAGGGAAGAAGGGGAACCCGAAGGTCCCGCCTTCTCCCCCGTGCAACCCGTGGTGTTTCACCGCGGCCGGTTGCGCGCCGTCAGGAGAAAAAGTCCTGCTACTGGAGCAGCTTGAGCACGGCCTGCTGCATCTGGTTGGCCTGCGCCAGCGCCGAAATACCGGTCTGGTTCAGGATGGAATACTTGGTCAAGTTGGCGACCTCGGTCGGAATGTCGGCCGAGGTAATGGAGCTTTCCGCGGATGTCAAGTTCTGAATCTGGTTGCTGACCACATTGCCGGCCGCCTGGAGACGATTGACGCTGGCGCCGATGTTGCCGCGCAGCGCCGACACCTGGCTGATGGCGTTGTTGATGTCGGTCAGCGCCGTCTGCGAACTGGCCGCCGTCTGCAAGTTGTCATTGGCCAGGCTGATGCCGTTGATGTTGTTGCTGGAGAACTGCCCCAGGATGACTCCGATGCTGCTGCTGCCGGTCACCGTGGAGTCGCTCAGGAATACGTTCATGGTGCTGGAGTTGGTGGTGTTGTCAAAGGCGCCACTGGCGGCGCCGCCGATGGTGAAGGTGCCGGTGGTGGCGTCGGCGGTAAGTTGATTGGCGGCGCCCGTCCCCCGGTTCTCGGCGTCGGTGACCACCAACTGTCCCGCGCTGTTCAACGTTGCCACCAGGCCCGTGCCCGATCCGTTGATATCGTTGATGACATCGCCGACCGTGGCGTCGGTGGCCTTGGTGGTGTAAATGGTGGCGCCCCCGGTGGTCTTGATGGCCAGCGTTCCACTGGTTGCCGTGGCCAGCCCGGCGGCTGCGGCGGCATTGTCGCCAACGATCTGGTTGAAGTTGGTTCCGCCACCGGCGAAGATGGCTGAACCGTTGTAGGTGGTGTTGCTGCCGATGCGGTCGATTTCCGCCTTGATCGCGGTGAACTCCGCATCCAGCGCCTGGCGCTGCGAGCCGTCGTTGATGGTCCCGTTGGCCGACTCCGTTGCCAGGGTGACCGCGCGGTTCAGCAGGGTGGTGACCTGCGACAAAGCGCCATCGGCGACCTGCAGTTTGCCGGCGCCCTCGGTGGCGTTCAGCGCCGACTGGGTCAGCGCCGTGACGTTGGCCTGCAAGCCGTTGGCGATGGCCAGGCCGGCTGCGTCATCCGCGCCCGAGTTGATTCGCGAACCGGTGGACAGCCGGTACAAGGTGTTCTGCAGGCCGGTGTTGGTGACGTTTAACTGGTTCTCCGCCGCCAACGATGGAATGTTATACAGAATGCTGATTGCCATGGGATAGCTCCTCTCTCATGGTTCCACCTCGCCCGAGCTTCACGTAAGTTCGTTGCCCGCAGATGCGCTGCCGGGGGTTTAAGACCGGCGGAACCGACTCGTTGTTCACCCAACTTATCGGCCTAGCCCATTCCAGCTTTAATCGCTTCCCGAAAAGTGCCCCTTTCCCGCGTAGCCGCTCTCCCATCTGAAACGCTGGGCTAAGATTTTTCGCCCCGCCGAGCGGGGCTCGGGCGTGGGTGCTGCCACCAACTCTCCTATTCCAATCATTACTTAGCGAAGGATCCGATCTACGCCCGCGTTGAATCATTAGGTGGCTCTCATCCCGTGCACCCAATCCGCCATCTGCAATCGCATGCTGCTGCATTTGGAGCTCCAGAAAAGCTCAAGCACTCGGCAATCTCTGCCGATGTGCTGGCTGAGCCGTTCTCCCCCAGACGAGGTCCCCACATGATCCAGCTCACCCGCTTGAACAACGCACGCCTGGCGCTGAATTCCGACCTCATTAAGTATGTCGAGGCGGCGCCGGATACGGTGATCACACTGCTCAGCGGCGAGAAGCTGGTAGTGCGTGAGACCACGGAACAAGTGATCGGCCGCGTCCTCGAATTCCGCCGCGCCATCGTGAGCGACACCAAGGACTGCCCTCCGGGCGCCGGTCGCAACCAGTCCACCTATCCCCATTGCTTCGCCAATGCTGCGGCAAGCGAAGCCGAGCCTGACCGTGGATAAAAGCAGCTTTGCCGGACTCGCCCTCGGAGTGGGAGGCATCGTCGCAGGTCTGTTGCTGGAAGGCGGCAGGATCTCGCAAATCGTGCAGCCTACGGCGGCGATGATTGTCTTCGGCGGCACCCTGGGCGCGGTGATGCTCCAGTTTCCCCTGCCGGTGGTGGGCTCCGCGTTTCGCCGTCTGATCACGGTATTCTTCGAGCCCAAGCTGGATCCGCAACAGGTGGTGCGGCAACTGGTGGTGTTCGCCAACAAGGCCCGCAAAGAAGGTATGGTCTCGCTCGATGCCGACTTGCCCGCCATCCAGGACCCCTTCCTGCGGAAGTCCCTGATGCTGGCGGTGGACGGCACCGAGCCGCAGGAACTGCGCAAGATGATGCAGTTGGAAATCGACAATCAGGCCGATTACGAGGACAACATTCCCAAGGTCTTCGAAGCGGCGGGCGGGTTTTCTCCCACCATCGGCATCATCGGCGCGGTGCTGGGACTGATTCAAGTCATGCAGCATCTGGACAACATCGACGAAGTGGGTAAAGGCATCGCCGTGGCCTTTGTGGCCACGGTGTACGGCGTCGGGGCCGCCAACCTTTTCTTTCTGCCCAGCTCGGGGAAGCTGCGCATCCGCATGCGGGAAGAGCAGGTGGTCCGCGAGATGACGCTGGAAGGAGTGGTCTCCATCCTGGAAGGCATGAACCCGAGAATGCTGGAAGCCAAACTGGTGGGATTTCTCCAGGACCTTCCCGACGTCAAGACGGCGTCCGCGGCGAGAGCGGCGTTATGAACCGCCGCCGCCGCCGCTGGACCGACCACGTCAGTCACGATCGCTGGCTGGTCTCCTATGCCGACTTCGTCACCCTGCTGTTTGCCTTTTTTGTGGTGATGTATGCCTCGGCGCAAATGGACCAGCGGAAAGCGGGGCGGCTTTCCGTCGCCATCGAGTCGGCCTTCCAGCAACTGGGCATCTTTCAGACCGACGGTCACAAACCGGGAAGCATCCCGCACCAGATTCCGTTGTCCGGAAGTCCCACTCCGGGCGGCGATTCCGCCGTGAAGCAGGACCCCGCAGCCCTTCGCGGAGAGTTGGAATCGGCGCTGGCGGGGGAGATCGAGCGCAATGAAGCGGCCATCCACCTGGAACCGGATGGCCTGGTCATCAGCCTCCGCGAAGCCGGCTTCTTCGGCAGTGGTTCGGCGGCCATGAAAGCGGAGGCGGAGAGCGCCTTCGGCAGGGTGGCGGAGATCCTGAAAAAACATCCCTACTGCGTCCGCATCGAAGGTCACACCGATAACGTGCCCATCCACACCTCGCAGTTTGCCTCGAACTGGGAGCTGTCCACGGCGCGCGCGACTGTCCTGGTAAAGATCCTGATTGAGCAATATGACATCGCTGCCGACCGGTTGTCGGCGGCTGGGTATGCGGAGTTCCACCCCGTCAGCAGCAACGCAAGCAATAAAGGGCGACAACTCAACCGGCGGGTGGATGTGGTCATTCTGACCGTGCCGCCGCCCGGCAGACTAGCTACGAAGCCCGAGCCATCCGCGCCCGACGCAGGCGGCGATCCCGCGGCGAGTGGTCCTGCACGAAACCTCCCGCCGTCCGCGGGAAAGATCGGGTAGGATCTGTCTAACTCTGTTGACATCCTCGCGGAAGGGGCGCGCAGAGGAGAGCCCTTCCCAAAAAGCACCAGCCACGCAAGAAGCTTGGGTTGAGCACCCCAAGGTTTCGATTAGCGCTCACCAGTCTGCGTGAGAACATGCATGGTGTGCGACAGTGGCACAAGCAAGCAAAAATTGGTAGTGGGCGTCTAAGTCGCCCACTACAAAAAAAGCAGCGCCGTAGGCGCGACTCAGTCTAGCCCAGCATGGAGCCGAAGGCGGAACGCTGGGTACGTGGAAAATGAAATCGAGTCCCGTAGGGACGACACCATTCCGCCTCAGCCGACCTTAAACTCTGCCGTGCCTACGGCACTCATCCCTCTCCTAACACGCCCCCCAGCGCTGAAGCGCTGGGCTAAGCTCTTTCGCGCCTGCGGCGCTCGCTCGACGCAGCTCATCGTCTTCCGCGCTGGGGTCGCTGGGGGCAGCCGCAGAGCCTGCAAGTGGAGCAGTTTCCGGCATTATGCTTTCCGCGAGGTCGGAGTGGTGGAAATCGAATCGGAGTGGACGGCCCGAGATCGTGAGTTGAAATTGTCCGGTGGGCCGGCCCGAACCTTCCTCTGCCCAGGTTAGCGTCCAAAAGAAGGACGCGAACCTGGGGCACCAGGCTGACCTAGGCAGAGGCAGCTGACCCCAGTCGCGCTGCGCGCGACGCAAGGTGATAGCCCCGGCCTTCAGGCCGGGGTAGGCAAGTTATGAAACCCCGAGTGCCCCGGGCACGACAGGGCCTTACCCGAACACGAGTCGTGGATCGAACTCAATCCTGGAATTTCGCAGCAAGGTGAGGAACTCCTGCTCGAATGTCCACTTGCGATGGTGGTCCTCCTGGCCGGCAATGTACGCGATGACTGCCTGCCGTCGCGACTCACTCACGCTGAACGCGCCGTAACCGCGTTGCAACGCACCAGGGTGCAGGCAAGAGTGTGCATGGGAGAAAGGCATGTCGATCGGCGATGGTCGGCGGTGATGCGTCGCATAGGTATGTGTGCCGTGCCCGGGGCACTCGAAATTCCTGGGATATCCACACCCCGCCCTGAAGGGCGGGGCTATCACCTGCCGTCGCGCAAGCGCGACGGAATTGTCGCAGATCACGAAATGCGGCGACATCATCAGATCGGTGGGGCTTCACCACAGAGGCACAAAGAGCACAGAGTTGAATGATTCTTCTCTGTGAACTCCGTGTCTCTGTGGTGGAAAAATGTCGATGATCGGGCGGCTTGATGTCCCAGACCACTGCTTGGGCCCACCCAAGCCTCTTCTGCTTGGGTGGGATGGAGCACACCAAATCCTCACATCCCCTTCGGCCAGGTGCGCGAGGCTTCGAACGACGTCGCCGGTTTCCAGCAGAGTCTTGAGGCCCGAGAGGATCATCGGCCATCCATTCGACACCGCCTCGATGAACTTCGAGTCCGGCCGTTCCATTTCGTGGATGACGGTGAGCTTGACCGCCTCGCCCATGGGTTCGATCTCATAGGTCATGCGGGAAGGGCCTTCCTCGCGCAACTCGGGCTTGAACGAGTTGCACCACCGCAGGACCAGCCGCTTCTGCGGCTCGATTTCCAGAATTTCGCCGCTGTCGGCAACCCGTCCGTCGGGAATCATCAACCGCCAGGACGCGCCCGGCTTCCACTCCGATTCCTGCCAGCATCCCACCCAGAATTGGCGCGTGAACTCCGGCTCGATCAGCGCCTGCCACAGCTTCTCCGGCGTGGTGCGAATATAAGTCACATAAACGAATCGCGAATCAGCCATTGCTATCTCCTTCCAGATTTTTCTTGAGTTCGGCGAGGACGCGCAGGCGCCCGTGCTCGTATTTATGGATCCAGCGCTCGGCAATTTCGTGGATGGGCACTGGGTTGAGGTAGTGAAACTTCTCGCGGCCGCGCCAGATGGTGACCACCAGCGTGGCCTCTTCCAAAAGCTTCAGGTGCTTGGTCACGGCCTGGCGGCTCATGGGCAAGTGCTCGCAAAGCTCGGTCAGGGTCTGCCCGTTGTCGGCGTGCAATCGGTCGAGCAGCAAGCGGCGTCCGGGATCGGCGAGTGCCTTGAAGACCTTGTCGGCATCGGCGGCCACGAGCTTCATAATATGCAACCATTTGGTTGCATGTCAAGGGGTGTCCCGCGGAGACTGAATTTCCCACTCTCTTTAGCAATTCTCCCGGTGGAGCACGGCCGGACAAAAGGGTGAGAGTCTTGTTACAGGCAGGCCCTCAACCTAGGTGGTTCAAGCCCTAAGCACCATTCTGCCATCTCCATCTATCCGTAAAGTGCCCCTAGCGGGCGCTAGAATGCCCCAGGAACGAGGCGAGGGCGTCGGGTGACACTTGGGGGCGTCCGGCGAGGTCGAGGCCCGTAAATCGCGCCTGAAGGCCCCTAGCGGCAGTTTCCCGATTTGGAACTATTCGGACTCAACTCGGAAAATCCCTCCAGCTTTCTGCTACAGTTTCTCGTGATGTCACGCCGATTTTTCCCAACCTGCCTGCTGGCTGTCCTCCTTTTAGCTATAGCTGCTCCAGCGCTGTACTCGCAGGAGACAGCGACCCCGGCCAATCACCCGTCGTCATTACTCTTGCCGCAGGAGCAGAAACATCTACGGAATGTCCGTCAGCTTACCTTTGGCGGACAGAATGCCGAGGCCTACTTCTCTGCCGATGACAAGCTGTTGTCGTTCCAACATCAGGGGGAAGGCGTTCCCTGTGACCAGATCTATACCATTGCTGTAGATACTGCCGACGGAAAGCCGGCGACGCCAAAGCTAGTCAGCACGGGGAAGGGAAGGACTACCTGTAGCTATATCTTTCCCTCCGGCGACAGGATGCTGTACTCCTCCACCCATGCTGACAGCCCGCAGTGCCCGCCTAAACCGGACTATTCCCATGGCTATGTCTGGCCTATCTACAGCAGCTATAAGATATATACAGCTAAACTAGACGGCAGCGATCTCCGTCTCCTTACCGACGCCCCCGGATACAATGCCGAAGCTACTATTACCCGCGATGGGAAGAAGATTGTCTTTACCTCGACAAGGAATGGCGATCTCGACATCTACACCATGGATGCCGATGGTAGCAATGTCAAACAGCTTACTCATGAGTTAGGCTATGACGGCGGGCCATTCTGGTCGTACGATGGGAAGAAAATAGTCTATCGCGCCGAGCATCCCAAGACACCACAGGAGATAGCAGACTATAAGGAACTCTACGCCAAGGGGCTGATACGCCCTGGCAATCTGGAGATATGGGTGATGGATGCCGATGGCAATAATAAGCGTCAGGTTACTAATAACGGCGCTGCCAACTTCGCTCCCTACTTCTTACCCGACGGTAAACGCATCATCTTCGCCTCCAATATGAACGATCCCAAGAACGGGAGAGACTTCGACCTCTACGTTATTAACGTTGATGGCACCGGGTTGGAGAGGATTACCTACTCTCCCGACTTCGACTCCTTCCCCATGTTTACCTCCGATGGGAAGAGGTTGGTATGGGCGTCGAACCGCAATGGCAAGGCCCCGCACGAAACCAATATCTTTATTGCCGATTGGGTGGAGTAGAGTGTTGGTATACTACTGACAACGCCGTTAGGCACATTATTCCCCGGGGTTGTGAGAAATTCAAAAGGATAAACCGATGATGTCTCGATTCCTGCTTGTTGTTACTGCCGCTATCGCTATTACCGTCTCCGCCTTCGGTCAGGCCAAGACGTGGCAGATCGATCCCAACCATTCCTCGGCACAGTTCTCCGTGCGCCACATGGGTATATCTACAGTTCGGGGAGCGTTCACCAAGGTCAGCGGTACTGTTGCGTACGATCCCGCCGACGTCAACAAGACGTCGGTGGATGTTAATATTGACGCCACCTCCGTTGACACGCGCGTGGAGCGGCGCGACAACGATCTGCGCAGTCCCAACTTCTTCGACGTCGCCAAGTATCCCACGCTGACGTTTAAGTCTAAGAAGGTCGAAGCTGCCGGTACCGGAAAGCTGAAGATTATCGGCGATCTTACTATCCATGGCGTTACCAAAGAGGTTGTCCTGGATGTCGATGGGCCTACAGAGCCGGTACAGGACCCCCGTGCCAACTCCCACATGGGCGCTTCCGCCAGCACCAAAATCAATCGCAAGGACTATGGAGTGAACGGAGCGCCGAGTGTGGTCGGCGATGACATTGCCATCACCATTGACGTCGAGTTGGTGAACACCGCCGCAGCGGCGCCCGCTAAATAGGCGCGCAAAGTTGTAGTCTAGCTCAAAGCTGAGAGCTAAGGCCGTTGCAGAGTTAATGTGAACTTTGGGGGCGTTACCTCAGCGGCTAAAGCCGGCTTTTTGTCCGGCAGCTTTCCTGCACGCCTGAAGGCGTGCTCCACCCGTGCTCGGTCTACACTAACCATGAAACGGTTTTAGAAATACCAAAGGCCCAGCGGGGAGAATGTTCCGCTGGGCCTCTCGCGTTGTGCCAGGTGCCTAGCCGCAGGCGTGTGGGGTATGAGGAGGTAGCGCCTGCGTCGCTTCGCCGCCAGTAAAGTTTTTACCGCGGTTAGGGGTTGTCCGTCTGTCTTCTGATGGCATGGTGCCACGCAGCGGCGACGCCGACAATCCCCCGATAGGCGTAACTTCCTACCGCTTTCGTAGGACACCGCGGTCCAGGCGTACATTATCGGCGGGTACGGCCGCTGTCCGGCTCGTGGGCTCCTCGTCGCCGCAGACTTGATTAGACCACCCGGGCCCTTTCCTCGATTGGACCTACTTGGGCTTGACGTTTACGACGGTAACGTTGGGTGGCGGCAGTTCGGGACGGGTCTCCAGGAAGTCCGTGATTTGGTCCAGGTCATCCACGGTCGCCGAGGAAATGGGCCCATTGCTGCACTGGTCCGAGCCCGGCTCAACCAGGTAATCCCCTTGCCCCTGCACCACCGGGCAAGTGCATTGCGCCTTCTCTGGATGGTCCTTATCGATGATGCAGGGCGAATCCAGACACATCGCCCAGGGCCGGTTGTTGGAACATCGGGCATAGGTCGTGAAATTGGGGTAGTAGCGCGACCTGATCAACTGACCCTTGCCGGGGATTTCCTCCTTGCCTTGACAAGCTTTCATGCCAACCGACCACTCGTCTTTGTAGACTTTGCATTTACACGAGAGCAGCAGGGGAGTCTTCAGGATCATGATCGGTTCGCATTGCGAATAGGTACATAACGCGAAGATCCCTTTGCACAGTTGGAACTCTGGCTTCGCAGGAGCCTGCGCCAGTGCGGTTATGCTGAAGCCGGTGACCATGAGCAGAGAAGTCGAGAGCATCCTCTTTAGGGTCATCGCGTAACGCCTTTCATGTAAAGACGACCGAATCATCGGACTCACAAGAGCGTACTTTAAGTGTCCCGTCCGGCCATAAACTGCCTGAATCGCGCTGGTTGTTATGGCTGGAAATTGCTCACCAAAGGCAAATTCGATATCGTCGTCTGAACTCCGCGGCTGCTGTTGGGATAGGGATATGGAATCTGGGTGAGCTGCTGTTGCGAAACCGTGATCGGCTTTTCCAACACCATCCAGGTAACACCCGGGGTGCAAGGGGGAGTCGTCAGCGAGCCCGCATAGTTGTAAAAGTTCACGTTAGGTGTGTTGGCGGTGCCGGGTATCATCTGGATGGGGTCGATAGTCTGTTCAGGCTTGTTATGGCTCTTGTAGGCTGTCATGACCTTGTTGAAGCCCTCGTTGTAGCCACCCGTAGTAGGTACGTTTATCAATACGCCAACCACTAAATAGGCTCCTTTGGGATCCGTATTTCCATTTGCCAGCGCAGCCCGATGGACCAGGTGCACTTCCATACTTGCGCCGGCGCCACCGATCTGATGCTCGCTGGGCTGGTGAAAGTGGAACTGAAGCAGGTTATACCTCGTACTACCATAGGTGACATAGTTTTCTGAGCTGCCAGATCCGTAATTGGCTTCGATAGTGTAGCCGAGATCCTCCACCGGTATCTCCACTCCCGTGTAATGAATTGCCAATTTCAGGGACGTATTCACCGTGGTGGGAGTACCAATGTTAATTGGCGACTGTTGTTGCCCAGTGTTGTTGGCCTGGTCGCAGTAGGCGTACGGAGTCAAACCCGCCCAGTTTGACGGGCCGGTGGGAGATGAATACGACCAGCAAGTTGCACTGGTGCACACGCCGACTTGGGCGACAGTGCTCAGGGAAAACGCAAACACCGCCAGGATGATCAGCAGCAAAGTCTTGAGGCGATAGGGATGCGACATGGCTCTCCTCCGAAGTTGACAGACTCGCGATGCGGAACGGCCTGCTTAAGGCGCGATAAGGGTAGCACATAAGCCGGAATTTCCGATTTGCTTCCGAACCCGCATTATTGTTTCTTTGGCCGGCCCCAGGGCTTGAGCGCCGGGACGGAAGCCGGAAAATAATCGAGCCGGTAATTTGAATCTGGTGTAAGCTCCTGCGATCCAGACAGAACAAGGTGACTTCGACTCACCATCTGTTTGTCAACCTCCAGCCGCTGCTTTAGAAAGGAAACTTCCATGAAGCTCCGAATTGTCACTCTGGTTGCAGTTCTGGGTTTGTCGGCCGCATGGCTGCTAACTTCCAATCAACATCTCAAGCCGGTCATCACCTCTTCGCAAGCGGCCACCATGCCGCAAGCGCCTGACGACCCGTGCGCCTTTCCCTCCACCACCAAGGGGATGACCGACGCCGAAGTAGCATGGCGCCTTTTTGTAGCTGCCACGTGTCCGGTCGCCAACGATCCCAACGCCGTGGTGGCCTGGGAAAAATGGCCGGAGCAGTCGCAAGTCTTCCCTCCGGCAACCCAGCAACTGGGCGCGCCGCCTCCCAGCCGTTTTAATCCCAGCGTGCTGCAGCAGATCATGAATCCGCCGAAGGCTGGTTTGCTGGGACTCAATTTGACTACGGCCGCTTGCGCGCCGGGCGCCCACACGGCGTATCCGGGCGGCCCGAAGCGCACCATCTGTGAGGAGGTGCGGCTCAATCCTGACGCGGTCTCCTACATCACCAGCAACGGGCTTCAGACACATGCCGGCCAAGGTTCGTTTGTCCAGAAAAATGGCCCGCTCGACTTTCCCGTGAGCGCCGTCGAGTTGAAGGCAGATTGGATTCAGCTAGCGAGCATGGACCCTTGCGACCATCCGTCCCAGAATCCCACCGTTCACGTGGAGAAGGCGACGGATTCGAGTAAGAATCCGCCAGTGACTCATTGCTATGCGCTGGCCGGCATCCATATCAACTCCAAACTGGCGCCCAACTGGATATGGGCGACCTGGGAGCCGCAGGATGACACGATCAATCCCATGCGCTGCTACGAGTTGGGATGTAACGACCCATGGGGAGCGAACCCCGCTGCGATACCGGCAAAGGACGGCGCGCCTCGCAAGCGTCCTACTTCCAACCAGACACCCGCTATTACCGCGCTGATGAAAAAAGCGGGGCTGGCGCCGGAATGGTTTAACTACCGCCTCGATGGGGCACAAGGTGACTATGTTGACAAAGGGAAGCCAACGCTGCTGGGGAATTCCGTTACCGAAGCCGAGAGTGTCGGTCTGAACCTGAATCAAGCCTCTTGTATCACCTGTCATAACGTTTCCTCGGTCAACAGCAGCGGGGCGGATGGGATTGCCCTGCTCGCGGGCAATCCTAAGTCAAAGCCTCCCATTCCGTCCGATCGGGCTTCCGGACAAATGGCCGCCACCCCTCGGCTCCCATATATTCGCCGCGACTTCGTCTGGACGTTTGTGGTGGCGAGCTCGGGTGCGGCGGCGCCGGCCAAGAGTAAGTAGGAACACAGGCCGACAGACTCATGAACAGGCGCGGTGGGCCTAGCTAGAGCTGGTCTCATAAATGCGATTTGAAAGGGCACGGCTTCAGCCGTGCCGCTGCGCCCTCGGAAACATTGGGCTTTAGCCCCGGAGGGAATTCGCATTCCGTTACGCACACTATTTATGAAACGGTTTTAGAGCAATTCCAGAGTTGGTGTATCCGGCTGGTACGGGTAGAGCGGGCCTTCAGGCCCGCGTCCCCAGGGTCGGTACAATTCCCAGCTTCAGCCGCTGAGGTCAACGACATCAGCGGCTGAAGCATTTTCTTCCCGGCACGCGAACGCGGCGCTGAAGCGCCGCTCCACCCGTGCTGGGAGGATACCGTTATTTTGGGACAGATCTGAATCCTTATTCGTAGCGCAGCGCCGTGGTGGGATCGACCGACGAGGCCCTGCGCGCGGGTAGCAGGCAGGCCGTCGCTGAGACGATCGCCATCAGCACCATCACGACCAAAAGAATCAAGGGATTGCGGACGCTGCCCTCGGCCCACTTCGCCAACACGCCATTCAGTGCCAGGCTCAAGACCAGGCCCGCGAGCAGGCCTCCGCCAACGCTGAGCGCGGTGGAGAGAAACACCAGCCGAACCACATCCATGCGCGCCGCGCCCAGCGCCAGGCGGATGCCGAACTCGTTGGTCCGTTGTACCACGCTGTAGGACACCACGCTGTACAAGCCGACCGCCGCCAGCAACAGTGCGAGAACTGCGAAGCCGCCAAACAGTAAAGCGATCATGTGCTCCTGCGCCCAATCCTGCTGGTGCATGATCCAGTCCTCCAGGCTGCGGACGTGGTATTCCACCTGCTGGTCGGCATCGACGGTGCGAATCTGGGCCCGCACCTCTTTCAAAATCGATAGTGGCGGGACCTGGGTGTGCACCAGAAGCTGCGTCCACGGCGGCAGGAAGAGGGTGTAAGGAATGTAGATGGCGGGCTTCACCGGCTTGCGTAAGCCATCGTTGCGGGAGTCGGCAACCACTCCCACCACCTGCAGCCAGCTCTGGCTGGCGCCGGGGGCCTCCAGGGTTATGGGCGGCTCGGCCTTCACGTTGGGAAACTTAATCTGGTGGCCAACCGCATCGCCGCTGGGAAAATACTGTCGCGCCATGGCCTGGTTGATGACCGCCACGTGCGCGGCGCGCTGGTTTTCGGCCCGGTCCCAGAACCGTCCTTGCAGCAGGGGAATCTGGAGCACGGAAAAGTATTCTGGATTGACGAACTCCAGGCGCGACTGCTGGTCTTCCGTCGATGGCGTGCCCAGGACCTCAAACTTCTGCTCCCAGCCGCTGTTGGGCGGAGTGGCGTTGGTGGAGATACCGATGGCCGACACCGCGGGTAATTCGCCCACTTTGTGCAGGAGATTGTCGAAGTATTGCGACCGCGCTTCCCAGGTGATGTAAGTGTTGTCATGCACCGGGATGCCGACCGACATGGTGTTGTGCGGGTCGTAGCCGAGATTGGTGTGCATGAGATGCAGGAAGCCTTCGATGGCGGCCCCGGCCGCGGCCAGCAACACCAGGGTGAGCGCGATCTGACCGCCGATCAGGATGCTATGCAGGCGTTTTCCGCGCACCCCGCCGGTGCGCTTCGAACTGGCCTGCATGATGGTGGCAACGTCGGGACGGCTGAGCTGCAACGAAGGCGACAGTCCAAACACGATTCCGGTGAACAACGCCAGGCCTACGCTGAACACACAGCACCGGCAGATTGATTTTGATGGCGGCTTCGTGAGGGAAGGAGAACTCCGGCAGCCAGGCGACGATCAGTGCCAGGATGCGATAGGCCAGCAACACACCCAGGGCGGCGCCGGCCGCCGACAGCAACAGCGATTCGGTCAACAATTGGCGCAGAATGCGGAAGCGGCTGGCGCCCACCGCCGAGCGCACGGCAATTTCGTGCTCGCGGGCGGTGCCGCGGGCCAGCAACAGAATCGATACGTTGCCGCAACCGATCGAGCAGCAGCAGCGCGACCGCGGCAAAAAGCAGATAGAGCGAGCCGCCGATGTCCTTCACGAACTGATCGTTCAGACCTTCGATGTTCATGCGGAAGCCGCCGGCCGGGAAGTGCGACGGCGTCTCCTTGGCGAACTCCTCCAGCAGCGGTTGAAACTCGGCGTTGGCGGCGGCGTGCGAGACGCCCGGCTTGAGCTTGATGACCGGGAAGTAGGAGCGGCTGGGGTCGTTGGTGAGCTTCAGCGGAAGATACACGTCGCCATCGCCCCAGGCGAAGCGGGGCGGAGTGACGCCCACAATGGTGTAGTTCTTGTGCACCAGTTGCAAGGTGCGGCCCACGACGCTGGGGTCGCCGTTGTAGTGGCGCTGCCAGAAGAGATAGCCCAGGACGACCACGGGTTGCGGGTCCTGGCCATCGGGCGCATCGGAGGGAATGAGTCCCCGGCCCAGCATGGCCGGCACCCCAAAATGGTTGAAGGCGTTGGAGGTGAAGTAGACCGCGGCGACGTCCTCGGGAAGCTCCGTGCCGCTGGTGCTGAGGTTCCAGGAGTCGAATGCGCCCAGACTCTCGATGGCCTTGGCCTCCCGAAACTGCTTGAGCTGGGGGCCGGTCAGGTTAATGAAATTCCGGTCGCGATCGCCGGTCTTGGGCTTGACCACCAGATGCACCATGCGGTCGGAGTTGGCATAGGGATACGGATCCAGGAGGACGGCGCGGACCACGCTGAACACCGCGGTGGTGGCGGCGATGCCGAGGGCCAGCGAGATGATGGCAGTTGCGGTGAAGCCCGGACTCTTGCGGAATTGCCGCAGAGCGAAACGGATGTCCTGCAAAAAGGATTGCATCGAACTGCCTCCGGGCAAAGAGAAACCCACTTGGGTTGAGTCACTTCGGCTGCCAAAGGGAATGGCTTGCAACCGATTGACGGAATTGAAGAGATTTGCAGATCAGCGCTCCGGCACAGCGGGGAAGTGTCCTGCCCCGGAATGAGGTGTTCGGGGGTGGACAGCCGGGACGGGAATGGCGCCGACCGGAGGAAGGGGCATGGCGGACCCGGGGTGAGAGCTTGATCCTGTCCCGCCGGAATCTCGGGAGGTTGTGACAAGCCAAATCGCGGAAGAAAGAAGCGCCCGCTTTTCCCCTATAGGGATCGCGGGCGCGAAGGTGTTTCCGTCAGAATTTCACGGCGGCGTTAGTGGATGTCGAAGTGCTCCTGGTGCAGGGTAGCGTCGCTCTTCACCAGCACGGTTTTGCCGGTCAGCTCTTCCATTTCGCCGATGAGCTTTCCGTTGCTGGCTTTCAGCGCCTTGGCTACTTCCGGATTGACGCGCAGGGTGATGTCGGTCTTATCGTGCAGCTTCGCCATCTTGCGCATCTCGATGTAGAGCTCGTTGCACACCGTGGGTACCGACTTCACGAAGCCTGCTCCCGTGCAGTAGGGGCAAGGTTCGCCGAGGGTGCGTTCCAGCGACTGCTTCACCCGCTTGCGGGTAATTGCGACCAATCCGAAATCGTTAAACTGAAGCACCTTGGAGGGAGCGCGATCGTTGCGCAGCGCCTCTTCCAGCGCCTGCATCACCTTTTGGCGGTTCTTGCGCTCGTCCATGTCAATGAAGTCGATGACGATGATGCCGCCTAAATCGCGCAGCCGGACCTGGCGCACGATTTCCTTGACCGCATCCACGTTCGTTTTCACGATGGTGTCTTCCAGGCGCTGCGTCTTGCCCACATACTTGCCGGTGTTGATGTCGATGGCCACCAGCGCCTCGGTCTGGTTGATGACCAGGTATCCACCGCTCTTCAGCCATACCTTGGACTTCAGGGAACGGTCGATCTCTTCCTGGATGCCGAACTGCTCGAACAGCGGCGCGTCCTTGGTGTAGAGCTTAATGCGCCGGACCAGCGAGGGCTGGAAGCGGTTGGCGAAGCGCACCACGCGTTCGTATTCGTCTTCGGTATCCACCCAGATCTGCGAGAAGTCGGCGTTCACCTGGTCGCGCAACACCCGCTCCACCAGGTTCAGGTCATGGTAGATGAGCGCCGGAGACTTGTCGTTCTCGCCGCGGTTCTTGATCTCAGCCCACAGGTGTTTGAGGAAGCGGATGTCGGCGCGCAGCTCGTCTTCCTTGATGTTGGCCGCGGCAGTGCGCACGATGAATCCGCCCAGCCCATTTTCGCGCTCGCTGGTGACGATGCGCTTCAGGCGCAAGCGCTCTTCTTCCGACGCAATCTTGCGCGAGACGCCGACGTGGTTGACCGTCGGCATATACACCAGGAAGCGGCCCGGCAGCGCGATGTGGCTGGTAATGCGCGCGCCCTTTTTGCCGATGGGCTCCTTGGCAATCTGTACCAGGATCTCCTGGCCTTCCTTCAACAGGTCAGAGATGAGCGGCAGGTTCCGGTTGTTGTTGGGACGAGCGCGCATACCGCGGCGCGGGCCGCCACGGCGATTGCGGTCGCGATACTGCCGGTTGTAACCCGGGCGCTCCTGCTGGCGCTGCTGGTATCCCGCGGTGGGAGTTGCCGCGCGCAACTCGGCGTGGCCGTTGGTCTCCTCCGGCTCGCCAGCGTCTTCTTCTTCCTCTTCCGAATCGGCGTCGTAGATGTTTTCGCCGCGCATCTCGGCGGCAAGCACCTCATCCTCGTCCACGTCTTCGATCTTGGGAATCCAGCGCTCGGAAGATCCGTCGCCGGCATCGAGGGTCTCCTCCTCCAGGATGAGCTCCTCGTCGCCCGCCACTTCGCTCAGCGCGCCGAGGTCGTCGGGGACGGGAGCGAACTCCATTTCCTCTTCGTCCAGGACCTCGTGCTCCAACGTATGTCCCGCGGGCGCTTCCTGCGGAGGAGTGAGGTGCTGCAAGTCATGGGTTGCCGTGCCGACTGTGTGCCGGGCCAGATCAAGCTCGGCGCTCGCGGAACGGAATTCGGCAGAGTGAATCTCAACCTCTGCCTCGTCCTCTACTACGTCCTCATGTTCGCGCTGCGGCCAGGAATCCGCACTGTGGGACGGCGCCGTCGCGATAGCTTCGGGCGCTTGCGCCTCAAACGAAGGTTCCGGGGAGGAAAGGTCTACGTTGTCGAGCGTTGCCTCGGGCGCGCGGGGTGCGACCAGCGCTGCTACTTCAGGGGCCGTTGATAACTTGCCGCGCGGCGTGCGCCAGCGGCGCTTCACCGGCGGCGGCAGATCTTCCGCAACCGCCGTTGACAGCCCAAGCTCCTGCGGCTCCGCAGTAAGTTGAGCGGGCTCTGCGCTAGTGTGTTCTTCAGTTCTTTCCGAGGCCGCAGTTGGCTCCGCCCAGGATGAAGCCGGAGGGGTGAAGTCCTCAATGACAGCCGCGACGAAGTCTTCGTTCGCCGGGGTTTCCTCCTGCTTTACTTCCTGAGGCTCGACGGCGGGTTGCTGCCCCAGGTTGCGATATTTGGAGATCGATTCTCCGGGCAGCATGATCGGGGTGTAGCCCGCCGGCGGACCGTAATCAGCGCGGGGCCTTGACTCAACTCTGGGGCGCGATTCGGCACGCGGGGCTGGAGTTTCCTCCAGCGGTTTTGCGGCTTCTGTCTTCGATCCGGGCCCGGGCTGGTCATCGCGCTCATCCGGGCGACCGCGGCGTCCACCACGACGACGGCGTCCTCGCCAGCGCCTTGCGCCCCGAGAGTCACGGTCTTCACCGCCGGAAGCTTCGCCGTTGTCGGCGCCTGACTGCTCTTCGCCGGGAGCTGCAAATTCTTCCAGCGCAGACTCGAAGTCCTCTTCCGCTTCCGGCTGCGCGATCGAGGTGTCGGACTGGCTTCCCTGAGCCTCTTCGGTTGGGTGAGAGTGGCCCAGATCAACGGTAGTGCGGGGAGCAGGAATCTGGCCGAACTCCTCGTCCTCTCCTTCTCCGTCACTGGGCAAATCGAGGAAGTCGGAGACGTAAAGAAAGGCGTCACGCTCCAGTCCGATATCGACGAACGCGGACTGCATGCCGGGAAGGACGCGCGTGACCCGGCCTTTGTAGATGGATCCTGCTAAGGTGTATTCGTTTTCCCGCTCGAAGAACACTTCGGCGAGCTGATCGTCCTCGACCAACGCCACCTTGGTTTCGTGTGGCGTGGAGGACACATAAAGTTCTTTGTTCATGGTGCTCCGGTTTTCACCGGCGGCGGTCGAGCGAGGAGGACAGGAGAAACTCTACGGGTGAATCGGGGCAGTCACACCGGGGCATTCGCCCGGATGGGAACCAGCCCTGATTCGTACTTCACTTTGTGGAATCTTTTGCACCGTATAGAGCACGCCGCCGGAGGTTTGTGGCCATCACACTCAGCTTGAGCCGATGGGGCCGTTTCCCGCCTCGATCAACGTGCTTTGCAATCCTGTCCGGCCCTTTCTAACTGCGGCCGGCACTGCCCTCGTACGTGAGGGCGCTCGTAATCTTGTTGTCATCCTTCGGAAGTCAATTCCTTTAATAAGACTTCCCCGGTGGATGAAGCCGGATGCCTCTGACGCGCGCCCGGTGGCGCGAAGTATCTCAATTCAAGGTACTGCCTGTTTCAGTTCACAAACCGGCGCATGCGGATATTCATCACAATCCCCAGCGCCAGGAACATGAACAGTACTGACGACCCGCCGTAACTCATTAACGGTAAAGGAATACCCGTGACCGGCATAAATCCTACTGCCATGCCAACATTGATCAGGACGTGGAACGCCAGTACGGCTACCACTCCCATGACCACGAAAGCACCAGCCCGGTCCGGGGCCGTCTGAGCGTTCTGGATCAGACGCATCAGCACGATAAAGTATAACAGCAGCAGGCCCATCGCGCCTATGAATCCGTGTTCTTCGGCGAAAGCGGCAAAGATGAAGTCGGTGTGCGGCACCGGCAGAAACTGTCCCTGGGTCTGGCTGCCGTGGGCCGTGCCCTTGCCGAAGAGGCCTCCGGAGCCCACCGCCACGAGTGACTGGAGCACCTGATATCCGCGGCCCTGGGCATCGGCCTCAGGCTCCCTGAAGCTGGTCAGGCGGTCGCGCTGATAGGGCTTCAGCACATGCCAGCCAACTGGGGCCAGCAACGCGGCCAGCAACAGGATGACCAGCGCATGCTTGGCCTTCATCCCGCCGAGGAACAATCCCATGATCGCAATCGGCAGGTAGGTGAGGGCAGTGCCCAGGTCAGGCTGGGCCAGCACCATCAGCATGGGAACTCCGACCAAAGCTCCCGCCTTGACGATGTCCTGCGCCGTACATTCTGGTTTCTGGTCAGCAAAATATTTGGCCATGGCCAGAATCAGCACCAGCTTCACCCACTCCGACGGCTGAAAGTGGAAGGAACCGATCTGTACCCAGCGGCGCGCACCGAGGTATTTTTTCCCGAACACTTCCACCGCCACCAGCGAGCCGATGGAAATCAGGTACAACAGCGGCACACGTTCCAGCAGGGCCTGATAGTTGAAGAAGCTCACCACGAACATCAGCGCTACGCCACCCAGGATCCAGTACACCTGCTTGATGTGCACACCCATGAACTTGGTGTTGAGCGTTGCGCTGTAAATCTCCACTACGCCCAAGGCGCAGATCATGAGCACCAACACCAGCAGGACCCAATCGAAATCGCGGAATGAGATGTATCGGCTCATGGTTGCCCGGGAGAAACGGCGGCGGCGGCCGGTGCGGCTGGCGGCTTCTTCTGGTCTGCCGGCGGTTCGGGCTGGACAGATGGCGGCTTGGGAGGTTCGGGCGGAGCAATCTGGTTTTCGGGATGGGCCATCTCGGGGTGCGACTCCGTCGCTTCCAGGCCGGCAGCAGGTTTCGGGCGATCGCTCTCGTCCACGCCAGGGGCGGCGGTTACTGGCTTGGTTTTGCCATCGGCGGAGACGGTGAAGCGTCCAGCTTGCATTTTGTCGGGCTGCTTGGCGTCGCCCTCGTGCCACACCGCCGCAACTTCGGCTTGCTTGGTGGCCGCGCCGCCGTTGGCCTTAGCCAGTTCGGTCTGGCGGGTACGCTGCTTCTCGACGTAGGCCTTGATGACCTGCGCTGCGGCGCGGGCGGCGTAGTAGCCGTGTTCACCTTCTTCGAGCAGGACCGCGACCACGATCTCGGGATTGCGCCGCGGGGTGACGCCCACGAACCAGCCATTGTCCTTGAAGTGCTTTCCTTCCGCGCCGAGCCGCTTCTTCAGATCGTTGGAGATGGTCTGCGCACTGCCCGTCTTGCCCGCGAAATCGATGCCCTTCAAGGCGGCGCTGGGCGCCGTGCCTATCGGAGAGACTACTTGCGCGAGTGCGTCGGTGATCGTCATCCAGTTCTCTTCATCGAGCGGGATATTGGTCTTGTCGGTGTAATTCGCCACCTGCTTGAAACCGGGCGGGAACTGGTCCGGGAAGGCGACATGCGGCCGCACCAGCACTCCGCCGCTGGTAACCGCGCCCACGGCGCGCGCCAGTTGAATCGGCGTCGTGGCCACCGCGCCCTGCCCGATGCCTACCGAAATGGTCTCGCCGGCATACCACTTCTGCTTGTAGTTCTTGATCTTCCACTCTTCCGACGGCATCACTCCGGTGACTTCCTGCGGCAGATCAATGCCGGTCTTCTGTCCCAGACCAAGCAGGGTTGCGTACTTGGCGATGCGGCCAATGCCCAGCTTCTCAGCCAGGGTATAGAAGTACGAGTCGCACGACTGATAGATCGCTTTGCTGATGCCTACCGTGCCGTGACTGCCGTGTCCGGCAATCCAGCACTTGAAGAAGCGTCCATAGAAGGTCTTGCCGCCACCACAGGTGATGACCAGGTCTTGGGCGATGCCTTCCTGAAGTCCGGCTGTCGCCATGATGACCTTGAACACTGAGCCGGGAGCGAGCTGGGCCTGAATGGCCTTGTTGAGCAGCGGCTTGCCGGGATCGGTCATCAACTGGTTCCACTCTTCGCGCGTGACCCGGACCGCGAAGGCGTTGGGATCGAAGGCCGGACGGCTGACCATGGCCAGGATCTCTCCATTGCGTGGATCCATGGCGACGATGGCCCCGTTCCGGCCATCCAGCGCTTCCTCCGCCGCAATCTGAAGATCAAGATCGATGGTGAGTTTGAGCTGCTTGCCGGGGACCGCCTGCACGTCGCTGAGGGTGCCGACTTCCTTGCCGCGGCTGTTGACCAGCACCTGGCGCGAGCCGTTTTTGCCCATCAAAACATCGTTGTAATACTGCTCGACGCCCGACATGCCCACGATGTCGCCGGGGTTATACAGCTCCCACTGCGGCTGAGTGAGCATGTCTTCGCTCACCTGGCCGACATAGCCGATGACGTGGGCCATGAATCCGTTCTTGGGATACAGACGGCGGTGGACGGTGATGATGTCAAGTTCCGGCAGGTCGGCGCGGTGCGATTCGATGAACGCCAGCTCGTCCGGCGTGATGTCGTCCTTGAGGAACAGCGGCTGGTATCCCGGCGCCGCGGCCATGCGCTTCAGCCGCGTGCGTACCTCGTCGGGAGGAAGGTGCAGGCCGGCCGCAATCTTGTCGGCATCGACGTCGAGGTTGCGGTTCTGATCGCGCAACAACAGCACGGAAAACGAAGGATAGTTGTCAACAATGATGCGGCCTTCGCGGTCCAGGATCTTGCCCCGCGGCGCCAGCATGGGGACTTGCTTGATGCGGTTCTGTTCAGCGAGATTGGTGTAGTAGTCGCTGCGCGCCACTTGCAGACGCCACAGCCCGAAGGCGAGGACCAAAAAGATGGCCAGCAGGATGTACTGGACTGCGGTGAGGCGGAGCTGTGAGACTTTTTCGTCGCGACCGAACATCAGGAAGTACAACTTTCAGTGGCGCTGCCTCATTGTAGCGTGATTCGGCGGCGGGGCGCAGGGGGAATCAGAGGCGCAAACGACACCTTTCAGAGGCCCCCGATGTAGATGGACGACGCTTACCGCTGCTTGAACCTATCCAGCAGCGCGAACACAAACAACCCAATCACCGCGTTCGCCAGGGCCGAGATGGCCACATGGCTCCAGCTCCACTGCTGCGCCTGCCGCAGCAGGCCGTGGGCTACTCCGTAATAGATCCCCTGATGCACCACGAAGAAGATATAGGTGATAAGGAACCGCGAGCCGGGATTTTCGACGTCAATCTTCAGCCCCAGCGATGAGGCCATATAGCCGATGATGGTCAGCGCGATCCCGTACATACCCAGAGGATGGCTGGGGCCGGCGAACAGGTCCTGCATCACCCCGATCACGCAGCCGGTCAGGCATCCGGTGACCGGATTGCGCCTGGCCACAGCGAGGAAGATGGTCACCAGGAACGGCAGGTCAATGATGGGGAAGTAGCGCACCTTGGTTGGAATGAAGATCTGGATGAGGAGCGCGACCAGGGGAATAAGGATTAGTGCGGGCCAACTGAATTCATAGACGGCAACCTGCTCGCGTGATGTGTAGCTTCCGCGGAATGGCATGACTCGGCTGCTCATGGCTGCGGCTGGTCCGTTGCCGGTGGCTTGGCAGGCGGTTGGTCGGGAGTTGTGCTGGGCGCCTGCTCGGGAGTGGGTTGGGCCTTCTTCGGAGTGGGCGTCGAGGCGTCACCGTTGGACTGCGTTTGTGAGGCCGTTCCTGCGGAAGCCGCGCCGTTGGTTGCCGGTGGAGGCGTTGCTGTGCTCTTTGGCTTGGGCGGAGTCGTCGAGCCGGTTGTCCCGCCGTTCATTGGCTTGCCGGTTGCGGCGGTTGCCGGCTTCGAGGCTCCAGGGCTGCTCGCGGTCGTCCCAGTCGTAGTGCGAGGAGACGTGACAGCACCACTAGGCTTGGCGCCAGGGACCGTTGCTGCGCCGGCCGCAGGCTTACTGGCGGATGAAGCTCCGGTCGCAGGCGAACGAGAGCCAGTTCCAGCAGTCGCGCCTCCGGCAGCGGCGCCAGCGTTCGCATCGGCGGGCTTAGGATTTCCAGCGGTATCGGTTCCGGGCTTGGTTGGCACCGTGGGCAGGCGGTCGGCAAGAATGTCGGCGGCACGAATCGGGGCCAGGTCCTTGGCGTCGGGCATCTTCTCCGTAATCTTGGTGACCACCAAGACTTCCTCGAGCTGGTCGAGACGGGAGGAAGGGATGACGCGAATGTTGAGGAACAAATCCTTGCCCGGCTCAACCGAAACGACCCTGCCCACGGGAAGGCCCTTGGGGAAGATGCGGTCGCCTCCGCTGGTGAGGACCTCTTCGCCGGGCTCAACTTTTTCGTCACTCATGATGTACTGCAACGTCGTCGCCCCGTTTTGCGAGCCCTTCACGATGCCCTGCAAGCGCGTGTCCTTCAGAACTGCGCCTACGCCACTGAATTGATCGTTGATGGGCAGCACCTGGGCCGAGCGTTGGAAACACCTGCACGATCTTGCCGACGATGCCGGTCGGAGTAATGACGGCCATGTCCGTCTTGATGCCGTCCCGCGCACCCTTGTCAATGTAGAGCACGCGCGACTGCTCGCTGCCACTGGTGCCGATTACCTGGGCCGCGACTGTGGTCTCGACGTACTGCTCCTTGAATGCCAGCAGCGTCTGAACGCGCCGCGCCATGCGGGCATCTTCGCTCAGCCGCGCGTCCTCGATCTTCATGAGATCGAGTTGCGCGCGCAGCTCGCGGTTTTCCCGCCGCACTCCGCGAAGATAGGCGTAATTTTTCCAGCCGTCGTACACCCATTTCTGTAGGTGCACCACAGCGCTTTCGATGGGAGTTACCGCCGAGATGGCCCACAGGCGGATGAGACGGGTCTCGCCCACCTGGGATGGACGGCGAACCTGCACTGCCAGCCCGATGACCTGGGCAAACAGAATGGCCGCCAGCACGATCAGATTTTTATAGCGGCCGAGGAATGTGTCCATACTGTTGCCGAGTCTAGAAGTCGAACCGCGGCGGGGGTCGTCAGTGCCGCCCGGATTTGGTTGTCATGACGAGCGAAGCTAGGCATCTGCTTCCCTGCACTTTGCCAAGAAAAGCAGATCCCTCGCTCCGCTCGTGATGACAAAACGGCAAGGCCAGTCCTCAGTCAATCGATATCTTGCGCAGCAGCTTGAAGTCGCTCAACATTTTTCCCGTGCCCAGCACCACGCTGCACAAGGGGTCGTCGGCGATCGAAACCGGCAGTCCAGTTTCCTCGCGAATGCGTTTGTCGAGATTCTTGACCAGCGCGCCTCCGCCGGTGAGTACGATGCCGCGGTCGCTGATGTCGGCCGATAACTCCGGCGGCGTGCGCTCCAGGGCGACGCGAATCGCGTTCATGATGGTGGACACGCACTCGCTGAGCGACTCGCGAATCTCGCTGTCGTCAATGGTGATCGTCTTGGGCACGCCTTCGATCAGGTTGCGGCCCTTGATTTCCATGGTCAGCGGTTTTTCCAGCGGGTAGGCCGACCCAATCTCAATCTTGATCTGCTCGGCCGTGCGCTCGCCAATCAGCAGATTGTACTTGCGCTTGAGGTAATTCATGATGGACTCGTCCATCTGGTTGCCCGCCATGCGGACGGAGCGCGAGTACACGATGCCGCTGAGCGAAATCACCGCGATGTCGGTGGTGCCGCCGCCGATGTCCACCACCATGTTGCCGCTGGGCTCGGTGATGGGCAGCCCGGCGCCGATGGCGGCCACCATGGCCTGCTCGACGAGGTGCACTTCGCTGGCCTTGGCGCGATACGCCGAATCCATGACCGCGCGCTTCTCCACCTGCGTGATCTCCGAAGGCACGCCGATGACAATACGCGGATGCACCAGCATCTTGCGGTTGTGCGCCTTCTGGATGAAGTAGTTCAACATCTTCTCGGTGACCTTGAAGTCGGCGATTACGCCGTCCTTCATGGGCTTGATGGCGACGATGTTGCCGGGCGTGCGGCCAAGCATCTCCTTGGCCTCTTTGCCCACCGCCTCTACTTCACCGGTATTTTTGTTGATGGCGACAATGGAGGGCTCGTTGACCACGATGCCCTTGCCGCGCGCGTATACCAGCGTGTTCGCGGTGCCCAGGTCGATGGCCAGGTCGCTGGAGAACACGCTGAACAGCGAACGCAGATTGCTGAACCGCGAGCTACTGCTATGAAAGCCGTTAGATGACATTACGAGCTAAATCTTTCTATGAATGGGACTGTGCTGCATACAGTTTATGACAGAATCGGCGCAGGCGCGCAAACAACCGCTACCGGAGGGAACACAGAGGCGCTGAGTTTCGATGAGTCATAGCTCCAAGGACCGGGAACCGTGGGTTCGCAAGTCTCTACTGTGAGGCTCATTTCCGGTTTTCCGCGGAGGAAGTTCCAAATGTTTCCACATCTTTAATCCGGCAACTTCCTGGCTTCGCGAGGGTTTACGTGCATGGAGTCAAACCACACATTCGGCAGGAAAGATGGATTCATTCGTACAGAAGATTCGCAGTTTTCTGGAAGCGTCGTGGGCGCTGTCGCCAACCATGGTAGGGTTGGCATGTATCACGCTCGACCTGGCTGCGTTGTTGCACTGGAGGATGAAGACAGCGCAGTTGGCCACCGACCAGCTTCTTCGCGAACGCCGTCACCGCGAGTAAAGCACGACTCATGACGATCCTTAGAAAACGAAAGCAATCCCCGCGCGCAACTGATCATGCTCGCAGCCGCGCTTGCCCTGGCGAGTGGTCGTCTGCTGGCCCAGGACACGCCAGCCGCAACCTTCTCCTCTGACGTCAAAGTCGTCAGCGTTCTCGCCACCGTGCGCGACAAGCATGGGCAAATCGTCAACGACCTGACCAAGGACGACTTCAAGCTGCAACAGGACGGCCAGCCGCAGACCATCCGCTACTTCAACCGAGTGACCGACATGCCTCTGACGCTTGGCCTGCTGGTGGACACCAGCATGAGCCAGCGCCGCTTGATTGAGCAGGAGCGCACCGCCAGCTACAGCTTCCTCAACAACCTGATGCGCCCCGACGACAAGGACAAGGCCTACGTCATTCACTTCGATTGGGACGTCGAACTGCTCCAAGACCTGACTTCCTCGCGGCAGAAGCTGGAAGCGGCCCTGGATAAACTTGACAACCCGACGTCCGCGCCCGGGTACGGTGGAGGCGGCGGTGGCAACGCCGGTGGCGGCGGCGGACATCAAGGTGGAGGCACCGATTTGTATGACGCGGTCTTCCTGGCCTCCGACGAAGTGAGCAAAAAGGTGCAGGGACGCAAAGCGCTCATCATTTTGTCCGACGGGGTCGACACCGGCAGCCGAGTCAGTCTGGACCGCGCCATCGAGACCGCGCAGCGCTCCAACACGCTGGTGTATTCCATCCTTTACGCCGATCCCGAAGCTTACGGGCGCCAGGGTTTTCCCGGCGGTCATCACGGCGGTTGGGGAGCAGGTGCGGGAGGAATCGGCGTTGGTGGCGGCGGAATGGGCCGCGGTCCGGGCGGCGGTGGTGGATATCCTCAGCAGCAATCGCATCCTGACGGCAAGAAAGTCATGGAGCGCATTGCCCGCGAAACCGGCGGCCGCTTCTTCGAGGTCTCCAAGAAGCAGCCCATCAGTCAGATCTACTCCCAGATTGAACAGGAGCTGCGCAACCAGTACAGTCTTGGCTACTCTCCCAGCAAGGACGTCGCCGCTCCTGGATATCACAAGATCGCCCTGACCACGACCAACAAAGACCTCACCGTGCAGACCCGCGAAGGCTATTACGCGGAGCAGTAGCGCGCATTCCGGAGCGACAAGCAGACTCTTCGGCGCTTAGCGAGGGCCAACTGCGTTTCCGAGACGGATATGGTGTCACTCCGTATTTCCGCTTCTTATATTCAACAACTTAGGCTACAAATCATTCGCATCCATTTGACCGCACTGACTTATACGTAGTGTATTATTGCAAAATGACTTAGCTGTCAAAATGGCGATTCTACCCGTTTTGTACAGATTCTGCACTCTATAGGGCATAATCTCTTGCCGCTTGCGTCTGACGCACTCGCAACTGATGCAACTGACCACTGGCAACTGCTCTTCACGGCCCGCACCGGGTACGGCCTGGCGAAGACACAAAAACACCCTCCTCGCTCATTGGTGATAGCGCGCCGAGCTTGGCTTCCGCAAGGGCGCACGTCAGGATTGCATGTGATGCGGCGGACCAACGGCCCGAATCCACCCAAGCAGAAGCCGGGTTGGTAAATCCAGAGTACCGAGTTGACGAGCTGCCGGTGAACGAGGTCGCCTGGTGGTCAGTGGGATGGTAGCATAGAAATCAGTGTTCCCGCAGTCCTAACTGGGCTTACCGTGTCAGAACAGTCGATGATCCCATAAGAACAAGTCGTATAGCTGAGTAACAGCTGCGTCGAGGAGGTGCCTGTGAGAACCACCCAGACCGATAGAAGCTGTTCCGCTGCCGCCGGCATTGGTCCTTAGCCAGTTTGAGGTCGGTGCGGAAAGCGGAACTCGCGTACACTCGTTCCGGGGATGTGCATGAGAACCACCCAGACCATGACTCGATTTCGCTACCGCCGGCAATGGTCCGCCAGTTTGAGCGGTGCGGAAAGCGGAATCGCGTACCCGTTCCGAGCTGGTGCGGGAGGCGCTCCGGGCCTACTTCGAAAGTCGTTACCCCGCTGTCCCACCCACCAAAGCGGAACTGGCCGTCCTGCGCCGAGGGCGCGCTGCCTTTCGCAAAGGCGATGCTGTATCGTTAGACCAATTCCTCCATGACATGGAGTCTCCAGCTCGCCGGCCCCGCGCAAAAAGACTTTCGAAAGCTGCCAGCCAAAGATCAAGCGCGCGTTAAGGCCGCCCTACTTTCCATGCAGCAGGAACCCTTCCAGGGCGATATCAAGCGTCTGCAAGGGCAGCCTACCGCGTGGAGGAGGCGTGTGGGCAGCTACCGTATTCTTTACGATCTGTATTTCGATCAACGCTTGATAGTGGTTTCGGGAATTCTTCGTCGCTCCTCCACAACCTATTAGGGCAGCCGCAGAATCTGTGAGCGAGCTAAGCCAAGTCATGACGAGATGCAGGTAAAGAGCGTGGAGAATAGAAAGAAAAAGCCAAGGCAGGTCCCTCGGCTCGCTGCGCTCGGTCGGGATGAGAGATCCGGAAGGGCGAACGGCAGTCCTCGTTCGGGATGACAAGCTGCCAGCCACCAGATAGCATTAAAGGTTTGCAGTTGGTTGTGGAGGGCATTCTTATGGCTACTACGGAACAGACCCCGGCGCGCGTTGCGGCGGGCGCCAAGACCCGGGTGTTCAAGAACTTTATCGGCGGCGAGTGGGTGGAAACTCGCACTGGCCGCACCTTTGAGAACCTCAATCCCGCCGACACGCGCGAGGTGGTCGGCATCTTCCAGAAGTCGGCCAAGGAAGACGTGGACCAGGCCATCGAGGCCGCGCGGCAGGCGTTCAAGAAGTGGCGTCTGGTGCCTGCGCCGCGCCGCGCCGAGATGCTGTACAAAGCGTCGGAGCTGCTGATCGGGCGCAAGGAAGAATACGCGCGCGACATGACCCGCGAGATGGGCAAGGTCATCAAGGAGACGCGCGGCGACGTGCAGGAGGCCATCGACTGCGGCTACTACACCGCCGGCGAAGGACGCCGCCTGTTTGGCCCGACGGTCCCCTCGGAGCTGCCCAACAAGTTCGCCATGGCCATCCGGCAGCCGCTGGGCGTCTGCGCCATGATCACGCCGTGGAACTTCCCCATGGCGATCCCGTCGTGGAAGCTGTTTCCCGCGCTGGTGGCGGGCAATACCGCGGTCATCAAGCCGGCGCAGGACACGCCGCTGTCAACCTTTAACTTCGTGCAGGCGCTGCACGACGCCGGCATTCCTGCCGGTGTGGTGAACATTGTCACCGGATTTGGCGGCGAAGTGGGCACGCCGATGGTCGAGCATCCCGAAGTGCGCGCGGTTTCGCTGACTGGATCGACCGCGGTGGGCCGCATCGTCGGGCAGGAAGCTGCGAAGAGCTTCAAGCATTGCTCGCTGGAGCTGGGCGGCAAGAACCCGATGATCGTGCTCGACGATGCCAACCTCGATCTCGCGCTCGAAGGCGCGCTGTGGGGCGCGTTCGGCACCACCGGACAGCGCTGCACCGCGACCAGCCGCATCATCGTGCAGAAGGGCGTGTACCGGAAGTTTGTGGATGAACTGGTGGCGCGCGCCAAGAAGCTGAAGGTCGGCAACGGTCTCGACGAGAGCGTGGACATGGGTCCGGCGGTCAACTCCAGCCAGATGGAGACCGACCTGAAGTACATCAAGATCGGCAAGGACGAAGGCGCGAAGATGCTGTGCGGCGGTCATCGTCTGGAAGGCGAAGCGTACAACCACGGCTGGTTCGTCGCGCCGACGGTGTTCGCGGACGTCGATCGCAAGATGCGCATCGCGCAGGAGGAGATCTTCGGGCCGGTGGTGTCCATCATTGCGTGCGATGGATTGGAGAACGCCATCGACATCGCCAACGACATCGAATACGGCCTGTCGTCGGCCATTTACACCAAGGACGTGAACAAGGCGTTCACCGCCATGCGCGATCTCTACGCGGGCATTACCTACATCAACGCGCCGACGATTGGCGCTGAGGTGCATCTGCCGTTCGGCGGCGTGAAGGCCACAGGCAACGGCCATCGCGAAGGCGGTATCGGCGCGATTGATTTCTACACCGAGTGGAAGTCGGTGTATGTGGATTATTCCGACACGCTGCAGCGCGCGCAGATTGACCGGCCGGAGTGATTCCTGATCGAAACGGCTAAGCTACTCGTAGTCATTGGCGCAGTGGTCGCGGGTTTCTTTCTGGCTAGGATGCTCAGAAATCCCAAGCAACCCACTAAGGGATGAAGATGAAGCGCCCCGGTCGCAAAGTGAAAAGCTTTGAAAGGGCACGGCTTCAGCCGTGCCGCAAGGAGTAGTTAGGGATTGGGCTTTAGCCCCTGAGGAGACTCGGTTTACGAAGCCGGCACGCGAGCACGCGACCAACAATTCCCAGACGTACTTCGTTACATCTGCTACCTGGGAGCGTCGCCCGCTTTTCCGTAATCCTGACTGGGCACAATTGTTTCTGGAGGTTCTGCGTTCCTATCGTGGTCGCGCATACCTGCTCCACGATTACGTCCTGATGCCCGAGCACTTCCACATCATCATCACTCCCGTGGGAAGTCTCGAACGAGCTGTGCAGTTTCTCAAGGGTGGATTCTCGTTCCGTGCAAAGAAGGATGTGAATTCGTCAATGGAAGTATGGCAGCGGGGGTTTTCGGATCACCGGATTCGCGATGCGGAGGATTATCTAAGACACGTTGAATACATCCGCCGAAATCCTTTGGGCAGAAGGCTGGTTGAAAATGCGGCTGAGTATCCGTACTGCTCCGAGTTTTGCGGCAGCGAGAAAGACGAGATCCCTCAGTGGCTAAAGCCAGTGTTCATTTAGGTTTTTTACGGCACAGCTAAAGCTGTGCCCTTTCAAAGCAAAGATTTCCGGCTTAGTCTGAAGTTGTGCCCTTGTAGAGCAGAGAAGACGCGGAGGAACGACAAACGAATGTCGAACAGTTTGCATGACAGTACGGTGGTGGTGTTTGGCGTGGCCAACAAGCGCAGCATCGCGTGGGCCATCGCACAAGCGATGCAGCAGGCGGGCGCGCAACTGGCCATCACCTACCAGAACGAGCGGCTGAAGCAGGAAGCCGATGACCTGATCGCGGCGCTGCCGAATTCGCAGGCGTTCCAATGCGACGTCAGCCGCGACGAAGAGATCGCGCTACTGTTCGAGCAACTTCGGTCGCGCTACGGCAAACTGGATGCCCTGGTGCACAGCCTGGCCTTCGCGCCCGCCGAAGACTTGAAGGGCGAGTTCGTGGACACCAGCCGCGAAGGGTTCCGCATCGCGCTCGACATCAGCGCCTACTCGCTGGTGGCGCTGGCCCGCGCTGCCCGCCCGTTGATGACCGATGGCGGCAGCATTACAACGATGACGTATTACGGGGCGGAAAAAGTCGTTCCCAAGTACAACGTGATGGGTGTCGCCAAAGCCGCGCTGGAAGCGAGTGTCCGGTACCTTGCGTATGACCTGGGCAAGAACAAAATTCGCGTGAATGCGATCTCCGCCGGGCCCATCAAGACGCTGGCCGCGCGCGGCATCTCCGGTTTAGGCGAAATGCTATCGGCGCACGCCGAACGAGCTCCCCTGCGACGCAACGTGGATGTGAAAGAGGTTGCTTCGACCGCCGTCTTCCTGGCCAGCGCCGCCGGCAGCGGAATTACGGGCGAGACGATCTACGTGGATTGCGGATACAACATCATGGGATTCTGAAGTCTCAGCGGTAGGGGTCGTCCCGGAGGACCGCCAACCCTTGTTTCAAGGTTGGGGAACGTCATAGCGGGAGTGGCAAACCTGACCGACCGAGAGTTACAATTTCAAGGTATTGCTGCCAGGGTTGCTAACGAGTGCTAAGGGATATCTGTCTTCGCGAATTGTCTCGCCTCAAGCAACCCAGGATTGTTAAGGTAAGTGTTTTGGGAGTGAATTCGGCAGGAGTGGAGATGCAAAGTCCTGCACTACTTGCATCCGGGGTTTTGCAGCCGTTCACTGGCAAGGTCAGAACCCTTTGATGTTTCAGTGAGTTATAGGGTATGCTTTCTGAATCTCTCGGCCAAACAATTGCACATGTCTTGCGGTTTCCGAAAATGAGATCAAAGTGGAGTAATCGTTAGTGGCGCTTGCTGGCACCAGACCGACGGAGACTGTGCCGTCCCCGTCGCCCCCCGAAATCTCAATCGGGGCCCGTGACTCAGGGTTTTCCGCGTTCTGGCAAACGCTCAAGCCGTTTGGCTGGCCGGGAGTGTTGTTGTGCGTAGTTCTCGGGCTGCTCTACGCCCCCGTTATTCGGACCCTCGTCTATCAGTGGTACATTGACGCGGATTACTCGCATGGATTTCTGGTGCCCGTGCTTTCGGCTTATTTGATCTGGCAGCGGCGCGACGAGCTACGGCGGATTCCCCGGTATGGTTCGAACTGGGGAATGGCGATTGTGCTGATGGCCATAGGCTTGCTATTCCTAGGCAGCCTGGGCGCCGAACTCTTCCTGGCCCGAATTTCTTTACTGGTAACGATCTGCGGGCTCATCGTTTATTTCAGCGGCGGGGCGGCGCTGCGCGCCATGGCGTTCCCCATGGCGTTTTTGCTTTTTGCGATTCCAATACCCGTCGTGATTTACAACGAAATTGTTTTCCCGCTGCAGTTTATCGCTTCCAAGTTCGCCACCTGGTCGCTGGAGACCCTGAACCTGTTTCCAATTATGCGCGAAGGGAACGTACTGATCCTGCCCGGCATGACGCTGGAGGTGGTGGAAGCGTGCAGCGGAATCCGGTCCTTAATGTCCTTGCTGGCCCTGGCGGCTGGCTTCGGATACATCGTGGAACGGAGCGCTATTGCCCGCTGGATTCTTTTCCTGGCCATGATTCCGCTGGCCATTATCAGCAACGGGACCCGGGTGATGATTACCGCCATCATGGCCAACTACATGGGGCCGCAAGCGGCGGAGGGATTTATGCACGAGTTTTCCGGGTGGGTGATCTTCGTTGTGGCGACCGTTCTATTCCTGGGGTTCTACAGTTTGATGACCAAGGTCCGAAAAATGCTGGGATGGCTTCCGAAATCGCCGCCACCGGTTTCCGCCGACAGGGGGAGCAAGTGAAAGCTGGATTGCGTTATTGGCTGATGCTGGCGGTCCTGCTGGGAGGGACCACCGGCATGGCGTATCTGTCCCACCGCGAGGCCACACCGCCGGCAAAAGCGCTGTCCACGTTTCCCACCGAGATTGCCGGGTTCAAAATGTTTGGCGACTGGCCCCTGGATAAGGAGACCATTGACGTGCTGGGAGTGACCGATTACGTCAACCGCGGTTATTTCTCGCCGTCGCAAGGCCAGGTTGGACTGTACGTCGGTTACTTCCGGAGCCAGCGGACCGGCGCCAGCATACACTCGCCCAAGAATTGTCTGCCCGGCGCCGGCTGGCAGCCGGAGGAAGCGACCGTCTACGAGATGCCGCTGGATGACGGACGCAAAGTTCCCATCAACCTTTATGTCGTCCGCAAAGACCTGGATGAGCAACTGGTGCTGTATTGGTACCAGGCGCACGGCCGGGTGGTAGCCAGCGAATACTGGGGGAAGTTCTACCTGGTGTACGATGCGTTGCGCTTGAACCGCACCGACGCTGCGTTGGTCCGTGTTACCGCTCCCATTAATCATGGTAATGAGGAACAGGCGCGCTCGCGGGCGATCGCCTTCGCGAAACAGATAACCCACGATCTCGATCAGATCATTCCCCGGTGACCCAGTCAGGAGAATTCATGCGGAAACGCTACATCGTCTTGTTACTCGTGATGGCCGTGGTGATGGCCGTCCTCGCCGGTTGCACCCGCAACCCTGATGCCGCCAAGCGTAAGTATGTCGAGAGCGGAATGAAGTACATGGACCAGAAGAAGTACGATTCTGCCGTCATTCAATTCAAGAAAGCCCTGCAGATCGATCCCAAGTACGCGGAGGCGCATTACGAACTGGGGCAGGCAGAACTGGCCCAGCAGCACTGGGCGGCCGCCTTCAAAGAGTTCAGCGTTGCCATCGATCAGGACCCCAATTTCGTCAAGGCGCACCTGGCGATGGGAACCATGTGGTGGCAGGCGAGGAAATACACTGAGGCCGAGGAACACGCCCGTTTCGTGGTCGAGCACGACCCCAGTAACCTTGACGGATACATGTTGCTGGGCAATATCCTGCTGGGCGAGAAGAAGCCGCAGGAAGCGGTCGACATATACACCAAGGCGGCGGCGATCAAGCCCAACGATGCCGGGCCCTACCTCAATCGCGGCGTGGCTTACGCCGCCATGAAACAGGATGGGCCGGCCGAGGACGACCTGCGCAAGGCGATCTCCGTCGATCCCAAGGCGACCCAGGCCTATTACGCTCTGGCGAACTTCTACCTGAACAAGCAAGACCCGAAGAAGGCCGAGGAAGTCCTCCGGCAGGCGATCCAGAACGCTCCTCCGGAAGATCCCATGCCTTATCTGCGTCTCGCCTCTTTGATGCTGCGCGAGGGGCGTAAGGCTGACGGGGAACTGGTGGTCCAGCAGTTGAGAAACAAGCAGCCGAGTTCGGCGGTGGTGGCCGCCGCCATCGGCGATTACTACCTGGCTTCGCGGGATTCCCAGGACGCCATCAAGGAATACCAGCGCGGCCTGAACCTGGATCCCAAGAACCAGGAACTGCAGTTGCGGTTGCTGGAAACCATGATCAATACCGGGAAGATCGAGGACGCCACCAAGCTGACGGACCAACTGCTGAAGGAAAATCCGGGCGATATCATGGCCCGCATTACGCACGCCCGGCTGTTGGCCATTAAAGGCAACAGCAGCGAGGCGATTACCACGCTTCGTGAAGTCATCAAGGACGCCCCTGAGAACGCCCAGGCCCATTTCATCCTGGGACAAGTACTGCACCAGACCGGCGATCTAGCCGGCGCCAAGAGCGAACTTCAGGAGTCCTTGAAGCGGCAACCCGACAACCAGATGGTGCTGCACGCCCTGGCGGAAACCTACCGGGACTCGCGCGATTTCGATACCGCGCGGGAATATGCTGCCCGTCTGCAGAAGCTGAATGACAGTCCCTCGGTGCATTTCCTGAACGCAACCATCGACATCGGGGACAAACAGTATGCACAAGCGCTGACGGAACTGAACGAAGTGCAGAAGTCGGTGACGACCGATCCTTTGTTGTACCTCAATTACGCCGTGGCCTACGCCGGCGAGAAGAAATACGCCGAAGCCGAACGCTCATTCCAGACCGCGTTGAAGATCTATCCGCAGTACGACGCGGCGATGGCCGACTACGTGAGCATGATGTTCGCCACCAACAACCCAGCCAAGGGAGTTGCCTTGGCAGCCCAGTACGCTGCCGCCAATCCCAGTCGGGCAGCTCCGCACTTCATTTACGGTTCTGCTCTGGCCAGCCAGAAGAAGTACGACCAGGCGATCCAGGAGTATCAGAAAGTCATTCAAATCGATCCTTCGTCGGTGATGGCTTACGTCCATATCGGCCAGATCTACGAATTGACCGATCGTCCCGATGATGCCCTGGCCATCTATCAGAAGGCCCTGCAAGCTCAACCTAAGTCGCCGCTGGTGGATAACTACCTCGGAAATCTCTACGTCCGCCGGGGTGATTTGAAGTCGGCGGGAAAGTATTTCCAGGCGGCCTTGAACGAAAACGCTCATGATCCTGTCGCCGCCAATAACCTGGCATGGGTCTATGCCAGCGAGGGCGAAAACCTCGATATGGCCCTGAGTCTGGCCACCCAGGCCAAACAAATAGCGCCCGACCTGGATGGCATCAACGACACCCTGGCTTGGATTCAGTACAAGAAAGGGAACTATCGCGTCTCGATCTCTCTGGCCGAGGATGCGGTGAAGAAACGGCCTGAAAAAGCGGATTACCGCTACCATCTGGGGATGGCCTTGATGGGTGCCGGAGAGCGTGACCGCGCCAAGACCGAATTGCAGAAGGCGCTCCAGTTGAACTTAAAGGGGGCGGATGCGCAGGAAGCGCAAAAGACCCTCGCTTCTCTGCACTAAAGACAAATACGACTATCGCTTAGGCGGCCTGGTTCCTTCGGAATCAGGCCCTTTTTTTGGCTCCTTTCTGTTCAGCCGGGTGTGCCTATGTTTGAAAGCAGGCCGCATTTCTGGTAATATAACTAACCGGTTAATTAAATATGCAGAACGAGGAACATGCTCTTCGCTCGCGGCGCGGAACTCGCCGCCAGCCCGAGGCCAGCCGCGACGCTATTCTTCGGGCGGCGCTGGCGGAGTTCGCGCAAGAAGGTCTGGCGGGCGCCCGCATGGATGCCATCGCCGTCTCTGCCGGTGTCAACAAAGCCCTTCTCTATTACTACTTTCACGACAAGGACTCGCTTTACGGTGCAGTACTGGACCGCTTCTTTGTGCGTTTGAGCGAGCGCGTGATGGTTGAGCTTGACAGCGATGCGGCGCTGGGAGAGCGCCTACTCCGCTACGCGTGTGCGCACTTCGATTGCGTGGCCGAATCGCCCCACTATGCAAGGTTGTTTCAGGGTGAATTGATGAGCGCTGGCCGGGGTGGCTCGCCGCACTTGGCTCGCGTAGCGGAGCGGTACATTCGCCCCATCGCCATGCGCGTCTCTGAGATCTTGCAGGAGGGAAGCGCGAGCGGAGAGTTTCGCAAGGTCGATCCCTTTCAGTTCGCGCCCTCCATCGCCGCCATCAACGTGCACTACTTTGTGATCGCGCCGGTGGCCCGGGTGCTCTTCGATCGCGACCCGTATGCACCGGAGGCGATCCGGCAGCGGCGGGCGGCAGTGCTGGATTTTGTCGCGGCGGCGCTATTCGCGGACAGGGATGCGGGGGTGAGACTGGCGGCAGAAATTGCGCGCCAGAAAAGCCGGGAAGTGGAGCCCGCGCCGGAAACGGTCCACCCAGTAACCGGAGAAGGCGGCCAATGAAGCAGAAGAAGTTCGCCATCATCCTGCTGGTCCTGCTCTGCATTGCGGTCGGGTACTACTTTTACTCCACCGATCGCACCAGTGCGACGGTCCTGATCGGAATTGTGGATGCCAACCAGGTCATCGTGAGTTCCAAAGTCATGGGACGGGTTGAGAAGCTCTACGTGGACGAAGGATCGAAGGTGAAGGCCGGCGACCTGATCGCTGAAATCGATTCCGCGGAACTGGAAGCCCAGAAGAACGCAGCGGAAGCGACCATCAACGCCTATGGTTCGCAGGTATCTTCGCTGCGCGCCACGGAAGCGCAGACTCTGGGCGAGACCAACGCCGGCGTGGTCAATGCACAGGCGCGACTGGCGGCGGCCCAAGCCTCCTTGACGCAGGCGCAAGCCGACTTAGTGCGGGTGCAGAGCGACTCGGAAAGGACCATTGCGCTGGCCAAGGCCGGAGTTGAGTCCGATATGGACCGCGTCCGCGCCGAGGAGCAACTGAACGCTCAACGCGCGGTTCTTCAGAGTGCGCAGAAAAACGTTGAAGCGGCCCAGGCTGATCTGAACACCGCGATTGCGCGCAAACATCAGCAGGGCGCGGCCGCCAGCAATGTGGCTGCCAACGAAGCGCAAGTGGCGAACGCGCGCGCGCAACTGGCGGAAGCTGAAACCCGGCTGGGCTATACGAAAATCTACGCCCCGGTCAGTGGCACAGTCTCGGTCCGTGCCGCCCGCCAGGGCGAGGTGGTGAACCCCGGCACGCCGATCGTCACCATCATCGACTTTGGCGATACCTGGGTGCGCGCTGAAGCGCCGGAGACGGAGGCGCGCTTCGTCTCCGATGGGCAGAAACTCGAAGTGCGCTTGCCCGCCGGCAAGCCGATCGAAGGCACCGTCATCTTCAAGGCGGTGGAGAGCGATTTTGCCACCCAGCGCGATGTGAGCCGCCGCAAGCGCGACATCAAGACCATCGGATTGAAGCTGAAGGTTGACAACCCCGACGGCGCGCTAGTGCCCGGCATGACCGCCGAAGTTCTGCTGCCGAAGAATGTCGAGCAAGGTGAGCGATGAGCTGGTTCGCATCCAAGTCGGAACCCACGGCGCATTGCGAAGCGCCGTCCAGCGGCGATGCCATCGTGGTGGACCACATCACCAAGAAGTACGGCGAGTTCACCGCGGTGGACGATGTGACGTTCAACGTGCATCAGGGCGAAATCTTCGGTTTGTTAGGGCCAAACGGCGCCGGCAAGTCCACCTTGATTCGGATGATGACCACCCTGCTGCCGATTACCAGCGGGCGGGCGCTGATCAACGGTTTCGACGTGTCGAAACAAGCGGATGCCGCCCGGCATTGCATGGGCGTGATCCCGCAGGCGATGACTAGCGACATCGACTTAACGGTCCAGGAAAATCTGAGCATTTACGCCAAGCTTTACGGCGTTCCGGCGGAAGAGCGGGAGCGCAACATCGAAGATCTGCTGAAGACGGTGGACCTGCTGAAGTGGCGCAACGCGCAGACCAAGACGCTGTCCGGCGGCATGCGGCGGCGACTGGAGATTGCCCGCGGCCTGGTGCATAGCCCCAAGATTTTCTTCCTCGACGAGCCGACCACCGGGCTCGATCCGGTGTCGCGTGTCGCTGTCTGGGAGATGCTGACCGAGATCAAGAACCGGCGCGCTCTCACCATTCTGATCACCACCCACTACATGGACGAGGCTGATCGTTTGTGCGATCGCGTTGCCATCGTCGACCACGGCAAGCTGGTTGCGCTCGATTCGCCCATGGCGCTGAAAGCCAGCGTGCCCGGAACCAACGTCATTGAAGCGCAATTCCTTAATGCGCCAAGTGACTGGGAAGAGGAACTGAAAAAACTTGAGGACGTCACGTCTGTGCAGAACGAAGCGGCCAACATGTACCGCATCCTCAGCAGCAACGGCTCGAAGACTACGACCGAACTGGTGGAACTCGCAGTGCGCTCCAAGGTGGACGTGAAGTCGCTTTCGGTACAAAACACCACGCTGGACGACGTTTTTGTCCATTACACGGGACGGCAATTGCGTGACGAGCAGGTGAAGGCCTACTCCTTTGTCATGCCCGACCGGCCGGGGATGCGTCCATGAATCGGATGTGGGCCATTGTCGAACGCGAGCTGCGCAAATTCTTCCGCTCTCCGGCGCTGATGCTCGTGGCCATGGTATTTCCACTGGTGCAGTTGGTCGTACTGGGCAACGCCTTCGGCGGCAAAATCAAAGATGCGCGGCTGGGTGTGGTGGACCAGGACCGGGGAACGCAGGCGGTCAAGGTTCGCGAGGCGCTTGCCGCGGTGCAGTCGAATGCTCACACCTTCACGCCGGTGCCCTACGATAGCGACAAGCAGGCGATGGAAGACGTGCGCAACGGCCGTCTCGACGGCGCTATCATCATTCCGCCTCAGTATTCGCGGCGCGTCTACGAGCAGAACCATCCTCGCATTGCACTGATCGTGGACAACACCGACAACTTCATGAGCTCGACGCTCGAGCAGCAATTGACGTCGCTGACCGATGCGCTCAATCATCCCGACGTCGATCCCTCCCGCATCGTGCAACAGATCTCGCTCGATACCGTCGAACTCTATCCCTACATCGAGTACATGAAATATCTGTTGCCCGGATCGATCGTGCTGGCCATGTTTGTGTCGGTCATGATCGGCGGCGGCATGCTCTACATCGACGACAAGGCACGCGGGGTGCACGAAGGTTATCTGGTCACGCCGATTACGAAGTTCGAATTGGTTGCCGGACTGAACGTCGCCGGCGCCATCAAGGCGGTGCTGGCGGGCGTTGTGATCACGGTGTTGGGCTCGCTGCTCTCGGGATTGGGCTCGGTCTTCCAGCCGCAGAATGTGCTTTATGTCCTGCTGCTGATTGTGGCCACATCGGTGGCGTTCAACACCATGATGTTTCTGATGATGGTGCGCGTGGAGGATCCACTGGTGCCACGCGCCACCTTCGGCATCCTGAATACTCTGCTGTTTTTTCCCAGCGGTGCGATTTATCCCATCAAAGCGTTTCCGGCGTGGTTGCGCTTTATCGCTTACATCGACCCGTTTACCTACGCGGTGCATGGCTTCAAGGCCGTCCTGCTGAAGGATGCAGGGTTTGCGGCGATTCGTGCGGACCTGGCATACCTTCTGGGTGCAGGCGTCATCATGATCACGATCGCGACCGCACTTTTCAAGCGCACGTTATAAGCCGACGGCCGCTGAGAATCTACATCTGGTCGGCGAACCCTCTTACGCGCATAGCATCTCAGTTACGCATGGCCGCCTTCTTCACTTCCTCGGCCGCGCTTGCGGTCTTCTCGATCCTGCACTCTTCGGGCTTCTTGTCGAAGCGCAATCCCTGAAAGACCGGCGCTCGCATTTTCACCCCGCCGCTTTCCCCTTCATGTGTCCACTCGGTGAATTTGATTTCGGCGACCAGTTCCGGCTCAACAAAGTGGACCGGCCGTGTGCTTTCAACCTTGCCGTAAAACGGGCTGCGTTTCGTCTCGATCGTATGCAGGCGCTTCCACAAAGCCGCGTGCGATTCACCGGTGAAGCCGCTGCCGGCGTGACCGACATGAATCAGCCTGCCGCGATCGTCGTATAAACCCAGCACTACGGAGCCGAAGTTCTCACGCGCGCCCCGGGGGTCGGTGTAGCCTCCAATCACGCATTCCTGCTGCCGGACGATCTTGATCTTCAGCCACTCACGGCTGCGCTTTTGCAGATAGCAACTGCCACAGCGCTTGGCCACGATCCCTTCCAAGTTGCGCTCTGCCGCGGCAGCAAACAGCGCTCTGCCGTTGCCCACGTAATGGTCAGAGTAGCGAATGAGATCGTTTGGGGTAACGATCGAGGCCAGGCGTTCCTTCCGCTGCTCCAGGCCCGCCTGCATCAGGTTATAGCCGTCGAGGTACAGGAGATCGAAGACGTAGTACACGACCGGTATGTCGTCGCGCGTGCGCCGGATGCGACGGCCTCCCTCACCAACCCCGGTGCGCTGCTGCATCAGACTGAATGAGGGCCGGCCCTGCTCGTCGAGTGCAACAATCTCGCCATCGAGCACTGCATTACGCGCCCTAATGTTGTCGCCAAGGGAGCGCAGTTCGGGATACGCTGCGGTCAGATCGTTCTGGTTTCGCGAAACCAGGCGCACGGAGCCGCCGTCGAGAAAAGCAATGGCGCGATAGCCGTCCCACTTGATTTCGTATAGCCACTGCTCATCGTCGAACGGAGCGTCCACCAGCGTGGCCAGCATGGGATGGATGACACGCGGCATGGGCGCTTTGTGCCCGATTGGCGCAGCTGACGAGCTTACTTCTTTAGCGGCGCTTTTCCGCGCGTGAAGTTTTTTTTTACTGGGTGCGCCACCCTAGCTTCTTTTGCTAGGGTGGGTGTCTTAATCGCTGTAGATTTCCTCGCGACCTTCGCTTTCTTAGCGTCAGCTTTGGCAATCGAGTCCGCCAGCCAGTCATCTTTCTTCGAAGCGCCAGTTCCGGAAACCTTCCGGCTGCTTTTCCACTCCGCCGAACCGGCATCGCCGGCGATTTCGTCCATGGTTCGCCTAGTCAGCACGGAGTAGTCATATTGGTCGATGTCGTAGCCCGGCTGCACGTAGACGTCGCGATGTTTAATCAGCAGCCACTCATTGCCCTTGGTGCCTGGCCGACGCGATTTTATGTGCACCAGCGCGAAGTCGCCCTTTAGCTTCTTGCCATCCAAACGGAACTTCAGGTCGCCCTTGGCCAGCATTTCGCCAGCGTTGCCTTGCGGCTCCCATGTTCCCACGTCCCAGACCATGACCGTGCCCGCGCCATAGTTGCCGGCGGGAATGGTGCCCTCGAAGTCGAAATAGGAAACCGGGTGATCTTCCACCTGCATGGCCAGCCGCTTGTCGGCCGGATCGAGCGACGGACCCTTAGGCACGGCCCAGGATTTCAGTACACCCTCCATCTCCAGGCGAAAGTCATAATGCAGCCGTGTCGCGCTGTGCTTCTGCACCACGAAGCGCCGCTGCCCGCCTTTACCGACCTTGGGCGGAGGTTCAGGCGTCTGCTTGAAATCGCGTTTTCGTTTGTATTCTTCGAGTGCCATACCAGCCTTAGATGAACACACGCTATAGGCGCGCTGCAACGATTTGTTGCGGGCGGAGGTGCATGGGAAGGCTGCGCAATTTTGTTACAATGCGGATACCGCATTTGTGGGCGCTTAACTCAGCGGTAGAGTGCCATCTTCACACGGTGGAAGTCACAGGTTCGAATCCTGTAGCGCCCACCAACATATCTGCTTACCGCACAGCCACTTACGGGTGGCTGTTGTTTTTTGCCGTCAAAACTCCAGCCCGACGCCAACCCGATGGAGGTCACTGAGCGGCCTCCGACGCCGGTTTGGCTGCCAGCAACTGCTCCATGTACTGCCGCTGGGCATCCAACGCCTTGGGGAAATTTCCGTGGGTGTAGACGGCGGTCATCTCGGGCTTGCTGTGACGAAGTAGGGTTTGGGAGACCGTGATGTCCTTGGTGGTCTCGTTCGCCCATCCTCACTTCCCAGTTGCCGATCTCGCGCTGGCACGAGCAGATCGGCGATCCCACCATCGCTGACGGCATCCTCGACCGTCTCGTTCACAACGCTCATCGCATCGAGATGCGCGGTGAGTCCATGCGCAAGAAACGCAATCCGCCGCAGGACGAGAAGAAGGAATGAACGAAAGTTAACATCTTTAGAGTACGGGATGGCGATTTCACACCACTATGTGAGACGACTCGCTTCCCGATAGTTTCCTAATGCTCGAAGGTCTCGGGATTTGATTTGATATCGGCAACACTAATAGACTTTCACCCACTCGGGAGAACGCCCACGATCGGTGATTCCGATTCACCGCAGATGAATAACCCTCAGTGTGTCGATCAGGGTGGATCGCCCGTTCCAACCCTCCACTGGTGGAGGTCAACCCCAAAAATGTTTGCAAGGAGATTCACAATGAAATTAGGAGCGAATGTTCGAAAATGGGCGCTGGGAGTGTTTACCATCTTTAGTTGCTTAATGGCGGGCGGGGCCTTCCCAATCGCTGCGCAAACCACTCAAAAGCCCAATATCTTGTTCATCATGGGTGACGATATCGGCTGGATGCAGCCGAGCATCTACCACCGCGGCCTGATGGTCGGGGAAACGCCCAATATCGATCGCATTGGCAATGAAGGTGGCATCTTCATGACCTACTACGCCGAGCAGAGCTGCACCGCCGGGCGCAATTCCTTTTTCACCGGTATGCATCCGTTGCGTACAGGTATGATCCCCCCGCAACTCCCGGGAAGTCCGTCGTATCTGCGTCCGGGAACCCCGGCGATTGCCTGGTTCCTGCGTGACCTCGGATACACCACCGGCGAGTTCGGCAAGAATCACCTGGGTGATCACACCGACGCATTGCCGACCGCTCATGGCTTCCAGGAATTCTGGGGCTATCTCTACCACCTGGATGCGATGCAAGGGGTTAGTTTCCCCGACATCAATATCACCCCGACCAAGCAGGGCATTGTCCCACCCTGTATGAACACGCCGATTCCCGGCCTCCCAGAGGTTCCCGGGGCCGTAGACCCTAAGACCACAACGTGCCTGACACCACCGCGCCCTGTTTTGTGGTGCAAGTCCTCAGACGGTACATCGAAGAACCAGACCTGCCAGGACCAGGGTCCGCTGACGCTGGAACGATCGAAGACGGTGGATGAAGAAATCTCGGCGAAGGTGATTGATTTCCTCGATCGCAACGACCCCAAAAAGACGAACAAACCCTTTTTCGTCTGGTATAACCCGGCGCGCATGCACATAACGACGATGCTGTCGGATAAGTACATGGCGATGGTGGGCGAACCCGGCGGCAAAGACTGGGGCGTCAACGAAGCCGGCATGAAGCAGATGGACGATAACATTGGACTGGTCCTGGATAAGCTGCAGCAAATGGGCCAGCTCGACAACACGATCGTCGTCTTCACTACCGACAACGGCGCCGAGGTAATTACCTATCCAGACGGTGGTACGACCCCATTTAAAGGCGGCAAACTGACGACCTGGGAGGGCGGCATGCGAGCCCCATGCGTCATTCGTTGGCCTGGACACATCAAAGACCACACTGTTTACAACCAGATGTTTGCTTCCCTGGATTGGGTTCCGACATTGGTCGATATCGCTGGGGGTCCGAAGGGCGACGGATTGAAGCAGCAGATCGAGGCTGGAAAGTATCCCGGCATCGTGAAGACCACGCTCGATGGCGTTGACCAGCGGGCGTATCTGGAAGGTACCTCGGATAAATCGGCGCGGGATACCTTCTTCTACTACACGGGTCCGGTACCTTCCGCGGTGCGCTATAAGAACTGGAAGATCTACTTCGCGATGGAGGGCGCTTGCGCAACCTGCGGCCTTGCAGGTGTTCAGACCTACAAGTGGGCCCAGCTTGACAACATCAAACGGGATCCGTTCGAGACGGCCATCGGTTTTGATCAAGGGACCGCGCTGGGTATGGGCGGCGCACTTGCCGGACCAGTTACCGCTTACATCTATGACTGGAACATTCTGCCACTTGGTCAGATTCTGTGGCTGAAGGAGCTCGAGAACTTACGGTCCATACCCGCCGATGCAGGATCCGGCGAGTTACAATCTGACCCAGGTAATGCAACAGATCAAGGCGCAGCGGGCCATCAGTCACGCCGGTGACTAGGGCTTGAAAACGCAGACTTGAGAAGAGTCTGAGCAGACGAACAAGGGGATGAGGAAGGCCCGACCGGCCTTCCTCATCCTCCTGATTCTTCACAACTGTTGCTACTGCGCGATGTGGCGCCTGTCAGAGATTCCTGTTGGATTACGAGCGACTAGAAAACCAGGTTTTGACAGATAGATGTTGTGAACAGGCCAATGCATACTCAATCGGCGCCTGCGGTCGCCTGGAGCGGCCCATGATCCTTTCTTCTACAACAAGGAAGCAGGGGCAAAGGGGCTGCCGCCCCTTTCCCCTGCACCCCAATCCCCGCCGAGCCGCCTCCGCTTCGCTTCGGACAATCTCGCTTGACGATTCCGAACACTTGCGCCACAATCACCGTGTCAGCGTCGCTTCGCTCCGACTGCTGTTCACCTTCGCTCCGGAATGCCGTTCGGCTTCCCTCCGGAATCGATGTTCACCTTCACCGGAATACCCAGATCGCCAGGTTTCATTCAGGATGGCAAGAGAACTGTAGTTCGATGGGTCTGCCTACAATCTGACATCAATAGGAAGTGACATCACACGGCGTTCCGTTACGATCCAACCAGCTTAGGAGCAAGCGTACGCTTCCCTGGGCCAGCGCTATACAGGAGTCACCGGCGCCATAGTAGATGTTGATGGTATCGCCGTCGGGGCTCATCGTGTGTCCACAAGGGAAGACCACGTCGTGCACATCGCCTCCGCGCTCATAGTCGGCTTCCGGTCCGAATATCCAGGAATCGCCTCGCAGCAAACAAATATCCGGCTTCAGAACGTCAAAGAGAGCGAGGCCAACCCGGTATAGGGAGCCGGAGGCTGTCTGCTTCACCCCGTGATACAGCACGAGCCAACCTCTCTTAGTCTCGATTGGCGGCGAAGACAATCCAATCTTGTTTGCGTCCCACCACGCTCCTTTGCGCGCTTCCATCATCACTCGATGGCCACCCCAATGACGCAGATCGGGAGAGTACGAAATCCAGATGTGAGCTCCCAGGGGGGTCATCGGACGATGGATGAGTGCCCACAGTCCGCCAATTCTGTATGGCAACAGGGCCGCATCTTTGTCGTCCGGGGACATGATGACTCCGTATCGCTCAAACATCTGAAAATCCTTGGTAAGCGCAAGAGAGACCCCGGGGCCGCCCTTGGAGTAGGACGTGTAGGCCACGGCATACTGCTGCAGCTCTGGAACGTAGGTGATACGCGGATCCTCGATGCCCCAAAGCTCTTCCGGATATCCATTTGGATTCGGCATCAGAGTTGGGGTTGGATCGATCTTCCATCCGTCAACGCCGTTGGCAGAACGTGCGGCGCACAGGTGGGAGAGACCGCGGCGGTCTTCCACCCGGCAAAGCAAGAGCGTGGAGCCATCCTCAAGTAGCGTTGCACCGGCGTTAAATACGCTATTGATCCGATAAGGCCAGTCGTTGCTGGCCAGGATTGGATTGGCGGGATGGCGATGAAGGAGAGCGTCGGTAGAGTCAATAACGTCGATGGCCAAGGTCATAAATCATTCTACAGGAACATGAAACTGCTATTTCAAAACGTTTGGAGCGCAAAAGCACTCGAATCACGCCAGCGCCCGGCTAGAGTTCAGTCACCGATGCTGGAATATTCCGGAATTGCCGCATCTCCAGAAGAGCCATCAAGAAGGACAGCGTGGACTCGGCTCCCTGGTTTTCGTTGGCCCGGTCGGGATGAAGACCATCTCGACAGCCGCCCGTACTCACGTCATATAACGAGGTTCTCAAGTCGTTATCTCCCAGGAACCAATTAAAGGCAGCCCAGGCCTCAGTCTGCCAACGGCTATCTCCGGTCGCTCGATATGCTTGCAGGCATGCAGAAACCGTTGCACTCGCCTCCAGTGGCTGCTGATCGAAACGAGCTTTTTCCCCTGCCTTGCGATAGAAGCCTTGCGAGCCAATCGGAACAAAGTGGCCGTTGACGGTACAGTGCTGTTGCATCGCCAGCCACTCCAGGGACTCGATACCAGCCGAAATCAATGGTTGGTTTGAGGTGCGCGAGCCTGCCAACAACAGGGCCTGGGACAATCGCGCATTTGAGTACGCCAAGCCATCTTCAAACCAGTTCCAACCCGCGGTGCGGGTTGCGCGGTAGATTCGGAGCAACCTGTCTGCGAGTGCATCTCTCTGTTTTTGCGCAGCCCGATCTCCGGGGAATCGATCCAGGTATTCCTGAATTCCAAGCAATGAAAAAGCCCACGCGCGCGGACTTGTGAAAGACGCCACTGCCGGGACGGCAAGCTCGAAAAGACGTCCTGCCAACCCCCTCTGTCCTTCATCCGTAGATCGGCCCAGTACGGTTCCCAATGCCCACAAGGCACGACCGTGACTGTCCTCCGATCCCTGTGACTCCAGCCACTGACGCTCATAGCTGAGGAAGTTGCGGAACCTTCCAGGGACGGGATTGAACGCCAGCCAGAGGAAAGCCAGGTACCGCGAAGCCAACTTGCTTGATTCCGACGCTGTATCAGGCTCGAGCCGTTCCATAAGAATGGCCACGATCAGGGCCCGCGCATTATCGTCGGTGGTATAGCCCTCATGATGATTCGGGACGGCGAACACGGCATGCTGGAACATTCCTGTATCGTCGGTCATCCGCCAGAGGTGGTCCAGTTTCACCGGCGGCAACTTGTGGGCGCGATCTGTGCCGGCTCCATCTGGACGGACCAGGCGAGGGTTCCACATGCGCTCAGCTCTGGCTCTCTGGAAGCTGCGCATGTAGTCCTGGGCAACGCTCTTCCACACCATGTTCCGGGCATACACGTAAGCGCGCTTACGCATGGCATGCCGTTCGACCTCATTCTCCAGGAGCTGAATCGTCTGTTCGGCAATTGCGTTCTGGTCATTGAATGGGACCAGCACCCCGCGGCGCTTATCGAGCAGTTCGAGCGCGTGCCAATAGGGGGTTGATATGACAGCCTTGCCTGCGCCCAAGGCATATGCCAGGGTGCCGGAAACGACCTGTGCCTCATTGCGATAGGGAGTGATGTAGATGTCGGCTGAGCCGATGAATTCCATCATCTCCTCAGGACTGACAAACCGGTTGTGAAATATGACGTTCTTCTCAACTCCGAGGTCCTTGGCGAGCCTCTGCAGCGATTCCCGGTATTTATCGCCCTCGCGCCGCCTGATATGAGGATGAGTCGCGCCCGCGACAATATACGTAACATTGCTGTTGTGAGACAGAATGCGTGGCAGAGCCTGTATGACGGTCTCTACGCCCTTGTTTGGCGAGAGCAAGCCGAAGGTCAGTAGTACAGACTTTCCTGCAACGTCGAAGCGATCTTTATAAAAGTTCGGATCCACAAAGGGCAGGTTTGGAACGCCGTGAGGAATTACATCAATCTTGCTGGCGGGAACCTCGAATATTTCCTGGAGGAACTGAGAAGAATGCTGGCTCATGACGACGATACGGTCTGAGAGTTCCGCAACCTCCATCATTACACGATGCTGGTCAGGGTTCGGCTCACGCAGGACCGTATGAAGGGTGGTCACGACTGGCATGCGAAGGTTCCGCAACAGCTCTAAGATATGGCTCCCGGCAGGCCCTCCGAAAATCCCGTACTCGTGCTGCAGACAGACTAGATCGACGTTAATGAAATTGAGGAACTCCGCTGCGCGTTCGTAGGAGGCCACCTCTTCTTCGGTGAGTTCGAATCGCACTCGTTCCGGGTAGCTGTATTCGGAGTCCGGGTCATTGACGGGCAATGCAAAGAGTTCGGCCGTCCCGTACTCGGTAGAAACGGCTTCACACAAGTCGGTCGTGAAGGTAGCAATTCCACACTGTCGTGGAAGGTAGTTTCCAATGATGGCAATCCGGCTGGGAAGCGAAAGGATGACCGGGGCGTCGAAGGACTTCGCCGATTTGCCTTCCGACACCTGCGGTAAGGCCCGCACAATCCCTAAAGTTTTCCTGAATGGTAGTGTCTTCGGCAACGACATATGGGATCCTATCTGGTACCGTACTCGGGATATTGGGAACAATCGCGGCGCTGTCCGGTTGGGTCTCCCCCTGAGAACGCCTCACTGACAACGCCGCGAACTTGTCTTGCCGGCATGCTGCGATTCGGCAGGCACCGGCCAGTCTCGACTATTTACTTTCGGCAGTTTCGTGCTGGTTCGCCTTGTTGACGGCAGCCTTTACCGCATCGAGAAACGAGTCGCTGCCCGCCGGGACGTGTACATTGCCTGACAGCGTCTTATGGAAGGAGACATTCTTGCCGTAGAATGCAACCGTGGAGTCGTTGTCCTGCTGGATCTTGGCGCCGTCCACTGCAACTCCAGCAAACAGGCCTTTGGTACGTGAGTAGCTCAAGGCCTCCGTGTTCATCTTCCAGTCGGTACCTGCCGAAGCATGCCTTCCAACCGGACCGGCTGTGGCTGATGCCTCGCCGCTGAGTTCGAACTTACTCGAGAGCAGTCCCTGCACACCCTTGTCATTCATGAACAAGATGACGAGATCGACGGACTGGCCGCCGGCCTGAAAGCCAAAATTGCCTCCACCGATCGAAATGAATGCCGGTGCACTCCAACCATGGGCAGTGCGGCAGGTAACAACACCGCGTCCATGCTCTCCGCCGACAATGAATGCGCCTTTCGCCATGTCCGGCACCACAGCGATACACTTGGCGCCATTCAGCACTTCCTCCGGGATGCCTTTATCAGGCGCAGCCATGATCTCGTTCATGACCAGGCCGGCCGCTTGTAAGCGCGCAGGGGCGTCTTGCTGTCCCGGACCAGCGAACGCGAAGGTACCCAAAGACAACGTTAACAAAGCAATTGCGTATTTCTTCATAAAACACTTCCTTTTCTTTCCACAAAATGTGGACGCGCTTGTGAGGGGCGCTATCCGCCGTGAAAATCAGACCGTTCGACGTCCACTGATCAGGTTGAAGACCAGGACTATTACGGCAACGACCAACAGGAGGTGGATCAGGCTACCTCCTACGTGGAAGCTGAAGCCGAGTAGCCACAGAATCAAGAGAACTACCAAAATCGTCCAGAGCATAGATGCCCTCCTGGGCTGGTTGTGAATGTTAATTCGGGCGTTCATGCGATAAGAGCGTTGCTGTTATTCACAGCGGAGTTCGCTAGGCGGCGCTTGCTTCGCTACGAGCAACTGGGGCATGGGGTCGTCGAAAGTTCATTGGAACATTCGCTAGATCCGGCCAAGCAACAGCAAAATAACCACCACGACGAGGATCAAACCCAGTCCGCCGCTGGGGGCGTAACCCCAGGAACGGCTGTGATTCCACGTCGGAAGAGCACCCACGAGAAACAGAACCAACAGAACAATCAAGATAGTTCCAAGCATACTTTCCTCCTCAACTCTAAGAATCTAACCTTGGCCGAGCGCCACTGTCGTTGGCACTCTTGCGCGCAGGGTTGGTTGCGATTAAGCTCGCGATTGTTGTCAACAGATGGTGGGGATGCTGTCCTTTCGGGTAGAACCTGTCAGCGATGATGCCGGCAGGTACGGCCTCCCCCTGGTAGTCGCCGCTCATCGCAACAATCGAAATCGACGGATACCGGCTACGCACATGCGAGATCAACTCGATACCCGACATCCGCGGCATGTTGAGGTCGGTGACGATCAGGTCGGGAACCGTCCTGTTCAATTGCGACACAGCACCCGCGCCGTTTTCTGCCATGGCCACGTCATATCCGACAGACACCAGTAACATCGCCAGTGTTTCGCGAATACTGGGTTCGTCGTCCACAACAAGAATCCGGGGTTTCGAGCCATTCGGCATGTTCCCTCCTAAGGGGGACAGCGAGAAAAGAACTCCACCTAACCACTCTCTCATCCCCGGGTCGTCTAGGTCTGAGCAATAGTGAACATCCCTTGCAGCATGCTTTTCGGCCGCTGCTTCGGAGTAGCGGTGCCATCAACGAGCAGTATTGAACAGATGTATGAATTCTCAATCGATACGCTGGCTGCCGTCACTTTGTCCTTGTCGGCTTGGGTCAAAGCCGAGCGATCGCAGGAGTCCCAGCCGTTCTTGCACGCGAACAGGTTCTGCTCCTGATCCGGCGACTGTGCGGACATCAGCCCTGCAAAGCAGATCAGGGACATCATCAGAGAGAAGCAGGCCACTCGTGAGATAACCGTCATGAATTTCCACCCTTTGAGCTGAGCGCGACGGATTCAAACCGCACGCATTCCGAAAACAATTATCGACCGGACGAGCTGGGGAAAGCTGAGCAACATTGCTCAGTGAGCAATGTTGCTCAGACGAACGGACCCTGGCGCGGTAGCATTCGAACTATGGTCGTTCCAAGGAGACGCCTGATGTGTGTCGCCTGTCCGGGCCCGACGAAAGGAGCGAGAGCGAGATTCCATGCCAAACCAAATCCAAGCCGGCAACCATTATGGTTCAGCAATCAGCGAGCATGCGGCCGCTCGGGATAGAAAGCGAGCCTTACTCCGGGAATTGGCGCTCGTTAGGGATTCTCGAAAGCTCAGGCCTCGACCGCAAAGTTCGGGCTGCCGGATGGAGTTTATTTCTTATGGCAGGAGAGTTGAGGGCAGTGGTGCCCGTCTGGGGCGGACAGAACACGTTGCGTCGAGGGGTTAAGCGGTTACTGGCTCAAACCCGACTGCAGCATTTCAACTGCCTCGAAGTGAGCCATGTCCTCAAGAAACACTTTCTCGGCATCCCGTATAGGTCCATAGCCGCACACTCACGTCACATTCAGGATGGGTGTCAGATTCAATCGATCGGGCAGCGTGCCCAAGATGCTGTGGCGATGCACCGAGAGCCAACGAATAAATCGCAGTAACTCAAGGAGAAATTGATGAATTGGGAACAGGTCGAAAGCAAATGGGAACAATTGATGACTTCTGCAAAGGAAAACTGGGCCAAGCTCAGTGATGATGACCTCCAGCAAACATCCGGCAAACGCGAGCAACTCGCAGCGAAGATCCAGGAAACCTACGGAATCACCAGGCGGGAAGCTGAAAAGCAAGTATGGGACTGGGGTAAGAGCGTAGAGCGAACTCAGAAGAAAATTGCGTGAGTATCCCTGCATTCCCCGAATAAAGCCATCGGCACTCACAAGGAGAACAGTTTAGACATGGAAATCGCCGATCTCACCGCGATCCAAAAGTTATCTGTGGCGTGTCCGACTTGTGCAGCTGCACCGCGAGAACGGTGCTGCGAGATTTCTAACGGTATCTCTCGCCAGGATCCGCATTTCGGCCGCTTGTTGTTTGCCGCGGGACAAGAGGCTTCATCGCGTCAGCACAAGCCCGCTACCAATATGCTTCCCGATTTCAACCTGCGGTAGGCTACGGCACACCCAGCAGAGACGCCGAACCGACTGCTGCGGTGGTTAGAAATGTCGCCTTGGTGGGTGCCGGAGATTTCTTGGGCGAGAACTGCATGGCCTCAGCTCATCCTCTTCGTCTCGCAACTGCTACCGCGATGACCGAGTGTGCCCTGCTCAGGATTAGCAAGGCGGAAATGGTCCGGGTACTTCATGACGAACCAGAATTGTCAGGCATGTTCGTCTCCTTTCTTCTCGTACGCAACGCTCGCATTCAAGCGGACCTGGTCGATCAGCTTTTCAATTCCAGCGAAAAGCGGCTCGCGAGGATTCTGTTATTGCTCGCGCAGTTCGGCAAGGAAAGTAAACCCGAGACGGTGGTGGCTAAGATCAGCCAGGAGACATTGGCCGACATGATTGGCACGACCCGATCACGAGTGAGTTTTTTCATGAACCGCTTCAGAAAACTGGGCTTCGTCGAATACAACGGCGAGATCCGGGTCCACAACTCCCTCCTCAACATTTTTCTGCAGGAATAAGGGCGGCGCAGTTCTTGAGGATTTCCCCGCGCAATACCGCCCTTTCACTAGAATGCATCTCCAGAATCTGCTTCTCTGGTCTGAATTGACCGTTCTTGGCTTTCGACCCGTGACATGATGGTTCTATGCCAAGAAAAAATAAGAGAGAATCCGGCGAAGTGACTCTCCGCGATGTCGAGAAGGAAATGGCAAAGCCCCGCGTTGTGGAGTCGGTCAGAAGAGCCACTACCGTTGATCCGGGCCGGCGGGAGCCCAGTAAGCGAGGAATCGTATGCCTTACCGGATCCGGGTGCGATCGTCTCGCGGCGTCACCATCTTCGAATCTGGAAAACCGATTACAGGATTGATGGGACGCCCGTCCGGCCCGGTTCGGCCACCCACGACGTTGCCATTGAAATCGCGAAGCGAGGGCATCTGATCAACCAGGGGATCCCCCGCGGTCGATGCAGAGCGCGATTTCGCCGGAACCAACCTGACGGACACATGGTCGGTCAGCCAGCAGGAATATTTGCATTCCGTTGATCCGGTGTTCCAAGCGCAAACTGCGTCCGGCGAAATCCATCACTCCGACAGTAGAATTCTTCTCCTCGATCTCCAGCACAGTCGATCAATCGTCTGCCTCCGTTTCGGGCGATCGCGCTGCCTATCGCAGCGCCAGCGGGGTCTTTTCCAGCAATCTGCCGTCGCCCTGCGGTAGCACTCCCCATCGTGAAGTCGCGGTCTTGCCAGCGGCAGATGAATGGTGGCATGTGTTCCTGTCTCCGGCGGCGATTCCATCGGTCGTGGGGTCTAATGAGGAAGCATAGCTGGGCGCTGCATGGCAAAAGCGGAATTGTTGCATCGCAATTTCCATTGCGATGCTCAGCCCGATGAGAGTCCGGCTTACAGGTTTCCCGGACATTTCTTGAGCCAGAGATCCTTAGGCACGGACGCTGATAGCCTCATCCTCCAGGACCTGGCGACCCAGCAGTCTTTCAATGATCAGCTTTTGGTCGGGAGAGAGGTCTTTGGCCCGTGAATCCGACCCGCTAAGTGCTTGATACCGTGGCACGCGAGATCGAGCGGCTCGCCTGCTCACAAACAAGATGTTTTCGACCAAGTTCAACCGGGATACTGTAGCATCCACGATTCCTACTGCCGACCTGCGACCTACGGGTTATGAGTTGGCCACGCCGCCCCTGACCTATTACGCATCAATGAACCTATCGGCATCCAAGCCAGGGATTCAGTCCTTGCCCTCCGCAATTTGCAGGTCCAGGGCGGAGCGCTCGCCGTTAATGACCACGGTCCCTGAGTCCAGGAGTTGCTGGCCCGTGCAGTCATAGGAAGCGAAGCAGCGCATCATGCGGAAGGGAAAGAAGAACTCCACCGCCTCGGTTTGTGAGCCGTCGGAAAGATGTATCGTGCTGCTGAAGTCCACTCCCTCGAAGTCAACTTCCGGCAGGAAGAAATCGAGCAAGGGCCGGATGAGGTGAGACACGTGCTCGTCGAAAGCCAGCGCCGCAAGCTTGTAGCGCGAGCTTCCCGGCGGCGCTTCGAGCGAAGTGCGGAAGGACAGTTGTAAGTAGGCTCCTTGCCGGAAGCCGATGAAGGTGGGCGTTGCGTAAGCAAAGAAGTGCGCCTGGCTGTCGAGGGCCTTTACCATCCGGTCGATCGCGTCCTGGTTCTGGCGCTGAAGCAGCGCCAGCGACTCCGGAGTGATGATCCGCATGGTTGGCGCGGAGGTCTTCATCAGGTTAGTCGCGACTGACGGATTGTTTGACGGCACGTTGTTGGTGGCCACACTTGCAGTCTCGGCAGCCTGCTTTTTTGCCGCGGGTAAGGGCGTGTATTTTTCCTTCCACTCCTCCGAGGGAGCGCCTTCCTGCAGCCACAGGGAATAGGGCTGTCCATTAAGAAACACCTGCGCATCCAGAATAGCGGCCTGCCTCTGGTCGTCACTCTTCGCATCTACAAGCCTTTGCGCGACCGGCACAGGAATGATGACTGTGACGTTCTCCGGCTGCTCGGAGATGACCCCCATCACCTTCTGGCGAACGTGGTGGGAGACTTCGATGGCAAATGCAGAAAATTCGGAATCATCCGGGAAATGCGGGACCTCGGCCTGAAGGATCGGCATGACAACCCGCTCGAAGGTTTCCTTCAATCGTGCGTAGGAGTCCATGCGGTCGGCCGAGTAAGCGGCATAGTAGTTGCCGGTGATCTCCAACACACTTTGACCTTTGTACGTGTCGAAGCGGATGGAGCGCTGGTCAGCGAGTTGCATCTTGGCAAGGTCCACGTCGAGAACGCGGCTGAAGTAGAAGGGATACGGGAACTTGTGGGCTTCGATCTCGGTGCCGATCGCCATCAGGGTCTGGAGATGCCGCTGTTGCAGACGTTGCGTCCCTGGGATCGGACAACTCCACCGGCGTGACCACCTGGGCGCACATCGGAGCTATTGCCGCCAGCGCAACCGCAAGAACCGCAATGCCTCCCAACAGCTTCATAACCGCAATTCCCCACTCACTTCTGAGCGTACACAAGTCCACCTGCCTCATAAGGTGGATCGGCAACCGCGCGAATGTAGGACACCAACGCGGCTATGTCGCTCTTGGAAAGAGTGTATCCCCAAGGTGGCATCAGAGGCGATTTGTTCAACGCCGCACCGCCGTGGCTGATGATGGCGACCAGGTCGGCATCGCTCATCTTGTTGAGCGTGTCGCCTTCGGTGAAGGGATGTGGCTTGACCGACAGATTGTCCATGTTCGAGACCCGCTGCGGGGTGGACTCCGGGTCATGGCAGCGGACGCAATACTGCGCGTTGAGCTGTGCTCCTACCGTTTGCTGGTACCCTAGCGCGATCTCGTCAATCGTGAGATCGATGTTTTTCCCGGACGCATCCCGCGTGCTGGCCGTCAGCTTATACCGGCCCGCCTGCTGTCCGAGCGCGACGGCGCTCGTGACCTGTCCGCTGGAGTCGGTCAGCGCTGCGGCGGGCGTAAAACTCACGCCTGATGGTCCGCTGAAATACACCGCCGCTCCGGCGATACCATTTCCCGAGGCATCGTTCACCTGCACCACGACGGGCTGATCCAGCGGCATTCCGGCATAACCGATCTGCTTACCGCCGCTGGACTCGACGATCGCGGCGCCGGTGGCGGTGGCTTGCAGAGGCGCAGGCTGCTTGCTCTTGCGGGAGCATCCCGCCATCAGCAGCGTGGCTGCGCAAATAGCGATGAGTAAAGGCTTCATTTCTTCATCGCCTCCTGCGCGCCGCCAGACTTGAGCGACATGAGGAACGCGGTCAACGAGCGCGCTTCGTCGTCGGTCATGTGCTGGTTGGGCTCGATAGTTCCAGGACGCAGCGCCTGGGGATCCTTCAGCCAGTGATAAACCCAGGCTGGATTGAAGCGCTTGCCGGTGCCGAAGCCAGCGCCGGGCCGATGTAGCCTTTGTCGGTCTTGTAGTCGGCGATGTGGCAAGACTGGCAGGCAAACTTGGAATAGAAGAGCTGCCGCCCCTGTTCCACCTGCGCGGGAGTGAATTGTGACACCGGCAGCGAATCGCGGTCGAACTCCGGCGTCTGATACACGGTCATCATGTAGTCAGCGAGAGTGTTGATCTCCGAATCCGGGAGGTTGAACTTCGGCATGCGCCGGATCAGCGCGGGCCGCAGAGTCTCCGGGTTCTTCAGGAACTGCGTCAGCCAGTCACGCTGCACGGCTGTTCCTTCCCAGGTGAGATCGGGCGCCATGTCGCCACCGTGGCCGTTGATTCTGTGACAGGTCAGGCAACGCAGGTCGCGCATGAGCTGTCCGGCATGTCCCGCCGGCTCGTACTTTGTCTGCTGAACGGAGGCAATGCGCATCGTGGGTGGCTGGCTTTGCGCCCGGTCGGTCAGCGCCAGCAGTGCAGTGGTGACGGCATCGATCTGCTGTGGCGTGAACTTGAACTGCGGCATCTTCAGCGACGGCCCGAACGCGCGCGGATTGCGCACTTTCGCGGCCACGTAGCCCGGCAGCGTCTGCTCAACACCCTCGACGAAGATGAGTTGGTTGAGCGGTTTGCTGCCGATGCGGCTCAACTCAGGCGCGAAGTTTTCGGGCTTCTTAATGCCGTTGATTTCGTGGCAGCTTGCGCATCCGTTCTCCACGACCAGCCGTTTGCCGTGTTCGATCTGCTCCGGCGTGGCAGGGTCGAGATGCACGTTGGCCACGAAGTCCGGCTCCGTCTTCGACTCCAGGAAGCCGGCCAGCGTGGCCACTTGATTGGCGTCGAAGCGGTAGTGCGGCATCATGGTCGCTGGATCGTAGTGGTTGGGATTTGCCACCCAATCCTGCAGCCACTCAGGTTTCGCCTTCGTGCCAATGCCCGTCAGTTCAGGCCCGACGTTACCTCCGACCATCATGCCGGCAGCGTTCTGCATGGCATGACACGACGCGCAGAAGGATTGACCGTAGAGCGTAGTGCCAGCCGCGGGATCGGCAGCCGCCTTCGCGTCAGCCTTCACCGGCTGAATTGGCGGTTCGAGCGGCGTGCTCTGCGCGAGGATGAATGCCGAAATATCGCGCGCGTCTGCTTCGCTCAAGTGATAGTTCGGCATGGTTGCCGTGCTGGCATAGGCTTGAGGATCTTCGATCCAGGCGTAGACCCACTCGCGCGTGGTCTTGTCGGCGATATGCTTCAGCGAAGGCGGATCGTCGTCCGGAAGCGATGTACGTGCCATCCGGCTGCTTGATGGTGTGACAGTGCGTGCAGCCGTAGCTGGAGATGAGCTGTCGTCCCTGGTTGAGGAACGGCGTTCCGGTTTGGTTTTCCAGATGACACTGGCCGCAACCGGATTCGATGTACTTTGTCGGCAGCAGCGGCTGTTCCCACTGTTCGGTACTGCTATGAGCCTCTTCTACTGTGGTCGCAGCGCCCTGTCCGCGATGGCAGGTGGTGCAGCCGAACTCAGTCAACGAGTGCGGAATCACCGGATGCTTGCGAAATGCTACTGAGCTGACATCCGCGAGGCTCGCTTCTTTCATGCCGAGATGGCAGGTGGTGCAACGGTCTGTCACCTGCTGCTCGGGTATCCATATCTGCTGGATCCCTCCCTGGAAGTGCCGTTCCAGGGTGACGGCGTCGGCGCGTCCGCGAATGAAACGTAAATATTGCTTCTGATAATGGCGCCACTGACTGAAGTGGTTCTTGGCCGGCGCGATGGCCAGCAGCACAAGTAAGATGGCGCTTACCGAGCCGAAAGCGCGAGCGCTGTCGCCGAAAAAGAACCGCCACAGGGCGTGAAGTTTATTCCTCATCGCAGCCTAACCTCCTCCACGGCCAAACCCACGACCATCCCGGACCGCGGAAGAAAGTTCCGATGGCGGTCAGCACGATCAATTCGAATAAGAACCACGTCATAATCCAGAACGACAGCGGTTTACTGGCCAACCAGCCGCGGAATCCGCGGGTTGTTTGGGGATCGGTTTGCGCAGCCAGGAACATAAATGCCGCGACAATGAGGGTCGGAACCAGTGCGACCCAGACATCGAACACCGCCAGGAAAATACAGAACAGCACAACAACAATGCCGAAGATCCGCAAGCGCTTTGCCTTGTCGCGCAGCCACAATCCTTCGGCCTCAACGTTGATGTTGAAGTAAGGAATGATGATTAGCGCCATCACCACGAGACCCGGTATGAGAACGCCGGCTACGACCGGCGGGAAGTAGTGCAGCAATTCCTGCAAACCGAGGAAGTACCAGGGCGCCTTCGCCGGATTCGGAGTGTGCATGGGATCGGCCAGCCCTTCGAGCGGCGCGTCCCAGCGCAGCGAAGTAATGACCAATGCAATCGCGAGTACCTCGATAGCGACGGCGGCGCGGAAGAAGACTTCGGGGTAGGTCATCACCCGGTCTTCATCCTTTACGCGTACCTGCGGCGATGTCCGCTTGGTGATGAAGGCTATCCGGCGGGGTGTCTTACGCGCATCGGAGTCGACCACCGCAACGAAATCTTTCGGGTCGCTCATTTCGCGCTCCCTTCCGCCGGAGACTCACCGGGATAGATTCCGCCGTCCTTGCGAATACGCCAGAAATGGATGGCGATTAACACAATCGCCGCCAGCGGCAGAATCACGCAGTGCAGAACATAGAAGCGCAGTAATGCGTTGGCGTTCACTGCCGTTCCACCCAGCATCAGGAAGCGGATCTTGGCGCCCATGACGGGCACCGCCGATGCAATGTTGCTTCCGACCGTCACGGCCCAGAAGGCCAGTTGGTCCCATGGCAGCAGATAACCCGTGTAACTCAGGAGCAGCGTCAGCAGAAGCAGCACGACACCAACGACCCAGTTGAACTCGCGTGGCGGCCGATAGGCTCCGCGATAGAACACCTTGAACATGTGCGCGAACACCAGGAAAACCATGGCGTGTGCCGACCAGCGATGCAGGTTGCGCAGAAACACTCCCGACGAGACGACGAACTGCAGGTCTTTCATGTCGGCGTAGGCCTGCGGGACCGAGGGGTGGTAATACAGCATCAGCAAAATGCCGGTAATCACCAGAATCAGGAATGTTCCGAACGTAAGCGCACCCAGATACCACGTGGCACTGAACTCCAGCGTGCGCTTGCGGGCCTTGATCGAGAACAGATGCAGGAAAACGTTCTGCTGCACAAACAAAGAGCGGTGCAGATTACTGTCACCAGTGCCGCTGCGAAAGATGGAGCGCCATATGCGGTTTTCACGAACCTGATCAACAAGGTGATCGAGCGTATTCGCCATGGCTAGACCCTCACCAGTTGCTTGATGGCGACGGCGCTGGAGCGATCGACCATTAAGTTGCCATCATCGCTCAGCCACATGCGCAGCCGTGGGAGCGGCCTTGGCGCTGGGCCCGCGATCTTCACCCCGTCCTTGTTGAACTTGCTGCCGTGGCACGGGCAAGCGATGATGCCGAGGTCCGGCTTATAGGCAGTCATGCAGCCCAGGTGAGTGCAGATCGCCGAGAGCGCGAAAAAACCCTCCGGCGTGCGCACGATATAGATCGCTGTCGCCGGATCGAGCGTAACCGAGTCAGGAGGATAGTAATCGGGCTTTCCCGCATCGACAATCGGGGACGGTTCGTAGAGCACGTTCGGCGACAGATATTCATAGGAGAAAGCCGCCGTGCCCAGGGCCGCAACCGCAACCGAGCCAACGCCGATCTTGACGAAAAACTGCCGCCGGTTCATCTCCTCCGCACTGTCGGGTGAAACCGTTGGTTTTGGGTCCTCAGACATAAATCCTCAATGCCATCATTTCGAAGCTGCCGCCACCGGCGCTGGTTTGGGTCCATCAAAACTTTGAATGGTGATGAGCCCCGTCGGCTCGGACGCCACGAAGTGATAGGCCTCCATGGTGATAGTGTTTGCGGGACAGCGCAGCGCGCACAATCCGCAGCGGATGCAGCGAGTCTCGTCCTTCAACATCGCAGTTCCGGCGATGCTGCCTAATTCCGCCGGCTGTATGTTTTCCAACTCGAAGCTGAATAACTCGGGGTGGTTCGAGATGGCATCGATGGTGTTCGGCTCGAACTGAATCCGGTCCAGCGGCACCAATTCCAGGCAGTTCTCGGGACAGACATCTACACAGGCGCCGCACAGCACGCAGTCGGTGCCGTCCTGCTCGCTGCCTTCAAGAATGGTGTTGACGTAGCATTTCAGGCAGCGTTGCGCCTCCGCCATCGCTTCCTGCTCGGTGTAGCAGAGCTCGACCTCGGTCATGCCGGTGCGGCGATCTAGGGGCAGCATCGGAATGGGCTGGCGGTGAATGTTCATGTAGTCCACTGCCATTTGCCAGCGGTCGAGGACTTGCACTTCGATCTGCGGCTCCGGATGCTTGGTCCCGCGAAGGTATTCATCAATGCCAATCGCCGCGCGCTTTCCGTCGCCAACGCTGTCAATGATGAGGCGCGGCCCGAATGCACAATCGCCTCCAGCGAATACTCCGAGAGACGACGTCATCAAACTGTCGCGATGTACATTGACGAGGCCGCGAGGCGAGACCTCCACGCCGTCTTCCGGCCGCAGGAACTCGAGATTGGGGGCCTGGCCAATCGAAAGAATGATGGTGTCGCATTCAAACTGGGTGTCGCTGTTCTCGTAGAATGCAGGACTAAATCGGTGGTTCTCATCGAAGACATATTTCGTCTTCATGCATTCCAGGCCGACGACTTTGCCGTCGCGTCCGAGGACCCGCTTCGGTCCGAAACCCGGATGCATGATGATGCCCTCGGTCTCCGCCTCTTCGATTTCCTCCAATGCGGCAGGCATTTCGTGACGCTGTTCGAGGCAGACGAGGCCGACCTCGCGGGCGCCCATGCGCAGCGCCGACAGCGAGATGTCCATCATCTCGTGAGCGGCTACGGTTTGCAGATTCTCTTCCGAGGGAGTTATCTCGCCCGGCGAATCATGCTGGCGCAACACCTCGCGCGCGGCCGATCGCGCGACGTCCATGGCCACGTTGCCGCCCCCGATGACGAGGACTTTCTTTCCAATGGTGAATTTGTAGCCAAGATTAACGTTGAGCAGAAACTCGATGCCGCGATGCACGCCATCGAGCTCAACGCCGGGGATGGATAGGTCGCGGCTGCGATGTGCGCCAACTGCGATCAGGACAGCGTCAAAGCCCTGGCGCCTTAGTCCAGCGATGGTGAAGTCCCTCCCAGCGGCGAAGTTCAGGCGCAGCGTGATGTCGCCGGTTTCGAGGATCTCGCGTACTTGCGCTTCTACGACGCTTCGCGGCAGACGATACTCGGGGATTCCGAGGTAGAGCATGCCACCGGCGACCGGCGACGCTTCGAAGATTGTGACCGAGTAGCCCATCACCGCCAAGTCGTGCGCGGCCGACAGACCAACGGGGCCTCCGCCGATGACGGCGACCTTGTAAGGAAGTTTTTCGACCGGATGCGTACTCGGCGCCACCGGATGACGGGACTCCGGGCCGTGCCGCTCGGTCAGGAACCGCTTCAAGGCACGAATGGCGATGGGACGGTCGATTTCACCGCGCCGGCATGCGGTTTCGCAAGGGTGGGCGCAGACACGTCCGCAGATGCTCGCCATCGGATTCGGATCGCGGGCAAACCGGTACGCTTCTTCGAAGCGCCCCTCTGCGATCAGAGACACATACCGGCCTGCATTGGTATGCGCGGGACACGCCATCATGCACGGGAAATTGGTGTTCAACCATTCCCGATCGACCTTCTTATTGGCAAAACGACTTAACATCAGCCTTCTCTGGAGACGAGGTGCGCAGTTAGGGTGAGAGGGTGTGGGCGGCGCCCAGTCCGCCCGCCGCCATCTTATTTCGAGAGAGTGAAGTCGGCTTTGCCTGTGCCGGCAACGTCAACAGACTTACTCTGCGTTTTCATACCTTCATGCCAGGCGACCACGTTGTACTTGCCATCGGGGACGTTGTCGATCTTGTAGTTCCCGCTGGCATCAGTCTCCGCGAAGTATGGCGTCGGGCTGACAATGATGTAACCCGCCATCTCCGGGTGAACGTTGCAAAGCAGCGACACCACGCCGGGGTTATCGAACTTGAAGGCCTTCTTCTCGCCCTTGGGCCAGGTGCCGAGGTTGTGGGTAAGTTTCTTATTGCCGCTGATGGAGGGCCAGAAAACATTGTGCTGGACGGTGTCGCTGTTCAGGAACTCGACCGTTGTCCCCACCTGAATGACCATAACGTGCGGGCTGAACATCAAGCCCTTCTGGTCCATGACCGGCTGCTGGGATGGCGCTGGAAACGTCTTGCCCTGGATGGTGTCCACGTAGACGACGGACTTCCCGGTTGAAACCTTCCCTTCGATGGTGCCAGCGGCAGCGGTGGCTGCGACGGCGGCGATAAGCATAAGCGTACACAGAAAACGGCGCGTCATGAACATTCCTTTCGTGGTTTGTGCGTCTCAAGTTGAAACCGTTAGTACACGAACTCCAGCCCGGCCACGGCTGTATTGGTGTGGAACGGATTTAAGGCGACCGGCAAACCGGTCAGTGGATTGGTAGCAATCACAACCGTTTGTGACGGGCGGAACTGGTACTCAAACGACGCCTTGATGTTGGCGTGGATGAGGAACTGGACTCCTGGCGTCACGCGGTTACGGGTCGAACGGAACGGAGCGTTGAACGGAGCACCGGTAAAAGAAGGATTGGATGCCAACCCATTGATGCGATCCGAGGTCGAGTTGACACCATCGTAGCGGATCATCACGTACATCCACGGATATGCAAGCCACTCAGCGTCCACGAAGCCTCCGCTAAAGCTAGCCGGGGTGCTGTGGATGAAACCTACGGGCACGGCTGTACTCAAATTTTGCAAGGGAATGAGATTGCCGCTTGCATCGATCGGCAACAGGTTGTAGTCGTGCCCGTACATGTACAGGGCGTTGAACTGGATGCAGCAGCGATAGTTGAACGTCATGTTGCCGCCGACCCGATAAAACGGCTCACGCGCGGTGATGACCGCCGATGTACCGTCGGCCGCCGCGCCCAGCAATCGCTGCACCGAGCGTCCGTAGAAATAGTAGGTGCCGAGGTTCAGATAGGTGTGATCGCGCGGTCCACTGGGGCCGGCCGCTTGGATGGCGTCTCGGCTCTCCTTGTTGCGCTCCAGATTGAAGCGGTACTGGAAATTGGCGTAAATATCCTTGAAGTTGGCATCGGAGGCAACTCCCACTCCTCCAAAGTTGCCACCTGTTGCAGTTGGAATGTAAGGATTATTCGGGCCCTGAGGCACCCCGCTGGTGTTCTGGTCAATAAACGCGATGGAGTAATTGTAGCCCCCGGTATGCAGTCCGCCGCTCAACTCGATCCCTTTGCCGGCTCCCGCAAAGGTGAAGGTGTTGTTCACGAACTGCTGTAGAGGCACCATCGAGTTCATGGCGCCAATGTTGGCCTGGGTGTAGATGTCGTACGGACTGATCCAAATGGAGCGGGCCTGGGTGAACGGAATGTCCAGCTCAAACTGACCGACTCGAAGGTTAAGAGAGTTTTTCGGCAACTTCATGAGGCGGCCGACATTGACGAACTTGAGATAACCATCACCGAGCCCGCCGTTGCCGTTGGCGCCAGCAACACTGATGTCGTCATCCACCCAGAAAGCGATATCGCTGCCGAAATTGCCGGCGGTAAAAATGCTGAAAAACCCGTCTCAAAGTCGGTGGTTGGCACAAACGGAGGCAACGTTCCCGCCGGGGTAAGTGCGTCAAATTTTCCTTTGCTCGTACCGGTGTATTGGAAGTAATTGTTCATCCGGAGGCCGATAGGCGGGATTCCGGGTATCGTACCCGGCCAGATTGCCTTCGGCCACATTTCCGCATTGGCCGGAGCGCCCAGCATGACCGGCGGAATCTTGATCATCGATTCGTCATCTTTCGGGAACTTGAAGCCCGCATCCTTGAAGGCTTTCCCGAAGTCGTTGAGCTTGGGAAAGTCGATGTGGCATGTGCTGCAACTGGTGCCATACATACGTGAGAACGCAGGAATCGCGAAGCTCTTGCGCGCCGAAAAGGCCGAAAGAGACCAATACGAAGAAGAGCAAAGACCCATTGATCGTACGGAACCGCCGCCCACTCATAGCCACCCTCCTTGGTGGACGTCGAAGCAGGAAAGTTGCAGCGCCCCGTTGCCCACGTGTGACTTGGTCAATGGAATGAGAGTATTTCGTTTACATCGGCCATTCGGCTGTGACGCACATCACAGCACTCGGTGACGTAGATGGCGCGGCCCGGATTTTGCGATCTCTGATTCCGACGATAGCATTTGTTCTTTATTGCCCAATTCGGGAACTCCGAGAGGATCTCAACTGATATAGATCCGCAGGGGATTCCAGGAAGTTCTCGGGTGTGCTTCGCGACACTTAAAGACGGTGCCTTGTCGTCTACATCGTCGCAAGTGAAGGGTTCGAATAAGGAGTGACTGGAAGTAGGTCGGCTGGCAGCTTGAAGGCGCAAAAAGCCCAGTACTCCGTTTTCTTCCCCGCCAGACACTACGAGCACCGTTGGCTGTTCATTTCTTGTTCAGAACTTTGATTTGTTGGACCAGGGCGTCAATTTCTTCCGATGTTAGTTTGCTGGCGTACTTGGGCATACGGCCTTTGCCGCCGGTGATAATGGTGCGCAGGTCGTCGGTGGTGATGATGCTTTCGGAGATGAGCGACGGCCCGCCGAAGTGGCGGCCTTCCGCGGTCTTACCGTGACACTTCGCGCAGTTTTTCTGGTAGACAGGATTGGCGGTCAGGCTCGTATCGGACAACTGGGTTTGGGCGGAGACTGCGGTGAGTGCGGAGAATAAGGAACACACGGCGATGATAGGGCGAAATGTTTTCAAGTCGAACCTCGTCGGGATTGATTCGCGTAAATAATTTAGCTCTTCCCGCGCTCTTGCATCCCGACAAAACCATAGGCGCGGATCTGACGATTGGGTTGCTAATCGCGGAGCGAAGCAGGGGCGCCAAATTGACCGTTTCGCGAGACCTTTAGGCAATCTCGACCCGCGCATTGTCCCCACATTTGACGATTGCACTGACGTGGAAATGCACTGGCTACGGCTGCGATTCGCGTCCTCTGCGCGTCGCCTTCTTTCCCTGGTTCGTTCCGCTTGCCGGAGGAATACCTCACGACTGCCAGACTAGGGGCCAAACATGAAGAACCCGTTTCCTCGGCGTGACAAAGCGTTCATCTGACAGCAGAGGATGGAAATGAGAGCTACGTCACTCGCTCCTTGCCTGTTCCCCAACGCCAGTGCCGTCTAGCGAGATGAACAGAATGTCATCTGCATGCTACGGTACTTCCACCTTGGCCATCTAATCTGTAAGCATATGTCTCTTTCATCCGTTTCGAGGGAATCATCGAAGCCACCGGTTATCTCAACCAGTTCGAGATATGCAGAACGCGTGAATCCGCAGTGGGTCCGACTGCTGGACTTGCTGGACATGAACGTGCGTTACGAGCGATGTGTGGGAGCGGAGCTCTGGAGCGAAGACGGTGAGCGTTATCTGGACTTCCTTTCCGGATACTGCGTTCACAATGCGGGTCACAATCACCCCCGCATTGTCGAGGCATTGAAAGAAGAGCTGGACCGCTCCGGTCCGGCGATGCTGCAGAGCCACGTCCCGGACTTGGCGGGCAAACTGGCGGAGCGTCTATGTACATTGGCTGGCGGCAGGCTGAGTAAGGTTTTCTTCGCGAGTTCCGGTAGTGAAGGTGTGGAGACCGCCATCAAGTTTTCGCGGGCCGTCACTGGCCGCGACGGACTGTTGTATGCGGAGCGTGCGTTCCACGGACTTACTTGCGGAGCGCTTTCCTTGATGGACAATGAATTCTGGCGAGGAGGATTTGGACCGCTGCTGCCGCATACCGAAGCGGTCCCATTTGATGACGTCGCGGCCGTTGAGCAAAAACTCCAGACCAGGAAGTTCGCCGCTTTCATCGTTGAACCAATCCAGTCGGAGGGCGGGATCCGGATACCTTCCCCGGATTATCTGCGGCGCGTGCAGGCGCTGTGCAAACGTTACGGCACATTGTTCGTCCTGGACGAAGTGCAGACCGGAATGTTCCGCACGGGAAAGTTCCTCGCGGCGCACCATTTCGATGTGCAGCCTGACATGGTCATCCTGGCGAAAGCTCTCAGTGGGGGTTTGGTCCCGGTTGCGGCCGTGCTAATGACCGATGACGTAAACCGTGCCGTGTACAGCTCGCTTAAGCGGGCCATCGTGCACACCTCGACGTTCAGCGAAAATGGCCTGGCGATGCGAGCCGGGCTGGCGACACTGGATGTGCTGGAGGACGAGAATCTTGGCGAGCGAGCCACTCGTCTTGGCGATCTGCTGCGCCGACGGCTGAGAGAAGCGCTCTCCGAATATGACATGTTTAAAGCGGCTCCCGGCATGGGACTGCTCAGCGGCATCGAATTCAAAGCGCCTTCCAAGACGACGCTGCGCCTCTCGTTCGAGGCATTCAAAGCTGATCCATCCTGGCATGTTTGGACAGATGCTGGTGATGAAACTCTTCCGCCGCGAGAGGGTTCTTACGCAGATATGTGGGAACAACTTCATGGTGCTGAAGTCAGCCCCGCCATTGGTTGCGAAAGAACAGCACATCGAGGAGTTCGTGGAATCGGTAAGAAGAGTCGTGGCTGAAGTTCATAACTCCACCGCATTCTGGAGCGATGCGTTGAGACTTGCGCGCCGCGCGATGAACGTGTGAGACACGGTAGAAACCTGGTCTCTGCGCTATCCTTATAGGTTCCAAAGCCGATTGCAAGAGGAGAGACGTGCGACTGTTAGTCGTGGAGGATGATTCGGCGATTCGGGAGTTCTTGAATCGCGGCCTGACGGAAGCTGGCTATCGAGTAGATGCTGCTCCCGACGCAAAGACGGCGTTAGCCCTCGCGGACGAAGAAGTTTACGACGGCTTCATTGTCGACCTCGGATTGCCCGACATGGATGGGCTCGACGTGATCGGGCGTTGCCGCGCCCAGGGTCATACCGCTCCAGTACTGATTTTGTCGGCGCGTCGTTCGGTCGATGAGCGGGTCCGAGGACTCGAACAGGGCGGCGATGACTATCTGACCAAACCCTTCGCGCTGGCTGAACTCCTGGCGCGAGTTCGCAATCTCCTACGGCACAATACGCCAACTCAGTCGGAGCCGACTTGTTTGCGAGTCGCCGATCTGGAATTGGATCTGATCCGGCGCGATGCCCGCAGAGGGCATGAGTCGCTGCAACTGACGGCGCAGGAGTTCGCCCTGCTGGAGTACCTGGTTCGAAATGCTGGACGGGTAGTGACCCGCACCATGATTCTGGATCGCGTGTGGCGCATGCGCATCGATCCCGCGACAAACGTGGTAGACGTGCAAATCTACCGTCTGCGCAACAAGGTGGATGGAGACGGCAAACGGCCGCTTATCCATACCATTCGTGGTGTTGGTTATGTTCTTAAGGAATCGTAACTCGCGAGGACCTTCTGCGGCCTGGCGTATCGCCATTTGGCCGACGGTTGCATTCGCTCTGGGCAGCGCAATTGCTTTCGCCATCATGTATCTGCTGATCGCCAAAGATATCCGCCAGCGCAGCGACGCGTGGCTGAGCGGGGAGGCCGAAGTGCTGGCCGATGTTTCGGAAAACACCCCGCGTGATGCGCTGTATGACCGCTTGGTCCAGGAGGTGGCAGAGCTTGCCTCCCGGGAAGTGCCTGATACCAGCGATGCTTCCGGCAAGCACCAAGCTTCTGTTTTCTTCCTTAAGACGGAACCGCGGCAGGAACCGATCTGGGTGGGGCCGGCTCCCAAGGAACTGTTTATTCCGGCGGTGACGAGCATGCCGCTGGCCCCGGGAGTCCCAGCCAATGTTCGCGTGCAGGGATGGAAAAAGGCATTCCGGGTTGTGTACCACGCCCAGAAGGACGGTGGCGGACTGTATCTGGGATTTGCCGACCTTGGCGGGGCGCAGATGCTGGATCGACTGACGGTACGCTGCCTCTTGGTATGGGGCGCGACGGTTGCGCTGGGATTCCTGATTACCTGGCTGGCAGCATACCGTACCCTCACCCGAGTGGAGCGCATCAGCGATACGGTATCGCGCATCGGCAGCGAAGACTTGAGCAGCCGGTTGCCGGAAGGTCTCGCATTCCGACGAGATTTCCCGCCTGTCGCGCACCTTCAACCACATGCTCGACCGCATTCAGTCATCGGTTCACCAAATGCGTATTCTCACCGACTCGGTAGCTCACGACCTGAAGAGCCCAGTGACCTCCGTCCGCGGCAGTCTGGAAGTCGCGCTCTCCGATGGACACGAGGGGCGATGGCAGGAGTGTGTCGCCGAGGCGATCGACGGTCTCGATCGGCTTTCGCAATTGTTGAATACGACACTCGACCTTGCGGAGGCTGACGCCGGAGCCTTGCAAACCCGGAAGGAACCGGTCGAGCTTTCCGAACTGGTGCAACAGTTGGTGGACCTCTACCAGCCAGCGATGGCGGAGCGCGGGCATGAAGTCGTAACTCATCTCCAGCCGGTACTGATTGAGGCAGATCCGTCGCTGTTGAACCGGACAATCGCCAATCTCCTCGATAACGAGATAGCGCATCTTCCGGCCAACTGTCGGATCTACATCTCAGTACGAGTAAAGGACGGCGCAGCCGAACTCACGGTCGAGGACAACGGCCACGGATTTCCGCCGGGGCTTCGCAGCCGTGCCTTCGAGCGTTTTGTGAAGGGACAACATTCCACCGGACACGGTTTGGGACTGGCATTTGTTGACGCGGTAGCCAGAGCTCATGGAGGACGAGTAGAGATCGCGGACCGCGCTGAAGGCGGCGCAGCGATTGTGCTCACGTTAGGCGAAGCGGTAAGGGAGAAGGTTGGCGGTTAACGTCGCATCGGCAATGTCGCCACCGGCCGCACCTGCTCAGGATCGTGGTGGCGTCGGCGCACAGAGTCCTTCGATGGAAACTCTAGCTAGTGAGTCGCCGGTGCTGCGGTGATGTGGCCCGCACTTGAGATGTTGATGCTCACCTTATTTTCGACTTTCAATAGAAACGTGCTCGGGTTTTTCATACCCCAATCTTGATACGGCACAACGAAACTTGTGTTCGTCTTGACCGCGTCGCCGCTCTTTTCGACCGTCAAGGACAGTGTGAGGTCATGGTCGGCTCCATGGATACGGAATACGCCTTGCACCTGTACGTTTGATGTCCCTTGGTCCGCGAGCTTCCCGGTCACATGTTTGGGAGAAAAAACGATTTCGGGATAGCGCTGGCTCTCCAGAATTTCTTTGTGCATCTTCTTGTCGCGAGTCTGATTGCCGCTCTCGCCGCTGCTCGCATCCACAATGATTTCGCCGCCGGCATCGCCGGACTTCGGGTCGAATGTGACGATGCCACTCTTTAGTTTGAAAGTGCCATGGACAGTGTGCAGCACATCGCCCAGCGTCCACTCGATTTTGGTTTGGGCCGGATCGAGATTGACCTTGATCTGCTGTGCCGCAACCATGGACGGCAACAGCAACAGCCATACGAACAGAGCGATACAACCCGTGCGAAACAGTTGGCCTGAATGAATTGAATGCCTGGGCCTCAAATTGCCGCTCCTCTGGTTCGTTCCGATTTTATGCAGCCAGCAAGTGCCATCCCAGCGACACAGTCTCTCGCCAGCCAAAGTTCAAGGGCGAAATGGCCCCAGTGTGAAGCGCCAACAATCGGCGAAAGCCGTCTGGCTCCGATGTCAGGGCGCGAAACACCCGACGACGAAAACGGGGATGCCTATCCATGGCCAGCATAAGCGTGGACATCATCCGCGGAAGGCGCGCAATGCGACGGTGCGCCGTTTCGTATTGCTGGAGACTGCCGGCGCGCATTGCCTCTGCAAGAGCGATTGCCTGACGGAACGCCATCGACAAGCCCTCGCCCGTAACGGCGTCAACGGAACCCGATGCTTCTCCCACCAGGGCGACCTTGCCGAGTTGGACGGTCGCGAGGCGACGGCTGATTGACAGGGCTCCCAAGTGGCGATTGCCGGGCGCTACACCTTTCAGGTGGGCCCGCAATCCGGGGAAGTGGAGAAGCGCCTCTTCCCATCCAAGCCCACGGCTGCCCGTAAGGAACGCCACACAGATCTCGTTGTCCGACACCGGCGTGACGTACATCTGACCGCAATTGCTCCAGTGTACTTCTACCAGGTCTGACCAGGGGGCCACGCCGTAGTGCCTGCGAAATCCAAATCGCCGTTGTGCAGAGCGGGACACGTCGAGACCTGCACTTCTGCGGAGCGGAGAGTTGTGTCCGTCCGCGCAGACCAACCAACGACAGGCCACCCGCTGCCCGCCGATGACAACTCCTTGGGTGGACAGGCCCGTGATCCGTGCGCCCCAGTGCAAGGAGGTGCCCACTTCAGTCGCGCGGTCGACAAGCAGTTGATGCAAAATCGTACGCCGAATTCCATAGCCGGTACCGTGCGGGAAATCCGCCTCCACCTGAGCGTCGCCGTTAAGGAAACGAATGCCGCGAAAGGGCGCTGCTTGCCCCGGACCTATACGAACGCCCAGTTGGCGAAGCGCTGCCAAGCCGTCCGGCATGATGCCCTCGCCGCAGGCTTTGTCGATGGGAGGCTGCGCGCAGTCAACCACAGTGACCTCAAAACCCGCTTGTCGAGCGGCGATGGCAGCCGCCAGTCCAGCGGGGCCTCCGCCGGCAACCAGCACTTCAGATGGAGCGATGGATTTGGACATTGCTTCTACCATCGCAGCAGCACGAGTTCCGAGCAGAAACCTGGGCCCATGGCAGCAAGAATGCTGTAACTCCCGATTGCGGGACGGCGCCGGTTCATAAACTCTTCCAGCACCAGCAGGACTGAGGTTGACGAGAGATTGCCCACGCGGCGCAGAGTTTGCCACGAAACATCGAGCGCGCCATCGGGAAGGTCCAATGATTCAGCCGTAGCGTCCAGGACCTTGGGACCGCCGGTATGCATGATCCACGTATCGATATCGCTGCGCGCGAGGTTGTGGTCGGCGAGGAAGCCATCAACATCTCGCGCCAGGTGCTTTCGCACCATCTCCGGAACCTCGGTTGACAGCACGATCCTAAAACCTTCTTCCGAGATGTCCCATCCCATCACATGTTCGGTGCCACGATAGAAAGATGACCTGGTGCCGAGCACCTGGGGACCGGATGCATTGCGTCCACTCCCGGCAACGATCACCGCGGCGGAGCCGTCACCAAAGAGCCCGGAGGAAATCAGATTGGCGACCGAGAGGTCCTTCCTCTGCCACGTAAGCGAGCAGAGTTCCACCGAAACCAGCACGGCGCACTGCTTGGGGAATGCGCGAACATAGTCTGCGGCACGAGCCAGGCCGGCTGCGCCGGCGACACATCCGAGGCCGAAGATTGGATTTCGCTTGATGTCCGTCCGCAGCTTCATGCGGTTCATCAAGCGCGCGTCAATCGAGGGACTCGCTACACCGGTAACCGAGACAAAGAAGATGGCATCCAGGTCGGCTTCGCAAAGTCCGGCACGCGTTAGCGCGCGGCAGATCGACTGTTCCGCCAGATCTTCGGCAACCTCGATCCATGCGTCGTTAGACTTCCCCCACGTGGTCAGGTCGTCATACGCCTCGATAGGTAAAGCCAAATACCTTCCATCGACACCGACTCGGGTCAGCAGGCGTTCCAGGACCTTGGGATTTTCCAACCCATTGTCCCAGTGCCTCCTGAGGGCCTCCGCTATTTGTTCTTGGCGATAGTACTGGCGTGGAAATGCACTGGCTACGCCTGCGATTCGCGTCATCTGCGCGTTGCCTTCTTCAGTTCAGTCTTTTTGTCGGAGGAGAATCCCTCGTTCTTGCCAGACTAGCGGCTGGACATGGAGAGCCTATTTCCTGCGCATGACAAGTTGTTCATCTGTCAGCCTGGGACGGCTCCGCGATTCCCGCTGTTACATCCCCATGAAACCCTTGGCGTGGTCGGGCGACCGGGATCCTAACTCTATCCCGCGAGGAACAAGAAAAACCGCCTTCCGGCGGCTATCTGAGGATTTATCTGACTGGATTCCTCGCGGACCTCCCGAGCGAGCGAGATGAGGGATTCCGCAAGTTCGGAGCCAAGGGTACTCAAACTCGTCACCAATTCGTCACCAAGACCACCCCAGATTTCGTGTTTTCTTAGGGTCGCGATGTGCGGAAAAGCAAAGCGAGCAAAGGGTTTTAGGTGTACGGCTTCAAATTTCACACGGGGAAGTCGCAGGTCGAATCCTGTAACGCCCACCATCAGCCTCGCCTGTAGCTCTCCTCGATTGCGCCGTTTAGCAGTACCCAACTTGCACCTGAGTTATCCTTGCTCCATGCAAGTCCGCGTGCTTTACCTCGGGATGCTGCGCGATGTCGCCGGCCGTGACCGCGAAGCGGTCGAGCTCGCTGACGGCTCGCGTCTGAGCGATCTCTACTCCGAGTTGGAGCGCCGTATTCCCAAGCTACAAAGCTTTCGCAACTCCCTCGCTTTGGCACTCAATCAGGAGTACTCCGACGCCGCCGCCGAGTTGCACGACAACGACGAAGTTGCCCTGATCCCTCCGGTGAGCGGCGGATCGACGGACGAAGATTCGACTGCCGAAACTCCTATTCCGCTGGTCACGGAGCACGCTCGAATTGTCAACGAGCCAATCAAGACGGCTGCCATTCTGGCCGCGATCAAGCACCCGGAAGACGGCGCCGTGGTAGTTTTTGATGGCATCGTGCGCAACAACTCGCGGGGACGCCGCACCTTGTATCTTGACTACAGCGCTTATGAAGCCATGGCCCTGCGCCAGATGGAGCAGTTGGCCCAGCAGGCGCTGGCTCGCTATCCCATCCGTGACGTGCGGTTGGTGCATCGCCTGGGACGGTTACAGATCGGCGAAAGCAGCGTCTATATTGCAGTCACGTCGGCGCACCGCGCCGCTGCTTTTGACGCCTGCCGCTGGCTCATTGATACCTTGAAGAAAACCGTGCCTATCTGGAAGAAAGAGTACTTTGAGGATGGCGCTGTGTGGGCCGACGGCGAGCCCTTTCCCCCGGAAGTTCCACTAGCCGGCGGGGGCGCGTCAAAGTAGCCGAACTGGGGTTTTACCTACAGAATGCCTCTCCTTTGCAAGCCTTCCATGCGCTGCCTGGTTACGCTAGGCGCGTTCGCCGCAGTGTTCAGTTGCGGGCTCGCGCTGGCTCAAGCCCAGCAGCAGAGTACCGTTCCGCGCCCGCCAGACTCGCTCAAGCCGTTACAGCCAAGTACCGTTCCCCATCCGCCCGATGTGCAAAAGCAGGCGGCCCAGACCGATGCAGACCAGCAGCCGAACACAACCATCCGAGTCAACGTCAAGCTGGTGAACGTGTTCACCACCGTCACCGACAGCGCCGGAGCCCCGGTTGCCTCGTTGAAAGAGGAAGACTTCCAGGTGTTCGAAGACGGCAAGCCGCAGAAAATCGCCGTATTTCATCGCGAATCGGAGCTGCCGCTCTCCATCGTGGTGGCGATCGACACCAGCCTCAGCACCCGCGGCGATCAGAAGCTCGAACTGGAGTCCGCGCGCCATTTTGCCCACGCCATCCTGCGTCCCATCGATGGCATCTCGCTGTTCCAATTCAGCGAGATCGTGGACCAGGTCACACCTTTCACCGCCGACGTGAAGGTCATTGACCGCGCCATCAACCACATTCATTCCGGAGCGGCAACCGCCCTGTACGACACCCTGTACCTCGGCTCCGACGCGCTGCTGAACCGGCGCGGCCGCAAGGTGATGGTGGTCATCACCGATGGCGGCGATACGGTCAGCAAGACGAGTTACCAGGAAGCTGTGCGCGAGGCGCTGCAGGCGGAGGTCATTCTCTACAGCATCATCATTGTTCCCATCGAAAACAGCGCCGGCCGCGACATCGGCGGGGAACATGCGCTCATCCAGCTCTCCCGCGATACCGGCGGCAAGTACTTCTACGCCAGCGGGTTGGAGCAGTTGGACGCAGCCTTTCGCAAAATCAGCGACGAATTGCGCACCCAGTATCTGATCGCCTATTACCCCAGCGCGCGGCTCGCCGATTCCGAATTCCGGCGTATCGAGATCAAAATCAATCCAGCCACCCAGGACGCTCCCAATCCGGCTGAGTTGCAGGTCCGGTACCGAACTGGTTACTACACCATGCCTCCGAAGTAGCGTTACTTTCGGATGTCCCTATCTCAAATGGGGAGACCGATTTTCGATAGATACGACTGAGTTCTCCAGAAAACTGGAGATCGCGCCTCAGGATATGTGAAAACTGGTACCTTTGTGGAGTCCCTTGCTAAGACATTTTATTATCTCATTCAAAACAAATAGCTTATAGGATGTACTCGGTCGTGCTTGAGTGGTACTCGGGATGCATATCTACTTATCCAGACGCGCCGAGATCACGATCTCTCGATACTTGGCGAACTTAAAGCTGTCGTGCTAGGAGAAGAGGTTCGTTCCATGAAAAAGCTTTATGCGCTCACAATAATGTTCTTGCTGGCTGCCAGCCTGATGGTGCCCGCAGCGTTCGGCCAGTCGCTGGTAACGGGCGACGTTACCGGCACGGTCACCGACCCCAGCGGCGCGGTTACGCCGAACGTCGCGGTGACGTTGAATAACCGTAATACTGGTGCGACCCGTACCAGCCACAACCAGTTCGACCGGTTTTTACCGTTTCTCTCTGTTGCCCCCGGGCGATTACACGGTCACAGCCAGCGCCCAAGGCTTCAGCAAGGCTGAGCGCACGGTCGCTGTCACCGTCGGCCAGTCAACCGTCGTCGACATCAAGATGGCGGTAGGTGCGACCACGCAGACGGTGGAAGTCACCACCGCCGTGCCCTTGGTCAACACGGACAATGCCAACCTGTCCACCAACTTCGGCCAGAACATCATCCAGAACTCACCAAACGGCGGCAACGATCTTACTTACATTGCCCAGACAGCGCCCGGCGTGACCATGAATACCGGCGGGGGCTACGGCAACTTCAGCGCCAACGGACTTCCCGCCACTTCCAACTTGTTCACGGTGAACGGCGAGAACGACATGGACCCGTACCTGAACCTGAACAACTCGGGCGCCACCAACCTGACGTTGGGCAAGAACGAGTTGCAGGAAGCCACCGTCATCAGCAGCAATGCCTACTCTGGACAATACGGCCAGCAGGCGGGCGCCCAGGTGAACTATGTCACCAAGGGCGGGACGAACCAGTATCACGGCGACGTAGGCTACGCGTGGACGGGTTCTTCGATGGATGCCAATGACTGGTTCAACAACCACAGCACTCCGGCGACGCCGCGGCCGTTTGCCAACAACAACTCATGGTATGCATCGTTAGGCGGTCCGATCAAGAAGGACAAGCTCTTCTTCTTCGTTGACTACGAAGCCATTCAGTACATCGTTCCTTCCAGCGAGCCGGTTTACGTACCCTCGCCGACCTTCATCAGTCAGACCCTGGCCAACCTTCAGGCGACCGCGCCCAACGAGGTTGGACTCTACACCAAACTGTTCGGCCTTTACACGAATGCTAAGGGTTACAACGGGACCAACTATATCCCGGGAAGCTGCGGCGGAGTGCTGAATACTCTCAATCCGGCATTCGCATCCAACAACAATTGCTTCTCCACCTACCAGGCCACGCCGGCGCTGCCCGGAACGGAATGGATCCTGCCCTTCAAGATCGATTGGAACATTACCTCGAAGGACCAGCTCTATTTCCGCACCCGTATCGATCACGGCACCCAGGCCACGTTGGCTGATCCGTTCAGCCCCGGACTTAGTGCTGCCAGCTATCAGCCTGCGTATGACGGCCAGTTTGGGTGGACCCACGAATTCAATCCCAACATCACCAACCAGTTCAACGCGGACCTCAGCCACTACCAGGCCATCTTCACCCAGACCAACCCGAGCGTCTTCCCGTATTCCATCATTTCGACGGGCTTCAATCTGGGCGATCCGAGCGGAGTTACGAGCTATGCGTTCGACTTTCCCCAGGGCCGCAACGTCACGCAGTACCAGTTCATCGACGATCTCTCCTGGACCAAAGGCAAGCACAGCTTCAAGTTCGGCGCCAACTTCCGCCGGTACGACATCACCGACTACGCTTTCAGCGTCCTTAACAACCCTGAAGTGCTCATTGGCGACATCTCCGGCAACGGCGATGGCGGCCAGACCGACTTCTACAACGGAATTGCGCTCCAGACGCGCCAACGCTTCCCCTCCCGCTCGACCCAGCCGGTCGCGTTGTGGGGAATCGGTCTTTATGCGCAGGATGAATGGCGTGTCAGCAACACCCTGAAACTTACTCTGGCTCTGCGCACCGAAAAGAACTCCAACCCGGTGTGCCAGACCAATTGCGGCTCCTTGCTGAATGGTGAGTTCAACAACATGCTCGGCGCGGGCTTGATTACACCCAACACACCCTACAGCTCCATGGTTGACGCGAACCGCCACCAGCTCTACCGGGGGACTGACGCCATCAACTGGGGGCCCCGGTTTGGGTTTGCCTGGCAGCCGCTGGGTCCAAACACTGTCTTCCGCGGCGGCTTCGGTATCTTCATGGATGCCTTCCCGGCGGTGGTTGCCGATCAGTTCATGCTTAACCTGCCCGGGACTGGTCTCGGTGTACAGCACTAACGTCCCTTGGGGTGACACCACAGCGACTGGCCCCTATGCACAGGGTCAGCAAACCGCGTGCGGCCATTATGTCGGGATTCAGCAATGGCGCAACCTATAACACTCTGAAAGCGCAGTTGGGGAGCGCCTTCAAGACTCCCACGTATCAACAGCCAGAACGGCACGTTCCACACTCCGTACTACGAGCAGTGGAGCTTCGGATTCGAGCAGTCCGTCATGGGAGACAAGGCTTCGATCTCGGTGGGATATGTGGGCAACCACGGCGTTCATATTCCGGTCTATAACCAGGGCTTGAATGCTTATATGAATCCTGCGGTCAGTGGCTACAACATTGCGCCTTTCCCCACAGCCGCGCCGACCAAAGTATTCGCTAACGTTCAGGAATACAACTCTGCCGGCATATCGAACTACAACGGTCTGACCGCCAGCTATAGCCAACGGATGCTCTACGGCTTCACCGTCCAGGCCAGCTACACCTGGAGCCACGCTATGGACGAAGTCTCCAATGGCGGTATTGGCAGCACACCGTACAACGGAACTACGTCGCTGGTTTACCAGATCAACCCGGCTTGTCTCAGATGCAACAACTATGGCAATGCGGACTACGACGTCCGTAACTCCTTCAACGCCACCTACGTTTGGCAAATGCCGTACAAATTCAGCAACAGCTTTGCCAACGCGGCCTTCGGCAACTGGACTTTGTCGGAGAACTTCTTTGTCCGCTCAGGCCTGCCCTTGACCGTGATCGATGGCAACTCCTTTATCTCGAACTGGACGCCAAGCGGCGGTAACAACATCCAAACCGTGATTGCCGGCAATGGCCAGCAGAGCTGCGTCAACGGCAATAGCCAGTGCCTGAACCCGGCCGCGTTCCTGAATACGGCGATCACTAACCCGACGTCCTTCCCGAACCAGCGCCGCAACCAGTTCCGTGGGCCTGGCTTCTTCGACTCCGACGTCACCATCGGCAAGAACTTCAAGATAACCGAGCGGGTCGTGTTCAACTTCACGACCAACTTCTACAACATTTTCAATCACCCGAACTTCACCAACCCCGATCCCAACACCGCCGACGGGACCTTCGGCCAGACCACGACCACGGCGGCGCCGCCGACCGGTCCCTACGGGTCGTTCTTTACCGGTCTGCCTTCGGGACGAATCATCCAGTTCGCGGGCAAGATCAGCTTCTAACCAGTTCGACTCTGCTTCACTTCGGCGGCCCTTTTGGGCCGCCTTTTTTGTTCGGGAAATTTCCGGTTGGCGCCAGACATGGGAGTAAACTGTTCGGGGGCGAACCACGAGTGGCGAAGTGCGGGCTGAAATTGACAGGTCAGCGCTCGCCTATTCCTACAAGGAGCGAATGATGACTCGATCTGCAAATCGCCTGTTCGTCGCGGCGCTGGCCGCTCTCTTTTGCCTGGGACAAGTCGCCTATGCCGCTCAAGCCAGTCAAGCCCCGGCACAAACGTCACCGGAAGCGGCGCCCACCGCCAAGCCGCATGGCCCCATGCCGGCGGAACTGACCAAGTCGCTCGATTCCAAGAAGCTCAAGGAGGGCGATCCGGTTACCGCGCGGATCACGGCAGATTTGCGCGCGCAGAGCGGGCAGACGATCCCCAAGGGCAGCAAGCTGACCGGCCACGTGACCGTCGCCAAGGCCCGCTCCAAGGGCGATCCGCAAGCGGAACTGGGGATTACGTTTGACAAAATCACCACCCCGGACGGGAAAGAGATGGCTATCAAGACCGTGCTTCAAGCAGTGGGACCAAGTCTGACCTCGGGTGCGCCCCAAGACGCGCCGACCGTCGGCGGTCCAGGCATGATGGCCGGACATGAAGGGACGGGGGCCGGGACCACTCCTCCGGTGATGGGTGGCACGAGTCAGACCGTGCATTCCTCATCCCCTGTACTGAATGGGCAGTCGAAAGGTGTGGTCGGAATTCGTAACCTTGAGCTGGGCGAGAATTCGGTGCTCATGTCCGGCGGAAAAGAAATCAAGCTTGACAGTGGCACCCAGATGATTGTCCAGGTGGAGATTGAATGACGCGTCTTAGTGGTCAGTTGCCAGAAGGAGCTGTGCGAGGCTTTAACTAGCAACTGGCAACTGGCAACTGACCACTGACGACGGTTCTGTTACACTGCGGTTTTCGGGGGCCTCATGCAAAATCCTACGCAGCCATCGATTCAGTTGACGAATACGCCCGACTATCGCGAAAGCTATGCCAACAGTGTGCAGGTGAGGGTGAACGTTTGGGACTTCTTCCTGGTGTTCGGCACCCTGCAACAGCAGGACGAAGCCCACGTTGACGTGCGCAACTTCCAGGGAATTTATCTCAGCCCGCAGCAGGCCAAGGCGTTATACACCATCCTGCAGCAGAACCTGGTCAACTACGAAAACACCTTTGGCGAGATCAAGCTCGATCCGCGCATGGCGCCGGGCACGGGACCAATCCACTAGGGCCGCTCTCCGGCTGAGCAGCTTTGAAAGCGCACAGCTTCGGCCGTGCCGTCTAGACGCTAGAAACAGTTCGGGCTTCAGCCCCTGAGGGAATTCGCTTTTGTGATGCCGGCGCATAGACACGCGGCGCTGTCATGGGGTGGCGAAACCGAGGTCCCGCAGCGGCTAAAGCCGTCTCTCTTCAGATGGCTCACGGCGCGCCTGAAGGCGCGCCCTTTCAAACCGAATACTAGTCATTCCGGTTGCGCGAGTCTGTTCGAGTACCTCTCCGCCTACGCGCTCATCTTCACCGCTCTCTTCCTTACCCATCTGCCGCTGCTGCGGCTGCCCTATTTCTGGGACGAAGCCGGCTACTTCATTCCCGCGGCGCGCGATCTGCTGCTGACCGGCTCGCTGATACCGCATACCACGCTATCCAACGCGCATCCTCCGCTGGTGATGATCTGGCTTGCGTTCTGGTGGAAGTTCAGCGCCTTCACTCCGGCGGTGACGCGGACGGCCATGCTGCTGGTGGCGGCGTTCGCCCTGCTTGGACTCTGGCGGCTGGCGCGCGATGTGGCCAACCCGGCGGTCGCCGTGGCCACGGTGTTATGCACCGCGCTCTATCCCGTGTTCTTCGTGCAGAGCTCCCTGGCCCACCTCGACATGATGGCTACCGCCCTGACGCTCTGGGGGCTGGCGATGTACGTCGAACGAAGGCCGATGGCGGCGATCGTGTTCTTCGCACTTGCACCGTTGGCCAAGGAGACCGCCATCATTGCTCCCATGGCGCTGTTGGCATGGGAGCTGGCTTGTCCGCTGCTGTCGAAATCGCGAGAGGAGTCTTTATGCCTCTATCCGCAGGACCCGTGGCGGACTTTCTCGCTGCTGCTGTGCATACTCCCCCTGGCTGGCTGGCTCGTCTATCATCATCATCGCACCGGCTTCTATCTCGGCAATCCGGAATACCTGCGCTACAACCTGAAGGCGACGCTTAGCCCGCTTCGGATTGCTCTCGCCATGCTGATCCGTCTCTGGCACGTGTTCGGGTACCTGAATCTTCTTCTGCTGACGCTGGCGGCCGCGGCAGTCATGCGCCGTCCTGCCTTGCGTCAGGCTGATGGATCGTTGCGCCGGCGAATTTCCATCGCTGCGCAGCTCGTCTTCGGAGTCGTGATTCTCGCCTACATCGTCGCGCTCTCGGTGGCGGGCGGCGCAGTGCTGGCGCGCTACATGTTGCCGGTCGTCCCGCTCGTAATCCTGGATATGCGTCTCCACGCTGCATCGGCGGGTCCGGAAGTGGACCTGGTGGATTGCGGTTACGTGCGCTGTGTTTGTGGCCCAGCTATTCATCCCTCCGCCGTACCGCATCGCTCCCGAGGACACGCTGCTGTATCGCGACTACGTCATTTTGCACAAACTTGCGGCCAACCAGCTTTCGGCGCGATATCCGCAGGCGCGCGTGCTCACGGCGTGGCCGGCGTCGGATGAACTCACGCGCCCGTTCCTTGGCTATGTAAAGCAGCCGCTAACCGTGGTCCGCATCGAGAACTTTTCGCCATTGGAGATGGTGCGCGCGTCGCAGGCAACCGGCCAATTTGATGTCGTCCTGTTATTCAGCACCAAGTGGCAGCCGCCACATCCCCTATTCCGGGTGCTGCCCTTCGGGCAGCGGCTGCAGCAGCTCTTCTTCGACTATCACGAAGACGTGCCGCCGCAGGAAGCTGCGGCCCTTTTAGGTGGCCGCGTCGTGCAGTACCTGAACCGCAATAACGAATGGGTGGCGATCATTGCACTGGAGAAGGTCGAGAACGCCTCGCTGCACGGTTGCGCAGACTGCCGCTGAAGCCGCAAACTGCTGACGTGCAGTTCACCATCCGCGATTATCGCGCCGCCGACTTCGACCGCCTCTGGCAGATCGACCAAGCCTGCTTCCCCGACGGCATAGCGTACACGCAGATGGACCTCACCGGCTTCATCATGAAACGCAACGCGATCACGCTGGTGGCGGAAATGCAGATGGCAAGCGTAGAGGAGATCAGCCCGGCGGACTCCGATGTTTCTGCCGATGGCGCGCGAATCGCCGGCTTTGCGGTGGCCCATCCGACCCGGGGAAAAATCGGACGCGTTCTTACATTAGACATCGTGCCCGAGGCGCGCCGTTGTGGATTGGCTTCGCGGCTGATGGAAGCGTGCGAGCGGCGAATGCGGGCCGCCGGATGCACGAAAGTCTACCTGGAGACGGCTGTCAACAATGAGCCTGCATTAAAGCTTTACCACAAGCTCGGATACGAGGTGGTGCGGACCTTGCCAGAGTACTACTCCAGCCATTCACTCGATGCCTTTCTGATGACAAAAAGTCTGTAGCAAAAATTAAGCCGCACTGGCTGGCGCCGTCAGAGTTCCGCCATGATGGCTTGAAAAGAAATTGCAGGGGAAGGCAACGGGAAGTCCGGCGTTCTATCGTTCTCTGCTATGCTCTGCGCAGAACATGAAAGTCGCAATCCAGGGAGAGTTGGGTTCCTTTAGCCACGAAGCTGCGGGGAACATGCTGCCACGGGCGGTTGTCGTTCCCTGTACGCGCTCGGCTGAGGTGTTCGATCGGGTCGAGAAGGGCTCCGTACAGGCGGCGGTTATTCCGATCGAGAATTCGCTGGCGGGATCGGTGACCGAGCACTTCGATCTTCTACTGACACGAGACGTCTTCATTCATCGCGAGTTTCCCCTCCGGATACGCCACAATCTCATCGCTCCCCGGGGAGTCAAGCTCAGCGCGGTCCGCCGGGTGCTCTCTCATCCGGTGGCGCTGGACCAGTGCCGCAACTTCTTTCGCAAGCATCCCAAGATCCAGGCGGTGCCTTTCTACGACACCGCGGGAAGCGTTCGCCACATCATCAACGAGAAGCTGCGCGATGCGGCTGCCATCGCCCCGGCACAAGCCGCCCAGCAATATGGAGGCCGGGTCCTGCTCGCGGGCATCGAGGATGACCAGCAGAACTACACTCGCTTTCTGCTCATTAGCAAGTCGCATAAGCCCGGCAAAGGCGCCAACAAGACATCCATTGGTTTTGCTCTGAAGAACCTGCCAGGGGTGCTCTTCAAGGCGCTCAGCGTTTTCGCCCTGCGCGATATTGACCTCAGCAAGATCGAGTCCCGTCCCCTGCGCGGCCACCCTTGGGAATACGTGTTCTTCGTCGATATCCTGCGTGGCGATGACGAGGCCGCCCGCAACGCCTTGCGGCACCTGGCTGAGATTGCGGAGTTCGTAAAAGTGTTGGGGATTTATCCGGCGGCCGATGCGAATTCACGGTAGCGCCCGCGATGGCGATTAGCGACTGGTTCAATTTGGGAACCGAAGCTCCACGATTCGACGAATTGCGTTTGTGGGCTGCCGTTCCCTGATACAATCCTTTGCTCCGGAAATGGGCCGCCTGACTCGACGGTTACGCTGACGAGACCTCTCAGCGAGCCGATCCTTGAGCTCCAGAAGCTGGGCAGGTCTGCCGATAGCACCGGATGGGATCGACAGCATGATCGACGGCCCGTCGGGGTAGAGTTTATACGTCTGTGGCGCTGCATCCTTTGCTAATGAGCCACATCTAAATCATGAGTGTCCTACACTCAAGGAGTCATATGTCTAACCATAATAAAGATTTAGAGCCGGTTATTGACCCTGAGCTTCGTGACGACTCTGCCGAAGCCAGGACGTTGCCAGTCCTGCCGGTGCGAGATACGGTGCTATTTCCTCATGCCGTGTTGCCGCTAACGGTCGGTCGGGAGAGCTCGGTCCAGTTGATCAACTCACTGGGAGAGGACAAGACCATCATTGTGGTGGCGCAGCGCGAGGCGCGGGTGGACACCCCGCAGCCGACCGATTTGTTCGCGGTGGGGAGCCTGGCAGTGGTACACAAGGTTGTGCGCATGCCCAACCAGAGCCTGTTCGTTTTTGCTGAGGGACTGGAGCGCGTCAAGGTGACCGAGTACGCACAATTGTCGCCGTTCATGCGCGCCACGGTGGAGACCATACCCGAGCCGCCTACGCCCAAAGGCGCCGAGATCGAAGCCTTACAGCGCAACGTGCTGACGCTTTTCCAGCAGATCGTTGCCGGCTCGCCGACGCTGTCGGATGAGCTCTCGACCGTAGCCGGAAACATCGACGACGCGGGCCGCATGGTCGATTTCATCGCCTCGTCGCTGCCGTCGCTCTCCACGCGCGACAAGCAGGACGTTCTGGAAACGCCTGACGTGCGTGTCCGGCTGGAGAAGATCAATCAGCACCTGGCGAAGGAGCTGGAGGTCCAGCAACTGCGCAACAAGATCCAGAGCGAAGTGCAGGACCGGGTGCAGCAAACCCAGCGCGAGTACTACCTGCGCGAGCAGATGAAGGCCATCCAGAAGGAACTTGGCGAGCAGGATGAAACCAGCCGCGACGCTGACGAGCTGCGCCAGAAGATCGAGTCGGCTGGTATGCCCGACGACGTGAAGAAAGAGGCGTTGAAGGAACTCGGACGGCTGGCGCGCATGTCGCCCATGGCGGCTGACTACGGCCTGACGCGCAACTACATCGAGTGGCTGGCGGTGCTGCCGTGGCAGAAGTCGTCTGGCGTCGAAGTGGACATTCCGAAAGCCAAGGAGATCCTCGATTCCGATCACTACGACCTGGAGAAGGTGAAAGACCGCATTCTGGACTACCTTTCGGTTCGCCGCCTGAAGCCTAATATGAAGGGGCCGATCCTGTGCTTCGTCGGACCTCCGGGTGTCGGCAAGACGTCGCTGGGTAAATCGATTGCCCGCGCCTTGGGCCGCAAGTTTGTGCGCCTGTCGCTGGGCGGCGTACACGATGAAGCCGAAATTCGCGGGCATCGGCGCACCTACATCGGGGCCCTGCCGGGCCAGATCATGCAGGGCATCCGGCGGGCGGAGACCAACGATCCGGTCTTTATGCTCGACGAAATCGACAAGGTGGGACGCGACTTCCGTGGCGATCCGGCGTCGGCGCTGCTGGAGGCGCTCGATCCCGAGCAGAACTTCAGCTTCCGCGATAACTACCTCGACGTGCCCTTTGATTTGTCGAAGGTCCTGTTTATCACCACGGCGAACATGCTCGATCCCGTAGCCGATCCGCTGCGCGACCGCATGGAGATCATCGAGCTGCAAGGCTACACCGAGGAAGAAAAAGTACACATCGCCTTCCAGTATCTGGTTCCCCGGCAGATCGAGGAGAACGGAGTGACCGGCGACCAGATCGAGTTTCCCGAGGAAACCATCCGCTTCATCATTCAGCATTACACGCGGGAAGCTGGCGTGCGCAGCCTGGAGCGGACCATCGGGACCATCTGCCGCAAGCAGGCGCGCCGCATCGCCGAAGGCAAGACCGGCAAGCTGGTGGTCACGCCTGAGTTGGTGCAGCAGACCGACATGCTGGGAGGCATGAAGATCCGCACCGAAGGCGAGATCGCCGAACGGACCAAGCGTGCAGGCGTCGCTGTCGGCTTGGCGTGGACGCCGACCGGCGGCGACGTGCTCTTCGTCGAAGCCAACAAGATGAAGGGCAAGGGCGGCTTCACCATGACCGGTCAGCTCGGCCAGGTCATGCAGGAGTCCATGCAGGCGGCGCTGACCTGGGTGCGATCGAATGCGAAGGACCTGGGCATTGACGAAGGGTTCTTCGCCGACCACGACATCCACATTCACGTGCCTGCGGGAGCGATCCCCAAGGACGGTCCGTCGGCTGGTGTGACCATGGTGACAGCGTTAGTCTCGCTGCTTACCGATCGCCCGGTGCGTCCGCTGACGGCCATGACCGGCGAGATCACGCTGAGCGGGAACGTGCTGCCCATCGGCGGCGTGAAAGAGAAGACGCTGGCTGCGAAGCGCGCAGGCGTGAAGGACATCATCATGCCCGCCGAGAATCGCCAGAACGTTCAGGAAGACCTGACGCCCGAGCAGCTCACGGGGTTGAACCTGCACTACGTGAAGACCATCCAGGAGCTGCTGGACGTTGCTCTGCCAACCAGTCGCGACGAAGTAAAGAAAGATGCGGAGATCCGCGAAGAGGTGCTGAGCACGGTGCCGGTTGGGTAACGTGTAATAGCTTGAACCCGATTCTAGGCCACAGCCAGGCGCCAGAATAACCCTCACGGCAATGCAAAAAGTGCATTCCCGTGAGGGTTCTGTGTTACTGGTTGAGGCCAACTCTGCTCGCTTACCGCGTCCGGATATATCCGTGCACAGCATTCGCGGAGTCCACATAGAGTCCAACGATGGTGCCGCCCGGATTGATCCCGGATGCATCGGAGAGGGTGGCTCCGGGTGGGTCAAACGACGTGAAAACGCCATTGCTCAGCAGAAATGAGTGAGCGACCTTGGCCGCGTCGATGTATTCCCCGATGATGTCGCCCTCGGGGTTATTCCCTCCGGCAAACGTCAGGATGGAGCCCGGAAAATCAATCGTGGTGAATGACCCGTGGTACAACAGGTATCCGTGGGTCACTCCGCCACTATCCGTGTAAGCGCCGACGACCGCACCGGATGGGTTAACCGTGCTGGCAGTGCTGCTGACTGCTCCGGGAGGATCGAAGCTGGTCAAGGTGCCTTTCTTGGACACCGTAAAGCTGTGGTTGGTAGTCGCGTTGCCAGTCGAGCCGCAGGCAGGGTCGGAGCAGTAAAATCCGGTCATTTCACCCGAGGGGTTAAGACCCGTGAGATTGGTGCCCGCTGCTCCTGGAAAATCCAGCGTTGTATATTGTCCTCCATCTAGAATGAACCCGTGGGCGACACTACCCGAGTCGTTGTACCCGCCCACGATGACTTTCTGCGGGCTGATGAAGTTGGGGGTCGTCAGTGTGGAGCCCGGAGGATCGAACGATGTGAATACTCCTTTCTTGCTTAGCGTAAAACCATGCGTCACACCGCCGGAGTCTGTCCAACTGCCTACGGCTGTGCCCTGCGGATCGGGCCCGCCGTTTAGAGTGGTGGCAACCGCGCCAGGGTAGTCGATCGTCGTAAAGGTCTGTGCCCAGGCGGTTGAGAATGTTGCCAACGCAACACTGATCGTGCACATTGCCATGAAGCGAAATACCTTGACCATGGGATTATCCTCCTGTTTTTTTGTTCGAAGTAGCGCACCGACAATACTGGTGTATGTCGGCTCGCCGGTCCCTTGGGCCGGGAGAGATTGCACTCAACGTTTGGTTAGGTCCGGGTTTAGGTTTTTAGCTATGGGGGGCAGGTGAATGCACACGCGCCTCCCGCTGCTGGCATCACGGTCAACGTGATTTCATGCTGTCCTGCTTTCACATTTCGGCCTGGGAGGACGTTCGAGGGCAGGGTCGTTTCAAAAGACAGGCGAGCTGTTTTTGGATACGATTTCGAGCAATTTCCCCAACAGGCGCGCGACTTTCTCTTGGCATTGCTCAGGCAATGCGATTGCCGTAAGTTCCACGAAATTGGTGACGGAACGAAGTCTTTCCTGCTAATCAGATACGGCGGTAGAGGGAAGGAAATGGAAGCCAAGGCATATTGATTTTTAGAGATTTGTGGTGCCGCCGCTTCCAAATAACATAGCCAGCATTTCGTGAATCAGCGCTGGCCCTTGCTGAGGCCTGACCCAATCCGACACTAAAGAGCGGATGTAGAGTGCTGCCTGTTGCAGATGACTGCCTCTGCTGTTTTGGCCCCTTGTCTTCCAGCCTGATTGGCGGCTGGGCCACATGAGTCTTACCGTACAATCAGTCCAACAGCTCGGTTCCCGGTGATGGATCGGCCACCTGTCGTCATGTCCGATTCAAACGGCAATGAACAGAATCCTCACCTTTTTCCTCTTGGTCGCTCCCTCTGTTTGCGCAGAGCAATATGGGCGAACTGCGTCTGAAGGTGACCGATCCGGCGGGACTCGGCGTGAAGAGCTCAGTGGAGCTGGTCAGCGAGGCCAACCACTACCGCGAGGCCTTCCTCACCGACGACGCGGGCGATCTGGTGGTGAAGCGCCTTGCCGTTTGGGATGTACAACCTGGAAGTCCGGCAACGCAAACTTTCGCTGCCGGCGTCGCAATCGGTTGAAATTCGTTCCGCTGCTCCTACCAGCTCAGTTGGTGAAACTCAGCCTGGTCTCCCATCGAGACGACCATCGAGGTGAAGGAAAGCGACACTCTCGTCGATCCCCATCGCGTCGGCGCCGTCAACCAGATCGGCTCGGAGACGATTGCCGACCGGACCACGTCGCTGCCCGGCCGTTCGCTGCAGGACCTGGTGAATTCGCAGCCGGGATGGCTGTACGAAGGCAACGCCGTCCTTCATCCTCGCGGCTCGGAATACCAGACCCAGTTTGTGCTCGATGGAATTCCGCTCACCGACAACCGTTCTCCCGGCTATGGTCCCGAGATCGAAGCCGACAGCGTTCAATCGATGAGCGTCTACACCGCGGGCATTCCGGCCGAGTACGGAAGGAAGATGGGCGGCGTCGTCGAGGTCAACACCGCGCGCGACACCCGAGCCGGGTTTCCACGGCCAGGTTGTCCTGTCCGGAGGCAGCTTCGACACCGCCGGCGCCTACACCATGCTCCAGTATCTGTGGGGGAAGAACACCTTCGGCGTCAGCGCCAGACGGCGCGATGACGGGCCGCTATCTGAGTCCTCCGGTCCCCGAGAACTACACCAACAATGGGACCACGGGTGATTTCGCCGGCAGCTACGAGCGCGACTTCACCCCGAGCGACCGCTTGAGCTTGATGTTCCGCCACGAACTGGCGCGCTTTGACATCCCCAACGAGCAGGTGCAGCAAGCCGCCGGTCAGCGGCAGGATGGCGACATCTTCGAAAACATGGGGATCGTCTCCTATCAGCATGTTTTCTCCCCGAATGTCGTTGGCGAATCTTGGAGGAATGGTCCGCGACAACTCGAACGGCCTGTCGTCGAACCTGCTCTCGACGCCCATCATCGCCTTCCAGCGCAACAACTTTACCGAGGCATATTTCAAGGGAACGATTTCCATTCATCGCAGCAACCAGGAATGGAAGATCGGTGTCGAGTCGGACAACATCTTCCTGCACGAGCACTTCGCCGACGTAATCACCGATCCTTCGCAGTTCGACCCGGGCACGCCAACTACGTTCAGCTTTATTGGCAATCGGCCGGACCTCGAGCAGTCCGCCTTCGTCCAGGACTTGATCCGTCTGGGCAACTGGACCATCAGTGCAGGGGTTCGCTGGGACCACTATCAGCTCATCGTCAATCAAAACGCAGTCAGCCCGCGCCTGGGAGTTTCGCGCTACTTCGCCAGTCATGAACTGCTGGTCCACGCCGCCTATGACCGCGTCTTCCAGACGCCGTCGTTTGAAAACATCCTGCTGTCCAGCTCACCGGATGTTGTGGTCCTGAATCCCAACGTGCTGCGCCTGCCCGTGGAGCCGTCTCACGGCAACTACTACGAGGCCGGCATGACCAAGGGCTTCATGGGCAAGCTCAGCCTGGATGTGAATGGGTATTTCCGCGATGTGAACAACTTTGCCGACGACGATCTGCTGCTCAATACTCCGGTCAGCTTTCCCATCGCGTTTCGCAAGGCCCAGATCTATGGAGCGGAGGGCAAGGTCAACATTCCGCGCTGGGGCAAGCTGTCAGGATTCGTGAGCTATTCCTACATGGTTGGCTCGGCGTATTTCCCGGTTACCGGAGGCCTCTTCCTGGGTCAGTCGGCGACCAATGCGCTGACCAATCTGAGCGGGCGCTTCTGGGTCTCCCAGGACCAGCGCAACACGGTGCGGACGCGTTTTCGCTATCAGTTCCTGCCGCGGCTCTGGGGTGCGATCGGCGCAGAATACGGAAGCGGCCTGCCGGTGGATTTTGACGGCACCTATGAAGAAGCGCTGGCGCAGTACGGTCAGGCCGTCATTGATCGCGTGAATTTCTACCGTGACAGGGTACGGCCTTCGCTGTCGGTGGATGCTTCGGTCGGGGCAGACATCTGGAAGAAAGACAACGTAGTCGTGCGCATGCAGTTCGACGCGCAGAACCTGAATAACCGGCTCAACCTCATCGATTTTGCGGGCCTGTTCTCCGGCAATGCCATAGCGCCGCCGCGCAGCTATGCGGTCCGGTTGCAGACGATTTTCTGATTTACGGTTTCCCAAACACACGAAAGTAGAACCTCAGCAGGCCAGAGCGCTCCTCTGGCGGGCGCGACTGCTGCCAGTCATAAATCTGGCGCTCCGACTCCCGCAAGCGTGCAAGGAACTCATCGTCGGTGATGCGGCGTTTAGCCATGAGCTCGCCATGCTTGCGTCTCATCCTGCGCCAGCCCCGAAGTCCGGCCCACCATCCGCGAAGATAGGCGCCAGTGCCTCCGTTGCGCAGGGCGAACAGTAACCACAAGCATTGATAGACGGCGATCCGCGGCAGCAGCCGCCACAACACTGCGCGCGGATAATTCTTGGCCAGAAGATAGATCTGGTTGCGCGTGAGGTACTCGACGATTCGAGGATGCAGCACGTCGCCCAAGGTCGCACTGCCAACGTGGTACGCGACCGCGTCCGGCAAGTACATTCCGGTGTAGCCGAGCAGATGCGCACGCAGCGCGAGATCGAAGTCCTCGAGATAGGCAAAGAAGTCTTCATCGAGCCGGCCGCACAGCTCGAAGACCTCGCGACGGTACAGTACGGCTGCGCCGCAGCCGCTCAAAACCGGCATCGGCCGATCGTACTGACCATCATCCCGATCGAAATGTCCCAGACGATAGGCGGCGCCGGCCAGCAACATCGCGTCTCCTGCGCCGTCGAGATGAGTCCGCTGCGTCGCGCGCAATAGCTTGCCGGTGGCGAAGCCGAGCTTGGAATCGGAATCGAGCGCACGAACCAGCTTCTCAACGTAGTCTGGTTGCAACTCGACATCGTTGTTCAATAGCAAAATGTAGCGCGATTCGGTCGCCGCAACCGCGCGATTGATGGAGCCCGTCGTGCCTTCGTTGGTGGGCAGCTCGATACGTCGCGTGTTCGGCGGCAGCGGATCGGGAAGAATGCTGCCGGGCTGCGCCTCGTTTTCAATGACGACGACTTCCCACTCGTCTGGCGGGAGGGTCTGTTGCTGAATGAATTCAAGGCAGCGTGCGGTCAGGTCGGGGCGATGCAGCGAGGGAATTGCGATGGTGACGGTCTTCACGCGGCTCTGCTGGCGATTGTACACATCGTCCGGCATGGTTAACAGCCGCGGCGGGCAGAACTACTTGCGCATCTCTACAACCCGCTCCATCTCCTCGCAGGTCCGTCGCCACAGTTTGGTGCCTTCATACTCGAGCGCCTTCTTCTGCCCGCCGCAGTCCCATGGTGCGGCGCAATCCGTCGTCGGCCAGCAGCTTCTCGATTGCGTCTGCCAGTGCTGTCGGCATCGCCGAACGGCACCACCGCGCCGCCGCCGCTTTCGGCTACCAGTTCGCGCGACACGGCGATATCGGCCGCGATCACCGGCTTGCCGTTGGCCCAAGCCTCCAGCATCACCAGCCCCAGCGACTCCACGCGCGAAGGCTGTGCCACCACGGTGGCCGAAGCCAGCAAGTCGCGCTTCTCCTGGTCGGCGAAGGGCGGCAGATTCAGCAATCGCGGGCACTCGCCGGCGCATTCGCCGCCATGTACCGCTCGAAGTCTGACAGGCTGGGACCAGCCATCACCAGCCACGCCTTCGAGCCTCGCGCCCAGAGCATCTTCATCGCTTCCAGCAGCGTGATCGATCCCTTCTCGAAGGCCTTCATGCCAAGGTGCAGCACGACCGGTCCATCGACGCTGTACCGGTCGCGCAGATATTCGGGATTGCCGCCCACTACAAGCTCCAGATCGATGCCGTATGGCGCGACGACTTTCTCCGACGTGACTCCCAAGCGCTCCAGACGCCTGGAGTTCGGTCTTCGTCATGCAAAAAATCTTGGCGCAACGCCTGCAGAATGTTGATCTGGTGCGGTTGCAGGTAGTGCCGCGCAACCTCATCGTTGCCTTCCTCGCCGAGATGGGTGCAGGGAGTGGCGACGACAGGCACGCTCGCGGGCTTCGGCGGCCTGCAATCCGGCATACATCAGGTTGGTGTAGGGCAGCGGGCCGATATGAAAGAGGTCGGCATCGACCGCGCGCAGCGCCTCGCTCAAGCCGGGAATGCGGAACGACGGCCGCCAGAATTGCGCCTTCCATCGCCAGTAAGGAACCAGTCCCAGCAGCGGGTTGCGCGCCGGCGCAGACTGTTGTAGCAGATCGGAAAGCGGCGCACGGTCACGCCATCGACCGATATCTGCTCCTCCGGGAAAGTCTTGAAGTCCGGGCAGCCAGAAGGCCTCCAGATCGTTGGCCACGGTGGTGAAGACAGTGACGCGATGGCCGCGGCCGACCAGGTATTTCGCGAGCGCCAGCAGGGAATTCTCATAGCCGCCGCGATAGGGAAAGAGCGGGGAAGCACGAAGACGACGTGCATCGGGAGCGGCGCCGCTAATGCGCGCCGACGACCTCCAGGGCCATCAGAGCTCTTGTAGACCTCGATCACCTCGTCGGGCGTGCCATCGGCCAGGATCGAGCCCTTGTCGATCAGGATGCGCCCGGTCGCAGTGCTCCTCGACCTGGTCCATCGCGTGGCGTGACAAAGAGATGGTCTTGCCCGCTGCGCGGAAGTTCGCGGATGCGCTCGAAGCACTTTTCCTGGAAACCCGCATCGCCCACCGCGAGAATCTCGTCGATCAGCAGGATCTCGGGATCGACCTCGGTCGCCACCGAAAACGCCAGCCGCATGTACATGCCCGAGGAATACTGCTTGACCGGCGCGTCGATGAAGTCTCCGATTTCGGCGAAGTCGATGATGCGCTGCTCGCGCTCCAGCATCTCGCGTCTTGGAATAGCCCATCAGCAGACCGTTCAGCAGGATGTTTTCGCGCCCGGTCAACTCGTGGTGGAAGCCGGCGCCCAGTTCGATCAGCGGCGCCAGCGTGCCCGTCGACCTCGACCGTTCCCGCTGTCGGCCGATACACGCCGGCGATGATCTTCAGCAGCGTGCTCTTGCCCGAGCCGTTGCGCCCGATCAGCCCCAGCATCTGCCCGTGCGGGACCTCGAAGCGAAGCATTCTTGACCGCCTCGAAGTCGTGGTAGCTGGCATTGTGCCGAAAGAACTTGGAGAACAATTCGCGCAGCGTGTCCGGCGCTCCTGGATGACCCGGAAGCGCTGGGTGACGTTCTCCAAGCGAATTGCGGTGCGCACTCGGCAGACATTGGCAGCTCAGACGTAAAAGACAAAATCGTCCTGATATTTGCTGAAAGATGGCAAACCCAATGAACAGGCTGACAAAGGCGCAGACGAACGAAGCGACAATCGACGGCGCTTTCGGCAGCTGCCGTAGTACACCGACAGCCGGAATCCGTTGATCACGTAGATGATCGGATTCAGCTTGAAAATCCAGCGGTAGCTTTGCGGGTATGAAGTCGAGAGAATAGATGATGGGCGTGACGTAGAACCAGGCCGACAGCACCACCTGCAGAATGTGCGAGACGTCGCGGTAGTACACATTGGCGGCGGCGAAGAAGAACGTCATTCCCAGGGTAAAAATCGTCAGCGCCAGCAACGGGACCGGCAGGTAGAGCCACGTCCAGTAGAACGGATGGCGCATGGCCGGAACCAGCAGCGCCAGCGGAATCAGCGACAGCAGCAGGTTGATGATGTTGGAGACCACCGCCGCCATGGGAAACACCAGCTTCGGCACCGCGACCTTCTTGATCAGGTCGCCGTTGGCTCACGATGGACTCGACCGCATAGGAAAGCGATTGCGAAAAGAACGTCCAGGGCAGCAGCACGCTCAGCAGGAAAATGGCGTAGTGCGGGATGGGGAAGCGCATGATGGTGGAAAAGACCAGGGTCAGCACCAGCATCATGAAGGCGGGATTCAGCAGCGCCCACATGAACCCCAGGACCGATCGCTTGTAGCGGATCTTCAGTTCCTTCAGGGCCAGCGCCCAGATCAGCTCCCGATACCGATATGTTCCCCGAACTAATTCCATCATAGCAAGAATCGTACTGCCAGATCGGCCGTGCCAAGCCCGGCAATCGCCGGAAATGTTAATGTTAAATGATTTTGCCGGGCGGTGCTACGCGCCGGCGAGCATTCCAGATGTCGGTAGGTCAGTGGCTCGGCGACAGGTTCAAGTCGGTCATGCCGCGCAGCAGGTCGCGTTCCTCGTCCGTAGTAGTTGTTGCGGAACTCGTCGGAATTCAGCACCTGGTTTCGCGCCGCCGGTGGCATGCCGCGCAACCGACGATAGGCCTGCGAGACCTTGTCCCGCTGGTCGTCGGGCAGGTTGTGGTAACGCTGGAACAGGCTTGCGCGCCTGGCGCTGCTGCTCCGGCGTCATGTGCTCGAACGTCTCCATCCGGTTCAGGATCTGCTGCCTTTTTCTCCGGAGGCTGGCTGTTGAAATTGCGCAGACGGTCCAGCAGCTGGTTCTGCTTCTCCGGAGAAAGGCTGCGGAAGCTGGGGTCCTGTTTGAGTTGCTGCTCCTGCTCAGTAGGCGGCAAGCGTTCCGTACTTGCGAAGCCAATCGCCACGATGTGGGCCCGGACCCTGGGGGTGGAACTGATAGCTGTTGCCGGAGGGCTGCGAACCGTTGCCGGCGGTTCCGAGCATTTGCGAGCCGGCGCGGCATTCGCTGGGCGGTGGGTCGCCGGCGCTGCCGCTCCGTGTTCTGCCATCCCGGAAAAAGGGCCAGCGCCGGCATCGCGCTGAAGCACCAGCACCAGCATAGCCAGAATGGATTTGGCAGGCGCGCACGACTTCTACTTACTCCGTGGAGGATTGTCCGTCAAGAGCGTCGAACTCCGAAAACAAATCGGCGTTCTTGTCCAGATACTGCAGGTCGCTGACCGCAGTTCTCGGGAGCTGACTTACGCCGGACGCTGTCATCATTGGTGGCCAGGTGTATGGCGGTCCGTGAACGAGCTGTCCCACCTCCAGCATGCCGACGCCGACCGCGACCAGCACCATGGCCGCCGCAGCCACCACCGGCCGGCGCAGCCACGCCAGCCAGCCCGACGGCTGCGCGGCAGCTTCCTCGCGCACTCGCGCCTGCAATCGCGGAGCTGAAATACGGCGACGGCTCCGGCGCCTGCCATTCGTCCAGCAGCGCCATCGTCTGCTGCAACGATGCCAGTTCCTCCGCACAGGCAGCACAACTCCGCAGATGTTCGTGCACTTCCGGCGAAGCCGCTTCCGTCCTCAGCACCACTTCCATGAATTCTTCGCGAATGTTCTCGCACTTCATAACCGCACCCTACTTCCTGCTTATATAAACTGTTTCAATGTTTCGCGCAGCGTTTCATACGCCCGGAACAACAACGACTTGGTCGCCGACTCGCTCAACTTCAACACCGCCGCGATCTGCTTGTAATCCATGTTCTGATACTTGTGCATGATCACCGCCATGCGCTGCCGTTCCGGCAGCGCTTCCACCTGGCGGCGAATGGCGGCCAGCCGCTCCCGCCGCAGAATGATCTGCTCGGCATTCAAACTGCCGTCGGCCACGTCCACCGTCATGCCGGTGTCGGTGTCCGGCTCGTCGATGTTGACCATGTTCTCCGGGCGCTCGTACTTGGTGTCGCGCGCGTGGTTCACCGCCAGGTTGGTCGCAATGCGATACAACCAGGTCGTGAACTTGGCGCTCGCTGCATAACTCTGTCGCGAACGATAGACCCGCAGAAACACTTCCTGCGCCAGCTCCTCCGCCACCGCCTGATTGTGCGTCATGCGGTACATGAAGCTGATCATCGGGCGGCGATATTTCTCCACCAGATAATCGAACGCAGAATCGTCGCCGGCGGCCACGCGCAGCATGACCTCGGCGTCGCTCAGCATCTCTAGAACGACAGGTTCAGCCAATTCGCCCCGTAGTAGCGGCGGCGCTTCCGCCGTCTGCCTGAGCGGCGCCTCCGACCAGCATGACTCGATCTAGTGCGATGCTGCCCACATCGGCAGTAACCCTTCTGCCTCCAGAAAGTTGCGCCGAGGCGACCCAGTCTCCGGCGCGGTCTCGACCGCTCCCGGTTGGACGTTTTGTCCCCGGAGAAATCGGGAATTTCCGGGTCGGGCTTGGGCTTCATAATTGCCATCTGGCAAACTGCTGCACGCAACGAGTTAAACCAGTATTATGCACGAGAGGCCCCATGCAAAGCACGCAAGATAACGGTTTGAGGCCAAAACGCTTCGCACACGCCGCACTGGTCGTGTTGCTGCTAGCGCTGGGATGCGGCGGCGCAGTCCAAGTCTTCGCCCAAGACCAGCCATCCCCCGAGCCTGAGCCGGACGAGCCGAACCCGCCAGCCGTGCAGCCCTTGACCCGACCGAACAGGTCATCCGGGATGTGCTGGAGCCGCTGCAGCGCGGAATCGAGGAGCGCAGCGCCGCTCAGGTCCTGGCCGTTTTTGACCAGCAGGCGACGCCGGACTACGCGCAGCTTCGCGACCAGATGAGGGCATTCTTCGCCCAGCATGAATCGGTCCGTTTTCGCTACAAGGTGCTACAGGTGACTTCGGAGAAGGACCAGGGATTCGCCATCGCCGAGATCGACATGGCCGCCACCCCCGCGGACGAAACCCAGCTCGTAGTGCAACGCAGCACCCAGATGCGCTTCCAACTCAGGCTCGGACCCAAGGGCTGGAAGCTCGTAGGCTTCAAGCCGGACGACTTCTTCACGCAATGAAACCGCTGAGGACATCGCTCCCTCAATTCCGCATTTGAAGATTGGGGATTTGTAGCACAAAATGGTAGCCGCACAAGTTCGCAGAGAGGAGTTCCCACATGCGAAACTTCGGCAAACTCACTTTCACCATTCTGTTCGCGTTAACAGCCCTGATTTCCCCTTCAACGCAAGCGCAGACGTTCAGCGTGCTTCACAGCTTTGCTGGCGGACAGGATGGCGGAAATCCAAACGCGGGCTTAACGCTGGCCGGAGCAGGAAATCTCTACGGCGCGGCGGCCCGAGGAGGAGCCAAGGGCTCCGGCATTGTATTTCGGCTGACGCACGACGGTTCCATCTGGCTGTACAACCCGATCTACAGTTTTGGCGGAGGCCTTAGCGGGGACACCCCTCTTGCCAGACCAATCTCCGGCCCGAACGGTACTCTCTATGTCACAACCTCCCGAGGTGGCTACTACAATGGCGGGACGGTTTTCAACCTGACACCCCCACTCAATGCCTGCAAGAGTGCAATCTGTAGTTGGACAGGAACTGAAATATATCGGGACTTCTATGATGGAGTTGCTCCCCACGGCGACCTCGTTTTCGACCAAGCGGGCAATCTCTACGGCACGACCTGGAATGGCGGCAATCACGCCCTCGGGAACGTCTATGAGCTAACCCCGGCAAGCGGCTTCTGGAACTACAGCACACTCTACAGCTTCAATGGAGGAAGCGACGGAGAAGTCCCCTCCGCCGGCGTAATCTTCGATCAAGCCGGAAACCTCTATGGCACTACGACGCTCGGCGGAGGTGGGACCTGCAGCGGGGGCTATGGTTGTGGCACGGTTTACCAATTGACACCCTCAGGGTCTGGTTGGAACGAAAAATACTCTCTACGCTTTTCAAAACGGCAGCGACGGAGCAGCTACCGGTTGGCGGACTGGTCCTTGATGCATCGGGGAATCTCTATGGCACCACTAGCATTGGGGGTGCGGGCAAAGGCGGCACGGTTTACGAGCTGACGCCCTCCAATGGCAAGTGGACGTTGACGGTGCTTTACAGCTTTATCGGAGGCGGTGGCCCCTACGCCGGCCTCACGATGGACGCAGGGGTAATCTCTACGGCACAACGTCCGAGGACGGCGCTTATGGTTACGGCAACGTTTTCAAGCTGAGTCCCTCGAACGGCGGCTGGACCTACACCTCGCTTTACGACTTCACCGGCGGCAATGACGGGAAATATCCGTATAGTAACGTCGCGCTCGACGCGAAAGGCAATCTCTACGGCACGACGAACTCCGGCGGGACAGGGTCGGGCTGCGCCGCCGGTGGCTGCGGTGTCGTCTGGGAGATCACGCCGTAAGGCACGGGAGTGAACGCAATGCACAACAGAACTGTTCGGTCGCATGGAGCGTGGCTTTGGTACGTGCTTGGGCTACCCTCACGCGGCAATCATGCGCCGACGGAAGTCTCTACAGCACCACTTACGCAGGGGGCAAGGGCGGCTACGGCACGGTTTTCAAACTGACACCTGAACCGCCTGCAAAGCTGCACTATGCCCCTGGACAGAGGCTGTCCTTTATAGCTTCACAGGAGGAAATGACGGAGCCTCTCCCTTTGCTGAAGTCGTCTTCGACCAAGCTGGGAATCTCTACGGCACCACGGAGGACGGCGGCTCCAACAACACGGGTACTGTTTACGAATTGGCGCCTTCCAGTGGCGGTTGGACGGAAAGCGTTCTTCACAGCTTCACCGGGGGAAACGACGGCTACTTCCCATATAGCGGCGTGATCTTCGATAAGGCCGGCAACCTCTATGGCACGACTCGGGGCGGCGGCCTTTACGGCTCGGGCGTGGTTTACGAATTACGTCGCTCAGGATCCGGCTGGGATGGAGAATGTTATTTACACCTTCACCGGCGGAGGCGACGGAGCGAATCCGGCTGGAGGGTTGATCTTTGATCAAGCGGGCAATCTCTACGGCACCACCCTCCTAGGTGGTTCAGGTGGCGGCGGTACGGCTTTCGAGTTGTCTCCTTCAAACGGTGACTTGGACGTTCAACACGCTTTACAGCTTCCCCGGCAGGAGACTGGCCCCTTTGGCAGCCTCATCATGGATGCGGCTGGTAGTCTCTATGGCACGACAGTCGGAGATGGCGCAATTGGACAGGGTTCGGTTTTCAAGCTGACCCCATCAGGTGGCAGTTGGACCTACACCTCGCTTCACGATTTTACCGGCGGCAGTGACGGGGCGCAGCCGTACTGCAGCGTCGTATTCGATCCCGACGGCAACCTCTACGGGACGACGTGGTACGGCGGAACATATTATGCCGGTGTGGTCTGGGAGATCACTCCGTAGTCGCAACCTCCGTCCTGCGAAGTCGGCAATGGAACGCACCTACCCCACACATCCCATCATCGGAGTTGGCGCAGTCATCGTCAGCGGCGGCCGCGTGCTCCTGGTGCGCCGCGCGACTGAGCCGCTGATGGGAGAGTGGTCCGTTCCGGGCGGAATGTTGGAGCTGGGCGAGACCCTGCGCGAGGGCGTCCGCCGCGAGGTGCTGGAAGAGACCGGCCTCGTGGTGGAACCCGGAGAAGTGCTCGACATCTTCGACAGCATCTTCACCGATGACCAGGGCCGCATCCAGTATCACTACGTGCTGATTGACTACCTGTGCCGGCTTATTTCCGGAGAAGCCAAAGCCGGGACCGACGTCAGCGAAGTGAGATGGGTGTCCGAATCGGAGTTGGCGGGATTGCGATTGCGAGGCTCGATTGAGTCGTCCCTACGGGACTCGGTCACAGCAATTCTTGATCTCTCGGCCTCCTAATTCGGGAGCCAGGGGCTCACCTACACGCGAAAGGTCCAAGCAAGCGGACAAACAAAAGGCCATCCGCTGCTTGCTGACCGCCGATGGCCAAGCGGCTATACTGACGTGGCTGCCATGTCGATAGCTGTTCGTTCCTTCGCCAAAATCAATCTCGGGCTGAAGATCGGTCCGCGGCGCGCCGATGGCTTTCACGAGCTGCGAACTGTCTATCAGACATTAGCGCTGCACGATGTCGTTCGTGTAGAGGTGCAGCCGGGCGCCGGCATCGAAATTCGCTGCGCCGACCCGCGGGTTCCGCTGGACGCCTCGAACACCTGCTACAAGGTGGCGGAGCGGGTGCTGGCGGTTGCCAGGCAGGGGCTAAAGCCCCCTGAGATGAGAGATAGCCTGGACGCGGGCCTGAAGGCCCGCTCTACCAAGGTCGTCATCCAGATTGATAAGCGACTGCCGGTGCAAGGTGGCTTGGGCGCCGCGTCGTCGAATGGAATCGCGACCATGCTCGGACTGGAGCGCGAGCTGGGCATAAAGCTAGCCGACCAAGAGAAGCTGCGTATTGCGGCAGAAGTTGGCAGCGATCTGCGGTTGTTTCTGGTCGGCGGCACCGTGCTGGGCGTCGGACGCGGTGAGGAGGTCTATCCGCTGGAAGACCTGCCAACCATGCATCTGGTGGTGGCCACACCGGCTGTGGGCGTCTCTACTCCAGCGGCGTTTGCGCGCTGGGACGAGTTGGTCGCCCGGGAGGCTGCATTGACCGGCGCTGGCACCGCAGGTACAATAAATGAGTTCGGTCAGGGAGTGTTGGCCCGGCTGAGCGAGAGTGTTATCTCGCAAGTTGCATCTGCGAGTGAGCCTGCATCCGGTGTTCCCGCGATAGGCGGGGACCGGGCCGAGACACCGCTTCTCGACCTCGTCCGAGCCGGGATCGAGAACGACTTCGAACGCGTTGTCTTTCCAGAGTATCCCGATTTGAGTGAGGTAAAACGTGTCTTGGAGCGCGAAGGTGCGCTCTATGCGTCGCTGTCTGGCTCCGGGTCGACACTGTATGGCGTGTTTGCCACGGAGGCAGAAGCGCAGGCCGTAGCCGCGCGTATGAGCGCGGCGGGACACACAGCGGTGGCGACGACAACGCTGACGCGGGATAGATATTGGGAGCAGTTATACTTTTAGCTCCCACCCTATCGCTTCCACCAAAGGCGGGTGGAAGCGATAGGGTGGGGCACCCAGCACGGCGGACGGTTGCTTCACTGGGCGGTCGACTAATGGTAGGTCAAGTGCCTTTGGAGCACTTTGTCCAGGTTCGAATCCTGGCCGCCCAGCCAAAAAGTCAGTTGCCAGTTGTCAGAAAGATCAGGTTTGCAGGACAAGAAGTAACAGCTCGGAGCTAATCGCGAGAAGCGAACGGCGAAGAGCGGCATTCAAGACCCAGCAGTAACTCAACCAGGTTAAGCGGGGTATTTGATTCGATGGAAACGGCAGCGAAAGCAAGCGCAGTTCATCCGGTGACTGGAGCTGGCGAAGGCACGGCGACGGTCACGCAGCAGTCGGACAAGAAGCCTCATCCGGTCGCCGATCCCAAGGCTGAGCGCAAGCCGGCCCGGGCGCGCCAGGACGACCGGTGGAAGATATTCTCCGGGACCGCGAACGACGCGCTGTCCAAGGAGATTTGTGACTTCCTGGGCCTGCCGTTGGGGCAAACGCACATCTCCAAGTTCTCCGATGGCGAGACGTATGTGCAGATCATGGAGAATGTGCGCGGGGCCGACGTATTCATGGTGCAGCCGACCTGCGATCCGGTTGACCTGCACCTGATGCAACTGCTGCTGCTGATTGATGCGCTGAAACGCGCTTCGGCGCGCCGCATCACGGTGGTGATTCCGTATTTCGGATACGCCCGGCAAGACCGCAAGGACAAGCCGCGGGTTCCGATTTCGTCGAAGCTGGTGGCGGACCTGCTGACAACCGCGGGAGCCGATCGGGCGCTGGTGGTTGATTTGCACGCACCGCAGATCCAGGGGTTCTTCAACATCCC
>CAWCRZ010000026.1:0-52765 GCA_963798005.1 uncultured Acidobacteriaceae bacterium | reverse complement strand
CAGCGCTTCGAGCGCGAAGCGCGCGCCGCCTCGTCCCTGAACCATCCCAACATCTCATCCATGAATTCGGAGAGCATGAAGGGCAACCCTTCCTGGTGATGGAGCTGCTGGAGGGCGAGACCCTGCGGGAGTTGATTTCTAAGCTGCCCGCGCCCACAGATCGCGGCTACCCCTGGAGAAACTGCTCGACATCGCCATTCAAATTGCCGGCGGATTGGAAGCAGCCCATCGGAAGGGCATCATCCATCGCGACATCAAGCCGGCCAACATCTTCGTCACGGACCGTGGCACGGTGAAGATTCTGGACTTTGGATTGGCGAAGCTGGCGGAAGCGCCGGAAGCTGTTCGGGTAGAGCGGGCCTTCAGGCCCGCGTCCCAGACGCCTCCCTGGTCTCCGCGAAGGATTCAGCCCGGCGCCGGGCTGAACCCCGCCCCGAAGACTCAAGTGATGCCTTTAACGGCACGCCTGAAGTCGTGCCCCTTCAACCCGTGGCAGCCTGACGCCCCTCTCACGCGAACCGGCACGGCGCATGGGTACGGCGGGATACATGTCGCCGGAGCAGGCGCGCGGGCGAGAAACTGGACGCCCGCACCGACCTTTTTTCCTTCGGACTGGTCCTGTACGAGATGGCGACCGGCCAGCGCGCCTTCAGCGGAGACACGGCGGCGATCTTGAAAGATGCCATCCTGAACCGCACGCCTGTGCCGGTTCGTGATCTCGATTCCACGCTCCCGCCGAAGCTGGAACAGATCACCGACAGGGCGGTGGAGAAGGTCCGCGAGCGGCGCTACCAGTCGGCTGCGGAGATGCGGACGGATTTGGAAACCCTCGCCCGTAAAACCCAGCCCAGCCTGGTTTACCGCCACTGGAAACTCTGGGCGACGGCCGCGATTGTGCTGGCGGCCATCGTCGGGGGAGGCTTTTACTGGCGCTCGCACCGGACTGCACACCTCTCGGAGAAAGACACCATCGTCCTCGCCGACTTCGCCAACTCCACGGGCGATCCTGTTTTTGACGGCACATTGAAGCAGGCGCTGGCCATCCAGTTGGGGCAGTCGCCCTTTCTGAATGTCCTGTCCGACAAGCGAGTGAGCGATACCCTGAAGCTCATGCAGCATCCTGACACAGAGCGCCTGACACAGACCACCGCCCAAGCGGTGTGTCTGCGGGCGAACAGCCGAGCGGTGCTGGAAGGCTCCATCGCGCCGATCGGAGATCGCTACCGGATTGACCTGAAAACGGTGGACTGCCAGTCCGGCGACACACTGGCGACGGCTGGGGCGGAATCGGCAGATCGCAAGCAAGTATTAAGCGCTCTGGCCGAGGCAGCCAATCACCTGCGTCAGAAGCTTGGCGAGTCGCTGGATTCGGTGCAGAAATTTAACCAGCCATTGGAAGAGGCCACCACATCCTCCCTCGACGCTTTGCAGGCCTACACCCAAGGCCGCAAGCGACAGGCGGAACAGGGGCAGGCGGCGGCCGTTCCCTATTTCAAGCTGGCGGTTGATCTGGACCCGAACTTCGCTGACGCGCACGCCGCACTCGGGACCGCACACCAAGGTCTATACGAATACAGCCAAGCGGTAACCAGCCTGAAGAAGGCTTTCGATTTGCGCCAACGCGTCACCCGGCGCGAGCGTTTTTTCATCGAGACCAATTACTACAACTTAGTGACGGGTGAGCTGGAGAACTTTCGCGACACGCTTCTGGAATGGGCGAGGACCTATCCCAGGGATTACCTTCCGCACACCAACGTTAGCACCTGTTACAGATTCGTGGGGCAGTTCGAGGAGGCTGTCCGTGAGGCGCGCCAGGGCCTCGATCTTGCACCCGACAACGTTGGCGCGGTATACACCCTGATGATCGGCTACATTCGCATGGAGCGTCTCGACGAAGCGAAAAAAGTGTACGAGGAAGCCCGTGCTCGTAATCTGGATTCGCCATATCTGCACTATGGCCGTTACCTGGTGGCCTTCCTGGAGCACGACGATGCCATCATGCTGGACCTGGTCGAATCGGCAAAAGGCAAGCCAGTCACCGAAGACCTGATGTTGCTGGAGCAGGCGCGTGTGCAGGCCTACCACGGGAGGTTGAAGCAAGCCCGAGAGCTGTCGGGGGCAGCGACCGACTTAGCGACAAAGGCTGGCTCGCCGGATAGGGCGGCACTGTGGAAGACGCTGGAGGCCTCGTGGGAGGCCGAAATTGGCAACCCAACGCGGGCTCACACCCTGACCTCGGAGGCTTTGGCTCTAAGCCGGGACCAGGACGTGAGCATCAGCGTGGCGCTGGCCTTTGCGCGGTCGGGAGATCTGGCGCGCGCAAAGAAAATTGCCGACCAGCTTGCCCACGAACACCCGCTGGATACTGGAATCCAGCGCTATTTCGTTCCCATGATTCGAGCCGGAATTGCCCTGAAGCTGGACCGGCCACACGAGGCGATTGATGCCCTTAGCGCCTCCCTCCCCGACGATCTTGGCCCTTCCGCGCTCATGCCCGCTTACCTTCGCGGCCTGGCCTACCTGCAGGCTGGAAACGGACACCAGGCGGCGGGAGAGTTTCAGAAGGTCATCGATCATCCCGGTATCGTGGAAAGCGAAGTGAGAGGTGCGTTATCACGCTTGCAGCTCGGCCGCGCCCAGGTGATGATGGGCAACCAGCCAGCCGCGCGCAAGTCGTATCAGGATTTCCTCACCCTCTGGAAAGACGCCGATCCCGACATTCCCATCTACAAGCAAGCCAAAGCCGAGTACGCGAGGCTGCGGTGAAGAAAAGTGGATAGTGGGCCGTGGATAGTGGATAGAATGGCCGCTGCAGTTGGAGTCGGAGCGCGGCTGGAGCCTGGTAAGGCGGGCCCTCGTCGGTCACTTGGGCAGGTCGAAATCGATGCCCCGCGCGTCGTTTGCCTTGGTGGTGGCGGGCACATCCAACTCTGCAATGGGAATCTTGCGGGCGCGCTGTTCGGTGAACACCCACAGGGTCTTGCCAACAATGGCGTAATCCTGGATTTCCTCGCGATGATGATCGCGAAATACCAGTACAGTTTCGCCGTGGACTTGCGGCTTCGGCGGCGGCTGGGGCACAGGAGCTGCAGCGGCATCCGGTTCCCGCTCGGCGCGCAGACGCGCCACTTCGTCGTTCAGCCGGTCGATTTCCTGCTGCTGGTCGTTGACGACGTAGGCGTTGCTGTTGTCAGTATTGGGATAGACGTACACCGGGGAGGACTGGTCTGGATATGAGTCGTACGCGCCCGGCCAGCCGGCATCGCCGTACCATCCCAATGACACCCACGGATATCCGTACCAGCCATATCCGTAGGCTCCTCGGTATCCCCAGCCCCAAGGGTATCGCCCGGGGTAATAGGGATAGTGGCCGGGATAGTGGGGGTAATGACCCGGGTAGCCATGTCCATACCCGCCGCCTTGGTAACCGCCTCCCCAGGACCCGCCGCCATGGGGAGCGCCTACATATCCGCCAGCGCCGTGTGCGCCGTAGCCGCCATGGCCGCCGCCCATTCCGCCGCGCCCGCCTCGTTGCGCCCACATGGGTGTGGCAAACAAAGCCGCGCCTAACGCCGCCATGAAAATCCAGCGCCGCATAGCAACATTATCGCTCCAAACGAGGGTCGGGAACCATCGAAGTTGCGTGTGGCCGACGATTGCCAACAGCCGGTCCCTCCACTCGGGCTGACACCCTCGGTCGGGATGACACCTGGAGGAGCGCCCCGGATGAAAGAGGCTTGAGGTGCGAGGCCCAGCCAGCAGAGAGCCAATGGCGAAGAGCGAAGAGCGAAGAGCGAACCGCCCTCTTCTACTCTTCCACCTCGACCTCTTCGCCGCGCTCCGCCTTGGCCGCCGCGATGATCTTTTCCTGCTGCGCCTGGGGCACGAAGTCGTAGTGGTCCATTTCCATGGAGAAGCTGCCGCGGCCCTGGGTCATCGAGGTCAGGTCGGTGCCGTAGGTCAGCATCTCGGACATGGGCACCACGGCCTTGACCACCGTTTTGCCGCCTTTGTTGTCCATGCCCTGGATGCGGCCGCGACGGCTGTTGAGGTCGCCCATGATGCCGCCGGCAAACTCGTCGGGAATGGTGATCTCCACGTTCATGATGGGCTCCAGCAGCGTGGGCTTGGCCTGCTCCATGGCTTTGCGGAAGGCGATGCGGCCCGCGGTCTTGAACGACAGCTCGTTGGAGTCCACATCGTGATAGGAGCCGTCATAGAGGATGACGCGGAAATCCACCACCGGAAAGCCGGCGAGGAAACCCCGCTGGGCGGCTTCGACAATGCCCTTCTCGACGGCGGGAATGTAGTTCTTGGGAATGGCGCCGCCGAAGATTTCGTTGACGAACTCGAAGTTGCCGCCGCGCGGCATGGGCTCCATTTTGATTTTGCAGTCGCCGAACTGGCCGTGCCCGCCGCTCTGCTTCTTGTGGCGGCCCTGCACGTCGGCCTTGCCGCGAATGGTCTCGCGATACGGGACCTTCGGCGCTTTGAGAACGACCTCGGTGTGATAGCGGTTCTTCAGCTTCGAGACGATGACCTCGATGTGCTGCTGGCCGGTTCCGGCGATCAGAAATTCCTTGGTCTGCGGATCGCGGAAGAAGCGCAGCATGGCATCTTCTTCCATCAGCTTGTGGATGCCGTTGCTGAGTTTGTCTTCGTCGGCGCGCGTCTTGGGTTCGATGGCGAAGGTGATGGCCGGCTCGGCGAAGGTGACCTGTGGGTACTGAATGGGCGAGCCTTTGTCGCCCAGCGTGTCGCCGGTCAAGGTGTCCTTTAGCTTTGCGACCGAGCCGATGTCGCCTGCGTGGAGCTCGTTGACGGGAATCGCGGTCTTGCCCTGCATGGTCGAGAGGTGGGCGAATTTTTCGGTGCCGCCGCGGTTGAAGTTCTGCACCATCGCATCGTTCTTCAGCACGCCGGAATAAACCTTGAAGAACGAGATACGGCCCGAGAACGGATCGCTGATGGTCTTGAACACGAAGAGCGATAACGGTTCGGAGTCGCCGACTTTGCGGGTCGCAGGCTCGCCGTTGTTGGCCGTGGCCGCGGCTGTCACCGTTCCGCGCTCGGCCGCTGTCGGCAGGTAATCCACCAGGAAATCGAGCACTTCATCGGTGCCGATGTTGCCGAGCCCCGAGGCGAACAGCACGGGAAAGATTTTGTCCTCGCGAACCGCATTGTGCAGGCCGGCGATGATGTGCTCTTCGTCGATGGTGCCCTTATCGAAGAACTCTTCCATGAGCGCGTCGTCGCCCTCGGCAACCAGCTCGACCAGCCGTTCGTGCGCGGCCTTGGCCTGCTCCTCCAGATTGGCGGGAATCGGGCCGGTCGTCGCCTTGCCATTGCCGCCCATTTCGTACGTGTAAGCCTGCATCTTTACCAGGTCCACAACACCGGTGAAGCTCTTCTCCGAGCCAATGGGCAGTTGCACCGGGACGACGGTCCGGCCAAAGGCCGTAGTGAGCGATTCCATCACGCGGTTGAAGTCGGCGCGTTCGCGGTCCATGCGGGTGCAGACGATGGCGCGCGGCAGCGCAAACTTGTCGCAGTATTGCCAGATGCGCTCGGTGACGACTTCCACACCACTGACCGCGTCGACGACGACGAGGGCGGTTTCGACCGCCGGCAGCACCATCTCGGCTTCATGGATGAACATGCTGAAGCCCGGGGTGTCGATGAGATTGATCTTGGTGTTGCGCCACTCGACGACCGCAGCAGCCGCGGAAATGGACATGGCCCGCGCGATCTCTTCGTCATCGTGATCGGTGACGGTATTGCCTTCGTCCACGCGTCCCAGGCGCTGCGTGGCGCCGGCGGTGAACAGCATGGCCGATGCGAGCGAGGTTTTGCCCGAATGTGAATGCCCGACCAGGGCGACGTTGCGGATGCTTGCGCCTTCGTAGTTCTTCACCTGGAACTCCTTTGTATGAACCGTGGCAACACCGCGCGCAGCAGGTCACTCCGCACCTCTCTCAGAGGCAATGTTCCCCGGAAGCAGCGCAACATCGCGCGCTTGTACAACCCCGAGGTTGCCGATGAGGCAAACAGTTACCCCAGAAGACGCAAAAGCGGCGTCTTCCAGGGGCCCCAAAGAAAGGCGGGGAACCATGCCAGCCAGCGCATGGTGAAGCTGATAAACCTAGAATCGTAGCACAGCCAGTTTCTTGGCCTCAAACCGCGGCATCGCGCGCCTGGGCAGCGAGACTGTCGAGGTGGGTTTCCGTTACTATAAAGGATATTCCTGCTTAGCCCGCTGGCCGCAAGGCGCAGCCCCGAGGAAAAACTCGCAATGAAACGTGCTCTTCTCCGGCAATGCACACTGTTCGTTCTATCGCTGCTTGGTACCGCGCTGGTATGGGCCGGCGATACCTCCATGCTGCGGCCTCCCAAGGGAGCGAAGGTCGCCATCATCGTCTTCGAAGACCTGGAATGTCCCGACTGCTCGCGCGCGGCGCCACTGTTGCATGAGGCCGCTAAGGACTACAACATTCCCCTGATACAGTATGATTTCCCGCTGCCGCAACACCCCTGGTCGTTTGAGGCGGCGGTGAACGCCCGCTACTTCGATACCAAGTCCGCCAAACTGGGAGACGAGTACCGCCTGTACATCTTCAAGAACCAGGCCTACGTGACCAAGCAGAACCTGCGCGGCTACACAGAGAAGTTCGCCGAGCAGAACAAGGTTGTGCTGCCCTTCGTGGTGGACCCGAACGGAGATCTGGCTGCCAAGGTGAAGGCCGATTATCAGCTCGGGCAACGTCTTCCGGTGGAACACACGCCCACCATTTACGTGGTCAGCAATTCCGCGCGCGGGACACCGTTTGTGGAAGTGGTGGATCGCACTCAGCTTTACCAACTGATCGATCAGGTGATGAAACAAGCCGGCGATACTCCCCAGCAGAACAAGTCTGCGAGTGTGAAGAAAACGCCTCACGGCCAATGAAACGCCTCCGTCGTGAATCGGAAGAGTCTCGCCTAGGACCGGCGAGCTTTTTCTTAAACCGGCTACTTGTTTTGGGTAGTGGTTTCCCTGATGGGGAAACTCCGGTTGCGATCATCGTTAACTGTCGTTTCTTCTCTTGCTTTACCGGCGAGTATCTGCGAAACTTTGAGGGAAGTTGTTCGACGGCTTGGCCCTCCGTGCCCCTGTCCCCGGAAGATGACCCGTCGCAACTTCTGCCACGTAGTCGGGTTCCTTTGACTGAATCTCTATGCCCGATATAAATAACGTTAGATCTATGCCTACGGTATCGTCCCATGACCGTATTCTCATGGCGGCGAAGCGTCTGTTTGCCCACAACGGATACGAAAACACCAGCACGGTCGCGATCGCCCGCGACGCCGGTACCAGCGAATCACAACTGATGAAACATTTCGGCAGCAAGCGAGGCTTGCTGGGAGTCATCCTGGACCGCGGTTGGACCGGCATCGCAGAGCGGGTACAAATGCTGCCGGAAGCGGATTCTTCGGTTGATCGGCTGTTTGGCGCTCTGGAAGCGATGATCATAGAGTTGGAGAGCGATTCGGATTTGAAGAACCTACTCCTGCTCGAAACCCGGCGTGTGCGCAAAGACAACCGGGACGTCTTCGTGAGCCGGGGCTTCCAGCAGTTCGCCGAGATGGTGTCCTCGATCCTTCGCGAAATGCGCGATCAGGGGCAGCTCAGCCCGGACCTCAATTTGGAGGCGGTTCGCGCCGCCTTCATCGGCATGACGGAGGGTTTGTTGCGTGACCAGATATTGGCGCAGCGTTCCGAGTTCCAAGCCAGTTACGGCCTTGAAGATATCAAGAAGGTATTGGGCATGCTGGTATCGTCACTTGCCGGAGAGGGAACGGGGCAAACGTTAAGAGCTGTCAATCACTAGGAAACTCGATCCACAAACAAAACCCCCGCCTAACGGCGGGGTTCTTGTTTTGTGGTGTTGTTCGCTGATTGATTGTCGCCGAAAATCTACTGTTTCGCAAGCTCGCAACTGTTGCCGAAACAAGTTCCTCCATTCGCGCTAACGTGACCGAAGGATCGCTTGCTGCGACGCTCTACCTGGGCCCGGCTCGAGCTAGGCCGGCGCGATGCGCATACTCAGGTCCACGGCCGTGACAGAATGGGTCAGCGCGCCCACCGAAATAAAACTTACACCGGCTTCCGCGTAGGCCCGCACATTCTCCAGCGTGATTCCCCCCGAAGCTTCCAGCGGCACCCGGCGATCGATCATGCGCACCTTCTCCACCGCCTGGCGCACCTGCTCGGGCGTCATGTTGTCCAGCAGCACCGCTTCCGCGCCATGCTCCAGCACCAGATCGAGTTCCTCCAGCGAACGTACTTCGATCTCGATAGGTTGCGAGCCGCGACGGTTGCGCAGCGCGCGTTCCAGGCTTGCCACGGCGCCTCCGGCGAGAGCGATGTGATTGTTCTTGATGAGCACACCGTCGCTGAGATCGAGGCGATGGTTGGTGCCTCCGCCGCAGCGCACCGCATACTTGTCCAGCACGCGCAGCCCGGGCGCGGTCTTGCGCGTGTCGAGGATGGTGGTGCCCGTTCCCGCGACCGCATCCACGTAGCGGCGCGTGAGAGTGGCAATGCCGCTCATGCGCTGCATGATGTTGAGGATCACCCGCTCGCACGACAGCACGACGCGCGCGTTGTGAACAATGACCGCGATGGACTGCCCCTTGTGCAGACGCACGCCATCAAAGATCTCGGTATGGCTGGTGACCTCGGGATGCGAAGTGACCGTGCCATCGAGCGTCGCGAAAACATCGAGGATGCGAGGAATGCAGCCCAAACCGGCGAGCACGCAATCCTGTTTGGCGAGAATGGTGGCGGAAGCGCGCTGGTTGGGGTCGATGCACGCGTACGTGGTGGCGTCGCTGGTAGCGCGGTCTTCCAGCAACGCGTTTTCCAGGATTGCGGTGATCCTGCGGCTTGTCCAGTCCACGATCGTTCTCCCGGCGGTTCCTAAACGCCTAACTCTCCCAGCGCTTCGTTCGCTTTCTGCACCAGCATCTCGACTTCGATCTTGCGCCTCTTCAGGCCCTCGACCACGTGCGCCGGAGCTTTGGCTAGGAAGGCTTCGTTGTTCAACTGCCCTGTAGCGCGCGTTAGTTCCTGCGTGAGCCGGGTAAGCTCCTTGCTGAGCCGGTCGCGCTCCGCAGCGGCGTCCACCTTGCGCTCATACACCACCCTTACCTCGAAGCGCGCCGTGCTCCGCGAGTTTGACTCCTTGGCCAACGACGAGTCGACGAATGTGAGGGTGCCCACGTTCGCCAGCCGCTCCAGGGCTCCTCGATTTGTCTCCACCAACGTCCGGACTTCATCGTCAGCGAAGACCTCAATCGCCAGCTTCTGCTTCGGCTCGATCTTCAGCTCGGCGCGAACATTGCGCACGCTGACGATCAGGTCCTGCAAGATCGCCATTTCCGTTTCTGCGGTAGCATCCATTTGCGCCGGATCGGCTTGCGGATAGGCCGCCAGCGCGATCGACTTCGCCGACGGCTTGCCATCGTACACCGCGTGCCAAAGCTCCTCGGTGATGAACGGCATAAACGGCGACAGCAGGCGCAGGGCGCCTTCGAAGATGCCGACCAGGTTCTCGTAAGCCGCACGTGCCTGCTCGCGGTCGGCCACGGCGAGACGCGGCTTGATCAGCTCCAGATACCAGTCGCAGTATTCACCCCAGAAGAAGTGATAGACGACGTGCGCGGCTTCGTGGAAGCGATAGGTCTCCAGCGCCTCGTGAATCTGCTGGGCTACACGATTGAAGCGCGAAATAATCCAGCGGTCCTCCAAGGTTTCTGCCTTGAGTCCGGCGATGCCCTTCCGCGTGAAGTCGGTCGGCGCGGATATGAATTCAGACAGCGACCACAGGCCCGTCTCCTGTGCGCGATCGACGTTCATGAACAGGAAGCGCGCGGCGTTCCAGATCTTGTTGGCGAAGGCGCGGTAACTCTCGGTGCGGCTCTCCGAGAAGGCTATGTCGGTGCCCGGCGCGGCCATCGAAGCCAGCGTGAAGCGCACCGCGTCAGTGCCATAGTGTTCGATGATCTCGATCGGGTCCAGCACGTTGCCTTTGGTCTTCGACATCTTCTGGCGCTCGGCATCGCGCACCAGCGCGTGGATGTAAACGCTTCGGAAGGGTACCTCGCCTGGCTTGTGGCCGCGCATGAAGTGGCAGTTCATCATGATCATGCGTGCCACCCAGAAAAACAGGATGTCGAAGCCTGTGATCAGCAGTGTCGTCGGATAGAACGTGTCCAGTTCAGGCGTGCTATCGGGCCAGCCGAGCGCGGAGCACGGCAACAACCCCGACGAGAACCAGGTGTCGAGCACGTCGTTGTCCTGCTCCAACTGGCTACTGCCGCATTTCGGGCACTTGGCGGGCGCCTCGCGCGCCACGTTGATCTCCTGGCAATCCTTGCAATGCCATGCCGGAATGCGATGTCCCCACCACAACTGGCGCGAGATGCACCAGTCATAGATCTTGTCCATCCACTCGAAGTACGTCTTGGAATAGTTTTCCGGGACGAACTTGATGTCGCCGTTCTCGACCACCTCGATGGCGCGCTCGGCCAGGGGCTTGACTTTCACAAACCACTGCGTAGAAAGCCGCGGCTCGACGATGGTTTTGCAGCGGTCGCATTTTCCCAGAGGAACGATGTAATCCTTGGCGCCGACCAGGAAGCCGCCTGGCTCCAGATCCTCCAGGACCTTTTGCCGCGCCTCGAAGCGATCGAGTCCTTTGTATGGGCCGGCGTTCTCGTTCATCTGCGCGACTTCGTTCATCACGTCGATCTGCGGCAGGTTGTTGCGCAGTCCGGCCTCGAAATCGTTGGGGTCGTGCGACGGCGTCACCTTCACCGCGCCGGTGCCGAACTCGGGATTGGCCAGAATGTCGTCAGTAATGATCGGGATCTCGCGGTTCATCAGCGGCAGCAAGACCGACTTGCCATGCAAATGGCGGTAGCGCTCATCGCCGGAATTCACCGCCACGGCGGTATCGCCCAGCATGGTCTCGGGGCGCGTGGTCGCGACCACGATGTATTCGTCCGTCGGAGCCGATGACTGGATAGCGAATCTCGTAAATCTTTCCCGGCGTGTCGTCATGCACAACTTCGAGATCGGACACCGCAGTAATGCAGCGCGGACACCAGTTGACGATGTACTTCCCGCGATAGATCAAGCCCTCTTCGTACAGGCGAACGAAGGCCTCGCGCACGGCGTGCGACATGCGCTCGTCCATGGTGAAGTACTCGCGCGACCAGTCGACGGATGCGCCCAACCGCTTCATCTGGTCAAGAATCGCGCCGCCGTAATGCTGCTTCCAATCCCACACGCGGGCGATGAAGGCCTCGCGGCCGATGTCGCGGCGGTTCTTGCCTTCGGAGGCGAGTTGGCGCTCGACCATCATCTGGGTTGCGATACCAGCGTGGTCGGTGCCGGGAAGCCATAGCGTGATAAAGCCGCGCATGCGATGCCAGCGGACAATGATGTCCATTTCCGTCTGGTTGAGCATGTGACCCATGTGCAAGCGGCCGGTCACGTTGGGCGGTGGCAGGATCAGCGTGAACACCGGCCGCGGCTCGTCGGCAGCCGGAGTTTCCACGTGGAAGAACTTTTCGCGGACCCAGTATTCGGCCCAACGCGGCTCGATCACGCCTGGTTCATAGGCCTTGGGAAGATCGTGAGGCATTCCAGTCCGTTCAACGAATAAAGGTCAAACCTCGATATTACAAGGTAGAGCGGCTGGTCGTCAGCTTAGGGTGAGCTGTCGGCGGTTGTGGTAGAAACGCGTTGCGGCTGCGCCCGGGAATTTCGCCGCCTAGAAGACACCCAGGATTTTCTTCTTCTTTTTCTTTGAGGTGCTCTCGGTGGCGGGATTGGCTGCTGCTGCCGGCGCCTGAGAAGTGCTGCTAGCCGCAGGCGCCGATGGCGAGCTATTAGCGGCACTGGGAACCGCGTCATTCACCTGCGGAGGGGCTTTTTCCGGAGCTCCGCTGGCATCGGCGGCAGGGGCTGGTTGCAAGTCATTCTGCAGCTCCGGGATCGCCGTGTCGGACGCAGCAGCCGCAGGCGCTGCGCTAGCTGGGCTGCTGGCGCCAGGTGCGGCGTCCGATCGCGGAACCAAAGCATTTGCCGGAGGAGGTGCGCCGGGATTCACGCGCTCCACGGAAACCTGGTTGCCGCCATTCGGGTTACTGAGGCTGCCCACGATACTGGTATTGATTGCCCGCACCATGTCGGGCGCGCTGGCTTGCTTGGGATCCACCAGCGTAGGCTCGCCAACTTTGGTGGCTACGGTGACGTCCGGACCTTTGTGGAAGTTCTCCATCACCTTGCCGATCTTACCTAGACTGCCGCGGCTGGCGATCTCGGCTTTGTCCTGCGCGATGGCCTCAGGCGTGGGCTGGGGAACCGGCTGCTTCAATGCCTCCAGTCGCTTCTTCGCATCGCCGGCACGTTCCTCCAGAGGATAGCGGGTGACGATGCGGTCATACGCCGCGGTCGCTCCCTCGGTGTATTGCTTGATCAGCGTACCCTTGGCGGTTTCCGGCAGCTTGGTCCTGCGGACCAGTTCGATCTCCCGTTCGAAGGCAGTGCCCAGCTCAAAAAGGGCCTGGTCGGCGTCGCTGTACAGCGGATAGGTGTCGGCGACGGACTTCAAGCGCGCAATGGCCGCGGGATAGCTCTCACGGAGAAAGTAGAAGTGCCCGACCATGTACTCCCGCTGCGCGAGGACCTCCTGCACCTCCAGAAGCCGCTCCTTGGCCTGCGGCACCAACTGGCTATCGGGAAACTGCATGATCATCTGGCGATACTCTTCTTCGGCGCGGCGGGCGTGCGTCGGATCGCGGTCCGCCTTCTCCATTTCCTTGTAGTGGATATTGGCGATCTTCATCTGCGCTTCCGCCGCCTCGGGCATGTTGGGGAAGAAGGTGATGAAGTCCTTGTACTCGCTCTCGGCCTGCGCCATGGCGGCCGATCCGCCTTCCTGATACCACGAGTCGCCAATCGCAAGCTTGGCGCGCGCGACATACTCGGAGTCGGGATAGGTGTTAATCAGGGTTTGCAGGCTGAGCCGCGCCACGTCGTACTTGTTGTGCTTCATGGCGTCCATGGCGCGGTCGAAGAGCACTTTGTCCGGCTGCTTGGAGTCGATGTTGGCAATCGGGTTCTGGGCCTTCCTGCTCTTCTTGGATTTCTTGCTGGTCTTGGTGGCCTGCTGGGTTGTGTTGGTCTTGGCCGGCGTGGTGCTGGCCGCTGGCGCCGGAGCGGTGTTTGCCGTCGGAGCTGGGGCGCTAGCTGGAGCTTGCACCTGCGTGCTGCCTGGAGTCTGGCTCTGAGTATCGCTCGCGGTCTGGGCCAATGAGCCCAGCGACACCAACACAAATCCCATAACAACTATGACTGCGCGACGAAACATCCTGAACACCTCTATAAATTCCTGCATTCCACGCCGCCCTGCGGTCGAGCTAAACCTTCAGCAACGTCGCTTCCTGTGCGGCCTTCAACAGCGTCGCCACATTACGTCCGGGATCGCCGTGTCCGAAGACGTGACTTCCGGCTACGAAGATCTCTACGCCGGCGCGCGCTGCCGCGCCGACCGTTTCCAAGTCGATCCCGCCATCGATTTCGATGCGGAAGTCCACTCCTTTGGCTGCGCGCATGGTGGCCAGCTTGCGGACCTTTTCCAGCGTCGCGGGGATGAACTTCTGCCCGCCAAAGCCGGGATTGACCGACATCACCAGCACGTGATCGACGATGTCCAGCACTTCGCCGAGCGTCTGCACCGGAGTTGCCGGATTGATGACCACTCCAGCCCGCAGGCCGTAGCTGCGAATCAGCTCCAGCGTCCGGTTCAGGTGGCGGCAGACCTCCTGATGGACCGAAATCCAGTTCGCTCCGGCATCGACGAACGCCGGAATGAACTCATCGGGATTCTCGATCATCAGGTGACAATCGAGAGGAACATCCACGGCCTTGCGCAGCGAGGCCACGACAGGCGGACCGATCGTGATGTTAGGCACGAAATGCCCGTCCATCACGTCCACATGCAGAAGCGTCGCGCCGCCTCGTATCGCGGCATTGGCGTCTTCTGCCAGGCGGGCGAAATCGGCCGATAGGATGGACGGCGCTATCTCAACCAAGAGCTTCTCCCGCGGAGTATTCCTTCCGAAATTCTAGCACGGCAAGACGAGTAGTTCGTCCCACTAAAGGAACAGGTTAGGCGCTATGGACGCATCAGCACTCAGGCGTTTTAGCACTGGCACTTAGCGGTCCGCGGCTCGAGCGGTCAGCCCGCAGCGGCGAGGCGCTTTCAGCCGTCAGCAGTCACTTCGTCAGAGGTGTAACCCGAAGCGAGGAGCGCTTCGCGCATTCGCAGGCCAAACTGCGTCCGATGATGAGAAACCTCCCCTCCGCGGTTTACGTAGAATCAACAACTTAGGCCACAAATCATTCGCATCCATTTGAGCCGCAATGACTTATACGTAGTGTATTGTTGGATAAGGACTTAGCTGGCAAAAACAGCAGTCTTTTCACATACTATACATACTAGTATGACTGTTTTACACATACTAGTATGACAGGCTGCGCCGACAGCCATTCTCCAATTTGGCAGATGACCGTTGGCAACTGCTTTCCAGGCGCACAGTGGGTACGGCTCGCGGGGATATCGTTTCAGGTGCAGTTACGACGCTGGCCCCATGCGTGTAGTTTCAGGGTGCCTGGAAGATTTTTCGCTTTATATTCGCCCCATTGCAACATACAGTAACAGGGCAGCAGAGGAAGAAGGCCCCATGACGGACGAAACACAGCTCGGTAGCGACGATGGCCTGCCGTGCCCGGAGGTGGGCGCTTGGTCTGAAACGAAGTATCGGCTTTTGAGACTCTACGATTCCCTTTTTTCAACAGGCATGAAGTACAAATGGGACCGCCGAGTCTACATCGATTTGTATGCGGGCGCTGGATACAACCGCGTGCGGAACACCGACAAGATTCTAGTCGGCTCGCCCCTTCTGGCACTGACGGTCGCGGACCCCTTCGATAAATATATTTTCTGCGAAAAGGACCAGGGACTACTCTCAGCACTGCAAGTCCGCGCAATGCGAGTTGCGCCATCCGCTAACGTGGCGTACGTTCCAGGTGACTGCAACGAGAAAGTCGAGCAGATCTGCGCCGAAATTCCGATTGGGTCGAGGGATAACACCGTCTTGGGTCTCTGCTTCGTAGATCCATTTGATTTAGGGATAAAGTTCGAAACGCTCCGAAAGATGTCGACCAGGTTTCTGGACTTTCTTTGTCTCCTCGCGCTTCACATGGACGCCAATAGAAACTACTCCAGGTACGTTAGCGAAGATTCCCACAAGGTCGATGAGTTCCTCGGCACCGAAAAATGGCGTGAGACTTGGGTCGAGGCGCAGAAGAACAGAACGCTATTTCCTAGATTCCTTGCGCAGCAGTTCACAGCACAAATGGGAACACTGGGGTACATACCGCCGCCGCTTTACAGCATGAAAGAGGTTCGCTCAGACGACAACAATCTCCCGCTCTATCACTTGGCACTATTCTCCCGCAACTCGCGGGCATATGAATTCTGGAATGACGTTTTGAAATACTCGACTGATCAAATCTCACTTTTCTAGGTGACACCATGTCGTTAGGTACAAAAATCGAGTGGACGGATGCCACGTGGAACCCGGTTCGGGGCTGTAAAAAAATTAGCCCCGGCTGCGCTCACTGCTATGCAGCTGTGTTCGCGGAGCGATTTCGGGGTGTCAAGGGCCACCCTTACGAGCAGGGGTTTGACCTTCGGCTGGTTCCCGAGAAGCTGAACGAGCCACTGAACTGGCGCTCACCCAAGCGGGTGTTCGTCAATTCCATGAGCGACTTGTTTCACGAGGCCGTTCCAGACGACTACATCGCTTCCGTTGTGGATGTGATGATTCAAGCCGACAGGCACACCTTTCAGGTACTCACAAAGCGGTCTGCCCGCATGCGAGATCTGTTGAAGACGCGTTTGAGATTTGCGGCAGCGAAGTCCCACATCTGGTGGGGGGTAAGTGTTGAAGATAGAAAGCATGGACTACCGAGAATTGACCACCTGCGTTCATCACCAGCAGCAATGAGATTCTTGTCCATCGAACCCTTGCTGGAAGACTTAGGAACCATCAACCTATCTGGCATCCACTGGGTGATTGTTGGTGGGGAGAGCGGCTTCCAGGCAAGGCCGATGTCGCGGCGGTGGGTTGTCTCGATTCGCAGTCAGTGCCGCCAAAGCGGAGTGCCTTTTTCTTTAAACAATGGGGTGGTGTGCGCAAGACCGAGGCGGGACGACTGTTGGACGGACGCGCTTATGACGAGATGCCCTCAACAACACTCCGAGTACTGTCGGCATGAAGCTGCGAACATTGCCTCAGAGGATTGAAATTGAACCTGGCAAGAAACTGGGATGCCCTTGTCACGAATAATCTAGGACTCACTGCCACGTTGGGTCAGATAATGGGCTCCGGCCCCGATGCGCCACTGCCCTAATTTCCGCCGACGGCGGCGGTGGCTTCCAGGCGTTCGAAGACTTCTTCGGCGCGGCGCAATGCCGCCTGCACGTTCTCGCAGATGTTGCGGCGGCTGATGATGTGTTCCAACTCGGAGTGCTCGATCAGGCGCGCTGGTTGTTCTCTTGTCCCGCACAAGATCAAAGTTCTGCCGGTTGACTGGAGCCGGCGCGCGACCTCTTCCAGCGCGAAGAGCCCGGTCGCATCCAGCGCCGTCATGTTGCGCAGGCGCAGGATGACAATGGGCGGCAACTCGTGAATTTTCTCGGTGATGACGGCGACCTTCTCGGTCGCGCCGAAGAGGAACGGGCCGTGAATGCGGAAGATGGTGGCGTAGTACGGGATGTCCTTGTCCTGAAGGATGTGGACGCGCCCATCTTCCACGTAATCGTCGGTGACCTGCGAGACTGAGGTCGTGTTCGCCACCCGGCTGATGAAGAGAAGCGCGGCCAGGATCATGCCGGCTTCCACCGCCACGGTCAGGTCCGCGAACACGGTGAGCGCAAACGTGACCAGCCAGACACTCACGTCGGTCTTGGTGAGCTTGAGAAGCTGGGGAATCTCGCGCCACTCGCCCATGTTGTAGGAAACGACCATCAGGATGCCGGCCAGCACTGCCATAGGAACAAAGCGCACCAGTGGCGCCGGCAAACAGCAAAATGCACAGCAGCGTGAGGGAGTGGATCATTCCTGCGATCGGGGTCTGAGCTCCGGCGCGGATATTGGTAGCCGTGCGCGCGATGGCGCCGGTGGCCGGCAGGCCTCCAAACATGGGAGAGACGATGTTGGCCACGCCCTGGCCAATCAGTTCGACGTTGGGATTGTGGCGGTCGTTGCTCATGCGATCGGCGACCACCGCCGACATCAGGGATTCAATCGCGCCCAGCATGGCGACGGTGACCGCCGGGCCCAGCAGTCCGTGAATAAGATCGGTGCGGAAGCGGGGAATCGCCAGATGCGGCAGGCCGCTGGGAATGCCGCCGAAACGGCTTCCAATGGTGTCGATGGGAAGCTTGAAGAAATCTACTGCCGCGGTTCCGAGCAGCAGCACCAGAATTGGTCCGGGAATGCGATTGGAGGCCAGGCGGCAAATCACAAGGATGGCGACCGTTGCCAGGGCCAGAGCCGTCGCGGCGTAATTCAGCGTGCCGAAGTGGCTGGCCAGCGTTTCCATGCGGAGCCAGAAGACGCTGGGGACCTTGTCCAGGTGCAGACCGAAGAAATCTCTCACCTGGGTGCTGGCGATCAGAATGGCGATGCCGTTGGTGAATCCGATGACGATGGGCCGGGGAATGAACTTCACCGCCGAACCCATGCCGGTCGCGCCCATGATCACCAGCAGAATACCGGCCATCACGGTGCACATGAACAATCCGTCAATACCGTGCTCGGCGACGATGGCCGCGATCACTACCACAAAGGCCCCGGTCGGGCCGCCGATCTGGGTCCGGGAGCCTCCCAGCAGAGAAATGAGGAAGCCGGTCACGATGGCGCAGTAAATGCCGGCCTGCGGCGTGAGGCCGGAGGCGATGGAAAACGCCATGGCCAACGGCAGCGCGACCAGCCCAACCGTGATGCCCGCGATGGCGTCGTGCGAGAGCTTGGCAAGGGTGTAGTCCCGAAGACAAAGTACGGACTTCGGAAGCCAGCGCTCTATAGGGAAAGCAGTAGCCATTCCATCATTATGTCAAAACAGAGGCGTTGGCATTAGAACAAGTAGATCAAGTTGATGGCCACCGTGAACTGGTGTGGCACCAGCAGCTGGGGACTATCGGTAAGGAACACGTCACGATTGGAGTGGTCGAGGCGGATGTCGCCGCGGATCGACGAACTTGCCATCCAGCTTCTTCAGCCACGAGGCGACGTCGGATAGCTTCGCGGCCATGTCGTATTCCGGAGTGAAGGTGTATCCCTGAAGCGTCTGGTCCACGCCGGTGCGCGTGCCTCCGCCATCGTTGAAAACCTCTCCGCGAAACGCCAGCGAGAATTTCGGCGTGAAGCCATACTTGACGTACCCGGCCAGCCCTTTCCAGATGGCGTCGTGACCGGGGGCGACGGCGTTCTCCTCGTGGCCGTACACCGCGTCAAAGCCAAGATTCAGGCGGGGCGTCGTCTTCCAGCTTCCGACAATTTCTCCCACGCTGCGCTGGTCGCGAACGTCGTTCGGGCGCTCAGGACCATGAATGAAGTTGAAATAGAGGGTCGTGGTCTTGGTTGGAGTCACCGTAATCTGGCTGCCCCAGGAGTAGCCGTGGTTGTAGCGTTGGACTTCATCCCATCCGTTCACCAGCACCACCATGCCGGTGATTTTGCTGGTGAAGGGATAGGTGATTTTCACTCCGGTGTAGGTGAACGGCACGCCAAAGCCGAAGATGAATCCGCGGCTGAACTCGTCGTTGTAGCCGTCATAGCCGCCGATGATCTCCGAGCCCAGGTGACTGGCCATCTTGCCGGCATCGAAGCGCAGCCCTTTGCCCAGCGGTGCGATGTAGCTCACGTAGAGTTCGGGGATATCGAAGTGATGGGCGATGTCGGTCTCGCATGTTGCGAAACATTCCGTAGGCTGCGGTGACTTCAGGAACGCCGGAGCCGGCGATCATGTTGACGCGGAAGCCGAACTGGTTGCGTTTCTCAATGGCGCGCTGGATCACGATTTGCGCCATGTCCAACTGGGGCTCGTTGTCGTTGAAGTCGAAGACGCGAAACTGGTTCAGCCGGTCATAGGGCTGGTTGGTGTTGTAGCCGTACGACAAGGAGGCGAAGCCGTTGGCGGTGATGGTTTGCCACCAGGCCTTCGGTCTCGCGCGGATCAGAAGTAGCCGAGCCGGGGTCTGGCGCGGGTGTGCTGTCCTGCGCAAGAAAATACAGGGGCGAGATAAGCATCGCCCCTGTCAATACACTTCTCCCCAGAAGCCGGCGGAAGGTAGTCAACCGTCCCGGCATGGCTACTTCCTGGGGCCGACCAACTCGTCTTCTTCCTCGATGTGGTCGATCGTCACACGCTGACGATCGCCGTTGAACAATTCCTCCACTTCGAGGGTTTCGTAAGCGTGCTCGCCGTGCAGCGACTCATCCAGGCCGATCTCCTCGCTCATCTCGGTCACTTTCACCGGTGTGAACACGTTGATGATGCACAGCATGGCGTAGGTGAAGGCGAACGCCCACACCGACGAGAACAGCACCGCGACCAGTTGCTTGCCGAAGAAGCCGGGATTGCCGTACAGCAATCCGTTGCGTGCCGGCGGGATTGAAGGCGCTGTTGGCGAACAGTCCCAGCATCACGATGCCGAGGAAGCCACCGACGCCGTGAACGCCCCACACATCGAGCGCATCGTCCCAGTGCAGCTTGTTCTTCATCTCAACCGCGAAGTAGCAAACCACTCCGGAGACCACGCCGATGATGACCGCCGTCGTGGGCGAAACATAGCCCGCGGCAGGAGTGATGGTCGCCAGTCCGGCAACCGCGCCGGTCAGCAGGCCGAGGAACTTGGGCTTGCGCTCGCGGATCCAAGCCACGATCAACCAAGCCACGGCCGCGAACGACGCGGCGATATCGGTGTTGAGGAACGCCGTGCCGGTCACCGAATCCACGCGCATCTCGCTGCCGGCGTTAAAGCCATACCATCCGAACCACAACAGACCGGTGCCCAGAGCCACCAGCGGAATGCTGTGCGGGCCGCGATCCAGGACCCGGCGCTTGTCCGACATAGAGAACAGATGCCAGCGCAGCCATGCCGGCGATGTTGTGCACCACGATGCCGCCGGCGAAGTCCTCCACGCCCCAGCGTTGCAGGATGCCTCCGCCCCAAACCATGTGCACAAAGGGGAAATAAACGAAGGTGAGCCATGCCGTCAGGAACAGGCAGTAGGCCTTGAAGGTCACGCGGTTGGTGAACGCGCCCGAGATGAGTGCCGGAGTGATGATGGCAAACATCATCTGGTAGGCGATGAAGACCATCGCCGGAATGGTGTCGTTGGGCCGGACGGCGTGGTGAGATTGATGCCGTGCAGGCAGACGTTGTGTCAGGTTGCCGATGATGCCGTGCCAGTCGCCGCTGAAGCACAGCGAATAGCCGTACAGGTACCAGATGACGGTGGTCCAGCCCATGGAGACGAAGCTCTGGATCATGATGGCGAGGACGTTCTTGCGGCCGACCAGGCCGCCGTAAAAGAACGCCAGGCCCGGCGTCATGAGCATGACCAGACTGGTGCAGAGAATCATGAAGCCGGTGTTACCGGTGTCGAGGTGAAGCATGAAAGCCTCCAGAAAAATGTATGCGGTAGCGAATAGGGACGCGGCTTCGGGAGAAGTGGGGATCGATGGATGTCTGAAGGGAATTGCTCAGTTGCGGGCCGGGGAGTTGATCGGCAAGACTCGGAATAGGCAAGTCCCTATTCACGTTCGGGATGAGCATGAATTGAGATGCATTCGAGGGTAAACCCAATGGGAGCGTACTTTGCCTCGTAGCAGCGTCCACAAAGCAGATACCTAGCTGCCGCGATAATAGGCTGCACCTTCCCGGTATCGGAAGCTGTGCCACGCGTCACGCCGCCGTGTGACGAAGAGCGGGCTATAGTCATCCGTAAGTAGCGAAAGGCCTTATGACGGTCGTTCCGGGAGGGGCGAGTGGCGCGCTTGTCGGCGCCTCCGCCCCTCCCGTATAGTGTTCTCACTCACCGGATCCAAATTTCTTTGTGGGGTACATCATGCAACCGCAAGCATTCCTGGCAGCACTGGAAGAGCGCATTGCCGGCTACGATCTGTTGTGCCATCCGTATTACAAGGCGTGGACGGCGGGCCAGCTTACTCGCGACGATCTCCGCGAATACGCCGGCGACTATTACCAGCATGTAGCCGCGTTTCCGGCCTACCTGAGCGCCTTGCACTCGCGCCTGGACGATGGCGAGGTGCGGCGCGCCGTGTTGCGTAATCTGTGCGGCGAGGAGATCGAAGGGCGTCCGCACAGCGAGTTGTGGCTCGATTTCGCCGAAGGCATGGGCGCGGAGCGCGACCAGGTGCGGCAGAGCGAAGCGCCGCTGGAAGTGTGCGAGCTAATTGCTGAGTTTCGCCGGGTGGCACGCGAGGGCTCGACTGCCGAAGCGCTGGCGGCGTTCTATGCGTATGAGTCGCAGGTCCCGCGCGTGGCCAAGACGAAGGCTGACGGCCTCGCCGAACGCTACGGCGCTGACGCCAAAACGTGCGGCTACTTCAAGCTGCACCAGTTCGCCGACGTGGAACATTCGCAGGTATGGCGCGAGCTGCTGGCCGCTGAGGTTGCGGCCCATCCCGAGCAAGCGGAGAGTGCGTTGGCCAGCGCAGAAACCGCGGCCCAGGCGCTGTGGCATGTGCTGGATGGCATGGAAGCCCGGCGGATGCAGCCAGTAGCGTAGTCAAGAAAAAACTTAACCGCGGATTGGCGCGGAGGGCGCGGATTTATTTGGGGTGTTGACGGTCCAGATTTTCCCGCTGACTCGCGAGGATCCGCGGTTGCTTTTGCACCGAACGGAGAGGGCTGCTACGCCCGGGCCGCTTGCCGCGGCTGACCCTTGGCGGCAAAGAGCAGGATGTACAAGTAACAAATTACCGGCAGAATAAAAGCGTGATGGAGTCCCACGCGGTCGGCAATGAACCCCTGCGCCAAAGGAATGACCGCGCCTCCCACAATTGCGGTGTTCAGCAGTCCCGAGCCTTCTCCGGTCAGCGGCCCCATGCCCTCGATGCCGAGCGTAAAAATGGTGGGGAACATGATGGAGTTGAACAGACCGATGAGTAGCATAGCGCCCATAGCGAAATAGCCGGCGGTAAGCATCGACAGGCAAACGAGAGCGGCGGCGGCAAACGCGTTGCAGCCCAGCACCACGCGCGCCGGTATTCTCTGGAGCACCGCCGATCCGACGAAACGGCCGACCATGGCGCCCCCCCAATACACCATGAGGAACTTGGCGGCGGTCTCGAGGTTCAGGTTTCCAATCTCCGCCTCGTGCATGTAATTCACCAGGAAACTGCCAATCGCGACCTCCGCGCCCACGTAGGCGAAGATGGCAAACGCTCCCATGACGAGGTTGCGGTGTCTCCAGATGCTGTCGTGGGCGCCAGCTTCGACGGCGTGACCGCCTTCGGCCTCCGGGATGTGCGGTAGCTTGAACTTGCCGATTACGACGGCGAGCAGCGCCAGGGTGATTGCGATCAAGATATAGGGCAGCTTCACCGACGAGGCTTGCTCGATGCGGTAAGCGTGCAGCACTGCCGGGTTCATCGCCGCGATCTCAGCCGCCGTCTTGGGCGCCGTGGCGAGAATCAGGATGCCGCCGAACAACGGCGCAATAAAGGTACCGAAAGAATTGAAGGCCTGCGTCAGGGTGAGGCGGCTGGAGGCGGTCCTGGCTGGTCCGAGCAGCGCAACATACGGATTGGCCGAAACCTGGAGCGCGGTGATCCCCGCGGCCAGGATGATAAGCGCCGCGAGAAACAGCGGGAACGAGGGAGCGCTCGCCGCTGGAACGAAGAGCACGGCGCCGAGAGCCATGGTCAATAGTCCGGCCACCATCATCCACTGGTAGCCGATGCGCTCGATAATGAATCCGACCGGAATGGAAAAAACCGCATACGCGCCAAAGAAGGCGAGCTGAACCAGCATCACCTGCGCGTAGTTCAAATCGAAGATGGCCTTCAGGTGCGGAATCAGGATGTCGTTCAGGCAGGTCAGGAATCCCCACATGAAGAAGAGCGTGGTCACCATCATCAGCGGGCCGCGGTAATTCTTGCTCGTGTCGGGAGCGCTGATCGTGGTAGCGTTCGATTGCGTTAGTGTCATGCTCACCCTGTGGACTGCGATATGAAGAACGGGCCCGTGATGCTTAGCTTGATTTGCTTTTCCCCACAGCCTGACCGAACAAGAATGCCGAAATACGGTGCGTTGGCGAAATGATTATAGTGCCGCGCCGCAACCCCGTTGCCCTCAGGATAACAACGGAGGCCGCATCCTGCTAGAATCATCAGCCATGATCAGCCCTGACCTGCTGGAGATACTTGCCTGTCCGGTGTGCCGTAAGCCCCTGGTGCTGCGTGGGGAGGAGGCCCTCAAGTGCAACGAATGCGGGCGGGTCTATCCCATCCGCAATGGGATTCCGATCCTGCTGGAGCCGGAAGCTACGATTGAAACGCTGTAGTTCCGTTCTGGTAAAAAAGGCCCACTGTGCCGAAATACCACCCACAGCTTGCCCTTGGAAGGGCATTTCCCCTCCTCATTTCCGCAAAGTCTTGCAGACGGTGCGGGTCCGTTAGCAGCAGTTTTCCCGCGCCCGGCCGCGAAGAACCCAGTGTTCTAACACACCTATATGCAACTCAGTAGGAGAAAAGGGGTTCGATTTATCACAAACTTCCGGGTGAGGGATGGCGGAGAATCGAGTTCGGCAATTGAATTGCCTGTAACTTTATAGCGTCCCCCGAGTCTACTTAGCACAGCCCTGGAAGGGTCGGAGGTGAGGTCGATGATGAGACAAAGTTTTCCGTTCCGGAATTGACGGCGCTGAGGAGCGAACTGCTCCAGGGGTTCGACTCCAAGGACGGCGCGGAGTTGGTCCAGATGTTTCTGGCTGGACACGGCTATGGCGTTTCGGTCGAAGAAGCCCGCGATGCGGTGACCAAAGTTGGGCTGGCCGGAGCCACGCTGGAAGCGTTCCAAAGAGAGCTGGAGAGTATTGCCCTCGTCATGTAAGGGACAATGTGGAGGCGCCGTAAATCGGCACAAGCGGTGACAAAATTCGCTTGAACGCAGTACGGGAGCGCGGCCAACGCCAGAACCTGGACGTAAGGCACGCGAACCAGAGCGAAAAGTGACAAGCCCGGACAAAACGGTCCGGGCTTTCCTGTTTGGGGTCCAGACACCTGCAAGCTTTCACTCGTAGCGCAGGCTCTCGACCGGATCGAGCTGGGCCGCTCGCGCCGCGGGCAAGGTGCCAAACAGTACGCCGACCAGGGACGAGACCGCCACGGCAATAATCACCGACCATCCCGAGATGGGGACGCGATAGTCGGTGATGAAGCGTACCGAGAACGGCAGCGCCAGTCCGAGCAGTATGCCGACGATTCCGCCGGAGAGCGAGATAAGCATTGCCTCGGTGAGGAATTGAGCGCGTATTTCGGCCTTGGTGGCGCCCACGGCCTTGCGCACGCCAATTTCGCGGATGCGGGCGTTCACGGTGGCCAGCATGATGTTCATAATTCCCACTCCGCTCACCAGCAAGGTCAGCACGGAAACGAGCAGCAGAACGCTGCTCAGAGTGTTCGCCGTCGTGGCCGCCACCGAAAGCAGTTGCGTCAGGTTGGAGACCTTGTAGACCGATTCCGGGCGATGCCGCGAGCGCAGCACGTCTTCGATCGCCTGGGTGGCGCGCGGGACCTCGTTGGAGTCAGCCACGGAAAAGAAGAGCTGGGTCACGCTATCGCTGCCGGTAAAGAAGCGCGCGACGGTGTAGGGAATCAGGATGGTGTCTTCGGAAATCTCCGACTGGCCGAAGGTATCGACCCGTTCGCGGAAGGTCCCGATCACCGTGAACGGCAAACCGCTGAGCTTGATCTGCTGGCCGATGGCCGCCGTCTGCGAGCCGTAGAGCGTATTGGCAAGGGCCTGCGTAATGACGGCAACCTTGTCCCGCGCCTGCTCTTCACGGTCTTCAAAGAAGCGGCCGGCGAGGACGTCCAGGTTGCGGACATAAAGGTACTGCCATGACACGCCCAGCACCAGGATGTCACGCTCCTTGCCGCCCGGCACCGTCATGCGGTCGTGGAGCTCGACCATCGGCGAAGATGCGCTGATGCCCGGCACCTGTTCCCGCACGGCGTGCAGGTCGTTAAGGGTCAACAGGTCGCTAGCGGAGGCGTTGCCGCTAACGTCGCCTCCCTGATACTCGGCCACCATCATGTTGGACCCGACATTCTGGATCTGCTGCAGCAGATACTGCTTGCCGGTCAGGCCGATGGTGACCACCAGAATGAGCGACGCCGTCCCGATGACCATGCCCAGCGACGTCAGCATGAACCGCGTCTGGTTGCTGCGGAAGGTCTCGATGGCAACGCTCAGCGTCTCGCTGAGGACCAGCTTGGGATAGGGACGCCCGTTCCTGCGGTTGCTCGCCATAGATTAGGTCAAGGGTAATCGTTCGGGCACGGAGGTTCAATCGCGGGCCGGCGGTGCAGTGAGGAGACATGCAAGTCTCGGCAACATCAGTCGTATTTGAGACATTCCACCGGATCCATTGCCGCAGCCCGTTTGGCGGGAAGAGTACCGAAGGCGATTCCCACCGAGCAGCAGGCGAAGATAGCGACGAAGCCGCTCATGACCGGAATCGGTAGCTGGTAATCGGTGAAGAACCGCACCGAGAAAGGCAGCCCGAGGCCGATCAGCATGCCTACGGCGCCGCCCGTGACGGAAATCAAGACCGCTTCCGTGAGAAATTGCAGGGTTATGTCCCGGCGGGTCGCACCCACCGCCTTGCGGATACCGATCTCCCGGATACGGGAACTGACGGTGGCGAACATGATGTTCATGATGCCGACTCCGCCCACGATCAGGGTGACGGTGGCGAACAGGCCCAGGATGATGGTGAAGGTGTCGGCCGTTTTCTGTGCCACGGTGAGCACTTGGGTGAGATCGCCCATCTGGTATTCAGACTCGGGGCGATGCCGCGACTGGATGACCTTCAGGATCGCTGGTGTAGCCTGGGGAACGCTGGTGCTGTCAGCCATGGAGAAGTAAATCTGGTTGACGGAGTTCTTACCGGTCAAGCGCCGCGCGACGGAATAGGGTATGAGAATGGTGTCGTCCTGGATCTCGGAGCGGCCGAAGGTGTCAACGCTCTCGCGAAAGACGCCGATGATGGTGAAGGGCAATCCCAGTATCTTGACCTCTTGTCCCAAAGCCAGATCGTCGCTGCCGAACTGCCGCTGCGCGAATGCTTCCGTCACCAGCGCGACCTTGTTGAAGGCCTGCGAGTCCTGCTGGTCGAAGAAAACTCCGGACAGCACGCGCAGTCGCCGCACCTTGACGTATTCCGGACTCACGCCCAGCACCAGAATGTCGCGCTCTTTGCCACCGGGGGCGGCGATGCGGTCGTGAAGGTTGAGCACCGGCGACGCCGCCTGGATGCCGGGTACCTGACGCTGCACTGCCGCCATGTCGTCCACCGTCAGATAGTCGCGAAGGGCCGCATTGGAGGCGGCATTCGACTGGCTGGAGTATTCGGCCCAGATCAGGTTGGAGCCCACGTTCTGGATTTGGGTCAGCAGAAATTGCTTGCCGGTAAGCGCGATGGTCACCACCAGAATGAGCGACGCCGTCCCGATCACCATGCCGAGAGCGGTCATGGTGGCCCGCACCTTGTCGGCGCGAAAGGAGTCGGCAGCGAACCCGCAGATGTCGCGGAGTACGATCGTCTGCTTTTTGCTGGGGTGGAAAACGCCTGCGACTCTTGTCGTCGGTTGCGGCATGGTCCTCACCCTTTTCCCGATGACCACCAGAGTTACGCCGACGCAAACCAGCAGAATGCCGGCCCATCGGCGCCAGTTCACCCGCTCCCCCAGGAAGAACCTGCTGCCGAGCGCACCGGCCACGTAGCCGAGCGCCGTGACCGGCACCACGAAGCTGACGTTCTCGAAAGACAAGATGGCCAGCAGGGAGAAGAAACCGATCGTCATCAGGCCAACCCCGATCCACATCCACTTCACGCGCAGGGCGCGCAGCAACACTTTGATGAGCGCAGCCGGGCGAAAGTCGTGGACTTCGCCGATTTCCTTCATGGCGCGTGAGACGCAAAGCTCTCCCGCCGTACCGGCGACCACGATCAGCGAGAAGAAGAGGACTTCAAACACTTAGGAATTCTCCGTAGTGCGCGGATTGGTGTGTCCAACGACGAAAACACCCAGGCAAATGATGGCAATGCCCAGCCAGCGAAGAGGCGAAACAACCTCGCCGAGCAATAAAGTGGCCAGCACAGCCACTACCGCGTATGCCATAGCGGAGGCAGGCTGGACATAGCTGTAGTCCGCCCAGGAAAGCACCAGCATGTAGGCGACGAAGAAGGTAAGCAGGGAGGCGATGCCCAGCCAGATCGTTCCGGACAAAAGAATTCTGGCGAGAACGTGAAACAGTTCGCCGGGGGATGAGATCGTCGTCGTGACCTTGCCGATATCTTTCATGCCTTTAGCCGAGCATGAGGTTACCGAAAGGACCGGCAACAATCATGACCAGGATCAGCAGGTATGTTTTAAGGTGCAGTCTTTTATGAGAAGTCATTGTTACGCTTAATACGCGCGCTCATTCCTCGTGCCCAAACAGGCTTTCTCTCATGGTATAACAAGAATGATAGTCAGTTGCCAGTAGTCAGTTATCAGTAGTCGGCGGTCGGTATCACTGCCAGTTCCCGGGCCGGACATTTCCCCGACGACTGGCCATAACTTCTCAAGACTACTGGAAGGGTCTTAGCGTTTTGTGTGGTATTGCTGGTTTTACGCATAAGGGCTGGTCTCCCGACCCCGGCCGGATTCAGGCAGCCACTGCGACGCTGATTCACCGTGGCCCCGACGAGCAGGGCGTATACCGGTCCAGCATCTGCTCGCTGGGAGCGACTCGCCTGAAGATCATCGACCTGGTGGGCGGCGATCAGCCCATTCAGACCGAAGACGGCGAAGCAGCCATCGTCTTCAATGGCGAGATCTATAACCACCTGGAACTCCGCCGCGAACTGGAAAGCCTGGGCCATCGTTTTCAATCGCATTGCGACACGGAAACTGTTTTTCACGCGTTTCTTGAGTGGGACACCGAAGCTTTCGCCAGACTGCGCGGCATGTTCGCGGTCGCGCTATGGACCGACTTCCACCCGGCGCCTGGTGCTGGCGCGAGATCGCATGGGCATCAAGCCGCTCTACATTGCACGGCAAGGTGAGGATCTCTTCTTCGGTTCGGAGCTGAAGGCGATCCTGATTCATCCCGAGATCGAGCGCCGGCTGAGCCTGTCCGGCCTGGATTGCTATCTCTCGCTGAACTACTCACCTGCGCCATGGACGCTGGTGGATGGAATCGAAAAAGTTCTGCCGGGACAATGGATGGAGTGGCGCGACGGCAAACTGCGCGCGGAGGCCTATTGGCGTTTGCCGGAAGGCGAACCCGGTCACCACACGCTGGAATCTGCGCGTGAGGAACTCGACTCGCTTCTCCAGCAGGCAGTTCGCGAAGAACTCGTCTCCGATGTGCCCCTGGGGGTGTGGCTCAGTGGCGGCATCGATTCCTCAACGATCCTGCATTACGCTGCGAACGCGTCGAGCTCCCGGCTGAAAACATTTTCGATTTCCTTCCGCGGGCGCAGCTTCGACGAGACCGAATACGTTCAGCAAGCGGCCCAGCAATACGGGACCGAGCACGAACAGTTGGACCTGAATCCCGAGCAGGACCTGCAAGGCGCGATCGAGGAATTCGCCTATTACTCGGACGAACCGAGCGCCGATGCCGGAGCGCTACCGGTGTGGTTTCTCTCCAAGCTTTGCAAGACCCGAACAACGGTCGCGCTCAGCGGCGAGGGCGCGGACGAGCTGTTCGGCGGATACCTTACCTATCGGGCCAACCGGATCGCGCGCTACCTCCGCACGCTGCCGTCAAGTTCGTTGCGGCTGGCGCTGGGCGCTTTACGCCACTGGCCAGTTTCGGACGAGAAGATCAGTTTCGAATATCAGTTGAAGCGATTGCTGAATGGCAGCCTGATGCCGCCTGAGCGGGCGCACATTTATTGGAATGGAACGTTTTCTGACACGGAGAAACGCTCTCTGTTGCGTCCGGAGCTGCCCAGCGCGCTCGACGCTATGCTCGCGGATTTGCGGCAGGCGTTGCCCGGTAACGACGACCTTGCTCCGTACCTGGCGTTCGATCAGAAGTACTATCTGCCCGACGACATTCTGGTGAAGTCGGACCGCATGAGCATGGCCCATTCCGTGGAAGTGCGGCCGCCGTACCTCGACCACCGCATTGTGGAGTTCGCCGCCACGTTGCCGGCGGCGCTCAAGATTCGCGGCTCGCGCCAGAAGTTCCTTCTGAAGGACCTCATGAAGGACAAGCTGCCGGCATCCATTCTGCAGCGCAAGAAGGTCGGCTTCGACATCCCGGCGCACGAGTGGCTTCGCGGGCCCCTGCGTTCGCTGCTAATTGATACAGTAAATACGGGGCTTTCTGACTACCCGGAAGTGTTTCACTCGGAGGCAATCCAATCTTATCTTCGCAGTCATTTGGAAAGGCGAGTCAACATCGGCTATCACCTATGGGGCCTGATGATCCTGTTCTTGTGGATGAAAAAGTGGCGCATTCAGGCGCCGATCTCGGCCACGACGAAGCGCCGGTTGCAGCCCGTGGGAGTTGGCATCTCTACCTAGTGGTGGTGCTGATTGCCGCGGCTGTCTATCTGGGTTGCATCGTATCCCCTCCGTCGCTGATGGACGACGTGGACGCGGTGCAGGCCCAGATCGCGCGCAACATGCTCGCTCCGGCGATTGGGTGACCGCGCGCCTGGATGGCGTCATTTACCTGGAAAAATCGCCGCTTGTCTATTGGCTGATGGCGGTGTCCTACAGAATCTTCGGGGTGCATGACTGGGCCGCGCGCATTCCCATTGCGCTGTCTTGCATCGGGCTGGCGTGGCTGACCGCAGCCTTCGGCATGTGGGCATTCGGCAAACGAGCGGGGTTCTATGCCGGTCTTTGCATCGCGACCTGCATCGGGCTGTTTCTCTTCACGCGAATTCTTATTCCCGACGTCATGCTGACGTTCACCGTCGCGCTGGCGATGTGGGCGTTCCTGCGATGTCTGGAGGAAGAGGAGTCCCACCCTCGTGCGTGGGCCTCGATTTTTGCGGCGAGTCTTGCGCTTGGGCTTCCTGCTGAAGAGCATGGTCGGCGTGCTGTTTCCCCTCGCGGCAGGTGGTATCTACCTGCTGGTCACACGGCAATTGTTTTCTGCGAGAACCTGGAAGCGGCTGCATCCGTTCACGGGATTGGGAATCATTCTGCTCATCGCCGCTCCCTGGCACATTCTGGCAACGCTGCAGAATCCGCCGTATTTCGACTTCACGTTCCGCAGCGTTCCCGGTCAATACCACGGCTTCCTGTGGTTCTACTTCATGAACGAGCAGGTGCTGCGCTTCTTGAATCTGCGCTACCCGCGCGATTACAACACTGTGCCGCGGCTCTATTTCTGGCTGTTTCACTTGATCTGGCTGTTTCCCTGGAGCGTGTACCTTCCCGCTGTCGCCAAGTTGTCGTACAAGCCGGTGGACCGCGCCGGCCGGACGCGGCTGCTTGCGCTGTGCTGGGCTGGGTTCGTCCTGGTATTCTTCACCTTCTCCACCACGCAGGAGTATTACTCCATGCCCTGCTACCCGGCGCTCGCGTTGCTGCTGGGTTCAGCAATGGCTACGGAAGGCAAATGGATCAAGTGGGGAACGCGAGCTCTCGCGATCGTAACGGCGATCGCGGCGATCGCCGCTATCACCATTCTGGTGCTAGTGCGTAACGTGCCTGCGCCGGGCGATATTGCAGGTGCTCTTAGCCGTCATCCTAACGTCTATACGCTGTCCATGGGTCATATGGAAGACCTGACGCTCCAGTCGTTCGCGTATCTTCGCCTGCCTCTCGCCCTGGCAGCGGTTGCCTTCCTCGTCGGTGCCATCGGCGCTTTGTGGGCGCGTCCGCGGATGGCGTTCATCACAGCCGCGCTGATGATGGTTTTGTTCTTCCATGCGGCGCGCCTCGCGATGGTGGCGTTCGATCCTTATCTGTCCTCCAGGCCGCTGGCAGAGTTACTGTTGAAGTCCCCGGAAGGAACGTTGATTGTGGACCACCACTACTACACGTTCTCGTCGGTTTTCTTCTACACTGACCGTCCGGCATTGCTCCTGAACAGTCGCTGGAACACCATGGAGTACGGTTCCTATGCACCGGGCGCTCCCAATGTGTTTATCGACGATCCGGAGTTCAGAAGCCTCTGGCTCAAGCCTGAGCGCTTCTACGTTGTGGCGCAGCAGTCTGCCGTGCCTCGGCTGGAGGGACTGGTGGGGAGCCCGCAGCTTAACCTGGTTGCTGAAAGTGGAGGCAAAGTCCTGCTGACCAACCATCCTTTACCCGCGCCCGCTGCGCCGAAAGGTACGTAAGCTCTCTTGGACTTCCTCACCTACATTCTCTTGGCGGGCCTTGTCTGTGCTTTGGTGGTTCTGTACGTCGACCTCCGCCGTCGCAGACTTGCTCTCACACGACGCTCTGGGTGGTCTGTGTTGTCCGCGCTGGACGTCACGTCTCTTATGGCAACCGGCTGGGTTACCGCTACCTGGCTGTTGGCATTGGCCGCGCTTACGGCTTCGCCGGGCGTTCAGCCGCAGAATTATCGGGCAACTTGGGCGACCGTGGCTGGCATTCTGATTTTCATTTTTCTTTGGATTGAGGGTCGACGCCAGATCCAGTTCCAGCGACCGCGGGGCATCGTCTGCGGCGAATTCCTGATTCTCTGGGCTATGTGTTTGCTTCTTTTCGCTGGCCAACCGGGAGTTCCGCGCAGTGCAGTTTTCATCGCTGTGTGCAGCCTTGCAATTCTGGTCGGCGCCGTCCTGATTGCAGTCATCGTGCGACGCTACCTGAAGAAGGGCGAGGAGCGCAACATCCTTGAGCGCCTGGTCGAGCAGGGCGAATCCGTGCAGAAGGAGTACACCCCTCCCACGCCGGAGTGCCCGCATCCTGAGCTCTGGAAGATGATGGATTCGCAAACCTCGGAACTTGAGGTGCTCGATTTCCTGAAGTCACTGGTGATGACAATCAAGCCGCAACTGATCGTTGAAACCGGGACTTTCCTTGGGTACGGCACGCTGAAGATGGCCGAAGGGCTGAAGGAGAACGGGTTCGGCCGCATCATCACCGTCGAATACGACCCGGTGATCTTCGCCAAAGCCCGGGAGCGAATCGAGGCGTCCGGTCTTGGGGACTGGATCGAATCCCGCAACCAGTCCAGCCTCGATATGCAGGTCGAGGGGACGATCGACTTTCTTTACAGCGACAGCGAGCTGAAAATTCGCGAGCAGGAGATCCGCAAATTTCTTCCGCAGCTCGATCCGCGAGGGTTGATCGCGGTCCACGACGCGAGTTCGCACTTCCAGGTCGTGCGCGAAGGAGCGCTTCGGCTGGAGCAGGAAGGGCTGATTTCAGTGATCATGCTCTCCACTCCGCGGGGCCTGGTGCTGGCGCAAAAACGTGAAGGCCGCAAGTAAGGCGGTTGCCAGCTGCGGCAATTTCAGGGATCATCGGTATTACTGGTTTTTCAGGAGGACTACATGAGGATTGCCGTGCTAGGCGGCGACGGCTACTGCGGATGGGCGACGGCGCTATACCTGTCCAACAAGGGACACTCAGTCGCCATCATCGATAACTTCGTGCGCCGTCAGTGGGACCATGAACTCGGGGCGCAAACCCTGACCCCGATCCGGCCGCTGGCGGAACGGCTTGCCGTCTGGCAGGAGCTTACCGGAAAGAAAATGGATTCCTTCGTCGGCGACGTCACCGACTACGAGTTCCTGTCGGCGGCGATGATGCAGTTCGAGCCTGAGGCGGTGGTGCACTTCGCGGAGCAGCGCTCGGCGCCGTACTCCATGATCGACCGTAAGCACGCAGTTTTTACCCAGGTCAACAACGTCGTCGGCACGCTGAATCTGCTGTACGCCATTCGTGAGTTCCTGCCCGAGTGCCACCTGGTCAAGCTCGGCACCATGGGCGAATACGGCACTCCCAACATAGACATCGAAGAGGGATACATCGAGATCGAGCATAACGGCCGCAAGGATGTGCTGCCCTTCCCCAAGCAGCCCGGGTCGTTCTATCACCTGTCGAAAGTGCATGACAGCCACAACATTGCCTTCACCTGCAAGGCCTGGAAAATTCGCGCCACCGATCTCAACCAGGGCGTGGTGTACGGGACCGTAACTGACGAAACCGAGTTGGATGAGGCGCTGATCAATCGCTTCGACTACGACGAAGTATTCGGGACGGTGCTGAATCGGTTCTGCGCGCAGGCGGCTCTAGGCTACCCGCTCACGGTTTATGGGAAGGGTGGTCAGACCCGCGGATTCCTGGATATTCGCGACACCGTGCGCTGCGTTGAGATCGCGTGCCTGAACCCCGCCAAGCAAGGCGAGTTCCGCGTGTTCAATCAGTTCACCGAGCAGTTCACCGTCCTGCAACTTGCGGAGTTGGTGCAGATCGCCGGCAAAGACATGGGATTGAAAGTCGAGATCGACCATCTACCCGATCCCCGCGTCGAAGCTGAGGAACATTACTACAACGCGAAACATTCATCGCTGCTTAAGCTTGGCTTGCAGCCCCATCTTTTGTCGGAATCTCTGCTGGACTCGCTGATTCACATTGCGGTGCGCTATCGCGAGCGGATCGACTCATCGCTGTTCCTGCCGCAGGTGAACTGGCGGCATCCGAAGAATGAACGCCATTCGGAGGGACATACGGGACGTGTTCTGGCAAAGAGCACGCTATAAGCCAGTTTTGAGGGTTTCCTCTTCTGGCGCATCGACGTGTGGGGTGGGACTGGCTGGAACCAGTTGCCCCTCGCGGATGAAGTACTTGTGACCGCGCCACATTATGGTAGCGCGGGTAAAGCTGACCAGCCAGATCAACGTCGCCATCGCGTCCCACAGGGGGACGAGGGCGTAGTTTTCCCACGACACGCGATGCTTGAGGCCCCATCGTCCGATGAGCCACGTCATGGCGGAACGCAGCACCAGATAGGTCCCAAGGTAGGCCGCTGCGATGGCGAACGTCGGCTTCACCGCAACTGCTGCCAGGGCCCAAGGCAATCCCAGGGTGAAGATGAGGCCGAGATGTCCCCAGGGCCGCATGTGCCGCATCACCACAATCCAGCGCAGACGCTTATTGAACAACTCACGCAGTGAGGCATAATCTGCGACCGTGAGCACCGAGTAAGCGAGAAGCTTGACTTCGTAACCCTGTTCGGCAATCAGCCGTCCCACGAGGAGGTCGTCGGCTGGGCGGTTCTCGATCGACTGGTAGCCGCCGAATCCGGCAAGGCGCGTCCGGGTCGTGGCAATCGTCGGCCCCAGCGCAAACTTTATTCCGTCCAATTGCCAGGCGACCAGAATACCCGCGTAAAAATCGCACAACATGCCGGCCGATTGAAGATGTTGAACGAGGCCGTTCTCTTCCGTCGGAGCGTAGAAACACGTCACCGCGCCGACTTTGGGATCGGCGAGCGGCGCAACCACGGTGCGAAGATAATCAGGTTCGGCGCGCACGTCGCTGTCGTTGATGACCAGATATTCGTACCGCGCCTCACTCGTCAGGCGGGCCAGCTTGGCGACCTTGTCGTTGGTGGCGACCCGGCCTGAACCAAAGAGCACGCGAATGTTGCAGTTGGGAAAATCACGGACGACCTTCTCGATCACGTTCAGCACCGGATCGGTGCGGTCGCCAACACAGAAGATGATTTCGTATTCGGGATAGTCCTGCCGGCAGAAGCTGGCAAAATTTTCGTAGACGTCAGGATCGAGTCCCCGCACGGGCTTAAGAATGCTCACTGGCGGCGTAAAGCTGGAGCCGGTCGAATTTTCCTTGGCGGCGACGCGGAAGAAATGCCATGTGCTGTAAATGGCAATCAGGTAATAAATGAAGGGAATTGCGGCGATCGCAAAGAACGAGTAGTACAAGAGCGAGGAAACCATCAAACCTCTCGGGGCGGTGTCATCTCATTATCGGGAACCAATGCGCACTGCGCAAGCTCGCATCGCCCCCATCAGTGCGATCCCAGCAGGCTGTAGAGCAGGACGGCCAGCACGAACAACGTAATCCAGACATACAAATAGTCGCGCTCAATGGCGAATGCCACGGCCGAAAAAGCCACTCGCGCCACCGGGGTTGCAATCAGAATCAGCAACCCAAGCTGGATGATTGCGCTTCCGCTCATGTGGAGCGCACCCCGGACGATGCCGTTCACCGTCGTCAGGGACCCGGGCTCGCCGCGAAAGACGCCATAGGTCGCGATCTGACCACCGTGACGCGCGAGGTACACGACCGACCCAAACAGGACGATAGCCGCGGCCAGAGTCACGCCGACACGCAGCAGCGCGCCGATGATGACTTCGATGCGAAGATCGTTCCAACTGCGGGTGGTCATAGCCTGCCGGTCACCCCGTTAAAGATCATTTCGAATCCCAGCGCGAGGATCACCGCGGCGAAAACGTAGCGCAGCACTTTGACTCTAGCTTTCACTAGAACTCGCGCCCCGATGAGTGAACCCGCCAGCACCCCCAGCATCACTGGCATGGCAACACCCGGAGCGATGTAACCGCGGTTGAGATAGAGTCCCGCACTGGCGGCCGCGGTCACGCCGATCATGAAGTTGCTGGTGGTGGTCGAAACCTTGAAGGGAATCTTCATCGCCTGGTCCATGGCCAGCACCTTCACCGCGCCGGAGCCAATGCCGAGCAGGCCCGACAAAACGCCCGCGCCGAACATGAGGCTATAGCCGGCCGGTACGCCTCTCACATTGTAGGGCTGCATTCCATCGGTGGTGGGATACGAGCCGTGCAGCCGCAACTTTGCCGCTAGCGGCGTGGAAGGCAGGTGGTCACCGTGTTCGATGCGATTCCGGCTCGAGAGAACTGCCGAGTAAAGCAGCACGAATCCAAACACGATCGCGATGGCATTGCCGGAAATATGCATGGCGATTGCGGCTCCCGCAATTGCGCCGACGGTGGTGGCGGTCTCCAGGAACATACCAATGCGAATGTTCGAGTATCCTTCCCGCACGTAAGCGGCGGCTGCTCCCGACGAAGTCGCGATCACAGAAACCAGCGATGCGCCGATGGCGTAGCGGATGTCCACGTGGAACAGCAAAGCCAGCATGGGAACAACCACGACTCCGCCGCCCAGTCCGGTGAGAGCTCCCAGAAAGCCGGCAAGAAGAGACCCGAGAGCAACCAGAGCGCTGAATTCAAGGACGTTCATCGCCGTTCAAATTTAGCAGATCGTTTCCTGGATGGACGCTATTCGTACCGCAGAGCCTCGATGGGATCGAGATGAGCGGCCTTCCACGCAGGATAGATGCCGAAAACGAGACCAATGACGATCGAGACCGCGGTCGCGGTGAGCACCCACGACAGAGACATACTTGCGGGGAGCGAAGGGAACGCCAACGGGACCAGGGCGGTCAGGATGCCCCCGATCACGATGCCCAGGATGCCGCCGATACCGGTAAGGGTAATCGCCTCCAGCGTGAACTGGAGCAGGACATCGCTTTTGCGCGCGCCGACAGCCTTGCGTACTCCGATCTCGCGGGTGCGCTCGGTCACCGACACGAGCATGATGTTCATCACGCCGACCCCGCCCACGATCAGCGCCACGCTCGATACCGCGAACATGAAGACGAAGAGGCCCCCGGTCAGTTGGTTCCAGACGTCGCTCAGCGCGTCCTGGCTGAAGACCGCGAAATTGTCAGGCTGGTCCGGGGCAAGGTGACGACGCCGGCGGAGCAACGCGCGCATCTCGTCCATGGCCTTGTCCATATCGGCATGCGAGGTGGCCTTCGCGGTAATCCAGTATTGCTTCTGCTCGGGATGCAGCTTATGCAGCGTCGCAATAGGCATGCGCACAATGTTGTCTTCCGGGTTGGAACCATTGCCGAACGCAGCCTTGCGCTTGGCTATCACACCAATTACCTGGAACAACTCGCCTTCGATCGAGATCTCCTTGCCGATGGGGTCTTGCTCTCCGAAGAGCTTGTCCGCCGTGTCGCTGCCCAGGACCGCAACCAGGCTACGATGCTCGTTTTCGGTGTCGGTGAACCAGCGACCCTTCACAATCTGCAGGTTGTCGGTCTCGATGGTGGCGGGCAGGTTGCCATCGAGGATGGTGTTCTTGGTCTTGCGGCCGTTATATTTCACCGCGAAGGTGCCGGTGCCGAACTGGGGCAACATGATCCTCAGGCTAGCGGTCACCGCTTTGACGTGCGGCAGGTCTCGCATGGCCAAAGCGTCGTCGAGGACAAGTTCCTTGCGGGTCAGCATCTCCGTGGTTGGTCGCCCGAAGGTGAACGGGTCAAAGTGGGAGGCGAAGATCATGTCCGATCCCATGTCCTTCAACATGCCTTCCACATTGGCGTTCAATCCCCGCACCACCGACGAGATGAGGATGACCATCATCACGCCGATCACGATGCCCAGCACGGTGAGACCGGATCGCATCTTGTTCCTGGCGATGGTCTCCAGCGCCATGCGCAGAATCTCTTTGTAATCGCTACGACGCATGTTTAACGATCAAGCTCCGGTACTCTTGGCGACGGGCGCCTTGCATGCTCGGTGAGCCGCACGTTTCGTCCGGACGGCCAGACAGGAAACCCTCACAGGTACGGAAGCAAGACTGTCAGTTGGTCGCCGATTTTCTCGGCTCTTCCTGACCGTCATCGCTCCAGTCGACCTTCGTCTCGGCCTCGAGATCAAGCACCGGATCGGCCCGGGTCTTGCCGAAGTAATCCCAGGACCATTCCAGAAAGGCTTCCACCTTGGCTCGCGAGGTGGTCAGCAGTGTGGCATGCACACCTAGCCAGGCAGCAAAGGCAACCGCTCCCTGAAGTTCGTGCCGATGCTCGCCGACTTCAGCCACGGCGGCATTGCGTCCGATCATCGCCATAATGCCCTTGTCGAGATACCGGAACGGTGTTCTTGCTTTGCCCGCAATGTCGGCAGCGATGTTCTTCGCGCACCACTTGCCGGATTGTTCGGCTACGGACGCGAGTTGGGGCAGGGGCTTTCCGTCGGAGCCATTGATATTCGCAAAGTCTCCTAAGGCGTAAACCCCGGAGAACCCTTGCACCGAAAGGTCAGGCTCAACATCAATGCGACCGCCATGTCCAGGCTTGGTTCCGAGGTTGTCGGACAAGGGGGAGGCGTTCAGGCCTCCGGCCCATATAACGGTGTGTGTAGGGATGACCGTCCCGTCTGAAAGGGTTACGTGCCCCGAAGTCACTTCCTTCACCTTGGTCTGAAGACGTATTTGCACACCACGCTTCTCCAGGATTCGTGTGGCATAGGCTTGCGCTTTCGGAGAAAAGGCGCTCAGTACCGCGTGCCCCGCGTCCACTAGAAAAATCTGGGGCCTGCTGCCAACCAAGCCGTGGAATGTTTTTTTCATTCCGCCATGGGCCATGTCCCCGAACGCACCCGCCATCTCGGTACCGGTGGGACCGGCTCCCACGATCACGAAGTTCAGCGCTCCTTTCGCAACCAGAGAGGGGTCACGATCGGCGCACTCCAGCACAGAGAGAATCCGCGACCGCAGCAACTCGGCGTCGCGCAGAGAGTACAACGGATAGGTGTGCTCATCGGCCCCCGCCGTGCCGAAAAAGTTTGCCCGTGACCCGGCCGCCAGTACCAGAAAGTCTCCCTGATATTTCTGTCCTTCCGCAGTTTCGACCGCACGAGTCTGCAGATCGGCTGAGACCACCTCGGTCATCTTCACTTCGACATTGGGATGTTCCGATAGGGCGCTTCGCAAATTGAAGGCCACATTGTCCGGCGTCAACACCGCCGTCGCCACCTGGTAGAGCAAGGGTTGAAACTGTTGATAGTTATTCTTGTCGAGCAAGGTAATCTGGACGTCGGGATTCGCAGCCAGTTTGCGGGCACAATTCAGGCCGGCGAAACCACCGCCGACAATTACAACATGCTTCATGTTTGCGTTCCCCGTTCGATGGGCTTGGTGAAAGTTGAACTTGGAGAGTGGCCGAAGTATATACGCGACGCCTCTGCCCTCACAAATAGCTCAGTTCCCCCAGCCGCAAGCGCAGTCAAAATCACAACTCGAACCGCAATGCGACAATCGGATCAAGCTTTGCCGCCTTCCGCGCAGGATACACTCCAAAGAAAATTCCAACGCTTGCCGAAACCAGCAACCCGGCGGCTACAGCCCATAGCTTAATCGCAGATGGCATTCCGATCAGCAACGTCACCAGCTTGGCAATGCCGATGCCTCCGGCAACGCCCAGGAACCCACCCACCAGCGCCAGGGTCACCGATTCGATCAGGAATTGCCGCAGCACATCGCGCGGCCGTGCTCCCAGCGCCTTGCGAATTCCGATCTCGCGGGTGCGTTCGGTCACCGATACCAGCATGATGTTCATAATCACGATCCCGCCGACAATCAGCGAGATGGACGCGATCACGATCATCACAATAAAAAATGTACCGCTCAGGTCGGACCAGATTGACAGAAAGCTTTGGTTGGTTTCGATGACAAAGCTGTCTTTATCGCCGGCGCGGTCGTGCCTTCGCGCGCGCAGAATCACGCGCACCTGGTCCACGGCCTGCTCGAACGGCGCGCCGGCATCGTATGCCTTGGCCCAGATGAAGATGCTGTTGTGTGAACCATAGGCCTTCAGCCAGGTCGCCATCGGCAGGATCACGTAGTTGTCGCGGCTCTGGCCCAGGGTCTTGCCTTCTTTTTTTCCGACGCCGACCACGCGGTAGACTTTGCCGTCCACCCGAAGCTCTTTCCCCAGCGGATCGGTGCCGCCGAGCAGGTTTTCGCGGATGTCCTGGCCAATGATGACGACTGACGAGGCGCTGTTCTCGTCGCTCTCGTTGAGCATCCGCCCGGCCACCAGGTCCAGGTCGTAGATCCGGGCCATGCTGGGTGTCCAGCCACGAATCCATGTATCGGTGCTGTTCTGCGTGCCATAAACGACTTTGCCATTGAAATTGCGCAGGCTGGCGCCCACGTCCTGGCACGCGGTGCAACCCTCGGCCACCGCGCGGTACTCGTCCATCGTAAGGTCCTTGTGTTTGCTGTCCTCGATGAACTCGTCCACATCGGTCACAACGTTGGGCTGCTTGCTGGCAATGAAGCTGTTGGCCCCGAGATTGAAGATTTTTTCCGCAACATAGCCGTTGATGCCGTTGACGAAGGTGACCACCGCAATCACCGACGCAATACCGATGACCACGCCCAGAAGGGTAAGCACCGAGCGCAGCTTGTTCGCCCACAGCGAGAGCAGGGCAATGCGGATTGCCTCAACGATGGTCACAGGACCGGAATCTCCCGATACATCATGACACCTTCGACACAGTTTTGACTGGAAATTGTCTTGCCCCGATGCCAGGTTCCAGGCTCGCGCCTTTGCTATACTTGCGCGCAAAGATTCCCCTGGACCGTCACTGAGCGTCAGCGTTCGGAACGAACTCCACCACCCAGATCTCGTCGAACTTCCCCAGAACGCGAGGGGAGTACGTGCCCTGCGACAAATAGGCGATGAGATCGAGAATTCGCAGGGAAGGCCAGGGGGCCAGCACCAGAAAACGGCTATGTTCCTGTGCCGCCGTAAGCAGGAACTGTTTGGCTTGGCGCTCGGCTTCCGCATTCAAGGTACGGGGAAGCGGGACGACCGGAGCTTTCACCTTGTAGTAGCTCAAAGGCGAGTACAGAACGCTGTCGCTGGCAACGGCAGGCATGGGCAGGAAGTCGGCTTCCACCAGCGGACTGCACATCAGCAATGGGGCATGGTCTTCGGCGGCGTTGGCATCGGCAAACGCAAGCGCGTCCTTCCACGACTCTTCATGCCTGTAAGCAAGCGGCGATGTGTAAGCCTGAAACGCGCACAGCGCCACAAAGGCGAAACAGAACAATCCGCGCAGCGGCCGCGAAGCGATGAGGCCGCAAACCCATCCCCAGCACAAAGCCATGCCGGGTACGGCCACCAGCAGATACCGCGGAATGAAGACGTGGACCGAGGTGGCCACGCTGATCGCGTACAGACACAAAATGGGGACCAATGCCAGGCTCGCGCACAGCAGGAGCTTGCCGTACATCTCGCGGCTGGGACGCGGGAGCCTGTGCGCCAGTGCCGCCAACACAAGGACGCTGGCGAGCACCAACAACTGCCACTTTCCCGGGTTCAGTATCTGCAGGACTGATATCCACTGGGGTGCGTCGGCGAAAGAATGGGTGGTCCGCGTCTGATAGATGTACCCGAGCCGCGGCAAGACCGGAAGGATGACCAGGACGAAGCATCCCAGTGCGACGCCGATCTGCCGCAGGTCCGCCCGGATTGAGGAGCGCGACGACAGCAGATAGTACAGCGCCAACGCCGCCAGGATGCTGGCGAACAGGTAATGGAAATAAAAAATGCCTGCCGCCGACGCCCCGAAAAGTGCGGCGTAAGCCGTTCGTTTGGTCTTCGTCCAGCGCAGGAATAGAAAAATGGTGAGATTGGTCACCAGCAGCGCGAACGGGTAGGGACGCACATCGATCGCAGCAAATGCGATACCTCTTGGGAGGATGAACAACATCGTCGCGATGAGCGACACGTCCCAGTCAAACAATTCTCTCGCGCAGCGGTAGAACACGTACACAGCGGCGAGCATGGCCAGGATGGACGGAATCCTGAGTACCCATTCCTTGTCGCCGAAAAGCGTATTCGTGAGCCACAGGATGTAAGCGTAGGCGGCGAACGAATTACCTTGGACTGATCGTGCCCAGATCTGTTTGAAGCCTCCGGCGATCTGCCAGTAGGAAAGAGTCTCGTCCGTCCACAAGGGCGCCCGCACCGCAAGAAGCCAGATGGAGAACGACGCCAGCAAGGCAAAGCCGTAGCCCACCGCAAGCAACTTGTCGTATTTCAGGCGCGACGCGACTTCCGCTTCGGAACTTACTGCCGCCGGTACTTCGAGGGTCGCGTTTGTCATGCCCTGACCTGACCTGCCCGGAGAGAACTACGAGCCCTCAATTACCCCTTCGGCGGATTCGCAGATTGCGCAGTTTTGCGTTCCTGTTTGGCTTCCGCGATCAGGTGCTCGATCACTTCCTTCTGCGGAAAGTTCGGATTGAGCTTCAGCAAGGTTTGCCACGCAGCGACTGCACCGTCAACATCGTTCTTGCCTTGCCACTTGATGATGCCGATATTCATCAGCGTTCCCGGGTGTTTGGGATCGTAGGTCAGAGACTTGTTAAGCTCAGCCAGCGCGCCATCCACGTTGCCGGTGTAGTAGATGCACGATGCCATGTCGGTGCGGATCGCCACGTTCTTGGGATCGACGTCCAGGGCCTTCTGGAAATACACGATGGCGTCTTGGAATTGGTGGGCCGCCTTGTAAGTCAATGCCGTCTTGTTGAGCAGTTCAACATTCTTGGGATCCGTCTTCAGCTTGGCCAGCAGAGGTTCGGCCTGCTTGTCGGCCATGCGCTTCATGTCATCCAGAGTCGGCATGGCCTTTTGTCCCATGCCGGAGGGAGCAGCGGCCGCCGCTGGCTGGACTTCCGCTGACGCCATCGCCGCCTGGCCCGCTGGATTCGACGAGCCCCGTACCAGATATCCCACCAGCACTCCGATCAGCAGGCAGACGGCCGCCATGATGTAGGTCTGGGTCGCCGTCCAGGTGCTGGTTGTCGTTTGGTTTTGCTTCGCTTCTTCTTCCATCTGTGCTACTCCTTCGTACTGGCGTTTCCGGAGAGTGCCCAATCCAGGCTTGGTCGCTGGGGAGCGCTGGGGCCAGCCGCGCATGCGGCTCTGGAACGGTAGAGAAAGTGCATACGGCTTGCCAAACGAGCCGGCATTGGAAATCCACAGCTAGCTATTTATATTCAGCAACTTAGCTTGGCGTGTCAGGTCGTTGCAGATAGACCGGGACGCTCGGGAAGCGCCTTTGTCCGCAGCGTAGGTGTGATTTGGCGCGGCGCGGTCTCTCCACGGCAGCCCCTGGCTTGTAATTCTTTGTTCGGATTAGACTTATGCCAGTTCCATTTTGGAAGACTGCTTGCACCTGAGGAAACCATGGTTCCGGTCGAGGAATCGCTGACCCACCCGTCGGCGAAAGGCGAAGCGCGAACAGCGAAGGGCGGCACAGGCTTGGTGGACGAGCTACGCCCGCTCCTGCATCTGCGGTGGCTGAAGTTGCTCACGCTGACTGGTCTTCTAGTCGCAGTAGGCGTCATCGCCTTCAATCTGAAGTTTTCGGTGCTCGACCTCGATATCTGGTGGCATCTCAAGGTGGGCGACTGGATCGTCCAGCACTTGGCTGTTCCCCACAACGGGCTCTTCTCATGGACGGCGGCCGACCGTCCCTGGGTGGCTTACAGTTGGGGCTACGAAGTGCTGATGTCGCGCGCCTATGCCTGGTTTGGCCTGCTGGGCATCGGACTGTATGGCACCCTGCTGACGGTCGGTGTCGCCTATTCCATCTATTGGGCGCTGCGTCGCCTCTCGGGGCAGTTCTGGCCGTCGTGCATCCTGGCGGTTGTTACTTGCTCAGCGTTTCTCTTTAACCTGATGCCGCGGCCAGTCTTCTTCTCCATGATGCTGTTCTGTGTGACGCTGACGCTGCTGCTGGAGGCGCATCGCACCGGCCGAGTTCAGCTTCTCTACTGGCTGCCGCTGATTTTTCTCCTGTGGGCGAACCTGCACATCCAGTTCATCTACGGACTGTTCCTGGTAGGCCTGCTCACGGCAATGAACCTAACGCAAAGGCTGTTGGCGCGCTTGGGATGGACGCCGGCATGGCTGCTGCCTCCGAAGCTTCCGGCCCTGGCGTTAGTCTGGTTGTTCCTCGCTTGCATCGTCGCCACGTGCATCGGGCCCAATTCTTTCCACCTGTATCAAGTGATCTTCCAGTATGCCCGGTCGAAGACCGCCTACCTGATGATCATGGAGCTTCAGCCCCTGACCTTCCGGGTCTACAGCCACTACGTGCAACTGCTGTTGACCGCGGCAGCGTTTTTCGTGGTCGGACGGCAAAACAAAGTTGACCCATTCAAGCTCGCTCTGCTGGCCATTGCCAGCGCGGTGGCCTTCCGCACCATGCGCGACGCCTGGTTCATCTGCATTCCCGCCGCGGCCTGCATCGCCGATTGCCTCGCCTGCGACGCCGAACCGGAGCCCCAAGAAACCTGGATCGAGAACCTTGGAGTAGCAGGGGCGGTCGCTTTATTGCTGCTGCTGTTTGCCGGCAGCACCGACTTCAACACCCGCGGACTCGACCGCGCAATCAGTGGCTTCCTTCCGGTGAATGCCGCTAACTACCTGCGCAGGCATCCGGCGCCGGGCCCGCTCTACAACACGCTCGACTGGGGCGGATTTCTCATCTGGTACATGCCGGATTATCCCGTGGCCATCGACGGCCGCACCGATCTCTACGGAGATGAACTGGAGGAGCGCTTCTTCACCACGGCCAATGGCGCGCCATCGTATGCGACGGACCCTTACCTGAACCAGGCCGGCGTCGTTATTTTGCAGAAGAGTAACAACCTGGTGAGCTTCCTGGAGGCGGACCCGCGATTCCAGCTTGTCTACCAGGACGGACTTGCGGCAGTCTTCACGCGCCGCCCGGCCCAGTAAATCCAGTCCCCTCAAGTCGCCGAGCCGCGGCAGGACTTGCGTCGGAAGTCGCCGGTGTCGCAACATCAATGGGTCATGCTGCTCGATCTGGGCGACCTTGCCGTGCGATCCTGGCGCAAGAGCGACCTTGACTCGCTGGTGCGGTACGCCAACAACCCGAACATCGCGGCCAACCTTCGCGACCAGTTCCCCCATCCTTACACGCGGCTTGCGGGGGCTGCCTACCTTGCCGAGGTGCGCTCCTCCGAGGTCGAGACCTCCTTCGCAATCGAATATGGAACGAGGCCATAGGCGGCATTGGCTTCAAGTTAGGGAGCGACGTTGCCCGCCTCAGTGCCGAAATGGGTTACTGGCTCGGCGAACCGTTCTGGGGCCGGGGACTGACTACCCGCGCCGTGCTCGCCGCCTCGGACTGGGCGTTCGAGCATTACAAGCTGACTCGCATCTTTGCCATGGCGTTCTCCCACAATGTGGGATCGATGCGCGTGTTGGAAAAAGCCGGCTTTCAACGCGAAGGAAACTTGCGCCGCAGCGCCGTCAAAAACGGTGTCATCTTAGACCAGACCTTGTATGCCAAAGTGCGCTAGGCGGGATTGGAAGTCGGCTTCTCTGCCTATAGTTGGGAATGTGCTGGGCAAAGTACCCGAACTTTCCTGCAAGTTTTTGCATTTCCCGTAATGGAACTCTCTTGTTTGCAGTGACTTAACTGGGCCAACAAATTGCAACTGTAGATTGCGTTGTAGGGCGACAATCGGATTGCCTTCGTACTGGGCAACCACTCTCCCAGGTGCCATGTGCGGGGTTCTCCGTCGGCGACAGGTTATTTCTCTCACCATACGTACGTAAGTTTGGAATTAGGCGCTGAGGCGAAAGAAGGCCCAGGCGTGTCGCCCGGATTGGTGACGGGCGCTCCACTCGGCTAGATGCCTTTCGTTCCTTTCTCCAAGAAATCAACTGAATTACTAACCTTAACCTTCTAGAAGGGGGACTTAGAAATGCGTATTGCTTCGCTCACTATCCTATGCCTCGCGCTGGCCGCTGTTCCGGCCTTCGCCGACTATAGCAACGGCGCGATCAATGGTTCGGTCGATGCCTGGACTATTAACTTCGGCTACATCGTCAGCGACACTTTTGTCGCCGACAGCTCGTCCGTCATCGGCTTCCAGTTTGGCGTTTGGGAATTCCCGGGCGACACACTGAGCGCAGTGGACTGGTCCATCACCTCTGGCGAAAATAGCGGAACCGTCTACGGCTCCGGCACCGCCAGTCACCGCCGACCAGTTCATCTCCACCAACCAGTATGGCTACAACATCGACAAGATCACGGTGACGGGCCTGAACGTGGCCGTGACCAACGGCACCACTTATTGGCTCAACCTGCAGAACGCGGTCTGTCCCCAGCGGCGACCCGGTCTACTGGGATGAGAACAGCGGCCCATCGTCGGCGTCCCAGAGCGCCCTGGGCACGATTCCTTCGGAAGCCTTCACAGTCAACACCGGCAGCACCAATCCCACTACTCCTGAGCCCAGCAGCATCATGCTGTTTGGTTCTGGCCTCCTGGGCCTGGCCGGAGTACTGCGTCGCAAGCTGTTCTAAGCAGCATCGACCCTCCTTAGTCACGGACAGACCCGAAAGCCGGAGCGCAAGCTCCGGCTTTCGGGTTTGGAGAAATGGATGGTTAGGAGCTTTAGAGCTGTCCTAAAGTAACTGTATCCTCCCAGCACGGGTAGAGCGGCGCTTTAGCGCTGCGTTCGCGTGCCGGGAAGGAAATGCTTCAGCCGCTGAGGTCGTTGACCTCAGCGGCTGAAGCCAGGAATTGTACCAACCAGGGGGACGCGGGCCTGAAGGCCCGCTCTACCCGTACCAGCCGGATACACCAACTCTGGAATTGCTTTGATGGGTCCGGCGTCATGGGGCAGTTCCAAAACGGGAACAAGTTCCGATTTTACCCAAATTTTTCTGTCACGCTAATCGTCATTGGGCGGATGATGGAGAAGAGCAATCGAGTCCCGTCTCTTGCCTCTGACCTCGTCGCTTCTTCTACCAACCTTTCCTTAACCAAACCTTCATTGATCCGGACGGCGTAGGTCCTTATGAAATTACATCTTGCTCTGCTCGCCATTCTTTGCCTGCTGCTCGCTACTCCAGCCATCGCCGATCTAGCTCCTGGTTATGACAACGGTCCGATCAATGGTACGACCGATGCCTGGACCATCAACTTCGGCTTCGTCGTAAGCAACACCTTCACCGGTATCTTCTATGTGGACTTCTTCCAGTTCGGCGTATGGGAATTCCCCGGCGACAAATTGACCTCGGTGGACTGGTCCATTACTTCGGGTGAGAACAGCGGGACTGTGTATGGCCACGGAACCGCCAGCGGCAGCTACTTGCTCGACAAGTTCATTTCCAGCAACCAGTATGGCTACAACATCGACCTGATCTCCGTCGGCGGCTTGAATGTGACTTTGAATTCCGCCAACACCTACTGGCTCAACCTGCAGAACGCCGCCACACCCAGTGGTGACCCGGTTTACTGGGATGAGAACAGCGGTGCACGTTGCGGGGGGACCGGCTATGGAAAAAACTGTCCATCGCTCGCCTCCGACAGTGCCCTCGGGACGATTCCGTCGGAAGCCTTTACCATCAACTCGGCTGCGCCGCCACCGGTGCCTGAGCCTGGTAGCATCCTGCTGTTCGGCTCCGGGATTCTGGGACTCGCCGGCGTGCTGCGCTGCAGGCTGAACTTCTAACTCACGAAGAACCCCACTTGTCCCGATGGAGGCACTTATGAAACTGCGTATTGCTTCGCTCACTATTCTGTGTCTGGCGCTGGCCGCTGTTCCGGCCTGGGCCGGCTACGGCAACGGTCCGATCAACGGCTCCGTCGATGCCTGGACGATCAACTTTGGCTACGTCGTAAGCGACACCTTCACCACCCCAGCCGGCTATTATGACGAAAAAGTTACCGATTTCAGTTTTGGTGTGTGGGAATTTCCAGGCGACACAATGTATTCCGTGCTGTGGTCCGTTAGCTTTTCCCCGAACCCTCCGAATACTCGGTCCGTCTTGGATTTCGGTATAGCTACGCAAAAGGGCGGCAGCGGCGGGACCTTGACCGACAGGTTTATTTCCGTGAATCAATATGGTTACAACATTGACTTGATCACGGTTACTGGCCTGAACGCTCCCGTGGGAAGCGGTTCGACGTACTGGCTCAGTTTGCAGGCTGCGACCGTGTCCAGTGGCAACCCCGTGTACTGGGACGAGAACAGCGGCATGGGGTGCGGCTCGTTCGGCTGCCCATCCAGCGCCTTCCAGAATGGCATAGGCACCATTCCTTCTGAAGCTTTCACCGTAGGTATCTACGGATGCAGCGGCTGCTATTGTGGGCCTACTCTCGCCGCGGGCTGTTCCCTCGAGCCCAGCGGGACCCCCGAACCCGGCAGCATCCTGTTATTTGGCTCGGGAATCCTGGGACTCGCTGGTCTGCTGCGCTGCAAGCTGAACTTCTGATTCACTCGTCATCCAGTTACAAAGGCCGGAGCCGCAAGCCCCGGCCTTACTGTTGTCGGCGCGCAATCTCTGTTATCCGTTCACCAACTCTTCCATCTCTTTTTCCCCAATCACCGCCACGCCCAGCTCACGCGCCTTGTCCAGCTTAGATCCCGCCTCGTCCCCCGCAACCACGTAGTCGGTCTTCTTGCTGACCGATCCAACCACCTTGCCGCCGGCATCTTCAATCAGTTTCTTCGCTTCATCACGAGTGTGGCGCTCCAGCGTTCCGGTCAGCACAAACGTTTTTCCGGCGAGCGTGGTCGCGCGTTGCTTCTTCGTCCCTTTGAACGTCAGGCCCGCCTCGCGAAGCCGCTCTACCAGCGCAACATTCTTGGGCTCATCGAAGAACTCGCGGATGGCGGCCGACACACGCGGCCCGATTTCGTTCACCTGCTGCAGCTCTTCTTCGCTGGCCTTCATCAATGCATCCATCGAGCCGAAGGCCTCGGCCAGGAACTGCGCTGTGCGCTCGCCGACGAACCGAATCCCGAGGCCGTAAATGACCCGCTCCAGCGGTAGCTTCTTCGAGTTCTCGATCTCGTCAAGGATGTTCTGCGCCGACTTCTTGCCCATGCGTTCCAGCGTCAGCAGCTTTTCTTCGCTCAGCTTGTAGATGTCGGCGACGTTCTTGACCATGCCGGCTTCGACAAGCTGGTTCACCAGGGCGTCACCCATGCCTTCGATGTTCATCACCCCGCGCGAAGCGAAGTGACGAATGCTCTCGCGCAGCTTGGCCGGACAGTTCGCGTTCACGCAGCGATGGTCAGCTTCGCCCTCGGCGCGAACTACGTGGCCTCCGCACACCGGACAACGCTCCGGCATGTGAAACCTTCGTGTGCCGCGCGGCTTGTCCTCCAGCACTCTTACGACCTTGGGGATGACGTCGCCGCCGCGCTCCACCGACACCCAGTCGCCAATGCGCACGCCCAGGCGGTCGATCTCGTCCATGTTGTGCAGCGTGGCGCGGCTGACCGTGGTGCCGCCGATCGCCACCGGCTTCAGCGCGGCGACCGGCGTCAGCTTTCCGGTGCGGCCCACCTGCACCAGGATGTCTTCGATCTGGGTCACGCCTGACCGCGCGGCGAACTTGTACGCAATGGCCCACCGCGGCGCTTTGCCGGTGTAGCCCAGCTCCTCCCTGTAGCGCGATACGGTCAACCTTGATAACGATGCCGTCAATCTCGTACGGCAGAGCTGTCGCGCTTGGCCTCCCACTCGTGGATGAACTCCCACACCTGGTCGAGCGAGTGCACCAGCCGGTGATTGGGATTCACTTTGAAGCCGGCGGTCTGGAGGGCCTTCAGCGTCTCCGAATGGCGCTCGAAGATGGTGCGTCCCTTCGCCAGCAAAAGGTAGGAGAAGAAATCGAGCCTCCGCGAGGCGGTGATGTTCGGCTCCAACACGCGCACCGTGCCCGCCGTCGCGTTGCGGGGATTGGCAAACTTCGGCAGCCCTTGCTCTTCGCGCTCGTCGTTCATCCGCTGGAAGGCGCTCAGCGGCATGAGCAACTCGCCGCGCACTTCGAAGTCAGCCGGCAATCCAGCCTTCGTCAACGTCTTGGTCGGGATTGCGAGCGGCACGCTGCGCACGGTGCGCACGTTGAGCGTCACATCTTCGCCCACCGTGCCGTCGCCGCGCGTGATGCCCAGCGCCAGCTTGCCGCCCTCGAAGCGCAGCGCCAGCGACATGCCGTCGAGCTTCAGCTCGCAAACGTAGTCCACGCGCGACTCGCCGCTCAACTCGTGCACGCGCCGCTCCCAGTCGCGCAGCTCGTCTTCGGTGTAGGCGTTGTCGAGCGAGAGCATCGGCGGCGGAGTGCGGCGACCTTGACGAAGCCCTCGCGCGGCTTGCCGCCCACGCGCTGCGTGGGAGAATCGGGCGTGACCAGCTCCGGATGCTCGGCCTCGAGCGCCTTCAGTTCGTTTATCAGGCGGTCGAATTCCGCGTCGCTGATTTCCGGATCGTCGAGCACGTAGTAGCGATGCTCGTGATAGCGGATCTTGTCGCGCAGCCCTTCAATTTTCTGCCGCGTAGTTTTGCTCGAAGGCATGGAGTGGTTGTCAGTAGCAAGTTGCCAGTTGTCAGTATCCAGTTGTACGCGTTTTTCGGCAACTGATGCCGTGCACAGCCACCCTAGGCGGTTACCACTGACAACGGGTCACCGGCAGTCACCGGCAACTGGCCACTGTTCGCGTAGAATCGAAGCACCAGTATGTTCTTCTGACAACTGGCAACTGACTTCTGACAACCGCCTTGAAGCACCTTCTCCACAAGTGGACCCTGCTCATCCTGGCCGCGCTGAAGCCGCTCGGCATCTGGGGAGTGCTGGGCTTTGCCACCGTGGACGCGGCCTTCCTCGGCATGCCGCTCGACGCCATCGTCGCCGGCTACGTCTGGACGAATCCGCAGCGCCTGGTGCTGTTCTCGGCCATGGCGGCGACTGGCTCGGCGCTGGGCAGCATTGTCTGGTACGCAATCGGCTACAAAGGCGGCGAGTTGCTGCTGGTCAAGCGAATCGGCGAGAAGCGCTTCAACAAGATCAAAGCTTCCTTCGAGCGGCACGAATTCCTCGCCATCATGCTGCCTTCCATGTTGCCGCCGCCGACCCCGTTCAAGCTCTTCGTCCTCTCCGCCGGCGTGGCGGAGATGCGCTTCAGCCATTTCCTCCTTGCCATCTTCTCCGGACGCTTCCTGCGCTTCCTGCTTCTGTCGTTTCTCGTGATCCGCTTTGGCCCCCAGATTGTGAGCCTCGTGGGTGGCGTGATGCACAACCACTTGCGGGTCCTGATCGCGGTGATCGCGGCCGGCGCGCTGACCGCCTGGTGGATCTGGCGCGCCCGCAAGCTGAGGTCGTCGAGAAACAACGGATGACTTGCAGATGGGCGCCGACATCTATTCTCTACCCACTATCCACTGACTACTATCCACTTTCTTCACCGCAGCCGGGCGTACTCGGCTTTGGCTTGTTTGTAGATGGGGATGTCGGGATCGGCGTCCTTCCAGAGGGTGAGGAAGTCTTGATACGACTTGCGCGCGGTTTTCTTGCTTTCCATTATTGTCTCTACCGGATGGCGTCTTCCGTTCGGGCGGCATCCTGGGCGCTTGACGAAGAAGCTTCATCAGCTTATATCCAGTTGCCTTTCCTGCCCGCTTCCGCAAGAACTCCGCCGCCGTTTCCACCACTCCAACCTTTTCTGCCACAGCGACAGCGATCCATTGATTCAGCGACACCCCGTCCTCCTTGGCAAGGCGCTGGGCTGCCTTCTTGACGGACAGCGGGACTTTCAACGGATAGGTAGCTTTACTCATCTCGCACCTTCTTCAACAGTTCGGTCGGGCTGAGAACCGGCTGCTGAAATCGGGCAAGCTCACAGCCGCGTCGGCCACTGCGTTCTCGCTCAGCCCGGAGATGCTGACCGAGGTCAACGCCGATATGGCCAGCTGTGGTCGTTTTGCGACAGTGTGTCGAGCCTCTAGGCTTGACCATCACGCAGGCTGCTAGCGCTCTCGGCGTTACGCCTTCGCCCAAGAGATGGATGTAGGCGGCCGCGAGCAAGCCCCACCCAAGCCTTCGCTTGAGTGGGGCTTAAACAGCAGGATCACTTAAGTCCTAGCGCCTCAGGCGCATCCGGCCTTCCTGGCCGAGCGAGCAGTCGGGGTTTACGTTCTGGATGTAGATGTCGTTCTCGCCGTTGCGATCATCCTCCCAGGCTACAGCGGTGAGTCCGGAGGAGGCGATGTTGGTGGACAGCCGGAACTTGTCCGCCGAGGCGGTCGAGACTCCAAACTGCGCGCAAACGAAGTTACCGGCCCCGTCGAGCTTGGCGGCGTAAAGGGTGCCCGCCCCGTATCCCGGCGAATCGACCCAGAAGACCAGCGCTCCGCTGCCGATCTGCACGTTCTCGACCCATATCTGCGAGTCTGAGCCAAGCGGTACGATCGGCAATCCGCCGTCACCCCACTGGCGCGCACCCGCGGAGTTGAACTTCTGTCCGGAGACGCCGTTCTCCACCTGGTTGGAATCCTCTTCCGTCCAGAATAGGAAGGTTTCCTGCGTGGCCGGATTGTAGGAGGCTGACGGCGAAACCCTCACATTGAACTGGTTGGTGGAGCCCACCGCGCCGTTGTGCCCGAAGCCCTCGGTGCCGTCCGACAGGATGTGCTGCGCATAGACCTGAAGGCTCGGGCTGTTGCTGTACCAGGAGAATATCGCGCCGCCATTGCCGTCGGA
>CAWCRZ010000025.1:0-41831 GCA_963798005.1 uncultured Acidobacteriaceae bacterium | reverse complement strand
CCTTTGCGCGAATCACGACGCAGGAAAATGGGGCCGGAGTCGCGCGTCCACACGCGATCGGTAGGGATATGGAAGAAGCGAACGTTGCTGGCCGACCTGCCCGGAGCCGCGGCCCGGGCGGGGAGGACGTGCGCGCGGATTAGCACATTGCGGGCCTCGGCTTCGGCGGCCTCGTCCTCCACCAGAATGTTGACTCGCTCAACCCGCGCCAGATGGCGAACGATTTCGGCGTAGATCCACGGCACCGTCTCGAACTTTCCCGGCCAGTCGGAGCGGTTGTGCGGCCACGCGATCCAGGTGGCCTCGTGCGGTTCCCATTCCGCAGGCATGCGATAGCCAAGCGCGGCGGGAGGTTGGGATGGAGTGCGGTTAGTGGGCATCGTGTTTAAGTTGGATTTGGAGGGGCACGCCTTTAGGGGTGCCGGTCCGGACGCGCTCCAGGAATGGCTTTAGCCGCTGAGGGAATGGTGTAGCGCGAAAGCGAGGTACCTCAGGGGCTAAAGCCCAAGTATAGAAAACGACTGAACGGCACGGCTGAAGCCGTGCCCCTTCAAAGCCAATACGGCCATCTCGTCCAGACCATAAACCTCTGCTCTACACCATGAACCTCTGCGTGATCGCAGCATAGGCATCCACACGGCGATCGCGCCAGAAGGGCCAGTTGCGGCGCACGTCCTCGATGCGCTTGAAGTCCACTTCGGCGACCAGAATCTCTTCCTTGTCATGCGAGGCCTGCGCGATCACCTGTCCGAAGGGATCGGCGATGAACGATCCGCCCCAGAACTCCAGGCCCTTGCCCGGCGCCTGGTTGCCGCGAATGTTGCCGGTCTCGAAGCCGACGCGATTCGGCACGGCGACATACACTCCGTTGGCGATAGCGTGCGCGCGCTGAATGGTGCGCCACGCGTCGTACTGCGCCTCGCCGTATTGCGCCTTCTCGTCGGGATGCCAGCCAATCGCCGTGGGGTAGAAGAGCACGTTCGCGCCTTGGAGCGCAGTCAGGCGCGCGCCCTCGGGATACCACTGGTCCCAGCACACCAGCGTGCCGAACTTGCCATAATCGGTTGCGAAGGTCTTGAACCCAAGGTCGCCGGGCGCAAAGTAGAACTTTTCGTAGTAGAGGGGATCGTCGGGAATGTGCATCTTGCGGTAGATGCCTTGCAGCTTGCCATCTGGGGCAATGATGGCGGCGGTGTTGTGATAAATGCCGGGAGCGCGCCGCTCAAACAGCGACGCAATAATCGTGATCTTCAAGTCGCGAGCGACTATGCCAAGGCGCTCGGTGGCGGGGCCGGGAATGGGTTCGGCCAAGTCGAACAGTGCAATGTCTTCGCGCTGACAGAAGTATTGCGTCTGAAAAAGCTCTGGCAGGCAGACGATTTCCGCGCCTTTGGCAGCGGCGGCGCGCACGTGCGCGATGGCTCGCTCCAGGTTCTGCTCCGGCGCAGGCGTGCACGACATCTGCACAACGCCAATGCGAAAATTCCGTTCCGTCAACGTTCCAACTCCGCGGTGAAAATCGATTCAAGAATAGCATCTTGCGCGAGGAGATCCGGGCGCGACGCCGCGATTGTTAATGTGCGATGAATGGCGGCGCCAGTGGCCTCGTTGACGGAAGCCGCAGCGACCTTGTAGCTTCGATGGTTTAATCATTCCTGCGCTGTTATTCCGACCGGCCGGACGCGTTGTGCGTCCGCAATCCGGGAAAAGCAGATCCCTCGACTCGGACTGAAGTCCTCGCTCGGGATGACAACAGTATGAGATTACGATGGCACAGCTAAAGCTGTGCCCCTTCAAAGCAGGTGAATCTTGACCGAAAAACATCACGAGTCTCATGGCGAAGGCATTGAACGCGAACTGCACGATCCCATCTCCGACAAGCTGATACCGCTGGAGCCGCTCGATCTGTCGAAGATCACGACGGTGGACGATCTGGTGCGCGCGATGGGTAACACAGCCTTCACCGGGCGGCAGGTCGGCGAAGGGGCCGATGTGCTGGAGGCGATGGCGCGCGACAAAGAATGCTTCGTCGTGATGACGCTGGCGGGCGCGATGACCGTCGCCAAGCAGGGGCTGGTGGTGGCCGATCTCATCGATCACGGCATCGTGAATGCCGTTGTCTCCACCGGCGCATTGATGGCGCACGGCCTGGTGGAGGCTGCCGGTCGGTCGCATTTCCGCTATGACCCGAAGATGAACGACGTCGAGCTGTACGAAGCCGGCTATAACCGCGTGTACGACACGCTGGAGCCGGAGACGAACCTCGACTTCGTGGAGCGCATCGTCGCACAAATCCTGAACAATTGGAACGCGAGCGAAGTGGTCGCCTCGCACAGGCTGAACCGCGCCATCGGCAAGCATCTCAGCGAGAACGTGCAGGAGCGCGGCATTCTGAAGTCGGCATACGAGAAGGATGTGCCGGTGTTTGTGCCTGCCTTCACCGACTCCGAGATGGGCCTGGACTTCGCGCTGCACAACCGTATGCGCCGCAAGAACAACCTGCCGCTCCTGCGCTACGATCCGTTCGAAGACCTGGAATATTTCGCGGAGACGCTGCTGAAGCAAACGCGGCTGGGGATCTTCACCATCGGAGGCGGGGTGCCGCGCAATTGGTCGCAGCAGTTTGGGCCGTTCATCGAACTGCGTCATCGTCGCGGCGGCGAAGACTTGCCGCTCAAGCGCTATCACTACGGTTTGCGCATTTGTCCCGAGCCGGTGCATTGGGGCGGATTGTCGGGCAGCCCGTACAGCGAGGCCGTGTCGTGGGGCAAGTTCGTGCCGCAGGAAGAAGGCGGCAAGTTTGGCGAAGTGTTTGTGGATGCAACAGTGGGTTTGCCGCTGATTGTAGGGGCGGTTTTGCAGAGGCTGAAGCAGTAGAATTGCCTGGAGGTTCCCATGAGCTCCATGCAAATGATTCAGGACTTCCTCGGTCAGAAGCGCCTCGCCGTAGTGGGCGTTTCGCGTCAGCCAAAAGATTTTTCTCTGGTTCTCTTTCGTGAACTCCGCAAAAGAGGATACGACGCTGTCCCGGTGAATCCGCAGGCAGAGGAGATTGATGAGCAACCTTGTTATGCGCGGTTGCAGGCGATCCATCCGCCGGTGGATGGTGCGTTGCTGATGACGTCGCCGGCGGCCACGGACTGTGGTTGTGCGAGATTGCGCGGAAGCGGGCATTAAGCGGGTATGGATGTATCGCGCAGGTGGCGCCGGAGCGGTCAGCTCCGAGGCAGTGAAGTACTGCGAGGAGCACGGCATCGCAGTTATTCCGGGAGAATGTCCCTTCATGTTCTTTTCAGGAGGGTCGTGGTTCCACCGGTTTCACGGAGTGTTGCGAAAGATCGTTGGCAAGTATCCGAATTGATCTGGTAACGCTGCTTCCGGCTCCGGTTCAGGCCCGGCAAGGTCTAAAACCAGGAGCCGGCGCAGGCTTCCGCGGAACTTGAGGGTGCCGTCGCTACGCGACTCGAATCGTTTTTTGCAACTCTACCCAGGGCTTACGCCCTGGGCTAACTTCAGAGCCGCCGCTGCGCGGCTGGTGTTCTGCAAGCCCTGTTCTCCTGCCGCTCGAAACTTATCTCTGCATTCCTCGGCGGTTCTTTCCATCGCCGCCGCACTCGCGGAATGTCATGTTCTGTGCTTTGCTACCAGTGTTACGTTTCCAGTCGAAGAAAAGTTCAGCGTACGATTTGGTGATGTAGGCGGCGGGTCCCACACCAAGCTCGCGTGCGATGGTGTCAATCCAGCGCGACTTGCCTTCGATCTCGGCCACGTTACCGATGGGGGTGCGATCGAGTACGACATGGCCCTGGCCGTCGCTCCACTCGGCGCGAAATTTCTCGTACACAAATACCGGCGCAGTAGCCCAGCGCCCGCAGTATCGCATCCATCTCGTGGCCATCGGAGATGCCGGTCTCCAACTCGCCGCGTGACTTGTGGCGTCCGAGCTTCACCCTGGCTTTGTGCGTGAGCCGCCACTTACCGCCGTAGTCGCGCAGGCGCAGCAGTTCGCCTTTGCAGCGTAGCTTCTGGCCGGGAAGATCGTAGAGGGTGTTGACCTCGTGCGTGGATGGCGTCTGTTCGCGAAATCCCAACTGGCGAAGTTTCTCTTCAATCGCCTTAGGATCGGCGACGAGAAACTTGATTTCGACTTCCTGGGGAGCAGGCATGGGGGAAGTGTAAACCAGTGGCTAGCGACTGCTAGCGACCAGTGGTCAGTGGCTCGTCGGCGAGCTTTCAGGCACGCATCGCGGGGTCGTTGTTCAGGGAACGTTGGCCCAACAGAGACCGGAATTCCAAGTACCTAGTCGATGAGCGTCACCGCACCCGTGCTAAGTTCGTAGTAACCAGCCACGACCTTCAGCTTGCCCTCTTTCACCAGGCCTGAGACGACGGTCGATGCCTGGCTCAGGAGGGTCGCCTGTATCTTGGCGTTCGCCTTGGTCGCCGCTTCGAGGTTCGGCCCAGCCTGGTCTATCGCGGGTTGAATGTGCGGAAAAAGTGCGCTGATCTGACCGGGAACGTCCTTGCCCTTGATAGCTGCGCTTACGGCTCCGCAATTGGAGTGTCCCATAACCAGGATCACTTTCGTTCCCAGAACGGCGGCCCCATATTCAAGACTGGCGATGATCTCTGGAGTGATGACGTTTCCCGCAACGCGCGTGACAAATATGTGGCCGATACTTTGATCGAAGACAAGTTCGACGGGCACGCGAGAATCCGCGCAAGACAAAACCGCCGCGAAGGGCTCCTGTTTCTCAGCGGTGTGTTGCTTGAGAATGGCAAGATCATGGTCGTGAGCGGTCAATTTTCCCGCTCGTGAAACGCTTGTTGCCTTCCAGGAGTTCGGCCAATGCTGCATCCGGCGTCAGAGTGCTCTGCGCCAGAACAGGTAGCGGGGCGGTCAATTCCAGGCCGGAGGCGAGCAAACCGGCGAAAGTTGCGGTTGCGCCGGTTTTCAAGAATCGCCGTCTGGATGGTAGCTGTTGCGAAAAAGGTGAGTTCATCTTCAACCCTCCGGTGAGAAACTTCCGCACGCAAAGCACGTCGGAATGCGCTGAAAACTATACACCACTTCAGCGTCCGGTAGGCTAGAGCTCATCACATAAATGCTGGAACGGTCAAAGCGAACCACCTCACGGGCTATAGCCCGGTGTTGAGCGGACCTTACCGGCACAGCTGAAGCTGTGCCCTTTCAAAGCTGATTCATGAGATAGCTTTTAACTTTCGCGCTCCACCACAAACTCCGGTACCCAGAGCAATACGCGCTTGATCTCCGAATCGGGGAAGGTGCAGATGGCCTCGCGGGCCTTATTGGAGAATTCGACGGCGCGAGCGTAGGCCGCATCAATCGAACCATTGCGCTTGAGAATCGCTACAATGTCGGCGGGCGTAATGCCGTTGAAGCCACCGTTGCTGAGGACGGACAGGATCGTGTTGCGCTCCTCGGCGGTGCAATGCTGAAGCGCGTGCAGCACCGCCATGGTCGCTTTGCCTTCGCGCAGATCGCTGGCCACCGGCTTGCCCAGGGCCTCTTCGGACGCAGTGAGGTCGAGCACGTCGTCCACGATCTGAAAGGCCATGCCGAGATTGCGTCCGTAGTCGGCAAGGCGCTGCTGGTCGGCTGTGTCGGCGCCGGCGAGTATCCCGCCCAGCTTCATGCAGACGGAAAACAGGCAGGCGGTCTTGCGATAGATGAGCTCGAAGTGCTCGTCCATGGTGATGGCTTTGCCGAGGCGTTCGATTTGCAGCAGCTCGCCTTCCACCATGGCCTGGGTGAGCTCGATGAGCGTGTCGAGAATCTGGAAGTTGCGCTCCTCGACGGCGATCTTGAAGGCCTGCATGTAGAGCCAGTCGCCGGCCAGCACACACTTCGCGTTGCCCCATTGCGTGTTGGCGGCGGGGCGTCCACGGCGGGTCTGCGCTTCGTCAATGATGTCGTCGTGGACCAGGGTGGCGGTGTGAATGATCTCCACCACGGCCCCGAGCTTGATGGCTCCGTGGCCGGTATAGTTCAGCAGCTTGCAGGACAGCAACAGCAGGGCGGGACGCAGCCGTTTGCCGCCGCCCGCGCGCAGGTGCTCGCCAATCTCCGTGATTGCCCGCACGCCGGAAACCGTGTCGCGGCCGAACTCGCGCTCGATGGCGGCGAGATCGTCGTGCAGCAGGTCGAAGACTTCTTTGGCGTTGTGGGTTACGGCTGGATTCAAAGCATGCCCCGTCAGTTGGATCGATAATTCGTGAACTGCATGTCGATGCCGAAATCGCTCTGCTTCAGCAGGGCGATGATTTCCTGAAGCATATCGCGGTCTTTGCCGCTGACGCGAACCAGGTCGCCCTGGATGGCGGCCTGCACTTTCTTCTTCGAGTTCTTGATGAGCTTGACGATCTCGCGCGCTTTTTCGATGGGGATGCCCTGCTGCATGGTGATGCGCTGGCGCACGGTCGATCCGGCCGCGGGTTCAACAGCGCCGTAAGTGAGCGCTTTCAGCGGAACGCCCCGTTTCACCAGCTTGCTCTGAAAGACGTCGTTCACCGCCTTCAGCTTGTAGTCGTCAGAGGAGCTGAGCACCAGCGCTTCCTTCTCGTCCATCTGGATGTCCGACTTCGAGTCCTTCAGGTCGTAACGCGTGTGAATTTCCTTCAGCGCCTGTTGAATGGCGTTGGATACTTCCTGTAGGTCAACTTTGCTGACGATATCGAAGGATTCAGCCATACGCAGTCAAGTGTAACAAGATGCACCGTTTTTGGCTGCAACAAGCGGCCAAGAGGCGATGCGATGAGCCTTGGCGAAACGCCGGCGCGATTGCCGGGCAACGATCCACGGGCCGAAGCGCGCACCGCTGCGCTAGAATTGCGTCTCAGGTAGCACAGCGATGAATCTTATCCACCCTTTTTCCTTGAAGCGCTTTTGCCCGATGTTTCTGATTGTCGTCAGCTTACTGACCGCCTCGCTGTTTCTTGCGCCAGCGAACTCTGCCCAGACGCAGGAGATTGTCTGGAGCGCGCAAGAGAAGCCGATCGCCGATCAGATCCACGGGCTTCGCCAATTGCCCGACGATGCGAGGGCGCGAACTACGAAAGAGCTTGCCTTGGAGATCCGGAAATTGCCGGCCACGCCCAACAAGCTTCGGCTGGCCGTCGGATTGGCCAACCTGTCCACCGAGGGCGACTTTGGCCACGACACGTTGCAGGAGGTGGCAACTACTCTGGCGGACACGCTTCTCCAGCAGCCCGTCCCGGACGAGAAGGGACAGCCGGCTGCGCCGTATATGGAGCTTGCCCAACTGGTGCGCTACGAGCATGTACAGACGACGCTGGAGGCTCCGCAACTCAAGGCTGCCATGGCCAAACTTGAGGCGGATGACCAGCTCCGGGAGAAGGCCGACTTCACGCTCACGGACTTGCACGGCAGGACCTGGACGCTGTCGCAACTGCGGGGCAAAGTTGTCCTGGTGAACTTCTGGGCGACCTGGTGTCCGCCCTGCCGCAAAGAAATGCCGGACCTGGAGACGCTCTACAACCGTTTCAAGGGTCAGGGCCTGGTGATCCTGGCGATTTCCGATGAAGATCTGGAGAAGGTGCAGCCCTTCATCACCGAGCGCAAGATCACCTACCCGGTCATGCTCGACCCGGGGCGCAAGGTGAATGAGATGTTCCAGGTGGAGGGCATCCCGAAGAGCTTCGTCTATAACCGCGAGGGGAAGCTGGTTGCCCAGTCCATCGACATGCGTACACAGAAACAATTTCTTCAGATGCTGGCCCAGGCGGGAATGCAGTAGTGGCTTCGCCGGGTCCGCGATCCAGACGCAAGCAGAAAATTCAGCAGCGGATTGACTCCCGAACCGCCGCGGGCGGAATCGGCGCGCCTCAACGCCTGACACTTCTTCTAGCGCTTCTTCTCATCGGCGCCACCGTGGCCCTGTACGCTCCGGTGAACCACCACCCCTTCCTCAATTACGACGATGACTTTTATGTCACCGACAACGTCCACGTGAAAGCGGGGCTGACTGGGGAAACGGTCGCCTGGGCCTTCACCACCTTCGACGAGGCCAACTGGCATCCGCTGACCTGGCTTTCTCATGCGCTCGATTACCAGATGTTTGAGCTCGATCCCGCCGGGCACCATGACGTCAATCTCCTGCTGCACGCGCTAAATGTGGCGCTGCTGTTCTGGGTGTTGTGGCGGGCGACGGGCTTTCCAGGGCGCAGCCTGATGGTGGCCGCGCTGTTGGCACTGCATCCCATCAATGTCGAATCGGTGGCCTGGGTGGCGGAGCGCAAGAATCTGCTAAGCATGTTCTTTTTTCTGCTGGCGTTGGGCGCCTATCGCTGGTACGCGAGCAGGCCGCGCGTGGGACGTTACTGCATGGTCGTTCTGCTTTTTGTCCTCGGCCTGACGTCCAAGCCGCAGGTGATCACGCTGCCCTTTGTTCTGCTGCTGTGGGATTACTGGCCGCTGGAGCGCGCCGCGATTCGGGAGCAGGACGTTGCTCGCAGGGCAGAGCCAGCCGCAATCTTTCCTCAGAAAAGCCTTCTCTGGCTGGTGAAGGAGAAGCTGCCGCTTTTCGCTCTGTCCGCGGCGAGCGCTGTCATTACGATGAAAGCGCAAGCGCTGAACGGCGGGCTCAATGCCGATGTTCCCCTGGCCAGCCGGATTGCGAACGCGATCTTCTCCTACGCGCGATACCTGGGGCAGGCGTTCTGGCCGGCACACCTGGCGCCCATTTATCCGCACCCGGGAAGCTCGCTTAAGGGGTGGGAGATAGCGGGGGCGTCGATTCTACTGATCGTCATTACGGCTCTGGTGGTCGCATTCCGCCGTCAGCGCTATCTTCTGGTCGGCTGGCTGTGGTTCGTGGGGACGCTGGTGCCAATGATCGGCCTGGTACAGGTGGGACGGCAGGCAATGGCCGACCGTTACGCCTATCTGCCGTTCGTGGGCCTGTTCCTCGTGGTTGTCTGGGGAGTGGGCGATTGGGCGAAACGACGACACATTCCGGTGGGGTGGCAGGCGGGGGCGGGCGTAGCCGTCTTGTTGGCGCTGGCCCTGGTCACCCATCGCCAGATCGACTTCTGGGATGACAATGCGCGGCTCTGGACTCGCACTTTGCAGGTTACCAGCGGTAACTATCTTGCCGAATACAACCTCGGGCGGGCGATGGAAGTACAAGGCGACCCGCAGGAGGCGCTGCCGCACTTTATGCGTGCGACCGAAATCGAGCCATCTTACGTTTTTCCTTACATTGACCTGGGGATCTACCAGCATCAGAAAGGCGACTTGCAAGGCGCGTTGCAGCAATACCAGAAAGTGATCGGCCTTACCCAGAATGACATTCCGCATTATGCGGAAGTCCGGCATCGTATCTTTGCCAATATGGCCTCGGCCTACAGCGCTCTGGGAGATTGGGCGCGCGCTGGGCAGTGCCTGGAGTCGGCGGTCAGTCTCAATCCGGACAATCCCGAAGAGTGGACCAACCTTGGCATCGTGGCGCAGAAGACCGGGAACGTTAACCGCGCTATAGAGGGGTTCTCGCAGGCGGTCAAGATTCACCCTACGCCGCGGCGTTATCAACTGCTAGCCCGCGCTCTGCAACAAGCCGGGAGGCCAGAAGAAGCCCAGGCGGCAATGCAGCAGGCCATGGCATTGCCAGCAGACGCTGGGAACGCGCAGTGAATCAGCCGTCGGTAGCTACAGATTATCTTGTAGTCAACAGCGGCCCCCACACCTGACAACTGACAACTGGCAACCGACAACTGCTATCCTGACCTCGTCTCCATGCGCATCACCAGCCGCAAAACAGCCATTGCATTTTTTGTCACCCTGGGCGTCTGCCTGGCTGTGGCGGCGATGGTGCTCAACATCAGTTGGATCATTTTCAACTGGCGCGCAATCGTTCCCCTGGTGCTCGGTGTTATCTTCTTCGGCTTTATCATCGCCGGAGTCATCCTCAATACCATCTTTCTGGTGCGCGAGATTCGCCGCAACGAGCAGCAGGACAGCTTCCTGAACGCGGTGACCCACGAACTGAAGACGCCCATCACCTCCATCCGCCTGTACCTGGAGACGCTCCAGAAGCGCGACCTGGATGAGACGCAGCGCAGCGAGTTTTACCAGGTCATGCTGGAGGATACGCAGCGGCTGATCGGCACGGTGGAGCAGGTGCTGCGCGCAGCGCGCGTGGTGCAGAAGAACGCCCTGCTCTCGCGCAGCGAAGTCGCGGTCGGCCCCCTGGTGCAGGAGGCCGTGGAATTGGCGCGCTCCCGGCATCATCTTTCACTGGCTGCGATGGACTGGGCGCAGGACGGCCGCCCGGCCGAACAGCTCACCGTCATGGGCGATCGCGAAGAGCTTTTTACGGCGCTGACGAATGTGCTCGACAATGCGGTCAAGTACTCGCCGGTGGACCCGACCATTCGCGTTGCGGTGGTCACGCCCGACTTGAAGCATGTGCAAATTCGCGTGCGCGATAATGGCGTGGGCATTCCGCGCGGCGAGCTGAAGAGCGTATTCAAGCGTTTCTATCGCGTGCTTACGCCGGGCCCAGTGCAGGTGAAGGGCAGCGGCCTGGGGCTGTTCATTGTGCGTGCCATTGCCCGCCGCCACGGCGGTGACGCCCGCGCGGAGAGCGAAGGCCCGGGCTGCGGTACGACCGTAATCATCGAATTGCCGAGGAACGCACGGTGAACGGAATCCTGTTGGTGGAAGACGAAGAGCATTTGGCGCGCGGGCTGAAGTTCAACCTCGAGGCCGAGGGGTATCCAACCAAAGTTGTGGGAGACGGTGAAAGCGCGCTCGATCTGCTGCTGAAGAAAGGCGACGCATTCGATCTGCTGGTGCTCGACGTCATGCTTCCCGGCAAAGATGGCTTCGCGGTGGCGAGCGAGTTGCGCAAGGCGAGCAACTACATCCCGCTGCTGATGCTGACCGCGCGCGGTAGTCCGGAAGATGTTCTGAAAGGCTTTGCCGCCGGCGCCGACGATTACCTGCCCAAGCCGTTCGACTTGGCCATCCTGCTGGCGCGCATTCGCGGCCTGTTGCGGCGGCGCGATTGGGGCCGCACCTTGCTCACCGATCCGCCGGCGGAATCGCGGCTGGCGCAGACGAAGAACACCGACGTCCTGCGCGAGTTCGACGTGTACACGTTCGCCGACAAACAGGTGGATTTCGGCACGCTGGAGCTGCGCGCCAATGGCAAGATATTTCGCCTCACGTTGATGGAGGCTGAACTGCTGCGGCACCTGATTCGCAACAGCGGAAAGATCGTGTCGCGCAAGTCAATTCTGGAAGAGGTCTGGGGACTGCGCGAGGACACCGACACGCGCGCCATCGACAACTTCGTGGTGCGATTGCGGAAGTACATCGAGAAAGACCCGGCCCACCCGCAGCACCTGCTGACGGTGCGGGGCGTGGGATACCGCTTCCTGCCGTCGCCCGCCGCGACCTAGCAATCCGGGAGGCCGAGCGGCTCTTCCCGAATCGGGCTCCAACCTGAGTTCGCGGTCGCTTTGTCATTGTTCGGTGGGCTGATGCAGGCGTAAACTGCACGGTCGTCGGTTTCGCCGGCACCGGAGAGCTTTGGTATTCCGGGGAGCGCCCTTTTCTGAGAGGGGCCGTTCGTGCCATGTGTGCCTTCAAAGGACTTGGATCCATGCACATTCGTACTCTGCTTGTTTCGCTGATGCTTTTTGAGTCCTTAACGCTGCATATAGCTGCTCAGGATCACGTCCGTCTGACGGTCGGCGTGACCGCGAGTGATGGTGCGCCGGCCTGGAATCTTAAGCAAGACGAATTCTCGGTGCAGGACGCCGGCAAACCACGGACCCTTGACAGTTTCACGCCCCCCACGCAGAAGCCTGCTGCCGCAGCCAACCCCGGCTCCAGCGAATACTCAAACGTCCCCAGTTCCGCCGAGACCAGCGGGGCCGTCTTCGTTGTGCTCGATACCATCCACACGCGATACGTTGATGAGCGCGACGCCCGGGAGATGATTCTAAAATTCCTGGCGCGCGCGGCCCAGGCCAAGCACGCTGTGACCCTGGCGATTCTCAGCGAAAAGGGTCTTCATGTATATCACGATTACCATAGCGGCTCGGATGTGTTGCTGGCTGCGCTGGTGAAAGCGGGATTGGGCGGGATGAAGGGGGGAACCGCTCCTGCGGGAGTCAACGACGCCGACGTCACTGCCGACGCGGCCCGCCTTACTGCTTTTAGTAAAGGCGATCTCTCCAATGCCCTTGCACCGAACCAACTCTTGCGCTCGATTGTGGAACTGCCGCTGGTGATGTTTCAGGATGTCGGCTTTGCGGCCTACGGTCTGCCCGGCCGTAAAGCGCTGATTTGGGTGACGAACGCAGTTCCGTTCGACATCAGTCCCAAGTCCTTCCAGTTCGTTTCGCCCAAGACGACCAACCAGGGAGTTGCAGTCAATGGAGAACAGGTGGGGGGAAGCAAGGATGTGTTCGCAAGCGAGGAGATGAAAAGGCTTGTGCCGATGTGGCGCCAGAGCATCCGCGCCCTGTTCGAGGGTGGCGTGGCGGTCTATCCCGTGGAAGTGCGGGGAGCGTCTTCGTCCGCCAGCGACAGCTTCAGCATCGCGGTAATGAAGCTCCTGGCGCAATTGACCGGCGGAAAGGCCTTCTACGGAAGCAACGATCCGTTTCCCGAGATCTTGCAGGCCAGCAATGGCAACACCGCTGGCTATGCTCTGGGGTTTGCCGCGGAAGCCCGCCCCAGCAATGACCTCCAGCGGGTGCAGGTGTCGGTGAAGCAGTCCGGCCTGGTTGTCAATGCGCCCGTAGGATACTTTCCATACCAGGAGCCATCGAAGTCCCGGGCCGGCGCCGAGATCGCCTTGGCGCTGCAATCGTCGCTGGAATATACCGGCATTCCGTTCTCCCTGGAGTTCACGGGTACCGAGCCTAGCGGGGGCAAGCAGAAGGTCAACATGACCATTTCGCTGGGTGGCGATTCTGGCGTTTTGAACGAGGCCGCGCGCAAAGTGGACCTCGGGATTGTGGCGTCGGCCGTGAACGCCAAGGGCGAAACTGTGGGTAAGCTGAACGAGTCCGCGGGCGGAGCGTTTCCTCCAGAAGCGGTGGCGCAGGTCAAGGACTTGGGATTCCAACTGAAGCGCTCGATTGAGGTCCCGGCTGCGGGAGACTATACCCTGCACATGGTCATCCGCGACAACCAGAACGGGCGAATGGGCAGCCTCGTGGTTCCGCTAAGCGTCAAGTAACGCAGGCTTCAGCGAGAGAAATGGCGCGGTTACTCGCCGAACTCCAGCAGACCGATGTCCGCAAATTGTCTCGATTGGGGCTGGCCATAAGCCGACCATAACTTCGCCGCTAGCGTTGGGCTGCGCTCTTCCAGGCCGCCGGTGTCCGGGCCGTACAGCACTACCCACACGTGATGAAACTGGTGCGGATTGGCGTCGAGTGCCCGCAGCAAATCGCGCTCGTCCTCGCCGCTGTCGTAATACGGCGGTGCAAAGACATGGACTGCCGGGGAATTGTGTCCGTCACGATCGCGGTAGTAATCCAGCATAACGCGCGTATAGAAAGGGAAGAACACGACCGCGTCTCCCGGCGCCGCGGAGGCGAAAATCGCATTGCTGGCGGCGCGCCAGTCCTCGCGAGGCTTGCTGTAGTCCTTCACAATTGCCGGTATCGACATCAAGCACAGCGCGACCACGAGTACGACTCCCAGGTACATTTTCCTCAGCGCGGACATTCCGATGGCCGCCAGGAGAATCGTGGCCGGCAGGGAAAAGATGAGATAGCGCTGCATGAAAATCGGCTGACGCAGCGAGATCAGGGCAGCGATCACCGCCGGCAGCAGCGCCCACGATACGATCAGCATTCCCCGCCAGACGCCTTCTGAGTCACCGCGGCGGGTGCGTGCGATTGATATCAGACCTGCTATCCACAAAATCAGCGCGAGCCAAACCTTCACGCCGCTGCCGCCAAAGAACAGGGCCAGCCGCCATATCTCTTTCGGGGTCGCGCTGGGCATCCAGATGAAATGCAGGTTTTCCGGTGAGGCGCGAAATACATAGGTCAGTCCGGGCAGCGCCGCGACAAGAATCAGCAAGCCACAGAAGAGCACCCGTTTCCACGTCTCCGCCGACGTCTTGCGAAACAGCAACGAGAACGCCTGCGCCACCAGCACCAGGGCTGCGAAATCATGGCTGTAGAAAGCCATGATGCCGCAGACGGTCCACAGCACCCAATCCCGGCGCTGCTCTTCTTCGACTGCGCGCACGAAGTAGTACGTGGAGAACAGCACCAACAGAATGGCCAACGTGTAGCTGCGGGCTTCGTGAGAGTAATAAACGTGGGTTGGGCTGAAGGCCAGAAGAGCAGCCGCTGCCAGCGCTGCTTGCTCGCTCACCAATCTTCGCGCCACAACATACAGCAGCGGAACGGATGCGATTCCGAACAGCGCCGACGGTAATCGCAGCCAAGTCTCGCTCAACCCGCCAAGCATCCACGCCCGCATGAAGAGGAAGTACACCGTCTGGAGGTTGGCTTCGCCGTGCCACCACACCCATGCGAAGTGCTGCCATGAGGCTCGGGCCAGCGCCACGGTAGCGCCTTCATCCAGCCACAAGCTCTTGCTACCGAGATGAGACAGACGCAGCCACGCTGCTGCCAGGGTGAGCGCCGCCAGTAGCAGCGAGCGATATGAATTCCCGGACTCGCGCACCGGCATCGCGGCCTGCTTGGGATTGGCGGCGGCTCGCTCGTGGGCGGCTGGCATACCTACTGAATTTAGCAGTTCTTACCCAACCGGGTTACCAGGCTGGCGAATTGAGGGGTGCCAGAGTCGGGTGCCGGCCCAGGCCCGGCACCCCTGCAGTCTCAACCGGCCGGAATCCCAAATTGGGAGTCGGCCCTTTTCTAGTTTGTCCGTTTAATTCTTCGGCCATTGCGCCAGTTCATCACTGACAATCAATTGCCTCCAGCATGAAATGGTTGTGGGAGAAGACCCACGGCCATGATGAATAAAACTACCGTTGTACTGACGCTGTTCTCGCTCCTTGCCCTAACGCTGCTCGCAGGATGCGGCGGCCCCGATCCGGCAGCGCCGCCAATTCCCCTTCCGCTGAGCGCCGACAACATCAACCTGATCTTCGTGGTAAGCGAGGATTTGGCTTACCAGGCTTCCGGGGACGTCAATCCAAAGACGGCAAACCTCACCAATCAGGGTTTGCAGCGGTCGCTCCTGATGGCCACGTTCCTGCAACAGCACGTCCTGGGGACGAAGAATGTAACCGGCATCTACGCGCTCGAACCGATGACCCATTTGCAAACCGCAAACAATTACCCCGATATGGCGGCACTCGAGACCATTCAGCAGTTCGCCCTGCTCAACCAGATCACTCTGTCCAGTGATCCGGGCGCAGACCCCATATACCGGCAACAGCTACCCGCTCAATGCATCCTATGCGTCAGGGCCGCTACCCAGCGGAGTTGCTGCGCCGTTGCAATTCTGCCCGAATTGCCAGGGGCTCGATTTCAACGACCAGGGAGGCGACAACGAAGCCCTGGTAACCGGTATCGTCAAGGCAAACGTCCCGGGCTTTTATGTCTTCTCGGCGCCGTGGGAGACCATCAGCGCCCTGATGGCAAATATCAACAAGCTCGAAGGTTACAACCTGACTCTTCCGGCGAGCTATATGGGTCCCAACTATATCTATGCGATCTCGATCGCGCCGTCGGGAAGCGCCAGCCTGGTCACCTATAACAGCAACCTGAACCCGCCTTCCACCTACCCTGTGCTGCCCCCGCCGCCGCTGGTCAGCGCTCCATGCACGGCGCAGACGCTTTTCAGCATCACGGTGACCGGCGGTAAGGGTGGCGCCGTAATTCCGGCGGGAACCAACACCAACGAAACCCTTTACATCATTCGGCACGCAGACGCGCATCCGCAAGCCTACTGGGACGACAACAACTATGTCGGTGCGGGGCAATGGCGCGCGCTGGATCTTCCGAACGCACTGCGCGGCAAAATCAGCCCCAAGCAGGTGTATTCGATCGACCCCGCTCAATTTAGCCCAGGCTCGGTTAGCGCCTCGGGTGATTCCAACTGGTCGACTGTTGCGCCCTCATTGACCGCCGAACCATATGCAATCGCCAATAACTTGCCCTACAATCTGGTCACCAGCTTCCTGATCTCCGATCAGAACGCCCCCCAGCAGACCAGTGATTTTTTCTTCAACGGCGGCACATTCTCCAATCAGACCGTGCTGCTGGCGTGGGCGTACCAATACATACAACCGACAATCAATGCGCTGCTCGCGAGCTATCACGGCGACGGCCCACACGGCCCCCGCTTGGCCGGACAACGACTACGACACCATCTGGACGGTGACGCTTGACGCCAGTCGGCAACGTGACCGTGAACAACGCGATGTGCGAAGGCATCAATTCCGCGGCGCTGCCGGCCACGCCTCCTCAATTCTGACCGTCTCCGCGGCGGCAGCCGTGCCATCGCGATGAAATCGCTCGCCGCCGCCCGGCATCGCCATCATCAACCTTGCGATCGCACGCTTCATTCCCATGCCGGGGCCTTGTCCTGGTGTACGTCCCGTTCGCACGACCGGAAGCAGCGTCGCTCTATCGCGCCCGCGCCAGCACCAGCGTGACGTCGTCGGGCTGCTCGCCGCCGGCGATCCAATCCGAAACCGCTCCGGTGACGATGTCGCTGATTCGCGCCAGCGATTGATCGCGATGGCGCTGGATGAGTTCGATCAGGCGCTCCTCGCCGAACTCACCGAACTCGTTTTCTGGCTCGGTGATGCCATCGCTGTAGGCGACGAAGATGTCGCCCGGCTGCATGTGGATGGTGCTCTCGTCATAACCGACGCCGTCGAACAGGCCGACGACCGTGCCCGAGGTTTCCAGACGCGTGACGCGATCATTGCCGCTCAGCAGAAGTGGAGGCAGATGCCCCGCGTTCGAGTAGGTCAGCGCACGCGAGTCCGCGTCGTAGCGGCCGAGGAACATGGTGGCGTACTTCTCGATGGGGGTGCTGCGATAGAGCTGGTAATTCAGGGTTGCCATCAGCACCGCCGGCGAAATTCCGGCATCGCTGTCGCCATCAGAGCGGCAGTACATGGGAAGGCTGCGTCGGTCGCCGACGCTGGCGCCGACCGCCGCCGACTCCAGCGTGCGTTCCGGCTCCAGCGAATAGGCACGCACGAAGGCGTGCACGGTGGCCATCAGCAGCGCCGCCGAGATTCCTTTTCCGCTGATGTCGCCGACCGCGAGTATGAGCTTGTCCTGGCGCAGGGGAATGAAATCGTAGTAGTCGCCGCTGACGGTGCGCGCCGGCCGGCAAGTTCCGTGGACCTCCAGTGAGGGAAGCCCGGACAGGTCGGCAGGGAACAGCAGTGCCTGCACCTCGTGCGCGATGGCCAGTTCACCTTCCAGGCGCTGTTTCTCCTTTTGCTCGGCGATCAGCTTGGAGAGCGACTCGGTCATGGAGTTGAACGACTGCTCCAGCGCGGCCATCTGATCGCTGGTGCGCAGCTCGATGCGGTGCGCCAGGTCGCCACGATTGACGTGCTGGGTCGCGTCGTAGAGCTCGGCGACCGATTTGGTGATGCTTCGCGTAAGCCTCATGCCGATCAACAGTGCGATCAACTCAATGACGCCGAAGAAGATCGCGATGCCGGTGAGCACGTCGAGAAAGATGCGGGACTTTTCGCCGAGGGTGCTGAACAACGTGGCGTACACCATCGAGGGACGCGTATCCACCAGCATCAGCCCGCCCATGGTCTTACCGGACTGCCAGTCAACCGCGTTGAACCTTGTCGCGAAGGGAAACTGGAAGTCGAGGCTGCTGGCGGCTGGCGGGAGCTGACCAGCTTCCACGCGGCCACTCTCGGTCGAAAGGCTCACGGTGGAGCGTACGTCGCCTGTGCCGATGGACAGGGTGTCGGGCGCGGGCACTGCGCGCTTCGCCGAAGGTTGAGTCGTACGCGCAGAAGGTTGAGGCGCGGCAGAAGTTTGGTCCGCGGGTGCTTCGCCGTTGTGGCTGTCGGGAGGAAGTATGGTGACCGATCCCAACTGGGAAGCGGCGCCGCGCAGCAGTTGGGCCGTGACCGGCACGTCGGAGATGACGGTGAGGGGGCGCGCGCCTTCTTCGAACCGCTTCACCGCCCGAAGATGCAGTTGGTGGCCGTCAAGGACAATCCCACTGAAGTCGCCCTTGATCGCGGCGGGTAATTTGACCGGTTGAGCTTCCATGCCCTGGCGATCGGGCGGGACGACAAAACCGCTGCCCCCCTCCCAGATGGTCACGGTGCGCTGGTGGAAGTTTTCCGCCGAAGCGCGGGCGATTTCCGCGGCAACCTGTTCGGTCAGCCCTCCCGTCCTCGACAGGCTGCGGAGTTGTACGGCGAGTGACCGATTGGCCGACTCCAGGTGCTGCAATTCCGATTGCAGGTCGGCCGACGCGACGTAGGTGGCGAACTGCCCGGCGAACAAATAGCCCGCGAGCAGGGCCATGACCACCAGCAAGATAACCGGAATAACGCCAATGAATACATAGGTAACGATTAGCCGGTTGCGCAGTCTCCACATGATATGGCGCCGCGTCCAGCGCAATCCCATGAGAAGACCGCAGACCACGAATACATACAGAACAAAGCCGGTCCAGGCGCTGAGCATAGTGCCGGCGGGCGAGCGCGCGAGCAGCCGCCACACTTCCAGCAGCAGCGTGAGCCCGCCGAACCAGAGCGTCGTCTTGCCCAGCTTGGTCCTGGGGCGAAGAACACGTCTGAGCCAAGCTTTGATCTCGCTCGAATCTGGGAGTTTGGGCGCCATGAAAGAAAGTTGTCAGTTGTCAGAGCAAACAGATGTCAGTCGCCTGAGCACATCTGACAACTGGCAACTGAAAACTGGTCAGATCTCGGGATAAAGGTCGAAAAATGCCGCTATGCTAGTCCGCAACTGCTTCTCGATGTCATCCTTCGAACCCTCGACGATGTGCAGGGTCACGCGGGCCTCGCGACCGTTCTTCAGCTTTACCGTGCCCTCACCGACTTCCGCCACCTCGTCCGAGGGTAGCAGCCGCATGCCATACACCAACGTCAGCTTTGCCATCCTCAGATTCTAACCGTTTCGCAAAGCCCCGGCACTTGTTAGAATCCGAAGGGTATACGGTGCGTTAAGCTTCTGAGTCATAAGCCCTTATTTTGTTGACCGCGTCGCGACGACAGGCCGCGGTGCATCTTCCGGCGCGGAGGAGAATCAAACCGAATCCTATGCCTGACAACGTTCGCAACGTCATCATCATCGGCTCGGGATGTTCCGGGCTGACTGCGGCGCTCTATGCCGCTCGTGCCAACCTCGCTCCGCTGGTCATCGACGGACACGAGCCTGGCGGCCAGCTCGCGCTGACCACGCTGGTGGAAAATTTCCCCGGCTTCCCGGATGGAATCATGGGCCCGGAGCTGGTGGACAACATCCGTAAACAGGCAGCTCGTTTTGGCGCGGAGTTTCTCGCGGGCCATGTGGTGAAGGTGGATCTTAGCCAGAAGAAGGACGGCCTGGGCAAGAAACCCATCGAAGTCAACCTGGGGCGCGAGACGTTGCTCGCCCGCACCCTCATCATCGCCAGTGGAGCGTCGGCGCGATGGCTGGGCTTGCCAAACGAGCAGGCATTGATCGGCCATGGTGTTTCGTCCTGCGCCACCTGCGATGGCTTTTTCTTCTCCGGCAAGGAGATCGTTGTGATCGGCGGAGGCGACTCGGCAATGGAGGAGGCGTTGTTCCTGACGCGCTTCGCTACCAAGGTGACGCTTATTCATCGGCGCAGCGAGTTCCGCGCCTCGAAGATCATGCTTGACCGCGCCCGCAAGCATGAGCAGATCCACTTCCTCACCGATACCATCGTCGACGACGTTTACGATGTGAACAAGAAGGAAGTAACTGGCCTTCGCCTGCGCAATGTGAAGACTGGTGAGCAGTGGGACTTTCCCACCAGCGCCATGTTCCTGGGCATCGGGCACACGCCCAACGCCGGCTTCGTAGGCGACCAGCTCCTGCGGGATGGCGAAGGCTATCTTGTTCCCGAGGGGTACGTCTGCTCGCGCGTTCCCGGAGTGTTCATCAGCGGTGATGTAGCCGACCGGCATTATCGCCAGGCCGTGACCGCTGCCGGCACCGGATGCATGGCCGCGCTGGAAGTGGAGAAGTATCTGGAAGAGATCGGGAAGTAGGTTTGTCTTTTGTTTTGTCATCCTGAGCGTAGCGAGCAACGCGAGCGAAGTCGAAGGACCCCTACATTGGATTGACGTTTGAGGAAAACATGCCAGATCCCTGCCTCGATGACTTCGCCCGCGCTAACCAAGCCGCCCAATCCGTCCTCGATCGCACGACGCTTCGGCCACGCATAGCTCTGGTCCTGGGTTCTGGACTCGGAGGGTTCGCCGATGAACTGCGAGAAGCCACCCGCATCTCCTACCAGGACATCCCACATTTTCCGGTGAGCACAGCGATGGGTCACGCGGGCAGGCTGGTGATCGGCAAGCTGGAAGAAACTTCGTTAGCGGTCATGCAGGGCCGGGTGCATTTGTATGAGGGCTACTCGCCGCAGCAGGTCGCGTTCCCGATCCGCGTATTGGGGCGAATGGGCGTGCAAGCGATCATCCTGACCTGCGCGGCTGGCGGTATCAACGCCGACTACGACCGGGGCGCGCTGGTGGTGCTGCGCGACCACATCAACCTGCAAGGCAGCAATCCGCTGATTGGTCCCAATGACGACAGGCTTGGTCACCGCTATCCCGATATGACGGACGCCTACAATGCGCAGTTCCGGCAATGCGCGCTGGAGGAAGGGAAGCGGCTTGGCGGGGAGATTTTCGAGGGCGTCTATGCAGCGATGACCGGCCCGAGCTTCGAGACTCCGGCGGAGATCAGGTTTCTGCGCACCATTGGCGCCGACCTTGTCGGCATGTCAACCGTGCTGGAAGTAATCGCCGCCCGGCACCTGGGGTTGGCTGTGCTGGCTATCGCGTGCGTGACCAACATGGCTGCGGGAATCACCGGCGAGAAGATCACGCACGATGAAGTACTGAAAACGGGTGAGCAGGTGCGCGGCAAGTTTCTCGTGCTGCTGCGCGCCGTCGTGCCGAAGATTGAGCGTTATCTCGACGCCCGCTGAACGCCGGATTAACGCTGCTGTCATGTGCAGACCCGCTTCGCGAGCTACTATTGAGCGTATGGCTGCCAGGATCCACCTCATTGGCATCGCCGGACCTTCCGGAGCAGGCAAGAGCTACCTGGCGAAACATCTGAAAGCGGCGCTGCATGGCGACGTGCTGGGGCTGGACCGCTACTATCGCGATCTTTCGCACCTTCCGCTAGAGGGGCGCGCCCAGGTAAACTTCGACGCACCGGACGCACTGGAACACGAACTTCTTATCGAGCAGGTCGCACGCTTGCGAAGTGGGGAAACTGTTCAGCTTCCCGTCTACGATTTTGGGGTGCACTCGCGCACTAAGAGAACGGAGACACTCCAACCGGCGAAGGTCCTCATTGTGGAGGGACTATTTACGCTGTATTGGCCAAGCTTGCGGGAAATGCTGGATACCAAAGTGTATGTGGACCTGAACGACGAAGCCTGCCTTACCCGTCGACAGGCTCGCGATGTGCGCGAGCGCGGCCGCACTACGGAATCGGTGGTCCAACAATACGAGACAACGGTCGCGCCTATGGCGCAGCGCTACGTGCGTCCCACCATCGAACATGCGGATGTGGTAGTGATGGGCGCTGAACGAATTGAAGACGGGGTGACCTGGGTCTTGGAGCACGTTCCGCAGGAGTATGGGTTGATGGGTCAACGCATTGCTATCGCTTTGCTGCTCGTGCTGACTGCTGCGTGCGTTGCGGCGCAATCTTCCTCTCAGAAGAAAGAAGTCCCGTTGCCTTCGAGCAAGAAGCTGCTGCTGCCGGTTCCGGGCTCGCCGCAGCGCACGAATAGCCTACCGACCGCGCTCGCGCTGAGTCCCGATGGTAAGTACCTGGCCATCCTGAACAATGGCTACGGAACGGCCGAGTCCAAATTTCACCAATCCATCGCCGTGCTCGACTTGGCGAACAATCAGGTCCGCGACTTTCCCGACTCGCGACTCGCGCTCGATGCCAAACAAACCTATTTTCTGGGGTTGGCGTGGAGCAGCGACGGCGCCGAACTCTACGCCTCGATGGCGTCGCTGACCGATCCCGAGGGCAAGAACCAGGGCGACACCGGAAACGGGATCGCGGTCTATGAGATGCAGAACGGCACGTTGACGCCCAAGCGATTTCTGAAATTACCGTTGGTGGTTTTGCCGAAAGGGAAGCGGTTCACCTACCACGCGAAGAGCATTGCCGCTGGCCAAGCCATTCCTTATCCCGCCGGGCTATCTGTCGTTAAAGAGAACGGCGGCGATGCGCTGCTGGTGGCAGAGAACTTGGCCGACGACGTTGTGCTCCTGGATGTGCGAACCGGCGACATGTTGCAGCGCTTTAATCTCAGCGTCGGCAGATACGTTCCGGCCAGCTTCCCCTACGGTGTGGTTGCCAGGCCGCGACGGCACACGTGCATGGTGTTCCTTGTGGAACGCGTCGCAGGTAGCAGAACTCGATTTGCGTTCGGGGAAAGTTGTGCGGCAAATTCCGCTCATGCCGCCCAAGAGCGACATCGATGCATCGTCGCATCCGACCGCAATGTTGCTGAGTCCGGACGGGAAGCGGCTTTATGTAACGCTCTCGAACCGGGACGGTGTCGCAGTGATCTCGACTTCGGACGGCAAGCTGGAGCGGTATCTCGATACACGGCTGCCGGGCCAGACGTATGGGGGAGGCTATCCCAATGCGCTGGCGCAATCGCAGGACGGCAGCAAGCTGTATGTGGCGAATGCATCGTCCGACGCTATCGCGGTGTTCGACATCGGCGAGAGTGCCGCCGGGCTGAAGCCCGGCTCGGAGAAGGAAGAGTCGGCGTTGGACGCGGCCCTAAAGGGCCGCTCTACCCAGGCCTACGGCGTACGTGCCGAGTACTTCATCCCCACCGAATGGTACCCGACAGCCGTCGCAGTCCACGGCGATGAGCTGCTGATCGCGACCGGCAAAGGCGAAAGCACGGGCCCAAACGCGGGCTGGGAAGAGAACCCCAGGCGTTCGGGAAAGCGGCAGCATCCCTATATTGCGTCCTTGATTCACGGCTCTATCGCGCGCGTGAATCTAGCCGACGCGGAGCGCGAACGCAAGAAGCTGACGCAGGAAGTTGTGCGCAGCAATCAGATGGAAGGCCGCACCGGCGAGATCAGCTTCCAACACGGCGGCAATGCCATTCGCCACGTCATCTACGTCATCAAGGAGAACCGTACCTACGACCAGCTCTTCGGCGACATCCGCGAGGCCAATAGCGATCCGTCGTTGGTGATGTACGGGGAAGACATCACGCCCAACCAGCACGCGTTGGCTCGGCAATTCGGCGTGCTCGACAATTTCTATGACAGCGGTGAAGTTTCCGGCGACGGACATGTATGGTCCACTTCCGCCATCACCAGCGACTACAACGAAAGGACGTGGCAGATCGACTATCGCGGCAAGGAGCGAAGTTACGACTTTGAGGGGAACGTCGGGGGCATTGTTCCTATGGACCTCGGCATCCCCGACGTGGATGATCCGGCGACCGGCTATCTGTGGGGCAATCTGGCCCAGCACCACCTGTCCTACCGCAACTACGGTGAGTTCGTCGAGACCCACTGGTGCCTGGACATTGCGCAAAACAGTCCGGAGTCCAGCGGCGCTCCCACCGGGCGTCCGCCGGATTGCGTGCGCAAGGAGGTCAAGCCCGGAGAAGACCTTCCCGCCAAGCTCGGCGGAGGCAAGAGTCCCTACAAGTATGCGATTCCGCTGATGGCCTACGACGCACCCACCAAGCCGGAGTTGCGCGGCCACTTCGATCCGGACTATGCGGACTTCAAAGTCGAATATCCCGAGCAGTTTCGCGCCGATGAGTTCCTGCGCGAGTTCGCCGGGTTTGTACAGGCGCGGCAGAGTGGAAAGGATGAGCCGTTGCCACAGTTCGTGCTGCTGCGTTTGCCGAACGACCACACCGCGGGAACGCGTCCGGGATCGCCAACGCCGAACGCTTCGGTTGCCGACAACGACCTGGCCGTGGGTCGCGTGGTGGACGCCGTGTCGCACAGCCCTTACTGGGACGACACGGCGATCTTCGTGCTTGAAGATGACGCCCAGAACGGCGCCGACCACGTGGACGCTCACCGCAGCATCGCCTTGGTGATCAGTAAGTATTCTCCGGGTACGCCGCAGCAGCCCGCGCTGGACCACCACTTCTACACCACCGTCAACATGATTCACACCATGGAAACCTTGCTGGGCCTTCCCCCCATGAACAACAATGACGCCCATGCGGCCGTGATGACGCCTTTGTTTGCGGGCGCAGGCGACCAACCCGCTTTTAAGGCGGATTACCGCAACCGGGACAATGGAACGATCTACCAGGCGAACCCTGCCAACGCACCGGGAGCGAAGCAGTCGGCCAAGCTCAATTTCTCGGTCGCTGACGCGGCAGATAGCAACGTTCTGAACGCGATTCTCTGGCGCGCCGCCAAGGGCAATGTTCCCCAGCCAGCGCCGAGGCACACGGTATTTCCCGCCGACTTGGCAAAGCATGGCGACGACGACGACAAGTGAGGATAGCGATAAGAGATTACGCTCCGCCGTGGTCCCATGCGTCGTACGCCAAAGTTACTCAGCAGCAACCCGTTGCAACTCTAGTGTTCCTCAAGTGGAGGGATGCATTAGAATGGCAATGGGTCCGGGTGGGGTTGCGCGGCTATCGTAGACGAGTCCAATTCGACCGGTTCGGGTGAGGACGGCGCACTTCCCCACGACGACCATCCCTCTGCCAAGCCAGTCCGCAAGCAGAGTGGCAGCCCGCCGGGAGAGACTCACCCCGAAGCGGACGCGCCCTCGTTCTCGATGCCATCTCCGGAATTCCTAACGCAGCCGCCATCCGATGTTCTGCGGCAGGCCATTCTGCGGCACGTGCGTTACACCCTCGTGCGCCCGATGTCGGAGCTGACGCCGGCTGATTATCTAAAGCCGGTCTCGCTGGCCATTCGCGATCGCATCGTCGATCGCATGTTGGAGACCGAGTCGCGCTACCGCCACAAGGACTCCAAGAAGCTGTATTACCTCTCCATGGAATGGCTGATGGGGCGCCTGCTGGGCAACAATCTGTCGAACCTGCGCCTGGAAGAACTCTGTCGTGAGGTGCTGGCCAGCTTCGGCGTCAACTTGGACGACGTGATGGAAAGCGAGATTGACGCCGGCCTGGGCAACGGCGGTTTGGGCCGCTTGGCGGCCTGCTTCCTGGAGTCCCTGGCGACGCTCGGAATGGCCGGCTTCGGCTACGGCATCGATTACGAGTACGGCCTGTTCCGGCAGGAGATCGTCAACGGCTTTCAGCGCGAGAAACCCGACCGCTGGAAGGCCAACGGCACTCCTTTCCAGATTGAGCATCCGGAGGACGCGGTCAGCATTCCGATGTACGGCCGGATGGAGGCGCAGCAGGATGCCGACGGAAATACGGTCCAGGTGTGGGTGAATCCCAAGATCATTCTTGGCATACCCACGGACATGCCGAGCGTCGGGTATCTGGGGCAGACGGTCAACTGGCTACGCCTGTTTACGGCCCGGGCCTCGGAAGATTTCGACATCGAGATCTTCAACCGCGGCGATTACATTCGCGCCGTCGAGCAGAAGATCGCTTCGGAAAACATTACCCGCGTGCTCTATCCTTCCGATTCGGTCATGAGCGGCAAAGAGCTGCGCCTGATGCAGGAGTACTTTCTGGTGGCCTGCTCCATTGGCGACCTGATGCGCCGCTTCACCCAGCATCACTCCAATCTGGATCTGCTGCCGTCCAAGGTCGCCATCCAGATGAACGACACCCATCCCAGCCTGGCGGTGGCTGAGTTGATGCGCGTGTTAACCGACCTGCACGGAGTGCCGTGGGAAAAAGCCTGGGACCTGACCCGGCAAACGTTGGCCTATACCAACCACACTCTGTTGCCCGAGGCGCTGGAAAAATGGTCGGTGCCGCTGATGGAGAAGGTGCTGCCTCGTCACATGCAGATCATCTACAGCATCAACGAGAAGTTTCTCTACGAGGCGCAGGAGACCTATCAGCTCGACGAGGAGAGCCGGCGTAAGGTCTCGATCATCGAAGAAGGCTACGAAAAGCAAGTGCGTATGGCGAACCTGTGCATCGTTGGCACGCATTCGGTGAACGGGGTGTCTGAGCTGCACAGCGAGTTGTTGAGAACGTCGTTAGTGCCTGAATTTGCAAAGATTTGGCCGGATAAGTTCAACAATAAGACGAATGGTGTAGCGCCTCGCCGCTGGCTGGTGCTGGCCAATCCCGGGCTGACGGAACTCATCAGCCGCACCCTCGACGAGAACAAGTGGATTACCGACCTCAATCGGCTGCGCGATCTCGAACCCTATGTCGAGGACCCGGAATTCCGCGAGGCATTCAAGGAAGTGAAGCGTCAGAACAAGCTGAAGCTGGCCGGAATCATCCAGGACCTGACCGGGGTCGTGGTCGATCCGGACTCGCTGTTCGACGTCCAGATCAAACGCATTCACGAGTACAAGCGGCAACTGCTGAACGTGATGCACATCATCCACGACTACCTTGGGATCGTGGAACGCGGGGAAATGCCGCCGGTGGCGCGCACCTATCTGTTCGCGGGCAAGGCTGCACCGGGTTACTGGGCCGCCAAGCAGATCATCAAGCTCATCCATAGCGTGGCCGACGTCGTGAACAACGATGAGAAGGTGAAAGACCTCATTAAGGTCGCGTTTCTGCCGGACTACCGCGTGTCATTGGCGCAGTTGATGATGCCGGCCGCCGACCTCAGCGAGCAGATCTCGATGGCGGGAATGGAGGCCTCCGGAACCGGCAACATGAAGCTGGCGATGAATGGCGCGCTCACCATCGGGACCTACGACGGAGCCAACATCGAGATCGCCCAAGAAGTGGGCGAGGACAACATCTACATCTTCGGCCTGCGGGCGGAAGAGATTCACGAGATGCAGCAAAAGGGCTCCTACAATCCGCGCGAGCGTTACGACAACGATCCTGCCGTGCACGAGGTGATGGATGCTCTGGCTTCCGACCGCTTCTGTCCCCACGAGCCCGGCTTGTTCCGGTGGGTCTTCGACGAACTGGTGCATCGTGGCGACCGCTACTACCACATCGCCGATTTCCCCGCCTACGTGGAGACGCAAACTCTGATTGATGGGGAATACCTGAACGAGGAACTGTGGTGGCGCAAGGCGATCCTGAACGTCGCCCGCATTGGCAAGTTTTCCAGCGATCGCACGGTGACCGAATACGCGCGCGACATCTGGCACATCGGGCAGTTCGAGAAGAAAAATCACCCGAAAGCGCCAGCTCGAGCCACCGTGGTGGCCGCGAAAGCGAACGCCGAGCCGGTTGCGGAAGTCGAGGCCACCCCCGAAGCCGAAGAGAAACAAGTGGCGGACTAGACGTTGATTGCTATTCGCCCTTGGCTTTTCGCTAGACCATAACCGGTTCTGAACTTGTTCGGATTTTGGCGAAGAGCGAAAAGCGAACAGCGAACAGCGCCTCTAAACCGCCACTCCCGGTGCCACCGTGCGCTTGGGCAGGAACTCTCCGATGCGCCGGATCTGCGCTCCCACCCCGCGCAGCTTTTCTTCAATGCGCTCATAACCGCGATCAATGTGGTACACGCGGTCGATGATTGTCTCCCCCTCGGCCACCAGCGCCGCCAGCACGAGTGAAGCCGAAGCGCGCAGGTCGCTGGCTTGCACCGCCGCTCCGCTCAGCGGAGTCGGTCCGCGAACCACCGCGCGGCTGCCTTCAATCTTGACGTTCGCCCCCATGCGCACCAGTTCCTGGGCGTGCATGAAGCGGTTCTCGAAGATGTTCTCGGTGACGATGCTGGTGCCCTCCGCTTGCGTCGCCAGCGCCATATACTGCGCCTGCATGTCGGTGGGAAAGCCCGGATACTCCTCGGTGTTTACATCGGCACACTTGATGGGCCGATCGCTCATGACGCGGACAGAGTCGCCATTGGTGCGCACCTGCACGCCGCATTCCTCCAGCTTCTGGATGAGGGCTTCGAGATGGAGCGGCTCGCAGTTTGACACCAGCAAGTCCCCGCCGGTGAGGGCGGCGGCGATAACAAACGTGCCCGCCTCGATGCGGTCGGGAATGATGCGATGCCGCGCGCCATGCAGTCTTTCTACACCTTGAATCTGAATCCTATGAGTTCCCGCGCCTTCGATCTTCGCTCCCATCTTGTTGAGCAAAGCCGCCAGGTCAACCACCTCCGGTTCGCGCGCGCAATTCTCCAGGACCGTTTCTCCCTCGGCCAGCGTCGCCGCCATCAGCAGGTCTTCCGTGCCCGTCACCGTGATCTTCTCGAACACGATGTGCGCTCCCTTGAGCCGTTCGGCCCGGGCCTCGATGTAGCCGTGTTCCTGCGAAATCTTCGCGCCCAGCTTCTCCAGACCTTTAAGGTGCAGGTCGATGGGGCGCGCTCCGATGGCGCAACCGCCGGGCAGAGATACCCGGGCCTCTTTCATCCGAGCCACCAGCGGCCCCAGCACCAGGGTGGAGGCGCGCATGGTCTTGACCAACTCGTAGGAAGCCTCGGCGTTCACCAGATCGCGGCAGCAGATGGTGGTGCGGTGCTGCGCGCGTCCATAGCCGAGCTCGACTTCGGCGCCCATCGTCGCCAGCAGCTTGCGCTCCGTCTCAATGTCGCGCACCTGCGGAACGTTCTCCAGAATGACCGGCTCTTCGGTAAGCAGTGCGGCGGCCATCGCCGGCAGAGCGGCATTCTTCGCGCCGCTGATCCGCACTGTGCCCAGCAGCGGATTACCCCCGCGGATGACAAACTTGTCCATGTAAGGATGTCCTACTCTAACGTTGCTAACGCTACGAACGCCGAACTTACGAAACACGGCGCTACCTCAATTCTACTGATTGTGCCGGCTGGCGGGGCGCTGGGAGCCCATCGACTTTTCTGGTTCCGATCCTTTTAGACAGCGAAACTTTACTCCTCAGAGTTAGGCCGCACAACAGCAAGTTGCCCACAAAAGCTCAGTGCCGCCAATAAAGCTGTGGAAATCCAGGTGGAAGCGGCGGGCTTCAGCCCGGCGAAACAAGAATGCGGCAGGCTCGGGCTTCAGCCCCGGCATTTGCTCAGGAACGACCCGGGGCTAAAGCCATGTTGACCAGGACCGGCGATCCGCCGTGCTACACTGCGCATAACTTCGGCTGAGTCGGGAACCTACGTGCTGCTGGAACTGCGGGTCGAAAACTACGCGGTCATTGACAACGTTGCCGTGGAGTTCGCCTCCGGTCTCAACCTGTTGACCGGCGAAACCGGCGCCGGAAAATCCATTCTCATTGACGCGCTCGCGCTGCTGCTGGGCGACAAGGCTTCCACCGACGCAATTCGCCACGGCACCGACAAAGCTGTGGTCTCGGCGGTTTTCGAAGCGGAGTCGCAAGCCCTCGAAGCAGTGCTGGAGGCCCACGGCCTCGATTCCGATTCTGATTCTGATTCCAATTCCAAAGACGGGCAACTCATTCTGCGCCGTGAGATCGCGACCAGTGGCAAGGGCCGGGTTTTCGTGAACAATCAGCCAGCTACAGTGACGGTCCTCAGGCAGCTCGCGCCGTATCTAGCGGTCATCCATGCGCAGAACGAAGCCGTCCTTGCCTTCGATGCCGGATCGCGCCTGGCGCTGCTGGATTCATTCGCAAATGTGGACGGGACTACCGTGTCATCCGCATTCGACGCCTGGAGCCAGGTGCGGCATCGCATCGCCGATCTGGAGCGCGACGAGCACGACCGCCTGCGGCTGCTGGATTTGTGGAGCTACCAGCGGAAGGAAATTGCTGATGCGCACCTGCAGCCCGAAGAGGACGCCAAGCTGGAAGCCGAGAAGCGCGTGCTGGCCAACTCAGAGAGGGTCTATGGCGCGGCCATGGCAGCCTACGATGCACTTTACGAGAACAATGCCTCAGCCGCGGCTTCCATCCGGAGCGCAGCACGGCAGATCGAAGAACTGTCGCGCTTCGATACGAAGTTTCGCGACAGCTTAGCGGATCTGGACTCGGCGCGCATCACCATCGAAGACATGGGACAAACCCTGCGCGACTACGCTGCCGGCATCGAGGCTTCCCCCGAGCGTCTCGCCGAAGTGGAAGACCGCCTGGCCGCGCTCGACAAGGTGAGACGGAAGTACGGTCCCAAGCTGGAAGATGTCATCGCGCTGGGCGACGATCTCGAGCGCAAGCTCAACGAGATGGAAAACAAGGACGAAGTCCTGCGCGGGCTTCGGATCGAACTGGCCAACACAGCCGCAAAGTATCTCGACGCGGCGCGCAGCCTCTCCCGCCAGCGCTACGAAGCGGCACGCAAACTGGAAAAGCTGGTTGAGAGCGAGATCAACGAACTCGCCATGAAGGCGCGCTTTAAAGTCGAGGTCAGCGGCTCCGACGAGGAAGGGAACTGGAGCTCCCGCGGCTTCGACCAGGTGCAGTACCTCATCTCGGCCAATCCTGGAGAGCCGCTGGGTCCGGTGGAGGAGATTGCGTCCGGCGGCGAACTCTCGCGCGTCATGCTGGCGCTGAAGACCACCGTGGAGGCGGGGCAGGCAAGCCGGAGTAAGCACAATGGCGTACGCGGCGCTTTGCAGCGGACGCTGGTCTTCGACGAGATTGACAGCGGCATCGGCGGACGCGCGGCCGAAGCCGTAGGCAAGAAGTTGAAACAGTTGTCGCGCACCAAGCAAGTTCTCTGCGTGACCCACCTGCCCCAGATAGCTTCGTTTGCCGACCACCATTACCTGATCGAAAAGCGCGAATCAGGAGGCCGAACCAAGACCTCCGTGCGGCGGCTCGATGCAGAAGACAGCACGCGCGAGATCGCTCGCATGATGAGCGGGGCCAAGCTGACTGACACCTCACTGAAGCACGCCGAGCAGATGCTGAAGGCGAACCGGTGAAAGACAGTTGTCAGTAGCCGGTTGTCAGTGGTCAGTTTCGCCGATCGGCAAATACTTTAGGCGATCGCTCCCGGCTTTCCCGCCAGTCGGCGCAAAAGTCCGATCTGCCCGTTGTGATAGCCCTCGTGAAAGGCCAGTCGGGTCAGCGCCTCTGCGACGGATCCCGTCAGCGGCGGACGGCGGATGTGCTCCGGCACAGGAAGACCAAGTGTCTCCTCCGAGATCGCGGCCAGAGCAGGAATGAGTTGCTGTTGCGAGTCGGCCAGCATGCCGCGAAGCGTACCCAGATCGAGCACGTGGTCGCCGGCACGAATTGGCTCCGACCCCCGACGATAGTGTGCTGCCGCGTCACCGCTCAAAATGGGAGCGCCGCCAGCCAGAGTCAGGACTGTGCCTCGCGCGGTCACTACGTGTCCCAAGACCCAGTTGATGCAGTTGCCCGCGGGCTGAGGAATGAACAGGCTTTCCTCCTGCGTAATGCCGTCAAGATTGCGGTTGAGGGCCCCATAGCTGAATTCGTACATCTTGAGCAAATCGCTGCCGGTCATGTTCTTGCTCTCCTGGGAGGGATTGTACAGGGGGCGCGCCTAATCTGAATTATTCATTAGGCTCTCACGCTTTGAAGGGGCACGGCTTCAGCCGTGCCGTAAAGCTGCTGTCATTATGAAGGCTTTAGCCACTGAGGGACTTCGGTTTTGAGGCGAAGTGCAAGTTCCCTCAGGGGCTGAAGCCCAGCTCTCCACACTCGTAACGGCACGGCTGAAGCCGTGCCCCTTCAAAGCGCACCGTCTGCAGCCCCCGAAACAGATGAGTAATCCGGGCTGAATAAGCCGAGGCCCATCAGAAGTGGTTGACTTGCGCCCTGGGAGTAGTGTGGAATGGCATTGCACCCTACAAAAGGTTTTCTGGTGGTACTGGCACTTTTACCAGTAGTTCTATACACCTGCCGCCACTAAGATATCTATGGGTCGTTCCACGCCCGCACTCAGGCGTTTCTAAGTCGTGCGTGTGAGCAGTCGCTTTGGCCAGAGCATCCATCCACAACTTCACCAGGTAGCCACTCAAGGGAATGACCAAAAATTTTAGAATAACAGGAGAGAAAAAAGGAATGACTCAAAATAAAACGCTAAGAATCGCATCCGTCGTGATTCTGTCGCTTACGGTACTCGCATTGTTAAGCGCCGCCGCCTCAGCCCAGTCCTTAAAAGTCAAGGGCAACATCATCAGTCGCGCTGGAAACACCATGACCATGAAGACCATGGATGGCACGAATGTCGTTGTCGTGCTGAACGACAGCACCGACGTGCAACAGTTACAGGGCGCCTTCAAGGCCCGCAAGAAGGACATGTCCATGGCCGCCCTGATTCCTGGCCTGGCCTGCGAGGTGCAAGGCACCTACAACGCGCAAAACCAACTGGTCGCGGATTGGGTCAGATTCACCGGCGAGGACTTGGAGCAGGCACAGTCGGCACAGGCTGCGGTTCACGAGACGAAGGTAGAGGCGGCCAAGAACCAGGCTGAGCTGCAGCAGCAGGCTGACGCGCTGGCTGCGCAGAATGCGGCTCTGAAGGAGCAGCAGGCCGCGATCACCGCACAGCAGAAAGAGATCGCTGCGAATAAGGCCAAGATCGCCGCCAACAGCGCGCGCTTCGGCCAGCTTGACGATTACTACATTCTCGACGAAGTCACCGTGTACTTCGGTAACGGCCAGGTAAAGGTCGATCCAAAATACAATGCCCCCTTGCTGGCTCTGGTGCAGAAAGCCATGACCTACAACGGCTACACCATCCAGGTGAAGGGCTACGCCTCCTCCGTAGGCAGCGCCACGTTGAACCAGAAGCTGAGCGACGAGCGCGCCAACAACGTGACGAACATTCTGGTACAGCAGGGTCATGTTCCTTTGACCAACATGCTGGCCCCGGGAGCCATGGGTGAGAGCCACCAGGTCGGCAGCGACAAGACCGCCGAGGGACAGGCGGAAAACCGTCGCGTCGTGGTTCGGGCCCTGCTCAACAAGGGCATCGCCGGCACCGAACTGCCACTGCCCGAAACCAAGAAGTAAGACACTTATTGCATTGACTCACTGGCCGGGACGGCGCTGTCGTCCCGGCTAAGATTTTTTGGCGAGATGCTTAGCGCGGCCTCGCTTCCACTCTGGCCGATAAACAGAAGGCGGGGGTGGGGGAATCTATGCGCCAAGAGAGTTGCGGAGGTGGAGATGGGTCGCTTCAACCGAGTGACGCCCGCAATCCGTCCTGCCCGTCTCGCTGTGCTGGATAGTCCGGCGCCGCTCGACTCGCTCTGGCTCGATTCAACACCTTCCGATGTGCTCTCGAGGAGATAGGTTTGTGAAGATCTAACGGATATTTCTCGCCACAGCAATCCTGGTAATTCTCGCGGTCGTGTCGTGCACCAAGGCGCCGGTTCGCGAGGCCGTCTCTCATAAAGACACCTACCAGCAAGCCTACGTCTATGGCTTCCCAATGATCGCGGCTTACAAGGCTATGTACCAGTTCAACGTGGACAAAGCCAACTCACAGTACAAGACAGGATTCAACCAAATCTGGAACGATTCGAAGGTGTTCACCCCGAAAGATACGGCCATTGTTACACCCAACAGCGACACGCCGTACTCAATGCTGCAAGTCGATCTTCGGGCCGAGCCGATCGTCTTCTGCGTACCCAAAGTGGAAAAGAACCGTTATTACTCCGTGCAACTGACGGACATGGACTCCTTCAATTACGGGTACGTAGGCAGCCGTGCCACGGGCAGCGACGCGGGTTGTTACATGATCATAGGACCGGACTGGAAGGGCGAAACTCCGAAAGGAATCAGACACGCATTCCATTCCGAAACGCAGTTCGGGCTGGTGATTTACCGCACGCAGCTTTTCAGCCCCGCGGACATTGGTAACGTCAAGAAGATCCAGGTGGCTACACGGCCCAGCCTCTCTCCGCTTTCCTGCATCAACCCGCGCCGCCCGCGTCTCCGGCGCCCGACTTTTCCGGCGTTTACCGAGGACGCCTTCAAGACTGACTTCCCTAAGTATCTGAACTTCCTGCTGCAATTCTGTTCAGCGGTTTCCGAAGAGACCGCCCTACGAGCGAAATTTGCTGAAGTCGGGATCGAGGTGGGCAAGCCGTTTGATCTGGGCAAGCTGTCTGAGGCAGAAAAGGTGGAGGAGGGCCTCGGGGTGAAGGGAGGCTACGATTCGATCGTGAAGCAGAAGGACAACATCGGTAAGACGATCAATGGCTGGAGTGTAGGCTCGGCTTTCGGCGATCGCACCTTCTACCATGGCGACTACCTGCTCCGCGCCGCCGCTGCCCTCGCCGGAATTTACGGCAACGACGCCGTCGAAGCCATGTATCCGATGGCCAAGAGCGATGCGACGGCGAGCCGCTCGACGGCAGCAAGCATAACTACACGCTTACCTTCGCGGCTGGCCAGTATCCTCCGTCAACGCGTTCTGGTCGGTGACGATGTACGACGGCAAAACGCAGTTGCTGATCGAGAACCCGATCAACCGCTATCTCATCAATTCGCCGATGCTGCCCGGGATGAAGAAAAACGACGACGGGTCGCTCACCATCTACATCCAGAAGGACGCTCCGTCGGCCGACAAGAAAGCCAACTGGCTGCCCGCGCCGGATGGCCCGATCTACATGGTGATGCGTCTCTACTGGCCGAAGGAGAAGCCGCCTTCGATCCTTCCGCCGGGTGAGGGCACCTGGCAGCCGCCCGCGATCCAGGTCGCGCAGTAGTCGTCGCACAGATCGGGGGTGACGCTCGAGTGCTAGCAAGCGTAACTAGTATAATGTACACTTAAAGTGCTCTAAGTGCTTTACCAATGCTCCAAAAACATCGCCGTCTTGCCAGCTAAGTCCTTATCCATCAATACACTAACTATAAGTCCTACGGGTTCAAATGCTTGCGAGTGATTTATAGCCTAAGTTATTGATTCTAGGTGAAACCCCCAGAGGGGAGGTCGGCGAGGATTCCGCCCTTTACGTAAGCCAGCTCGGCACGATCTCTGGTCGTTTCGTTTGTTCAGAGATGACCGTTAGTTTGGGATTTCGAAAGAATTGCGGCCTTTGCGCTTACTGCTACCATACTCGCGAACGTTTGCCGCACTGTCGGTGCGCTGATACCGTTTCAGGTGCTATAAGTACCAGTTCCTAATTGCAAGGAGGAATTCAAACATGGCAGCAACAGGCCTCTCCAATCTTAGTTCCGGAAAGTCGATGGTGTGGGCGATTCTGCTCATCGTCTTCGGTTTCCTGGCCATCGCGCTTCCGTTCGCCACCTCTTGGGGCGTGGTCGTCGTCATCGCCTGGCTCATCGTCTTCAGCGGAGCATTTCAATTCATTCATGCCTTCCAGTCACACGGCGTCGGGCACATACTCTGGAAGCTTCTGGTGGCGATTCTGTATCTGATCGTCGGGCTTTATTTCCTGCTGCATCCCTTACTCGGAGTGGCCGCATTCACCTTTGCGCTGGCCATCTTCTTCGTAGCGGAGGGCGTGTTCGATCTGGTGGCTTACTTCCAGGGTCGCCATGTTGCCGGTTCGGGCTGGATCCTGTTCGACGGCATCGTCACCCTCATCCTTGGCTTGCTGGTTTGGCGGCAATGGCCTTCCAGTTCCTTGTGGGTGATCGGCACGCTGGTGGGGATCAGCATGATCTTCACCGGTACGACGCGCCTGATGTTGAGTCTCACGGCAAGGCGGTTGGCGCACAGCTAGCGAGGCCCATGCTGCAACCCGTCAGACACACAAACCGCGGCGCTGTTCGCGAGAAGGCCCGCGCTCTCATCAAGGAGAGCTGGCAATCGCAGGCCAACTTGTCGTTTTTTCTGGCGCTCATGGTCGCGGTTGCCTTCGTCCTGCCTGCGTTGGGTTTCGGACGGGATGATGCTCTGCTGTACGCCGATATCGTTTTTTCACTTATGCTGATTTCAGGGGTTGCCATTGCCTGGGGCAGGCGCTGGCTGCTCCCGGTGGCGGGTTTTGTAGGAAGTGTTGCGCTCGCCATACGCTGGATGGCATTCTTGACGCCGACCCGCATCTTGCAAATGTGGGCCATTACCTGGTCTCTGGCGGCGATCTTGGTGATTGTGTGGGTGCTTCTGACGGAGGTCTTAAGCACCGGGCCGGTTACCCCCAACCGTATTCAAGGTGCAATCGCGGTCTATCTGTTGTTCGGAGTCGGCTGGGCACACGCCTACCACCTGGCAGAGCTTGCCCACCCGGGATCCTTCAATAACGCGGGTGGCCCCATGTCCACCGTCAGCGACTGGGCGTACTTCAGCTTCGTGACCCTTAGCACGGTAGGTTACGGAGACATTACCCCGGTCCGTCCCGTCGCACGTACGCTCGCGATGGGAGAAGCGCTTACCGGGCAGCTTTACCTGGCAGTCCTCGTCGCGCGATTGGTGGCGATGGAGGTCATTTCCTGGCAGTCCAAAGCCAATCACAGTTCGGAATAAATAACTTTCACTCAGGGAGAAACGATAATGAAGAAGAGTATCGCCGCAGTACTAGTTTTGGCTGGTGCATTGATCCTGCTGGGATCTGCTTTTGCGCAACAGTCACCGCCGCCAGCTTCCACCCCCACCGTTAGCGATCAGGACATCCAGTTGATGCGGCAGGATATCCGCTCGCAGAAAAAGCAGATCATTGCTGCCAACCTGCAGTTGACCGACGCCGAAGCCACCAAGTTCTGGCCGGTTTATGACGCCTACACCGTCGAAACCACCAAGCTCGGCGACGCCCGTTACGCTTTGATTAAGGAATACGCCCAAAGCTACGCCACCATGACCGATGCCCAGGCCAAGAGCCTCATCAAGCGCTGGGCCGCCACCGACCAGGAGTTGGTCAATCTGCGCATGCAATGGATGCCCAAGTTTGAGGCGGTCCTGCCCGGCAAGAAGGCCGCTCTGTTCTTCCAGATCGATCGCCGCGTCGCCTTGCTGATCGACCTGCAACTGGCGTCCAGCATCCCGATGGTGCAACAGTAAGGCCGGAGGACGCAGTTCAACCACGGAGACACGGAGAGGGGTTTGCTGAAACCGAAGCTCCGTGTCTCCGTGGCGAATTCCAATCGCTTGATGTGCCCCGGAGAAGTTGCTGAGGAGGACTGATGTTCAATGGATCGATCGCCGCCATTGTATTAGCGGGCGCATTCCTGATAGAAAACAGCCCGCTGCCGGCCCAGACCTATAGCACTCCTCTACCCACGGTGAACGACAAGGATGTTGCTCTGCTGCGCAAGAACCTTCAAGCCGAATCCAAGCAGATCATCACCAAGAACATGCAACTGACCGACAGCGAAGCCGCGGGTTTCTGGCCGCTCTACGATCAGTACGCCGCCGAAGTACGCAAGGTCAACGACACCCGCTTCGGGCTGATCAAGCAATATGCCAAGGTCTACAAGACCATGACGGCAGACGAAGCCGACAGCATGGTTAAGCTGCTGGCTGATGCCGACCAGACCATCATCAGTTTGCGAATGCAGTATTTGCAGAAGTTCGAGCAAGTACTGCCGGGGACGAAGGCCGCGCTCTTCATGCAACTGGATCGGCGGTTGGACAGCCTGTTCAACGTGCAGATCGCCTCGCAGCTACCGGCCATCAAACCCTAGGTTGGGTTGCTGTCTCCACCACGGACGGTCGGATCGTCGGCGTGAACCGGAACAAGGAGACGCGACCTGGAAACTTCCAACCGCGCTGAGGGTTTTTAGTCCTCGTGATTGAAATCGCGCCTGGCTGGAGTAGCCGTTCTTTCGCCTGCTTTTGCGAAAGGATAGAATTGGCTCCGCATGCATTTTCCAACCAGCGCTAAGGAGTTTCAAACCATGAAGAAGTTGATTCTGCTAACTACCCTAGTCGTGGCCGTGGCTCTGGGCGGCGCCTACGCCTGGGCACAAATGCCCCAAGGCCCCCAAGGCCACGGACAGCCGATGAGTCCCGATCAGCGGCTGCAGATGATGACCAAACAGTTGAACCTTACCGCCGACCAGCAGGAAAAGATTAAGCCCTTGCTGGAAAGCCAGAGCTCGCAGATGCAGGCCCTGCGTCAGGACTCGTCGCTATCGCGCGAAGACCGCATGACTAAGATGCAGGAGATTCGGCAGGGCACCAACGACCAGATCAAATCGGCGCTCGATGCCGACCAGCAGAAGAAATTCGAGCAAACGATGAGCCGTCCCGCCCACGGCGGTCCGGGACAGAATCCAGTTCAGCCGCAGTAGTCTTTGCGCAGGCGGTGACGGGATGGCGCCTTTGCCGTAGGTGATGCTCAGGCCAGTGGCGGGGCGCGTCCGACCGTGTGATTCAAATTCAGGATCGGTTTACCGCAATCCTGACGATTGGCTGTTTGCCTCGCCGCATAGGGGAGGGGAACAACCACTCCGGCGTGAGAATGTGCTGCGGCGGTACATCCAACCAGCCGCGAGAAGGGCGGGGATCACAGGGCGCATCGGCTTTCACGCGTTCCGGCACATCCTTGCAACGCTTATGAAGGCAATATGGGGAGAATGTGCAAACGGCGCAAGAGATTTTGCGCCCCGCAAACGCCGAATCACTCTGGATATCTACACTCAGGCAGTGACGCCACCCAAGAGACGGGTACAAGGCAGGGTGCTGGAGATGGTGTTGCCGAGCGCCGCGCCGAGTACAGACGGTGGAAAGTGCAAGAAGCGACACGGGAACGGCTTAACGTTCCTTCGAGTGAAAGCCATATTCTCTGTAAGTTATTGAGAATATGGCGGGGTCGACGGGAACGAACCCGCGGCCTCTGCCGTGACAGGGCAGCGTTCTAACCAACTGAACTACGACCCCGCGTCTAGAATCAACGCGACGCCGCAAGCCCAAGTCGAATAAGGGCATTGCAGGTTTTGCATGCAGTGCACAGCTCGTCGCGATTGCCTACGGTAGCGCTTCTTCCTGGCAAAACCGCCCATAAACCGCCAGTAAATAACTGTTCACTCATGCGAGATTTATCTTAACACAACGGGCGTGAGACTTGGGAGAGGTGCATCGTTCCATATCGCCAGGTGCGCTGGATCTACTCGGCACTCAAACTCCTGCACCACTTGGAAAAGAGTCGTGGGAGGTCTGATGAATTCTCCGACTTCGTCGATCAGTGCAGGATGAGCATTTCCCATGAATCTCGAGCCCTTGCGCATGTGCACGATTCGTCCTGCTTCGAATCCCATCAACTGCGCGCATATCGCGTCGGCAGCCACCGGATCGTCTGCAAGCACAATCGTTCCGAGGGGACGGGCGGCGCCGTGATTCAAGTACTGCTCCGGAGGTTGGCAGGGAACGGCGAGTCTCGAGTTCGTTCCGCGGGTGGTGTCCCCGAGCCAGCTACTAAGAAGCGTCATAGTGTCTAACGTTGTTCGCGCTCTGATCTCCTCGGAGCCAGTTTCTAGACAACTCATTGTCGGGTGACCATACATCCGCCATCGGTTACCGGCGCGAGGCATTGCTGAGCCATAAGAAAATCGAGCTGTCGTTTTGTGAGGTTGAACGCCCATACTTAGGCAGTCGGATCGGGAGGGCTGCCGTGGTCAGCGCCAAAGCGTAGGTGGCCGAAAGCAACATCGCCTGCAACGCTGTCAATCTTCGCGCCAGATTTATCCTCCTAAGGCGATTGCGACTCCAACCAGCGCGGCCCCCAGCAGGACCATTGGCAAGACCTACCCGCCATGGACGTTCACTGGCGTAGGCCCCAAGCGCATAGGCGGCCACAAACAGCAGGATCACCGCAATGCCGTTCGAAATGCGTAATGCCAGCCGGGCATTCTGTATGAACGCGAAGGGAATGACGACTGGCAAGATGGACCCGAACGCCAGCAAGAACATCCCCAAGGGCACCCTTCAAATCGTCCTTGGCAATCCAAGCGCGTACGGGCGGCTCTGGGAAGTCGCTTTACTTTTTGCGGAGCGACTCGAATTCCTCCGGCAACAAGTTCGCTCCTATTAATGGTGGGAGGGCTTCGACGATGATCTGCTTTGCCTGGTTCGGATCAGAAACCCTTCGCATCTGCCGCAGGAGCAATAGGTTGTGCCCGCGTTCGCTGAGACATCCGACGAGGTAGAAAACCGCGTCAATGATTTCCCACGCTAGACAGCAACCGATCACCCTGGCGAGCATCGCGTGGCGGTCATCCTGATCGACTCTTGAAAAGCCGCTTCGGGAACGCAAACATCACGTCATACTCGAAAAACTAGTGCTTAAGGCCGCTCGGCTCCCTGGGGGCGCGGCGGACCAGCCAGGCCTTCGACATCAACCAACTCACCAATATGCCCACCACGCAGCCGAAAAAACACCTCCGCCACCTTGTGCAAGCCGCGTCCAATTCCGACACTCGCCGAGCCGCCAGCGATACCACCGGCGATGACAATGGCCGCAGTTATCGGGGCCTGGCGCCACATGATCTTCACGCGCACCAAGTAGGCGGAGATCAACACACTGACCGCGAGTGCTACCGGCACCATTCGTTCGCTGCCGCTGCCGAAGACGAGGAAAACGAGCCCAACGGCGCAGCCAACCGTCACGTTGATCAGCCGGCTCCTGAAGAACTGGCGCGCCTCCTCTGGCCGTGGATCTGCGGCCGCGACCATCGAGGCGATTGCCCAGATGGGATTGCTGTCGCCAATCTTCCGCAGAGTGAACCACACAATCGTCGCTGCAAGTAGAACGTTCACGGCGAAGCGAAATCCCAGCAGTTGATCGTACGAAAGGCCGAGCCGCTGCGTGAACGTCTCGGCCCTTGCAGACAGTTTTGGCGAGGCCGTCATTCGTATACCTTAGGTGGCTTGCCTGGCAGGCGGCACACGGTAGCCGTATTCGTGGCATTCAGCGCGACGTAGTCTTCGGCAAAGTAAGTGTAGCGAGACAAAGAATGCCCCCGTGCGGCGCAATGCATCCGGGCGGAGCCTTGCACGATCCTGGAAACGGAACTGGTAAGCGAACTCGCGGGTGGCCCTCACCACGTTGTGAAGGGCTTAGCGACGAGATTCGCGTTGAAATATCGTGGATTGGCGGTGACTTCCTCACCAATCCAGGCAGGAAGCGCCACGGATTGATGCTCGTCCTTGAGCTGAACTTCCGCGGTGATCAGACCACGGTTATCACCCTCAAACTCGTCGATTTCCCACACCAGGCCGTCGTGTGGAATGCGGTACCGAGTCTTCTCAATCAGCGGGCGTTCGCAGAGCTGGTCAAGCATTTCGTTCTGTCTCGCCACCGGAATCTCATACTCATATTCAGGCCGGCTCGCACCGACCGTAATGCCCTTGATCGTAAGGTACGCCTTGTCACCTGCAGATCGCACGCGAACCGTCCGCTCTTTTACGGTGCTGAGATACCCTTGGCGGTAGTGTTTTCCCGCGTCTTGGCCTCGCCAGGTATTGTCCTTAACGAGGAACTTGCGCTCGATCTCTCTTGCCATGCGATTCTCTCCAAACTAGCGTGAGCCGGCGGGTGTCCCGCCGAGCCGAGTATGCGCTTAATCTCGCGTATGTAGCTGGTGTTGGCCTCTCTGACGCCCAGCTCCCCAACCAATTTTAGTACGGCATCAGGATCGACCGATTCCACAGCGACGGTGTCTCGCGGTATACCGTTGAGCGTGATCTGAGCGTACTCGGCCGCACACACCCCTATGCTGAATTGATATCGCGTCTTGGAAACATCATGACGGTAATTCTTGGCTCCGC
>CAWCRZ010000024.1:0-189082 GCA_963798005.1 uncultured Acidobacteriaceae bacterium | reverse complement strand
ATGGGACAAGCCGTTGGCGGCACCGCGCGGAGGCGGAGAATGAGCCGGGACAGCCCGTATCTGATCGTGTTCGACCTCGGAAGCTCCGGCGGCCGGGCCTATCTGGGCTGGCTCGAAAAGGGCCGCCTCCATTCGGAGGAGTTGCACCGCTTCTCCAACGGCCCGGTGCGGATCGGCGACGACTGGTACTGGGACATCCTGCGCATCTACGACGAGGCGCTGGTCGGATTGCGGCGGGCCGGCGCGCGCATCGGATCGGCGCCGGCGCTGATCGGCGTCGACAGCTACGGGGTCGATTACGCCTATATCGACCGCTCCGGCGCGCTGCTCTCGCCGATGCGCCATATGCGCGATCCGCGCACCGACGGCGTCTACGACGCCATTCACGCGCTCATGCCGAGGGCCGAGCTCTACCGCCGGACCGGAGCGATGACCATCACGATCAACACGCTAGCCCAGCTCTTCGCCGAGCGGAAAACCCAGCCGTGGCTACAGGACAGCGCGGAGACGCTGCTGTTCACTCCCGATCTCATCACCTATTTCCTCACCGGCGAGCGCGTCTCGGACCTCACCATCGCTTCGACCTCCCAGATCGTCGATCCGCTCGCGCGGGCCTGGCGCGCCCGACGTGCTGGCCCGCCTCGGCCTGCCCGGTCATTTCCTCGCGCCCCTGGTCGAGCCGGGCCGGGAGATCGGGCGCGCTCAGGGGCGCCTTGCAGCGGAAAACAGGGCTCGGGCCGGCGACGCGGGTCGTGGCGGTCGCCGGCCACGACACCGCCGCGGCGGTCACGGCGACGCCGTTCGAGCCGGGCCGGAAGGCGGCGTTCATCAGCCTCGGCACCTGGTCGCTTCTCGGGCGGGAGGCGGACGAGCCCGATCTTTCCGAAGCGTCGCTCGCCGCCAACTACACCAACGAATGCGGCGTCGGCGGGCGCATCGCCTATCACAAGATCCTGAGCGGCCTGTGGCTCCTTCAGGAATGCCGGCGGATCTGGGCCGCGGAGGATCCGTCCCTCGATTTCGCGGCCCTGCACGCGGCCGCGGCCGAGGCGCCGCCCCTCGCCTTCGTGTTCGACCCCGACGATCCGCGCTTCCTCAATCCGGAGCGCATGCCGCAGGCGATCGCCGGCTGGTTCGCTGACCGCGGTCTTTCGCCGCCCTCGACCCACGGCGAAATGACGCGCTCGATCTACGACAGCCTGGCGCTCAACTACCGCTGCGCCCTCGAGGCCATGCCGGGCGCCGGACGCGCGCCGCTCGAGACGATCCACATTGTCGGCGGCGGCGCGCGAAGCGCCGTTCTCTGCCAGTCCGCCGCCGACGCGGCCGGCGCGCCCGTGGCGGCGGGCCCGGTCGAGGCGACGGTCGCGGGGAACATGCTCTGCCAGCTCCTCGCCGCGGGAATGCATCGGAAGCCTCGAGGAGGGCCGAGCCGTCGTCCACCGCTCGCATCCGCAGGTCGTCCACAAGCCGCGGCGGAGCGGCGCCGTCGGGTGGGCCTACGAGGCGTTCCTGTCGCTCAAGACCGCCGCGCGCCATGCAGGCTGACCGGGCGGCTTCCGCCGAGCGGCAGCGGGCGAAAATCAAATACATCTGTTATATGCTTATATTCCCCTCGCCGGAGCTTGTGGAGCCGGGTTTTTCGGCGACGCTAAGCGGGGTCGTAACGGCTTGGAATTGTTGAGGCCCGCCGCTAAATTGGCGCTAAACCCGAGTGTCCCGCCCGCCCACCGGTACGGCCCGCTCGGGACTGCGGCTCGGCCTTCCGCCCCCGCTGGGCGAGCCTGTCGAGCTTGGCGATCATGGCGGCGCTGTCCCAGTCCGCCGCGCCTTCCCGATAGGCGAGCGGCGCGCCGTCGGCGCCGATGATCAGGGTCGTCGGATAGCCGCGCGCGCCCATCTCCGGCCCGAGCTTGCCGTCGGGGTCGAGATAGAGATTGAGCCGCTTGAGCGCCATCTTGTCAAACAGGGTCTTCGACGGCGACGGGCCGATCGGGTCCTTGGTCACCGCGACGACGGCGAAGTCCTTCTCCGGCAGCCGCCCGGCGAGACGGTCGAGCGAGGGCATCTCTTTGAGGCAGGGCGCGCACCAGGGCGCCCACAGATTGAGAATGACGGTCCTGCCGCGGAACGATTCCATCGGGACCGGCTTGCCGGCCTCGTCGTAGAACGGGCTGAGTGTCGCCGGCTCCCGGTTCAGAAGCTCGACCATCTCGACGTTTGGCGCCCCGCCGCGCATCTGCAGGGCGAGCGTCGCCAGGAGGCCGATCGCGACCAGGCCCAAGAGGACCACCCAGTTGGAAGTTCTTGCGTCGGCGGCCATTCCGGCTAGGCGCCCGCGCCGGCGGGCTTCGCCGCAAGAGCGCCCGGATGGCGACGACGACGAAGGCCGCCCCGCCGAGGATGGTGACGATCGAGGCGACGCCGTGGACCGCCATTCCGGTGGCGGCGACTGCGTCCAGCGAGCCGACGCCGTCGGGCGTCTTGCGCGCCGCGCCGTAGCCGCCGGCGACGAACATGCCGATCGAGGCGACGAACTGGCCGCCGGCGTACAAGGCGATCAGCGCCCGCGTCGCGCGCGCCGAAACCGGAGGGAGACCGAGGGCGTCGAGACCGAAGGTGAGCAGCATGCCGGCGCTCGACACGCTCACCGCCGTAATGACGGCGTGATAATGGGCCGGTATGCGGGTGTCCGAACCGGTGACGAGCAGCCCCATCAGGCCGCCGAGGGCAAAGAGCGCGAGCGAGGCCGCCAGCGTGAAGAACGCCGGATCCCGCCACGGCCATTGCGCGGGGCGCCCGAGCGAGCGGGTCTTTGCAAACAGCGGGACGGCGAAGAGAAGCGTCGGAAGCGCGATGCCGAACTGAAGCAACCGGAAGGCCTCGTGCTGCGCGGCTGAGAAGGCGTCGAAGACCGCATAGAAAAGCGGCCCGGCGATCGCCAGCGCGCCGATGATCGCGACGGCGGCGCGGAACAAGGCGTCGTCGACCGACTTCTCTCCCAGGCTGCGGCGCGCGAGGATCCGCCAGTTGGTCACGAGCACGATCGCATAGACGAACTGCATCAGATGCCCGCCGCCCCAGAAGAGACGATCGCGCGACACGACTAACCCGCCCGAGCGGGCGAGCAGAACCGCGGCGACGGCAAATGAAAGCAGCGCCATCAAATAGACGAATCCCCCGATCGCCATGGCGAACGTCAGAGGTGGCACCGGCGGGTCCCGCCAGGAAAGGTTGAGGAAGAGGCGGACGACCGGTGCAAGGATGCCGGCCGCAAGCAGGACGAGACCGAGGTCATAGGCTGGGTGGAGAATGAGCGGGATGTAGTTGGTGAGCTCGGGCAGGGTCGCGTCCAAGAACGCCGGCGCGAACAGAAACGGAAAGGCGATGACCGCGACCCCCTGCCCGATCCGGCCGAGCGGCGCAGCCCGCGGAGTTGCGCCTTCCGCCCCCTGCGTCGCGGCGGTGACGAGGAAGGCGAACACGCCCATGAGCCAGATGACCAGTGAGAACACGACGTGGATGACGAGGCCCTTGTAGAAGAACCCGATCGGCCAGAACGACGCCTTGTCCATCCCCGGGACCCGCGACAGCGCGAGCAGCAGAGCGAACACTCCGGCGACCGCAAGCGCGCCGACCGCAAGCCACGCCCAGCCGGCAAGCTCGCGCCTCAGCGCGCCTTGCGCCTGTGACGTCGCGCCAAGCCGGGCGATCGGTGAAACGGGCAACTGCGCCGCGCCGCTCATCGCCTCAGCTCGCTGTCGCCGGATAGAGATGGACCGCCATCACATAGACGACGAGACCGGAAGCAGCGACGAACAGCCACAGCGGCAGCGTCACCCGTGCGAAGCGCCGGTGCGTGGCGAACCGTTGCTTCATTGCGTTGAAGAAGGTGATCGGCACGAGGACCGCCACGACGAACGCCATCACGACGTGAACGGCGAGAAGCGTGAAGTAGATCGGCCGGATTGGCCCGGAACCGCCGAATTTCGCGAGCCCCGCTGAAGCGTGATAGGTCGAGATAGACTGCGAGGAACGCGACGCCGAGCCCGATCGCAACCATCATTGTCCGCCGGTGCCCTTCGCGGTCGCGAGCCTGGATGCGGCTATAGGCGTAAAGTAGCGCCACGATCGTCGCGGCGTTGATGACCGCGAGCACATGCGGCAGGTCGTGAACGGCGATCATGGCGCGTCAGAACCCGTATTTCATGACCTTGAGCATGATGCTGGCATACATGAATGCGGCGAGCGCCACGAGGAGCGCGAGCGCGATCCATTTGCCCCGCCGGGACTTGTTCGGCGTAATCGGGTTGCTCATCTCGAGGGCGCGGCGGTCTCCGCGTGCGCGGCGCGTCATGATATCATCACCTGCGCCAGCAGCGCTGCATAGATCAGGAACATATAGAGGATCGTGTATTTGAACAACCCCATCGCCGCCTTTCGTCGGAGCGATTCCTCGCCGTCGCGCAGCCGATAGAGAGCGAACGCCCGCCAGAGCAGGACGGCGTTGCACGCGACCGCGACCACTCCGGAAAGGAGGCCGACGCCGAGGATCGCCAGCGCCCCGAGAGACGCCGGAACCAGAAGCAGCGTGTAGATCAGGATCTGCCGGCAGGTTTCGACGGGGCCGACAACGTTGGGCAGCATCGGCACGCCAACCCGTTCGTAATCGCCGCTGCGGCAGAGCGCCAACGCCCAGAAATGCGGGGGCGTCCACAAGAAGATGAAGAGAAAGAGCGCGATTGACCCGATCGACACGGAGCCGGACGCCGCCGCCCAACCGATCACCGGCGGCAAGGCGCCGGCGGCGCCTCCGATCACGATGTTTTGCGGGGTCCTGCGCTTCAGGGCCATCGTATAAAGCGGGATATAGATCGCGATTGTCAGCGCAAGAAGCGTCGACGCCAACCAATTCACTTGAACGCCGAGCGCGGCGATCGACACGACGGACAAAAGCACGCCAATTGCGAGCGCCTGATACGGGGGTACGGCGCCGCGCGGAATGGGCCGCATAGCCGTGCGCGCCATGTTTGCGTCGATATCGGCGTCCCACCACATGTTGAGGGCGCCGCAGGCGCCGGCGCCCGCCGCCATAGCGGAAAGCGTCGCCGTGAGCTTGAGCCAATCGACGTGTCCGGGCGCGAGGACGAACCCAACCGCACCGGTGAAGACGACAAGCGACATGACACGAGGCTTGAGGAGGACCAGATGGTCAACGACGCCGCCTCGAATGGCGTGGCCGACGGGGGTCGTCGTGTCGCCTCTACCAACTGCTGCGCCAATGCGAACCGTCAAATTGCCCTCGCCTGGTTCCTCGCCCACTCGCCCAGATTAGAGACGTCCACCGAGTTCGGCTAGCTCGGTGCGCCCCGATTTGTGTTTTTCAGACCTCGTTCGAGCAGGTCGGCCCGAAGCTTACGACGTCGACTGCGACAAAATGACACGATCAGGCGATTCAATGTCAAGCTCCGGGGTCTTCACCATCGAAGCATGCTCATTTTTCCACCGGTTTGAGGCGCAATCGCGTCTCGGGGGTGGCAACTCATCAGATCTGCGTCATCAGAGCGGACGCGTCCGAGCCGAACTGGAGGCGCGCGAGACGGGCGTAGACCCCGCCCTTCGCCACCAATGAAGCGTGATCGCCCTCCTCGACGATTCGGCCTGCCTCCATCACCAGAATCCGGTCCGCCTTGAGAACCGTCGCGAGCCGGTGGGCGATCACCAGCGTCGTGCGCCCCCTCATGACGTCGTCCAGCGCCGCCTGCACCTGCGCCTCGTTATGGGCGTCGAGCGAAGATGTCGCCTCGTCGAGGAGCAGGATCGGCGCGTCCTTGAGAATGGCCCGCGCGATCGCCAGTCGTTGCCTTTGTCCGCCGGACAGCGTCACGCCGCGCTCGCCGATTTGGGTTTCGTAGCCTTTGTCGAGATCGCGGATGAAGCCAGCGGCGGCGGCGCGGCGAGCGGCCGCCTCGATGGCCGGCTCCCCTGCCCCTTCCCGACCATAAGCGATGTTTTCCGAAACCGTGCCGCCGAAGATCGACACGTCCTGAGGGACGGGAGCAATCCGCTTGCGAAGCTCGTCCGGATCGACGGCCTTGACATCGATTCCGTCAATCGTGACCCTCCCGTGTTGGCAATCGTAGAAGCGCATGATCAGCTGGAACACGGTCGACTTACCCGCGCCCGACGGGCCGACGATCGCGACCCGTTCACCCGGGGCGATGGCGAAGCTCAAGTCGTCGACGACGCGGACGTCGGGCGCGCCCTCGTAGGCGAAGCTGACATGGTCGAAGGCGATGGCTCCCCGCGGCGGCTCCGGCATCGCCACAGGTCGCGCCGGTGCGACTATGCGGGGCTTAATCGCCAGAAGCTCGGAGATCCGGCCGGCCGCCCCCGCCGCCGCGGCCGCTTCGCTCCAGACCTGCGACAGTTCGCCGAGCGAGGTTGCGCCGAGCACGGCGAACAGTACGAATTGCGACAGCAGGCCGGCGGTCATCCGCCCGGCCAGCACGTCGCGCGCCCCGAGCCACAGGACGAAGACGACGCTGCAGAAGGCGAGCGAGACGGCGACCGCGATCAGGATCGCCCGCGTCGCGGCGGCTTCGCGCGCCGCCTCGTAGGCGGCGTCGACCGCGCCAGCGAAACGCGCCCTGCCGCGGGCCTCGGCGCCGAAGGCCTGCATCGTGCGAACCCCGCCGAGGCTCTCCGACGCAAAAGCGGTCGCTTCGGCGAGGGTGTCCTGCGCATGGCGGGAACGCTTGCGCACGACCCGGCCGGAGGCGATCAGCGGGGCCGCGATCACCGGGATCGCCACCAGGACCAGCGCCGAAAGCTTGGGGCTCGTGTACACCATCAGCGCGGTCGCGCCCACGAACATGAAGAGATTGCGCAGCGCGATCGAGGCGGACGAGCCGAAGGCGGCCTTGATCTGGGTCGTGTCGGCGGTCAGGCGCGAGACGAGTTCGCCCGTGCGCGCGCTGTCGTAAAAAGCCGCGTCGAGGCCGGTCAGGTGAGCGAACACGTCGCGGCGCAGGTCCGCGACCACCCGCTCGCCGAGCGTCGAGACCAGATAGTAGCGGACCGCCGCGGCGAGGGCGATGACGACGACCACCACCCCCATCGCCAGAAAATAGACGTCGATCGTCCCGCCGCTCTCCTTCGAGAAGCCGAAGTCGATCATCCGCCGCAGCGCGAAGGGAACGGTCAGCGTCGCCGCCGCGGACGCCGTCAGCGCCGCGAGCGCGGCGAGCGCCCGGCCCATGTAGCGGCGGCCGTAAGCCAGGAGGGGAAGGAGCGCGCGGAAGGAAGCGCCTTTGGTCATGCCTGCCATCCATAGCTGGTTTCGCGTCGAAACAAAGGCCAAAGGCGCGGCCGGCGGCGCGAGGCAGGCCCGCGCGCCGATCGCCGCTTTAGCGCCGGTTTAGCGCCGGCCCCCAAGGATTCCAGAGGCTTGCGACCCCGTTTAGCGTCGGTCAATACTGAAAACACTGTTATATAATGTACATATCTACAGCAGGCCGAGCGCCTGCATGGCCTGATTTGTCGCCGCCGCCGGGATCCGGAACAGGCCGGAATAGGGCTGGCTGAGCTCGACGATCAGAAAGATGGCGCTCGCGACCGCGACCGCCCCCAGCGCCAGCGTCCCCAGCACCGTCGCGTTCATCGACGACACCAGGCCATAGCCGCAGAACAGGAGCAGCGACCAGCAGACGACGATCGCCAGCATCGGCCACGAGATGCCGCCCGCGAGTTGCAGCATCATCAAGATCCGCGTCTGCGCGATCTGCCCGGCGGCGGCGTTGGCCGTCGCCAGGACCTGCTTCTGTGCGTCGGTCTTCGGGGAAAGGCCCATCAGGAACTGGTCCAGCGACTTCGACTGGGCGACGGCGCTCTTGACGTCCATGCCCGAGAGGTCCGTGGTCTCCCCGCCCCAGATCGCATTGTAGGTGTGCGTGATCGCCCTGCGCAGGCCGTCCCGCGCGGGCTGCGTTTCCGGCCCATAGGCCTCGAGCGCCGCGTCGAGTTGCAGGACTTGGGCGGACAGCGTCTCCATCTCGGACTTCTGGGTCGCGTAAAGCGTGTAGGACGAGCCGACCAGGGTGCCGAGGACCAGCGCCAGCAGGAGACCGAGGAGGCCCGTCATCGCCCCGATCATCTCGCGCGACTGGTCCGCGGCATGGCGCTCGGGAAGCCAGGCGTGCAGCTTGAGGCCGAGGATCCCGGCGCAAAAAGCCAGACCCGCGATCCCGATACAAAACCCCACTGTGCTCATGCCTGCTGCCCGCCCCGCTCGAAGGTTCGCATCGCCGCTTTGTTTGGGACCGCGCGCTTCGAACCGCTTGTAGTACATTGAAGCGGATCTCCACAAAACACATTTTCAATGTGCGATAAAAGTGTGACGGCCGTCATAGCAGTCCTTCCGCGTCACGTTAAAAGCGCCCTTGGCTGCGATCGGAGATGTGAGTGGCCGATTTTGCGCGAAACTCCGACGGATTGGCCAAGGCGGTCACATTCAACGTGATCACGCCGATGGGCCGGTTTGGCGCCTGGTTCGTGACCGCGCTGTTGTGGATATTCGACAAGTTCAAAAGCACCCAGCAGACCGCGAAGGACCTTGCGTTCCTGCCGTTCGTGCATTGGGTCGTGGTGAGACGGGACCGGTTCCCGCGTCTCGACGCGGCCCAGGAGCCCGAGCGGTTGAATTACGACTATTTGTTCTTTCTCAGCACCTTCAACGGGCCGTGGGGCCCTTATATCGAGGCGTTCGCCGACGTCCTTTACAAGGCGCTTGATCTCGTCTGGTTCTGGAGCGTCGGATACCCGTTCGCACGACCCGTCGGTCCGCTGAAGGCGTATATTCAGCGCAATCAGGTCGAGTTCGACCATTCCTACAGCGCCTATCCGGGCGCATCGGTTCGGGATGTCCGCTCCGCGCTCGAACTGCGGGAGATGGTGAGGGATCTCGCCGAGCGCGCGCAGGCTCTCCCGGACGAAGATTTCATGGCCGAGTTTCATCGGCTGCTGATTGGCGTTCAAAACAAGCTTGGAACGTTCGGCCCCACGCCCGACTAGGAGGCGAGCCCGAAATGGCGAACCAGAACGGCAAGAAATACGGGTTTACCGGACTCTTCCCGATCGGGAAGGGCGACCATGCGGCCGCGCTCCGTGCGCACCTGCGCAAGCTGGACGGAAAGCCCTACGGTTCGCCGCTGAGCGAAGTCCGCGCGATTCATATGGCTCGCTTCGCCGTCATCGACGGGCTCGCCTACCAGGGGTTGCCGGCAAAGCGCGACAGCCTGTCCTCCTCTTATCTGCTGTTCCTGTGCGATTTCGACGGTGAGAGCCCGGATGCGCTTGTCGCGGACTTGATCGCCGCAGATCCGGCGAAGAGGTGGAGGAGATCTGGCGGCACTGCGTGGAGTTTCCCGGCGTCCGATCCGTGGACCCCCTCGCCGCCTATTTCGGACGATGCCAGATCGACACGAACCTGTTTCTGGCGGACCGGCCCAACGACACCGTCGACGATATTCTCAGGGCACTTGTTGTATAAAAGGAAATTCGGCGACTTTCATGCTCTGGACCCAGAAAGCGAGCGCCCGGTCCGGCCAGCCTGAGGGAGGGGCTGAGGGCGATGCGGGCATCCATCGAGGACCGTCCCGGCTCCGCATCCCGGAAGTCTCTGAGGCGATCGAGATGACCCACATCAGTCCAATTCCTCGATCTGTCCGATATTCAGGGCAACATCCTGCGCGGCTATCCCCGCTTCAAATTCGCGCGATTCATGCTGTTTCGGATCCTTTCCGCCGACGGCGGGAAGCGATTTCTCGACCGGCTGTCGTTCCTGGTCACGCCCGGCGAATGGGGCGAGCGGCAGCCGCCGGCCGCGGTCAATGTCGGGCTCAGCTTCGCGGGGCTCGAAGCGCTGCAGGCGCCGCACGCATGCCTCGCCAGTTTTCCGGTCGAATTCCAGGAGGGCATGAAGGCGCGCGCCGCGAGGGCTCGGCGACGACCCGACATGCTGGGAGACCCCCTGGAACGCGGAGCGTGTCCATGTCGTCGTCATGGTCTACGCCGCAGACGATGGGGAACGGGAGCGGCAGTGCGATGAGGTCTCACGGATCGTCGAGGACGTGAACCGCCCGGAAGGGGCGCCCGGGATCGAGACCCTGGAGCCCCAGGACTGCCAGTGGCTGACCGTCAACGGTGAGCAGTGCCGCAAGGAGCACTTCGGGTTCGAGGACGGAATCAGCAATCCCGGACGTTGAAGGCGTGCCTCGCCGCGGCGCCCAGGTCGATTGCGGCAATCCCGACGAACATGGCGTGTTTCGCAAAATTCCGATCGGCGAGTTCATTCTCGGTTATCCCGGCGAAGGCGGCGAAGTCGCTCCGATGCCGCTGCCCCGTCTTCTCGGGCGTAACGGCTCGTATCTGGTCATGCGCAAGCTGGAACAGCACGTCGGCAAATTTCGCAAGTTCATACGAGAAGCATCGCGAGACCTCCGACGTGTCCCTGCGGGCCTCGATCCTGCGGACTATGCCGAGTATCTGGCGGCGAAGATGGTGGGCCGCTGGAAGGATGGGTCTCCACTCGTCCTCTATCCCGAACGCCCCGCAACGCAGGCGGGGGGTCCAGCAGACCCGAACAACACCTTCAAATACGCGAGCGACCTGGCGGGGGCGTCCTGCCCGCTCGGCGCGCATATCCGGCGCGCCAATCCGCGCGATTCGCTGGGTTTCGGCGGCAAGATCATGAGCCGGCGCCGGCTGATCCGCCGCGGCATCGCCTATGGCGACTACTTGCCTGACGACGCCGCCGACGAGACGGACGACGAGGCTCAGCGCGGCCCCTCGGCTCGGGGCATCATGTTTCTCGCCTTCAACTCCGGTTTCGACCAGTTCGAGTTCGTGCAGCAGGCGTGGATCGGTCAGGGTGACGATTTTCAGCAGGGAAACGACATGGACCCGCTCGTCGGAAGCCGCGACAAACGTCAGATGATGATTCCCGGAGACGAGGCGACCGGTCGGTTGCCGTTCCTTTGCAGCGGAATCCCGCGCTTCGTGACGCAAGAGGCGGCGAATATTTCTTTGTGCCGAGCCTGACCGCGCTTCGGCTGATGGCTGCGGGACAGGTCGTCGTGTCATGAACGAGAGGCCCGCCAGCCACTCGGCCGGGAGTCCGGCCCCGGCCGCGCCGGACGAGAAGGAAGCGCCGACCGTCGGCGCTCTCCGGGGGCTTCGATGGCTGTCTCGCCTCGGGCAGACTTTCAGCGCCGTTCCGAAAAGCTCTCCCCCGATCGGCGGCGCCAACGGGATCGTCGCGCCCGAGACCTACGAGCGCATCCTGAATTCGCTCGTGCCGCCGGACCGGCCGCTGCCGCTCACGCGGTTTGAGCGAACAGAGCCCCGAGAGGCGGCCGCCATTGCACGGATGACGCGGCGCGCCGCTGTCACGGTCCTCGAGAACTATTGCGACGGGAAGCGGCTCGAGGCCAACACGGTCGCAATGCGCGATCAGCACGCCAAGGCGCACGGATACCTGAAGGCGCGCTTTATCGTGCGCCACGACCTGCCGCCGGAACTGTCCGTCGGAGTCTTTCGTCCCGGGGCGCGCTACGACGCGCGCGTGCGATTCTCCAACGCTCGAGGCGACAAGAGGCCCGACCGCCGACCGGATGGCCGGGGCATGGCAATCAAACTGAAGGACGCTCCCGGTCCGAGTTTTCTGTCATCTCTCCGCGGCGGCCAACAGCAGGAGGGCGAGCCGACGGAGCAGGATTTCCTTCTCACGAACTATCCGGTCTTCTTCGGCAAGAACGTGAGCGACTACTCGGAATTCCTCGAGATCGTCGCCCTGCCCCAGGACACACTGGGCGCGAAAGCGCGACGGCTCGCGAGGATGGTCGCGTTCTTTGTCCCGTTCCGTCTTTGGCAACTCTGGATCTTCTTTCGCTCCGCGACGCAGTCGGTCGAGAGCCCGCTCAGCGTCACCTATCATTCGATGACGCCGTATCTGCTCGGCGACGACAAGGTCGTTCGTTATGTCGCCGTCCCGTGCGGGCGCGGAGCGCTCCTCTGCACAGCGACCGCGGAGCACCGAAAGACGATTTCCTGCGCGCGGCCATGATCGCGGAACTCGATCCCGAGACGCATTCGCAGGACGAAAAGGCGGTGTTCGATTTCGCCGTCCGGATCCGCGACGCTCCCACGCCGGACGACGTCGAGGACGCGAGCCTGCCTTGGGGCGGCGCGGACGTCCAGGTCTCCCTCGCCAGGATCGAGATCCCGCGTCCAGAACTTTGACGAGGCGGCTCGGCGCTACGCATGCCGAAAAGGCGTCGTTCAGCCCATGGCACTGCCTGCCGCAACATCGCCCGCTCGGCGGTCTCAACCGGATGCGGCTCGCCGTCTACCGCGCTTCCCTTGACGTCCGACACCGGCTGAACATGGTCGCCCCCTGATGCCGGATGACGTGCGGCGGCGCGGCCGCTCAGGTCGCCGCGCGCAGCGCCTGCAGCGCAAGGTCGGCCTGTCGCAAATCCGCCGAGGATTCCTCCGCGGCGAACTTGCTGCGCACGTCGGCCAGGACTCCGAGCGCCTCCCTCGGCCTTCCTCGAGCGCAAAGAAACTTCGCGAGGCCTGTCGCGGCGCGAAGCTCCCATCCCAGCGCGGCGATGGATCGCGCGCATTCGAGCGCGCGCTCGAAGTATTCGATTGTCAGGCCGGGATCGGACGCCGGATTTGCGCGAGCAGCTGCGCGCGGATGCGATACATTTCCGGCTCGAACCAGCGCTCGCCGGTCTGCTTCGTGATTTCTTCGGCGGAGCGAACCAGGGCGTCCGCCTTATCGGCAGCGCCGACGCGGGCATATTCGATCGCAAGATGACTTTGATACAAGGCCGCCTGGACATAGTATTTGTTGTCGAGCAGCGAGTTGAGGTTCTTGGAGAGATTTTCGAGGACAGCCAGGGTCGGATCCCGGCTCGCGTAGGCCGGAATCGCCCACAACGGGCCAAACACCTGATACATCGGCAGCGAATATTCTCTGGCGACAGCGAAGTCCTTCTTCGACACACGCGAGATTGGCGGCGTGATCGCCTTCGAAGAGGTGATCGCAAGCCCCCAGGATCAGGGCGAAAGCAAGCATGAACGGATGGTTCAGCTCTCTCGCTCGTTTCCGCGCCTCCTCGCTGCAGCTTCCGCGCCCGGTTCGGATTTCCCAGGAGCCATTCGATCCGACCCGCATAGACGAGGGCGACGATGTTGGGATCGTGCGCGTAGACCTGGACGAGCTTGCTGTGGTCGCCTGGGTCGTAGCGCCTGATGACCAGATCCGCCGCAACCTGCGCCGCCTTCAGCCTCCCGAGGAAGAAACTCACGAGCAGCGTGCCCGTATACGCCATCAGCTCCGCTTCGCGGTCGCCGGAGGCAGCTGCAAGGTCCCGGAACTCCTGCGCATAATCGTGCGCCTCCAGAAACTCGCAGCTGACCAGCTTGGCGATGGTCATGCCCCACAGAACGATCGATTTTTCACGCGCGGAGCCGAGGGTGCGGGAGAGATCGAGCGCGCGAACGTAGGCCCGGTCGGCTCGCGGATGCCACCACCCGCCGAGCGCCGCATAGGCTATTCCCAGTTGCGAGTGCAGCGCGATCTCCATCCTGGATCGATCCGGCGACGGCGGCAGCTTCGAGATCAGCTCCACGCCTTCGGAAAGATTGGCGATCACTTCCTTGTAGGCGGAACGCTGCATCGCGGCTCGTCCGGCCGCAAGCCAGGCGCCGACGGCCTCGAGCAACAGACCCGCGCGCGAATAGTGATGCGCGAGCACGGCCAACTGGCTGCTGTCGTGGTTCGGGCCGAGCGCGCTTAGCCGCTCCGCCGCGCGGGCGTGAAGGTCGCGGCGCTCTTCCTTGAGCATCGAGGCGTATGCGGCTTCCTCGATCATGGCGTGCTTGAAAGCGAATGTCGCTCGGGTGGACTTCGTTTGCCGCAGGACCACGCCTGCGGCCTCGAGCTTGCCCAATCCCTCAACCAGGACTTCTTTGGCTGATTTCGCCGGGTGGAATCTCCAGGCCCGTGGATTTCTGGATGGCGGCGTCGGCACGCCATGTCGGTACCGTCGGACCTTCGTAAGGCTCACCTTCCGGGATGACGAGTTTGCCTTCCCTGGTGGCCAGCGTTCCGTCATCGGCCGTGCAATAAAAACGTACTGCCGCCATTGCCCGCTTGGACCTCTCCAGGAAATCCTTGTCGTTGGTCGCTACCATAACGCCAACTCGATAATCCTTGATCCGCGTCCAGTACAACGCCGTGTATTTGCCGCCGCTGTGCCGCATGTTCGAATGAAAGCGTTCCTCAGGTAGCTGAAACTCGGGCATTCCCATTTGCGGTCGCGGCGCTTGCAGTGCCCCGTTTGGTCCCACTTGCGGCTGGATTTGAGAGTCGGTTTGCGTCCCAGTCTGGACCGACCCTGGAGGTCCGGGAGTGATTTGTTGGCGTTGTTGTTTTGCCGACGGGCCTTGCAGACCTTCCTTCGGCTCAATCGCATCGATGGTCAGCGAGCCGGAGCGGTCTCCGTCCTGGAAAGCGATCGCCAGCAAGGCGTGTTGCCTTTCGGGCATGAGCGGCAGCTTGACCAGATGTCCCTGCACTGCGATGGGGAGATCGAGTGCAAAGCCGAAGAAGATGTTGGTGTACGTGCTGTTCGAAAGATGAGCCGATTCGGGCAGCAACGGCCCATGCGGGGCGTCGTGGCCGGCTGGTTTCGCAGGATCGGCCTGCAGCGGCGCACATTGCGCATGGACTGCGGTCGCGGACGAAAGCAGTAATGTGAAGACCAGAGCGAGCTTGCCTGACACAGCACGCGCCGCTAGCGGGGAGTTAAACATCGTAGCCAATCGCTGCGCTGGCGGGTCGTCGCAGCGCTGTAGGAGTTGGGCCATGATTACAGTATTTTTCATCCGGCGCAAGCAGCGATAGCGGCGAGGCAAGTCGCTACGGGCGGGAAAGGTCGCGACGGTTTATTAACTACTTGAATATCATTGTCTGCTTTCCGGTCTTCTCCCGTTTCGGAACCCGCCTATTATCCGATTGATAACTCCCCCTCCCCCCTCCCTGATGCTTAGAATCATGAGATTACGAACTTTTTCCTGGCAAATGATTGAGCGCCAATGCTTTACAAGCAACTGCTTTATTTGCGTCACTTACGGGCGATACTGGTCGCGGATTGAGGAGCCTACAGAAGAGCACAAAGAGAGAGACATCATCCAACTGGTAACCCATGTCCCCTTAACTCTGACAACTGGCAACTGACAACTGTTTTCAAAGAGCTTTCCCGGCCCGCACACTGGGTGCAGCCGTCGAAGACACGAAAAACGTCTCCTCACCTCCAGTGATAGCGCGCTGAGGCCGCACGCACAAGTACACAGGTCACACTCGTATGTTTGGAAGGGGCGGGAGATTTTCGTCCGTATAACAAAATGCCCCACCCAACCAAAAGCAAGGTTGAATGGGGCACCCCCGGTTTGATTTTCGTCAAGTGTTAGGGTGGGCCACCCGCCAACCCATACTTGGTTTACGTCAAGTGTTCGGGTGGGCCACCCGCCCTAATTTACTTCTCGAACACTCCTTTGATCTGCCCAACCTTTTTTTCGACTTTGCCGGCCCTGTGTTCGGCTTTTCCTTCAGCCTCTAAGTCGGGATTGTTGGTGACTTGGCCGACCGTTTCTTTGACCTTGCCTTTCACTTCATGAAGAGTGCCTTTAATCTCATCCGTCGTACTCGTACTCATCGTTTTTCTCCTTATCGTTGAGAATTGCCTAATTAGGGAGCGGGACTTCCGTTACCCGCCCAGGAACAGCAGAGTGTTCGCCGGGCCGGATGCACAAGGTTGTCCTCGCGAAGGGCCCAGCGCAGGCCTCAAGCCGCCTTGAGACCCGGAATGATGGTGACGGGCTGTGCCGCCTCCGCAGTGCGGTGTTTGGGCGCGAGCATCTTCATCTGTAACCAGTCGTACGGGAACTCGCGGCCGCAATCGAGGCAAACAACGTAAGTCCCGGTTACGGAGGCTGCTGCAGTGCTGCGGCGCAGCTTACCGCGCACGGTCATGGGGAAGCTGCACCGTTTGTGCCAACAACCGAAGACCAGATCGAACAGACTCATATTCCCCCCCGATTGAAGCGGCGATCCATACCGCCAACCGGGACTTTCGCCCGTGTCCAGGCGACGACCCGGCTTCGGCTGCTTAATGGCCGTTTCAGAATTGGTAGCGTTAAGCGCGCCCGCGTCCCCAGTACCAACCGCCTCCACCAAGCAGGAACACAAGCAGGACAATAATCAGAATCGTTTCTAGGCTCATATTGAAGTTCTCCAAGGAAAAGTGTGACAGATCGACGATTGAGCAGTCTGTTCAAAACAGAACACACTGGAACTCCGGCGCCGGGCGCCCGTTCTTGTCATCCAGAACGAGCGGGGTCGAGGAACTTGCTGTTCTTTCTTACTGACAACCGACAACTGGCCACTGACAACTGTTGTTTGGGGATTTTCGTCGATAGGACAAAATGCCCCACCCAACCAAACGAAGGTTGAATGCGGCACCGCAGGTTTGGGTTACGTCAAGTGTTAGGGCGGGCCGCCCGGCTATTGTTTTTCTGGCGGTTGTCCCATGCCGCCAATCCCGGCAAAAACAGTGAGAAAACCATCCGAAGGTAAGCGGTTGGTTAGAACTTATTAGATGCGCAATGCTGGTCGCGTCGGGTCCCATCACCAGAGAGCACTGCTGGGATTGATCGCCGGCGGTGTTGATGCGTTGCTTGAATGCAGCTTTGATTCGCTTCCGTCGTCGAGCTTGAAAAATACATACTTTCGATCTTTGTCGAGTGCGAAGATTACAGCGATGTTTTCAGTCGCCTTGCTGCCGGTTCGTCCACGGCGCTCTGCGATATAAGTCATTTCCCCGTCGCTGACCGCAAGCAAAGTACTGTGGGTATGATAAGTCTGGCTGCCCTCCCCCACCGCACACCATCCCCACGTTATAAACGTAATTGCAAACTGGCGGCGTGTTTACCGTCGAAGACCCATTCTCCCCGTTGATCCCTGTCAGTATTCCTAGCCGCCAATCTCTCTCTTTGGCTTGTCGCTCCCGATCGAGAAGCTGCACGCCGCAAGCAGCATCGCCAGCACCAAGAACGTTTGTTTCATGGTTTGGGGCCCCTCGACGCACGATAGCATGATCATGGGCGCTTATTTGTAATTGCTCTAGCAACGGGCACCAATTGCCGGGATTTTTCGTCGGTGGATGCGAAATGCCCCACATCCAGGTTTGATTAGATCAGTTCTTAGGGTGGTTACCCGCCCACTCTCCCTCCACCCAATAAATCACCTATCGCCCCTTGGCGACGTAATAATCGTGGCCCGAAACTCCCGTATTAAACCTCTCCCACGCTATGTGCTCGGGGTGCTGCGGCGGAAAATCACGGTGGGCGATGTTGATATGTTCCTCGGTGTACTCCGTTGGTATTCTTGTCTCAGAGTGTGCGTGTCGATAGTAAACAAGCCCGGCGTCTCTGTCGTACACAAGGAAATATCCCGTCTGGCAGTCCCTCACCATCCTCTTCGCTGCATCTATTTTTTCCTGCCCCTGCACGAGAACTAGTAGTTCTTCCTGCTCCATTGTTGTACCTTCCTTTGAAGAGAAGAGCACGGGATGGGTCTCCCCGCGTCCTCCGTGGTAAATCGTTCCTAGCTGCACCCGCTGGTGCTGCCGCAGCTCATGCAGCGGTAGCAGCTTCCGTTGCGCGTCATGATGGCGCCGCAGACGTGGCAGCTGGGCGCGTCGCCCATGTCAATCAGGTCCTTCAGCGCGTCGGAGGCGTGGACAAAGCGGTTGTCAGTTAAGTCAGTTCCCCGGTTCGGTCGCTCCCTCGCCTCCGCTCGTGATGACAACATCAGAAGGTGCTCCGCTCGGGATGACAAATCAGAAGGGTCGCTCGGGATCAAATCGCCAAATGGTTTGACGCCGTAGCCATTGTCCTCCGGCACGCCCGGCGGCGGAGCGTTGACGTACTTGGGACGCAGGCCGTCGAACAGCGCCTGCTGCTGTCCGGTGAGGAAGCGCAACTGCAGCCAGCGGAAGATGTAATCCATGATGGACTTGGCGTAGCCGATGTCCTGGTTGTGGCTCCAGCCGCTGGGCTCGAAGCGGGTGTGGGCGAACTTCTCGCACATCAGCTTGAGCGGCACGCCGTGCTGCAAGGCCAGCGACACGGCGCAGGCAAAGCTGTCCATGAGGCCGCTGACGGTCGAGCCTTCCTTGGCCATGGTGATGAACAGCTCGCCGGGCATGCCGTCCTTGTAGAGGCCGACGGTGAGGTAGCCTTCGTGTCCGCCGACGCTGAACTTGTGGGTGATGGACAGGCGCTCGTCGGGCAGACGGTGGCGCACGCGCGCGCGGCGGAGCGGCGGCCTCGTCCTCGACTCCTCGACCCGGCTGTCCGGCGGCACGAGCGCGTCGCCCTTCTCGCCGACTTGTGCGTGGCCGATCCCATGGAGCTGAGCGGCTGCGCCTTCTTGGAGCCGTCGCGGTAAACGGCGACTGCCTTCAGGCCGAGCTTCCAGGCCTGGATGTAGGCCTCGCTGATCTCTTCCACGGTGGCCGACTCGGGCATGTTGATGGTCTTGGAGATTGCGCCCGAGATGAACGGCTGCGCCGCGGCCATCATGCGCAGATGTCCGAGGTAGTGAATGGTGCGCGTGCCCTTCGAGGGCTTGAAGGAGCAGTCGAAGACCGGCAGGTGCTCGTCCTTGACGGCGGGCGCGCCCTCGATGGTGCCGGTGGCGTCAATGTAGCTGACGATGGCGTTGGTCTGGTCGGGCGTGTAGCCCAGCTTGAAGAGCGCGGCCGGCACGGTGTTGTTCACGATCTTGATCATGCCGCCGCCGACCAGCTTCTTGTACTTCACCAGCGCCAGGTCGGGCTCGATGCCGGTGGTGTCGCAGTCCATCATGAAGCCGATGGTGCCGGTGGGCGCTAGCACCGTGACCTGGGCGTTGCGATAGCCGAACTTCTCGCCGTGCTTCAGGGCTTCGTCCCAGGTGTCCTTGCTGGCTTCGTAGAGCGCGGTGGGGACGTTGGTCCGGTTGATGTTATTCACCGAAGCGCGATGCATGCGGATGACGTCGAGGAAGGGCTCGCGGTTGATGTACCAGCCGGGGCAGGCTGCGCCCACCGTTGTCAGTGCCAATTCCGGGCGTCAGAGGATGCAGGTCCCTCACTCCGCTTCGCTCCGCTCGGAGCCGATCTTTTTTCGCCCGTTTGTGGGTCGCGGGCGCAGCGGCTGGCAGAGTTCGGCGATCTTCGAGGATTGCAGATAGGCTTCGCCGCACATGATGGCGGTGACGCAGGCGGCGTAGTCGCGGCCGGCGTCGGAGTCGTAGGGCAGGCCCGCGGCCATGAGCAGCGCGCCCAGGTTGGCGTAGCCGAGTCCCAGCGGACGGTAGTCGTGCGAGTTCTTGCCGATGGCTTCGGTGGGATAGCCGCTGTTGTCCACCAGGATTTCCTGCGCGGTGATCATGACGGCGCAGGCGTGGCGATAGGCCTCGACGTCGAACGTCCCGTTGGGCGCAAACTTCATCAGGTTCAGGCTGGCCAGGTTGCAGGCCGAGTCGTCGAGGAACATGTACTCGCTGCAAGGATTCGACGCGTTGATGCGCGCCGTGTTCTTCGAGGTGTGCCAGCGGTTGACGGTGGTGTCGTACTGCATGCCGGGATCGCCGCAATGCCAGGTGGCGTCGGAGATCTTGCGCAGCATCTCGCGCGCCTTGAAGGTCTGCACGGGACGGCCGTCCTTGACCGCGCGGGTGGAGAAGTCGCCATCGCGCAGCACGGCGTACATGAAGTCGTCGGTCACGCGCACCGAGTTGTTGGCGTTCTGGAAGAAGATGGAGGAGTAGGCCTCGCTGTCGGGGCCGCTGCCATCGTATCCGGCTTCCACCAGCGCCCAGGCCTTGGCTTCTTCCTTCTGCTTGCACGCGATGAAGTCCATGACGTCAGGATGGTCAACATTGAGGATGACCATCTTGGCGGCGCGCCGCGTCTTGCCGCCGCTCTTGATGACGCCGGCGAAGGCGTCGAAACCTTTCATGAAGCTGAGCGGGCCGCGGCGGTGCCGCCGCCGGAGAGCGACTCGGTGGAGGAGCGCAGCGGCGAGAGGTTGGTGCCGGTGCCTGATCCCCACTTGAAGAGCATGCCTTCGGTCTTGGCGAGGGTGAGGATCGAGTCGAGCGAATCATGCACCGAGTTGATGAAGCAGGCCGAGCACTGCGGATTGCGATAGCCGACGACACTGTATTCCACGCGCTGTGCCTGGGGGTTCCAGTGCCAGTTCTGCGCGTCGGAGTTGGGCTCGATGCGGTCGCAGCCCACGTTGAACCACACCGGCGAGTTGAATGCCGCCTTCTGCTGCAACAGCAGATGGGCGAGCTCGTCGTGGAAGATGGCCGCGTCGTCGTCGCTACGGAAGTAGCCGCCCTTGATGCCCCAATCGCGAATGGTCTCAGCAACGCGGGTCACGAGCTGGCGCACGCCAGTCTCGCGCTCGGGCGTGTCCATCGGGCCGTGCAGATATTTGCTGGCGACGATGTTGGTCGCTGTCATCGACCAGTCCTTGGGGACCTCGACGTCTTTCTGCTCGAAGATGATGCCGCCCTGCGAGTCGGTGATCTGCGCCAGGCGCAGTTCCCACTCCAGCTCGTCGTAGGGCGAGACGCCAGCTTTGGTGAAGTAGCGTTTGAAGGTCAGGCCGGGCGTTTTCTTCTTGGTCGCGTTGATTACGGTGCTCGTCGTTGTGGTGGTGGTCGTTTCGGCCATGTGCGTGCTCCCTGATCGAATTATCTTCTTGTGGTCATCCTGAGCGAAGGCCGCCGTGGCGACCGGAGTCGAAGGACCCCTATGCTGCGTTCTTTACGCGGGTCTGAAGGCCCGCTTTATGAGTGCCGTCCCTGAAGGGACTCAATCTCAATCTCCAACCTTACCCAGCACTCCGCCTTCGGCTCCGTGCTGGGCTAAACTAAGCCGCCCCTTCGGGGCTGGCTTTGTGACGAGGGCGAACTCCCTATCGCCAGCAGAAAGTCCCTTTTTCGTTATCTTCTGCGCAGAAGGTTGGGGGCCTCTTCTCTGGCCGGCAAATCGCCGGCAGGGAGGAGGCCCCCGGTTGTCTGTTTCCGCCACCGCAAAATAGTGTTTCGCCAAACGACCTCGTGCCGTCTGCCGAAACACCGCTGACTTGGAAAGGAACTCCGCTGATGCCATCGCCTCAGCAATGACTTCGTCGGTCTGGCTATCCCACCGCAATGCGATGGGAAGCTTGGTTCTTAAACCCTCCCCGCAAACCCTCGCGAAGAGGAAGTACCCTGCGCTCGCTCACCAGTCTCTCAACCAATCGCGAACCCGAAAGAGATCCAGCTTCAGCCCATTACCTGCCTTGGCGGTCACCTCTGCCGCGTCGGCTTTTGGGGGAGGAGCCTTCCAAACCGTCTCGTTTGGAAGACCCGAAAACAACCACGTGGAAACGGAGATTACGCCCAGCATCTTGTGGATGTCAAGAGGGAAACGCTACATATTGTATTTTACTCCGGTTCTGGCTGAATCTAAAGAGTAACCAGTCCCGTCTTTCTGGACTCTAGTCCCCCCATCCGGCGAGTTCAATGCCAGTTCCTGGTGCAGCGAAGTGAATGGGTGTGGATTGTGAGGAAAAGGGGACAGAAACCCGGTACCGGACGGGCCCCAAGACCCTGTGTGAGAACGTGTGCCGTCCCTACGGGACTCGATTTCATTTTCCACTTTACCCAGCACTCCGCCTTCGGCTGCGTGCTGGGCTAGACTGAGCCGCGCCTACGGCGCTGGTTCCTACGAGCCCTTACTCCACAGCCGAAAACTGAAGTCAGCACTCACACGGCAACAACCCAACCGACCGCCATCCGGTCATTGCTGCGCTGGCGAGGGATTCGCGGGCGTCAGCGGCGCCGGGGTCAGTCCCATGAAGGATGTGCCGGTGAACTTACCGCTGGCGTCGAAGTCCCAGTTGAACAAGGCGGTACCGGCATGAGCGCAGGTCGCACATCCATTGCGCAGCGGATAACCTAGAGTGAACTGTACGCCGCCGTTCGCGCCGGCCTGCGAGTTGGGCCAGGTCTGCCCGTCGCGATCGCCTGGCCAGAGCCCGACTTGGGGAAACTGATTTTGCACTCCCTGGTACTGGAAGCTCTGCTGCATGGCCTTCTGGTCGAGCAGCTTCAAGTCCTCAGCGTTGACGAGTTCGGGTTCGCCGTTGACCAGAAACAAGCCATAGTTGCTGGGCTGGTGGGTCGGATAGAGCACCCAAGCAACGTCCACCGGACCAACGTGGCTGAAGCTGGTCATGATTCCGACATCGCCGTGGCTTTGCTTGAGTAGCTCGCGGGTGAACGTCACCGCCTCCGCAGGCGCGCCCGCCTTCGACATCTGGCCCATGAAGCAATCGGCGTACTTGCGCTCCTGCGAAGCGGGGCCGCAAGCCGTGTTCACCGCCGCGGCAAAGTTCTGCGGCACTTGCCACACACCAGAGATGCCGATGGCGCCGGGTTTCGATTGCGCCAGACAATAGCCGGCAGTTACAAGCAGGATGGTAAAAAGCAGTGGCTTAGGCATGAGTTATCCCCGGCGTCAGTTTGGGTAGTGACTGGAGTTTAGCTGCGCGGCCGACCTTCCGTAAACACGGGCCGCGCGACTCTACCTTCCAAACCCGCACTTGCGCGGACCGTGTACGATCTTCTGCCGCCCCTACCGGGGCCCAAACCGATCTCCCACTTTACCCAGCACTTCGCCTGCGGCTCCGTGCTGGGCTAAGCTGATTCGCCCCGCGGGCTGGTTTTCTTGCTGGGTCATTCCACTGACGCAATCAGGACGCAGCTCACACCCACTCTTTCGAGTCGCGCTTCCGGTCGATCGTCACTGCGGCGGTTGCTGCGCTGGTGGCACTGGTGGCGTTTGCTGCGCTGGCGGCGGTTGTGGAGGCTGCTCCGGTGACGGAGGAGGCTGTTGCGCGCGCGGTGGACGCATCAATTTCGGTGGCGGCGGAGTGGGTATGTACGTGGTGCCGAGAAACTTCCCTTTGGCGTCGAAATTCCACGAGAACCGCGCCAATCCCACGTGCGCGCAGGCGTGACATCCATTGATGAGCGGATAACCGATGATGAACTGCTGCCCGCCGTCAGGCAGAGGCTTCTCTTGCGGCCAAATCGGGTTGCTGCGATCTCCGGGCCAGATGTCGGTTGCGGAATATCGCTGCTTCACCGCCTGATAAAGCGGGTTCTGGTCCATTTCCGTGCGATTCAGCTTCTTGAGATCGTCCACATCCAGGACCGCAGGATCGCCGTTGACCAGCAACAGGCCGTAGTTGTCATTGGCGCGCAGCGGATACAGGACGCGCGCAACATCCACCGGGCCGACCTTCTCGAAGGCGATCAGGATGCCGACCTGGCCGTCGCTTTCGCGATAAAGCATGCGAGTAAAGCTCACCGCGCGCGCCGGAGCTCCCGACTTGCCGACATCTGAGCCGATGAAGCACTTCGAGTAGTTCGGGGGATCGCTCCTGTCGCAGGCAGCGTGGGCCTTGCTGACGAAGTCCTGCGGGGCTGCCAGACCGCCGAGGGTCCGATCTTGTCGGAATTGGTGGAGCGGGAGACCCATCTCTGCGGCGCGGCGTAAGAGATGGTCAAGAACAATTGAAATAAAGTCCGACAAAAAGAAATGCTTTCCTCAAGTTGAATCCTCTTCAGAGCGGAATTTCCTGCTTCTATAGAACGACCGTGCGCCCTAATCTTGCAACCTTCAGGGTAACAATCAATGTAAACGACTGCGGCAGTGCTCCGTCAAACCAGCGGCGTGACGCAAGTCACAGACAAAGAGACCGCCAGCGGCGAGAATAACGTCAGATGAGTTCGCTGCGCGCAATCCGGACGCTGTTGTCGCTGATACTGGCACTGAGTGTCGCTTTGTGGGCCGAAGGCGGTCTCGCGATGCTCGCTGGCGCATAATCCGGCACAGTGCCACGCGCGGATGGCCCATGCGCCGGAGCAGGCGCACTCGATGCCCTGTTGTCCGTCGCATGTGGCGTCAATCCCGGCCAACTTCTTCGCTCCTCCGTCCTTGCTGCAACCTGAGCAACCAGCCGGCACGGCCGTTGGCTTTGCGGTCATGTCCGGCAAGTCTCACTCCAGCCAGTTGAACAGCAGGGGTACGGCCGGGGCGAGGTCCGCTCCGTCGCCGCAGAGTTCTGCATTCCTCTTGGTTGCCGATTCGCCTCCCTTCGTCAAACCTGTCTTGGAATTGAAGACCGACCTCAGGATTTAGAGCGCAGATCCAACCTGCTACTTTGCGACGGTGCTTTGCGCCGTTGCTCTGGCATTTCTGCGGACCGCAAGATCCGCGCTAAACGAATTCTGAGGAGATTATGAAATCGAAACTGCTGGTAATTCTGAGCACCTTAATCATGGCCTTGGGCTTAATGGCCCAGAGCGCGACCCAATCCACGCCGCCGCCCGCTGGCGACCAGACCAAAAGCTGCCCCTGCTGCAATCACGACAAGGCCGACGGCAAGATGGCTTGCTGCGGCAAAGATGGCGGTTGCTGCAAGGACGGCAAGTGCGCCATGGCGTCGAAAGACGGCAAAGCCATGTCGCATGAGCAGATGATGTCCGGCGATGATAAAGCCTCCAACAAGTGCCCCATGATGGCCAAAGACGGCAAGATGGCTTGCTGCGGCAAGGACGGCGGATGCTGCAAGGACGGTAAATGCGACATGTCCAAGGACGGCAAGAGCTGCTGTGACGGCATGACGTGCGGCCGGAAGGCAGGAGCGTAGCCGCTGTATTCACCAGAGAGACACGGAGTTGATTCGCCCGTGTACTCCGTGCACTCCGTGGTGGCGGATTCAAGAGCCGAGGGCGGCATCGCTGCCGCCCTCGGTTAACCGGGGCTGAAGCCCCAGTCTGGATTTGCTCCTTATCGGCACGGCTGAAGCCGTGCCCTTTCACCTACGTTCCTTCGCTCCAGCTGGCCAGGTACTCTTCCTGCTCTGGAGTCAGGCGGTCGATCTTGATCCCCATTGACTCCAGCTTCAGCTTGGCCACGCGCTTGTCGATCTCGTCGGGGACCTTGTAGACCTGCTTCTCGAGTGTGGTGTGGTTTTTCACCAGATACTCCAACGACAGGGCCTGGTCGGCGAAGCTCATGTCCATTACGGATGGCGGATGTCCTTCCGCCGACGCCAGGTTGATGAGGCGGCCTTCGCCCAGCAAGTTGATCTTGCGGCCGTCCTTCATCGAGAACTCCTCGACGAAGGCGCGGGTGGTGCGCTTCGAGGACGACATCTTCTCCAGCGCCGGAATATCGATCTCGACGTTGAAGTGGCCGGAGTTGGAAACGATGGCGCCGTCCTTCATGGTCTCGAAGTGCTCTTTGCGCAGCACGCTCTTGTTGCCGGTGACGGTGCAGAAAACATCGCCGATGCGGGCGGCTTCGTCCATGCTCATCACGCGGAAGCCGTCCATCACAGCCTCGATGGCTTTGGTCGGATCGATTTCGGTGATGATGACTTCGGCGCCCAGCCCGCGCGCGCGGCTGGCCAGACCGCGACCACACCAGCCGTAACCGGCCACGACGAACTTCGATCCGGCAAGCAGAAAATTGGTGGCACGGATGATGCCGTCAATAGTGGATTGTCCGGTGCCGTAACGGTTATCGAACAGATGCTTGGTGTCGGCGTCGTTGACCGCGATGATGGGATAGCGCAGCACGCCCTGCTTCGCCATGGCGCGCAGGCGGATGATGCCGGTGGTGGTCTCTTCCGTTCCGGCAATCACGCCGTCCAGGACGTCCGTCCGTTTGGTTAGCGCAATGGTGACCAGGTCAGCGCCGTCATCCATGGTGATGTGCGGCTTGTGGTCGAGCGCGGACATGATGTGCGCGTAGTAGGTGTCGTTGTCCTCGCCTTTGATGGCATAGACCGGAACGTTGAAGTCGCGCACCAGGCAAGCGGCCACGTCGTCCTGTGTGGACAGCGGGTTGGAGGCGCAAAGCACAACGTCGGCGCCGCCATCGCGGAGCGTGATAGCCAGGTTGGCCGTCTCGGCGGTTACGTGCAGGCAGGCCGAAATACGCATGCCTTTAAGAGGTTGGTTCTTGATGAAGTCCTTGCGGATAATCTGCAGGACCTTCATGGACTGATTGGCCCAGTCAATACGCTTGCGCCCCATATCGGCGAGCGCGAGGTTGGCGATATCGCCGGCGGCGCGAGTAGATGTGGTTGACATAGTCTCCCGTTCGTTAGCTGGTTTGCGTGCGTTGGCCAGCGGGGTCGTACCTGCGGACAAATCGCAATCGAGGAAATGGTGAAGGGGAGGACGCTGCCGCGCACTCCCCGCTTCTGAAAAACTACTTCGCTACTGCGTTCTTCTGAGCGGTTGCCTCGGCCAGGCCTGCCTGCTCGCGCAGGGCTGCGGCCTTGTCCGTGCGCTCCCACGTGAAGTCGGGATCGTTGCGGCCAAAGTGTCCGTAGGCCGCGGTCTTGCGGTAAATCGGACGCCGCAGGTTCAGCGACTCGATGATGCCTTTTGGCGTCAACTTGAAGTTGGCGCGCACGAGATCCGAGATCTTGGCTTCGTCAATCTTGGCGGTGCCGAAGGTCTCTACCAGCACGCTGACCGGCTCGGCTACACCGATGGCATACGCGAGCTGAACTTCGCAGCGATCAGCCAGGCCCGCAGCAACAATGTTCTTCGCGATGTAACGCGCCATGTAGCAGGCCGAACGATCAACCTTGGTCGGGTCCTTGCCGCTGAAAGCACCACCGCCGTGACGTCCCATGCCGCCGTAAGTGTCCACAATGATCTTGCGGCCGGTGAGCCCGGTGTCGCCCATGGGTCCGCCGATAACGAAGCGTCCAGTTGGGTTGATGTGGTACTTGGTGTTCTCGTCGAGCATCTGCTCCGGCAGCGCTGCCTGGATGACATGCTTCAGGATGTCGGCGCGCAGCTCTTCCGTAGAGATGGTTTCGGAGTGCTGGCTGGAGATGACCACCGCATCAATGCGGACTGGCTTGTGGTTCTCGTCGTATTCGACCGTGACCTGGGATTTGCCATCGGGCCGGAGGTAAGGAAGGGTACCGTTCTTGCGGACTTCAGTGAGCCGATTGCAGAGCTTGTGCGCCAGAGAAATTGGGGTCGGCATGTAGTCGGCGTTTTCGTTGCTGGCGTAGCCGAACATCATGCCCTGGTCGCCGGCGCCGCCGGTGTCCACGCCCATGGCGATGTCCCCCGACTGCTTGTTGATGCTGGAGATCACGGCGCAGGTGTTGGAGTCGAACCCGTAGAGGGCGTTGTCATAACCGATGGAGGCAACTACGCCCCGCACCAGCGACTGGAAGTCGACATAAGCTTTGGTGGTGATTTCACCTGCAATAACGACCAGGCCGGTGGCGGTGAGGGTCTCGCAAGCGACACGGCTGTAAGGGTCTTCCTTGATGCAGGCATCGAGGATCGCGTCGGAAATCTGATCGGCGATCTTGTCAGGGTGACCTTCGGTCACGGACTCGGAAGTGAATAGATAACGCTTCTTGGACAAAGCAAAACTCCTTGTTGCTGCCCGCCGTGGCGGGAGATTCAGCGCACATCGACTGGACAGATTGGTGCCGCGGTCTCTAGGTGCCTATCAATGAGGATAACGGCCAACCGTGGGACTCCCAATATTTTAAGGCCGAAGGGGCAGTTTATGCCAGTTAAAGGCGCGAATTTGCATTGAAGCAAGAGCAGCAAAATGTCTTGCGTGGCGCTTCACTGAAGCGCCTGGTGAACCGCGATGAGCTGGTCGAGCACCTCCGGCAGGAGCTTCAAGTCGAACGCGTTGGCGCCATCGGATTTGGCCTGCGCGGGATTGTCGTGCACCTCGACGAATATGCCGTCCACGCCGGCGGCGACGGCCGCGCGCGCCAGCAGGGGAATGAACTCGGGCTGGCCGCCGCTCTCCACCGTTGCACCGCCATTCGTGGGGCCAGCGGAAGGAAGCTGCACGGAATGCGTCGCATCGAAGACCACCGGCGCGAATTTGCGCATGATGGCCAACGAACGCATGTCAACGACGAGGTTGTTGTAGCCGAACGATGCGCCGCGCTCGGTAAGGAAGACCCGCTCGCCGCCGGCCTCGTGGACCTTCTCGACCGCATGGCGCATGTCCCACGGCGAAACGAACTGGCCTTTCTTAACGTTGACCGCGCGTCCGCTCCGGCCCGCCGCGACCAGCAGATCGGTTTGGCGACAGAGGAACGCCGGAATCTGCAAGGACATCCACGGCTTCCGCCACGAGCAGCACGTCGGCGGCTTCGTGAACATCGGTCAGGACGGGAACTCTCACCGTCTCGCGCACCTTGCGCAAGATGCGCAGACCTTCTTCGAGTCCAGGACCGCGGAAGCTGCCAATCGAAGTGCGGTTGGCCTTGTCGTAGGAAGCCTTGAAGATGTAAGGCAACTTCTTTTGCGCGCGCGATCGCCGAGATGGCTTCAGCCATGCTCAGCGCGTGCGCCTCACTCTCGATCACGCACGGCCCGGCAATGAGGAACAGCGTTCCTCCACCGATGGTGACGTCGCCGACTTGGAAGGAGTTAGCCACGACGCCTTTAGTGTTTCACCTTCTCCGGCCGATGGAACATCTCGACGGCGGCCTCTTCGCGCTGATGCCGGCGGCGCAGCCGATTCTCATACGACGCCTTCACAAAGGAAGAGAATAGCGGATGCGGCTCCAGCGGCTTCGATTTGAACTCGGGATGGAACTGGCAGCCGAGGAAATACGGGTGGTCCGCGATCTCGACGATCTCGACGTAGGTCCCGTCCGGGGTTGAGCCGCTGATGCGAAGCCCGCCCGCAGTAAGCGTGCTCTCGTATTCGCGGTTGAACTCGTAGCGATGACGATGACGCTCGCTGATTTCGTTTTGTCCGTAGGCCTGGTGGGCCAGAGTGTCGGGTTCGAGCTTGCAGGTCCATGCGCCCAGACGCATGGTGCCGCCCAACTCCTCCACCCCGCGCAACTCGCGCAGCTTGTAAATGACGCGATGCGGGGTGGCAGGATCGAACTCGCTGGAGTTCGCCTGTTCCAGTCCGCAAACATGGCGCGCGAACTCGATGCACGCAGTTTGCATTCCCAGGCAAATGCCGAAGAACGGCACCTTGTTCTCGCGGGCGTACTGGATGCCCTTCAACATACCTTCAATGCCGCGTTTGCCGAAGCCGCCCGGCACCAGGATTCCATCAGCGTGCTCCAGTTGCGTCTGCACGCTCTGGTCCTTCGCTTCCAGACCTTCGGCTTCGATCCAGTTCACCTCAAGCTTCAGGTTGTAGGCCAGCGCGCCATGTACCAGGGCCTCTTTCAGCGACTTGTAAGAGTCCTCGTATTCGACATACTTGCCAACGATGCCGATGGAGACCTCGTCTTTCGGGTTATAGACGCGGTGGACCAGTCTCTTCCCAGCGGCTGAGGTCGGGCTCCTTCGCGTCGATACGAAGATAGCGCAAAGCCAGCTGGTCCACCTTCTCATGGGCGAACATCAGCGGTACCTCGTAGATCGAGGCGACATCCTTGGCCGTAATCACGGCTTCGTTTTCCACATTGCAGAAGAGCGCAATTTTCGACTTGATGTCCTTCGACAGGAACCGGTCGGTGCGGCACAGCAGGATGTCGGGCTGAATTCCGACGCTGAGCAATTCTTTCACGGAATGCTGGGTGGGCTTGGTCTTCAGCTCGCCGGCGGCGGCGATATAAGGCACCAGAGTGACGTGAACGAAGAGCGTGTTCTCGCGTCCCAGCTCCTGGCGCATCTGGCGGATCGCCTCGATGAAGGGCAGTGATTCGATGTCGCCGACGGTGCCGCCGATTTCGATAATGGCGAGGTCCACGTCCTGCGCCACTTTTTTCATCGCGCCCTTGATCTCGTTGGTGACGTGCGGGATGACCTGAACGGTCTTGCCGAGGTAATCGCCGCGGCGCTCTTTGGCGATGATGGTTTCGTAGATGCGGCCCGTGGTCCAGTTGTTGTCGCGGGTCAGCTTGCTGTGGGTGAAGCGCTCGTAATGCCCGAGGTCCAGGTCGGTCTCGGCCCCGTCATCGGTAACGAAGACTTCGCCATGCTGAAATGGCGACATGGTGCCCGGGTCCACATTCAGGTAGGGATCGAACTTTTGTAGTGCGACCTTCAAGCCGCGGCTTTCCATCAGGCAGCCAATGGAGGCCGCTGCCAGTCCCTTGCCAAGCGAAGACACCACACCGCCAGTCACAAAGATGTACTTTGCCGACATCGATTCCTCTGTTGTAGGGATTTGTGCAGCCGGAAAGTGCGCTCGCGCCTTCCCGTTTTACAGGGAGCCCTTCCCGCCTGCGTGATAGCGCGGTCAGGGTGGAGCTCGTAGGGGTGCACAACCAATTATGGCTGGAATTGTCCGCGGAGGCAAGGAAGAGTTGCTTCACCGGTAAAGACGGAAAAAAGAAACCGGAATCGCAAGCCTGGGAGTGCGTTTTCCACACAGGCAAGCTCGCGAATCCGGTTTAGAACGTTGGCTACAGCTCCGCGATTGCTACTGGCAGCCGGCAAACTGCGCCGAGTTGATGTTCGTACTCCAGTTGGAAAATCCATTCGCGGTGAAGTACTCGCTGGTGTACCACAGAGTGCAGCCATCGGGATCAAGCCGCATACTGGTGTAGTTGCCCCAGCGGTTGTAGAAATCGCCCGTATGGGCACCGGAGCCATTGAGAACGACCAATTCATCTTCCATGGTACCGATCGGATCGCCGAGAAGACGCCCTGTAATTGCAATCGACGGGTACATGCTGGAGCTGGATTCACTGTATCCCATCATGATATTGCTCTTCTTGTCGCGAGCGATCGACCCCATCCAACGGTAATTCGAGTCGGGAGCGTAGGTCCCCGATTGGAAGAGCGTGACAGCGGTGACGGGTACAGTTTTCAGCTTTGCCTTGATCTCGTACCACCTCTCGGCCGTGTTACCACCTGAGGCAGTCACATCGTGCATGATTAACCAGTGCTGCGACGGCGCGGGGAACGGCGGCGTTGCCAGAACATTGGCAAGGGGCTGATCATCGTAATAGGCAACGCGGTAAAGCAAGCGGTCGCCTAGTACGTCCAGTAGCTGAGTAGTGCCCTGTTGGGGAACGCACGCCCCCAGATACTGGCCGTTGCAGGCCGGAGTGAACGCGGGTACGGCAAGGAGTTGGGAGCCGTTGTTTCCCGTGATGCTTGCACCATTCGGATTCGACCAGTCAATGTGAATGGAGTAAAGCGCCAGATCGGAGCTGTCCCACAAGCTGAACAGGAATTCATCCTGGGCCCCGGGCGGAGGAGTGGTGGAGTCGGTATCACCCGGCATCAGGGCGAAATCGTTCGGGGATAGCTGGAAGCAGACCTGCTGCGGCATCGCAGCGCCGGACAGCATCTGTGCGCGGTCATAGGCGCAGGGCTCAGCGCCCACAAAAGTGTTACTGTCGGAGCCAAAGTTGTCATTGCTCTGGAAGTAACTGTCGGAATTACTGGGCGTCGTTGACCAAACAGCCCACTTCGGGAGGTCCGGATAACCGCTCCCCAGCGTGAACTGATAGGCGTAGTAGGTTCCCGTGGCATCGGAGCTAGTGGAGACCGCAACGCAAGCATAGGCGGAATAGTTGTTGGGCCCGCCGGTCACGACGTTTTCCGCAAAAAGCCATCGCTTAGCGGCTCGGTCCCACTGAATGATGGGATGGCCCTCGGTGCTATATTGCGTTGGAGAAGATGGAAGGGAGCACGGTCCGCTCGTCCATAACCCATTGAGGCCATTGAAAGGAGCGAAGGACGTCGCGTTGCCTGAGGTGTTAAACACGGCAATTATGTTGTCGTTTACGACTTGCACAATCTGGGTTGTGCCGTTGTTTGTGCCGACGGCAAGGTTGGCATCGGGAAAGCTATAAGTGGACGTGAAACCGGCGAAGCCCAAGCCCACTCCTGAAAAGGTCTTTCCGACCGAAAAATTCGAGCCTGAACCTACAACACCCTGCTCCACGGCGTCTACCACAGCTCCTGCTGGACGCCTTTGACTTAGGCGCAAGGGGCTATTGGCGTGAAGCACGTACTTAGGCTGGGGCGGCAGTTTGGCTAATTCCCGCACCGGAGCCGACACCCCAAAAGCAGCCGCGTGACGCACCGTGGGAGCGGGGGAGGAATTGTTTTGGGCAAACAGGGCCACGCTGCATAACAACAGCAGGCTCATTCCGAATAGAGGTGACCGAAACGCGGCTACGACACGTCTTCTCATAGTGGACTCCTTCAATCTCGCTATAGACTCCGGCGCACATCCGAATTGGCTGGCGGGGAGCAGGTTTCGCACTGATGGTCGATACACGACGAGCAGACGTCAGAATTGCTTACGCTTACTCGAAGTGGACCCAAAGGGTTAAAAGTTGACGAATTTAAGCACACTTTAACGCTAAATGCAATCCAAACGGCGGACACCTGAGGATTTGCTTCGGTGCCTGCCGGGGGATAAGGGATAGCCAGGGACGACAATTCCAGGAAGAATTTAGAACCGCTCAGAGGTGGGGGAGCATGGCGAGGACAGCGAACCTGCCACCAAAGTCCTGAGATGATCCATGCCGATGCGTCGATTCGCGAGTTAGAGTGCCCCGCCAGCGAGCACCGGCCCCGCATTCGATTTGTGTTCTCTGCCTGGAGTTTGGGGTCTGCGACTAAGCGAACCGCTTGCGTGCCACAGCCGCGACTACGCCGGTACCAAGCAATAGCAAGGTACCTGGTTCAGGCACGGGAGACGGCTGGTCCCCCGGAGGTTGATCCGCCGGTTTCAGGTACATGAATTCCTGCGGGGAATTTGGATCGGAAGAATACTGGTCCATGGGGGTGAGAATCTCCACCCGGTTGAAATCGATGCCCTGAAACCCGTTCGCGGCTTCATTCTGCGCCTGGCCCAACCACCACGCCGCAAACGGAGTCAAGGGCGCTGTCGGGTCGAAGATGTGCCACACGGCGACATTCATGTCGCGCCATGCGTCGTGCGGGGTGGTTTGTGTTTCCAGCAGAAGCCAGCCTGCCTCGTCGTACAACGTGCGGGCACCGGGCAAATTATTGAAACGAAGTGTACTAAGGTTCCCACTTCCCATATCGGTCGGATTCGTAAGCCAAATCTGACCGGGCTCGCCCCCGTGAACATAGTCGTCGCACATCATGTCCACGGCACCCGCACCTTGGACATAGCCGTAATAGGGATAGCCCCACTGCCAGAGGCCGCCGTTGAACCCTAGCAGAGTAACCGCTATCGGACCCGCGTAGGCGGAAACAGACACAGCCAGTAACCCCAATACGAGCATAAGATTTCGCATAACGTCTCCTTAGAAAGCACCGGTGCATGTGACGATTAAGGAGCGAAGATTTCCCTCCTCACAGAGCAAAACCAGCGCTCGAGACGAAGCGGCGCAGGGTGTTGCTTCCTCGACGAAGAGGTTGTCACTTCGCGCGTACGGGGGAAACGCAAAGGAATGAGCCCGTTCGAGCCAGTCCCTCCATGGCGAAAGTACCAGCAAGGACCGTTGTGGCGGAATGGTTACATCATACACCTGCAACCGCTGTTCCCAAAGTTTCCCTAGTGACAGATGCAAGGGCCTGAGGCAAAGGGCTGGGAACTTCCCACTGCCAAAGCCCCGGCTCCCTCTTACCGCGGACTAAGATTCCTCACGGTGAGATTCTTCGCTTCACAAAAGATCGCCTCGAACATTGCGGCGGTCAGCTTGCCGGTGGCCGTGTTTTGGTTCGACGGATGATACGAGGCCAGTAGCACAACGCCATTTGAAAAGGCATAGCGGGCGCCGTGCCCAAACCGGAATCCGGCCATGCTCTGCACTAAACCTATGCGCTTGACGTATCGGAGATAGGCATCGAAGCCAATCTTGCCGAGGGCCACTACGACTCTCACATCCTTCAGGATCGCAAGTTCCCGATCGAGGAACGGCGCGCAATTGGCGAGCTCGGAAGGGAGAGGTTTGTTGTCGGGCGGGGCGCAGCGGACGGCGGCTGTGATGTAGCAGTCGAGTAGTTTCAATCCGTCATCGCGGCGCTCGGCGTTGGGCTGCGATGCAAAACCCACCTTGTACAGGATGGGATACATGAACTTACCCGACGCGTCGCCGGTAAACGGACGTCCGGTGCGATTGGAGCCGTGGGCACCGGGCGCCAGCCCCAGTACGAGTACGCGCGCATGAGGATCTCCGAAGCCGGGGACCGGCCGCGCCCAGTAATCCCACTCCAGGTAAGCGCGACGCTTCTCGCGGCCCACGGCCTCACGGTACGCAACCAGTCGAGGGCAGCGAACACAGCTCACGACTTCCTTGCGCAGAATGGCGAGGGCCGAAGGCATGGATAGACTTTACAGGAGCTGACCCGGTTTCATTGTCCGTGGGATGCTCAGACACGATCCACCCGGCCCCAAGCCACTCCGCATTTGTTTATCGGTCGAATCGGTGACGTTTCCAGTGGCACTGTTCCGCGGCCACCACATCCTTAAGTTTGACCGTCTCGCGGCGCTCTCTTACACTAAAAGATTACACTGGAGCTTGGCGGCAAATTGTCGCATGATGTCTTCGGCTCGCAGCACTTGCGGGCTACAAGCACTTGGCGCCAGGGCGATTACGGCGCGCTCATCGCCGGTTACATCCGCGTGCCGAAGATGGCCACATTCATTTCCGAAGGCAATTCCTTTGACTAGCGAACTCAACACGACAGAATCCACTACGACGGACCTGCAATCCTCCGAGCAATCGAATCCCTGCAAGCGTGAACTCACGGTTGAAATTCCGGCTGACATCGTCACCGCGGAATCGGACGCAGTCGTGTCGCGCTATCGGAAGCTGGCGAGTGTTCCGGGGTTTCGCAAAGGCAAGGTGCCGGCCTCCATCGTCCGCCAGCGTTTCGCGGAGGAGATCAAAAGCGACATTGTCGAGGCCCTGGTGCCGCGCTACTTCCGCGAAGAAACGCAGAAGCAGAACTTGCAGCCGGTCTCCCAACCAAGAGTGACCGACCTGAGCTTGCAACCAGGTGAGCCGTTGACCTTCAAGGCGAGCTTCGAAATACTGCCGGAGTTCAAAGTAGCCGCCTACGACGACATTCGTATCGAGAAACTTCCCGCCGAGGTCACCGAGGACGAGGTGGAGCGCGCCCTCGAGAACCTGCGGCAACAGCAAGCGGCTTACACCCCAGTAGAGGACGAGCGTCCGCTGGCCGATGGGGACTTCGCCGTCGTCGGTTTCAAAGGTACCCCTAAAGATGGCGAAGCCGACGCCAAGCCGGTGGAAGTGGACGAGGTGATGGTCGAGATCGGCGGCGGGGACACGATTGCGGAGTTCAGCGAACACTTGCGCGGCGCCACACCAGGCGAGCAGCGTACCTTCGAAGTGAAATACGCAGACGATTTTGCCGACAAGCGGCTGGCCGGCAAGACCATGACCTACGAGGTCAACGTCAAGGGCATCAAGACCCGCAGCGTTCCTGATCTCAAGGACGATTTCGCCAAGGAACTGGGTGCCGAATTCAGTACGCTGGATGAACTGCGTATTCGGTTGAGCGAAAACATGAAGGCGGAGAAGGCCCACGAGGCTGAGCACCGCGGCAAAGACCAGATTGTAGAGGAACTGGTGAAGCGGAATGATTTCCCCGTTCCCGAGGCGATGCTGGACCAGCAGATTGATCTGCGGCTGGAACGCGGGCTGCGCGCCCTGGCGGCGCAAGGCATGAAGACGGACGACATGAAGCGGATGGACTTCGGACGCCTGCGGGCCGGCCAGCGCGAGGCGGCGTTGCGCGAAGTGAAGGCATCGCTAATCCTGGAGCAGGTTGCTGACGAAGAGAAGATCGAGGTCAGCGACGAGGAACTTGAACACGAATTGCAGACGCTGGCGAACCAATCGAAGCAGACCATCGAAGAGGTGCGCGCGCGTTTGACGCAGGATGGAGGGCTGGATAGAATTCGGCATCGCATCCGCAACGAAAAGACCTTGGATTCTCTTTACCGCAGGTCCGCCTAGGCGGTCTGCCGCCCTCTTTCCCCGTCGGTCCGTCGGGAAGAAGTGTGGGCAAACCCGAGCGTTGAACAATTACAGGACCGGCCGTTGAAGGGCTGAAGTAGTTACCGGAAAGGAGCTGGACAAATGCTTGTGCCCATGGTGATTGAGCAAACCAGCAGGGGCGAACGGGCGTACGACATTTATTCCCGCCTATTGCGGGACAATATTGTTTTTCTCGGCACTCCTATTGATGACAATGTCGCCAACCTGATCATCGCGCAAATGCTGTTCCTGGAAGCCGAAGATCCGGAAAAAGACATTTCGCTCTACATCAATTCGCCCGGTGGTTCGATCACTGCCGGCATGGCAATCTACGACACCATGCAGTTTATCCGGCCCGACGTGACTACCATCTGCATTGGTCAGGCAGCCAGCATGGCAGCACTACTATTGGCTGCGGGTGCCCCCAAGAAACGCTTTGCCCTGCCAACCTCGCGTATTCTGATCCATCAGCCGCTCATGTCGGGACTATCGGGTCAAGCCACGGACATCGACATTCATGCCCGCGAAATCCTGCGCATGCGCGAGATTACCAGCCAGTTGCTCTCCAAACACAGCGGCCAGAGACTGGAAAAAGTGGAGAGAGACGTGGAGCGCGACTTCATCATGAATGCACAACAGGGTAAGGAGTACGGCATTATTGACGATATTATTTTCAAGCACAAGTAGTGCTTCAAAAGTTGTATGTATATGGCACTAACGTCAGAATGCAGCGCGTCGAAATTGTGATTGAATAGTTTCACAGTGCAATGGCACTGAAAGGTTCGCGAGATGACCCGCCAAATGGCCGACCTTGGCAGGCTTCTCACAGGAGCAGCGCGGCTCCTGCCTGGATTTGGGGTTCGGGAAATGCAGCTCGGGATGCGGAGTTCCGGCAGGCAGTGCGCGAGTTGAAGGAGTTGTTCCGTGAGAACCAGGACCGGTTCTGAAGAAGTGCTGCGCTGCTCGTTCTGCCACAAGTCGCAAGACGCTGTCGCCAAGCTCATTTCGTCTCCCACCGACTATCCCCGCGCTTACATATGTGATGAGTGCGTGGCCGTCTGTAACTCGATTCTGGAAGATGACCGCTCCGAAGCGGCGCCGGTTGCGACGCCGAACCAGCTTCCCAAGCCGGCCGAAGTAAAAACGTTCCTGGACGAGTACGTCATTGGCCAGCAGCAAACCAAGAAGAAGCTGGCGGTCGCGGTGTACAACCACTACAAACGCGTCTACATGAACCGCCAGCGTGGTGGTGAGGTCGAACTCTCCAAGTCGAACATCATGCTCATCGGCCCCACCGGGACCGGCAAGACGCTACTGGCGCAGACCCTGGCCAAGATGCTCGATGTGCCTTTCGCCATAGTGGATGCAACCACCCTTACGGAAGCCGGCTACGTCGGCGAGGACGTGGAGAACATTATTCTGAAGCTGCTACAGGCCGCCGAAGGCGACGTGGCGCGCGCGCAGACTGGCATCATCTATATCGATGAAGTCGACAAGATCGGCCGTAAAGATGAGAACCCGTCCATCACCCGTGACGTTTCTGGCGAAGGTGTACAGCAGGCGCTGCTGAAGATCCTCGAAGGCACAGTTGCTAATGTTCCTCCTCAGGGTGGACGGAAACATCCGCACCAGGAATTCACGCCGGTGGACACCACCAACATTCTTTTCATCTGCGGTGGAGCGTTCGTCGGGTTGGAGCGCATTATCGGACGACGCCTGGGCAAGCGCTCCATGGGTTTCCGCACCAACGAGGCCAAAGAGGCAGCGTTTACTGAGAGCAACAAGCGCGATACCGAACTGCTGTCGCAGGTCGAGCCCCAGGACCTCATAAAGTTTGGACTCATTCCTGAGTTTGTTGGCCGAATGCCGGTGGTGGGCGTGCTCAGCGATCTCGACGAAGACGCATTGGTCGAAATCCTGACCCGTCCGAAGAACGCCATCGTGAAACAGTACCAGCGCCTGTTCGAATTCGAGAACGTCAAGCTGCGCTTCACTGAAGAGGCGCTGCGTTGCATCTCGAAGGAAGCCATGTCCCGCAAAGTCGGGGCACGTGGTCTGCGCATGATCCTGGAAGAGTTGATGCTCGATCTAATGTACGCCCTGCCTAGCCAAAGGCGGGTGAAGGAATTCGAGGTCACCGCCGAGATGGTCCAAAAACGCAACGTCAGTATGCCAATCATGGAGAAGGCGGGATAACAAACCTCGGAGAGCCTTCCTCTCAGCGCGGCACTACCCGAATCTAGTCTGCCCTATGCGGCATTCAGATGTGGCGTAGGTGCGTATAGGTTTTCCTCCAAACCGGGGTAGCACAGGTCGGGAAAGCCGCTGGTGAGATACGCCTTCTGTTCCCTTCTGCTCCTTTCACAGCATGGTATGCTTGAGGGTATTCGGTGCCGTAAAGAACGGCTTTCCGGCCGAACACGGCTAGGTAGTATCAATTTCGTCTCTGCGGAGCGGCTGGATATACTCCGCAGGGGAAGGCGGTTCTAGTGACCCAACGCGAGAAATTCGAAACCAAGAAACTCCCCATGATGCCGATTCGGGACGTCGTCATCTTTCCATTCATGATGACGCCGTTTGTGGTCGGGCGGGAGTCCAGCGTGCGGGCACTGGAAGAAGCGCTGGCCGGCGACAAGAAGATATTTCTTGCGACCCAGCACGACGCCAGCATCGACGAGCCTAAACCCAACGAAATTTTCCAGGTCGGCACGATTGTGAATATAGTGCAGAGCCTGAAGCTTCCTGACGGCAACATCAAAGTCCTGGTGGAGGGCTTGGAGCGCGGCAAGATCCTGCAAGTTGTGGATACCGACGGCTATTTCGAAGCCACGGTGCGGACCGCGAAGTACGCCACCGAGCCGACTCCCCAGGTGGAAGCTGCCATGCAGCGCGTGACTGGCCTGTTCGAGCAGTACGTGAAGCTTTGCCAGTCGCTGAACTACGAGACCATGATCGCCGCCGTCCGCAATGACGATCCGGCGAAGCTCACCGACACCATCGCTGCCAATCTGCAACTCGCTATCGAGGAGAAGCAGGAACTGCTTGAAATCTTCGATCCCGCAGAGCGCCTGAATCGCATCGGCGACGTGCTCGACGTCGAGATCGAAAAACTCAACATGGACCGCACCATCCAGTCGCGCGTGAAGCGCCAGATGGAACGTGCCCAGAAAGAGTACTACCTCAACGAGAAAATCAAGGCCATCCAGAAGGAACTCGGCCGCGGCGAAAAGAGCGAATTCGACGAACTGAAGAAAAAGATCGACACCGCCGGCATGCCGCGCGAGACCCACGAGAAGGCGCTACAGGAACTGAAGAAGCTGGAAGCCATGCCGCCCATGTCAGCCGAGTCCACGGTGTCGCGCAATTATCTTGACTGGCTGCTGGCGGTACCGTGGAAGAAACGTTCCAAGGAGATCCGGAACATCGAAGTCGCCGAGAAAACGCTCAACGAAGATCATTACGGGCTGGAGAAGATCAAGGAACGTATCCTTGAATTCCTGGCTGTCCGCCAATTGGTGAAGAACCCAAAAGGTTCCATCCTATGCTTCGTTGGACCTCCGGGCGTGGGCAAGACCTCGCTCGGCATGAGCATCGCCAAGGCCACCGGTCGCAAGTTCGTTCGTATGTCGCTTGGCGGCGTTCGTGACGAAGCGGAAATCCGCGGCCACCGCCGCACCTATATTGGCGCGCTGCCGGGACAAATTATCCAAATGATGAAGAAGGCCGGCACCAAGAACCCGGTGTTCATGCTGGACGAAGTGGACAAGATGTCCATGGACTTTCGTGGCGATCCGTCATCGGCGCTGCTGGAAGTCCTCGATCCCGAGCAGAACTTCATGTTTGTGGACCACTACCTCGACGTGGAGTACGACCTCTCGCAGGTATTCTTCATTGCCACGGCAAACGTGTTGCACACCATTCCTCCGGCACTGCAAGACCGCATGGAGGTACTGCGACTCCATGGTTATACCGAGCCTGAGAAGGTCGAGATCGCAAAACAGTATCTGGTGCGCAAGCAGCGCCTGCAAACTGGCCTGACCGAGCAAAATATCGTCTTCACCGACGAAGCTCTGACGGCGGTCATCCGTAACTACACTCGCGAAGCTGGCGTACGCAATCTGGAACGCGAAATCGGCAATATCTGCCGCAAGGTTGCGCGCAAAGTAGTAAAGGAAGGCGACACGTTTTCGCTCACGCTTACCGCTGAGAACATCGGAGACTACCTCGGCGTGATGAAGTTCCGTGACAGCGAAATCCACGAGCGCAGTGAGGTCGGCATCGTCACCGGACTTGCATGGACTGAGGTGGGTGGCTCGATTCTGACCACTGAGGTTGCCATCGTCGATGGCAAAGGTAAACTATCGCATACTGGCAAGCTCGGCGACGTGATGCAGGAATCTGCGCAAGCGGCCATGACCTATGTGCGGTCGCGTGCTCACCGGCTGGGGCTGCCGCGTGACTTCTATCGCAATCTTGACATCCACATCCACGTTCCCGAGGGCGCCATCCCGAAGGACGGCCCCTCCGCCGGCATTACCATGGCGACGGCGATCGCCAGCGCGCTGAGCCGGATTCCGGTGCGGCGCGACATCGCCATGACTGGCGAGATTACGCTTCGCGGCAAGGTCCTGCCCATCGGTGGGTTGAAGGAAAAACTCCTGGCAGCCCACCGCGCAGGCATCATGGAAGTCCTGCTGCCTGCCGATAACGAGAAGGACCTGGCCGATGTGCCCGAGAACTTGCGTACCGTGATGAAGCTGCGCTTCGTCAATACCATGGATGATGTGCTGGCCTACGCCCTCGAGCATCCGCTGCCCGAGGTGGCCGATGAGGAGACGCCTGGAATCGCGGCGTTGCCGCCGACTCTGGAGCGAGCCCCGACAGCGCACCAGTAGACCGAACATCTCAACCTGAAGGAAAGGTCCGCAGAAACGCGGCCTTTTGCTTTGGCGCCGGCCTGGAGTGGCACTGCGTTTCTGCCCTCGGATGACTTGCACTTTCATGCCTCTACAGCCATAGTGAATACATGAAGGTGCTGACGCGCTTCCTGACGGCCGCGGTTGACCCGAAGCAATTTCCGCCTCCGAGCGTGCCAGAGATTGCCTTCCTGGGCCGCTCCAATGTCGGCAAGTCGAGTTTGATCAACTCGCTGGTCGGTAGCAAGATCGCCAAGACCAGCAACACGCCCGGCCGCACGCAGACCATCAACTTTTTCCAGGTGCGGCGTCCGGGTAAGCCGGATCCCGACTTCATCTTCACCGATCTTCCGGGTTACGGATACGCGCGCGTGCCCAAGGAAATCACGGCCAAGTGGGCGCAGTTCATCAATCCTTACCTTGAGAATCGGGAGTCCCTGGTGCTTTGCCTGGCGCTGGTGGATGTGACCATCCCCCCGCAACAGCTGGATTTGGATCTGCTGGATTGGCTGCGGCACGCAAAACGGGATTTTGTTGTGGTGGCCACCAAGGCCGACCGAATCTCGAATAACCAGCAACGCAGCTCTTTGCAGAAGCTCGCTGCGCAGCTACAGGTGTCGACGGACCAGATCATCCCGTTTTCCGCCAAGGCGCAACTGGGCCACGGCGAGCTGTGGCGGGCAATCCGCACGGCGGCAGGCCTTACGGACCCGGGAAGCCAGCCTATGGAGAGAACGGGCTCCTAGAAAAATTGTGGAGCGCTGCGTTTCAACCCGGCCAAATCTCAAGCGCGGTTTTGCCGAGGATCTGTTCTTTCGCGCCTTCGCTCAGCGCCAGTCCGCGGAACTCGGCCAGGTTCTTTTCGATCGCGGGCACGCCGGGCCCGGGCCAGTCGGTACCGAACAGTGACTTGTGGGCTATCTCCCCCAGCCGCGGGAAGGATTTCAGTAGCGTCTTCGGGGGAATACCGCTGATATCTAGATAAACGTTGCGGTGCCGCCGCACTAGAAAGAATGCAGTGTCCGTCCATAGCGGACGCCCGCCATGCGCCAGCAGAATTTTCAGGCGGGGAAAGTCAACGGCGACGTCGTCCACATACATGGGGTCCCCATACTTGTTGCGCGCACCGGGGAAGATCGACGTGCCCGTGTGCACCATAATTGGAATCCCGTTCGCCTCGGCCGCACGGTAGATGATCTCCAGTTCCTTCACGCCATTGACGTAGTCGTTGGGATAGAGCAACTGGTGCGGCGGGTGGATCTTGATGAGCTTGATGCCCAGCCGCACGATCTGCTCCATGTCGGCCAGAACGTTGATGGTGTGGCGCGGATGCACGCTTCCACATGGGATGAGCCGCTTTGGACTTTCCTTGACATAGTTGGCGATGAACTCATTCACCGCGGGCGTGAAGCCAATCACCTCGGGCGCGACGTAATTGATGAGCACGGCCCGATCGACGCCAATCCGGTCGAGGTACGCCAGAAATGCCTTTGGCGAGCGACAGTATTCCGCCACCTGATCGAAGTCCTTGCGCGACTTCTTCATCAGCGCCAGCGCTTCAGGCTTGAACAACTCCATTGGCTGAATGTGGATGTGGCAGTCGGTGATCATGCGGTTGTCACTGGAGAGTAGTCATTAGGACGGGCCTTAATTCACGCACGCCATTACCGCTCGCTTCGCAAACACTCGTACCATCTCACGACGGTATTCAGGTGTCAGCGCAGACGTCGTCAGCGGCTTCGCAGTTCGCGCCGCTAACTCGCCCACTTGCTCCGCCATCCCTTCAGACGGCACCACTCCTATCAGGTGAGCATCAGCATCTTTCACCAGAAACGGCGCGGGATTGACAGCCGTGATGGCGACGCGTGCATCTTCCACGCGGCCGGAACGCATTTTGAGCGCAACAGCAACGCCCGCCAGCGGGTAGTCGATGCTACCGCGGACGCGTAGCTTCTGATAGCTGCCGCGCCATCCAGCCGAAGACTCCGGCAGGTGCACGCGGGTCACAATCTCGTTGGGTGCGAGACGCAGGCGCACAATACCGTCATTCACGTAAAACTCTGACAATGGGGTACGCCGCAAACCATTCGGACCGGCGATCTCGATTTCTGCCCCCAGGCACAAAAGTGCGGGCGGCGTGTCGCCCGAAAACGTCGCCCAGCAAAACTTCCCGCCGGGCGCCACGTGGCAAAGGTCGCCGTCTTTCTTCAAACAGAAGCCGCAGCTCTTGCGCCACAGCAGTGACTGGTTGTACCACAGGCACCGCGTGTCCAGGCAAAGATTGCCGCCAATCGTACCCATGTTGCGCAAGACCGGCGAGGCAACGGTCCTGACAGCTTCGTACAGCACAGGAAAGTCTTTGCGCACGAGCGGCGAGTGCTCAATGGTGCTCAGCGTGGTGAGCGAGCCGATCTCGACGCCATTGCCCGGCAGGTTGCGAATACCACGCAGCTCAGCAACCCCGCGCAGATCGAGCACGTACGGCGGCGTGAACAGCTTCTGCTTCATTGAAGGCAGCAGGTCAGTACCGCCAGCGACGACCTTCACTTCACCGCTGTGCGTGGCCATCAGCGCGACTGCGTCCATCGAGCGTCTTCGGGCGCAGTAGCTGGAAGCTGGGCAGGCTCACTGCTCACCTCCTCGCGTGCGCGCCCTGCCGCGACGGATCGAGCGGATGCCGCATCGGCCCCTTGCCGCGGAACCACAACGAGCCGCCATGTTCGCGGAAGGTCGTCGGCGCTGTTGGATCGACCGACTCAGTCATCTCAATTCTCTTCAACCCCTTCTTGGCTCGCAATGCCGACAGGATTCGTTCTGGCGTGAATGGCGCTTCACGCAGTCGTACTCCCACAGCGTCGTAGATGGCATTTGAGATCGCTGGAATCGTCGCGGCCAGCGACCCTTCGCCCGCTTCCTTGGCGCCGAACGGACCTTCAGGGTCGATGCTCTCGACGATGATGCACTCAATATCGGGCGATTCGCTCGCGGAAGGACTGCGATATTCCAGCAGACCAGGGTTCATCAGCAGGCCATCTTTCCAGACCATCTCTTCCTCGAGCGCCTGGCCAAGCCCCATCCACACTGAGCCGATGACCTGGCCCTCGACCGCGACCGGGTTGAGTGCACGTCCGCAGTCGTGTGCAGCCCATATCTTGTGCACGGTTACTTCGCCGGTGTCGTTCGTCTACGCTGACTTCCGCCACTTGAGCGGAGTAGGAATATGCCGGCGATGGGCCTACTCCTCCGCCTTTGTGTTTGCCGCCGCGCGCCTCAGCCGGAGGCGCATATGAGCCCGTGCCGGTTAGCGCTCCATGGAAATCGATGGCAGAAACCACCGCCTCCTCGAAGCTCATGCGTTCCTTGGGGCCTTCTTCCTTGCGCGTCTGAAGCACGGAACCGCGCAGAATCTGCCCATCGACATGTCCGCTTGCCGCCTCTTCAGGCTTATCTGACAATGTAGGGGCTCTATCTGACGTTGTGGCACTCCGCTTCCATACCGTGTCGTTGCGCATGATCACATCTTCCGGAGCGCAGTTCATGCGCTTGGCAGCGGCCGAAACGATGTTCTTCTTCACCGCTTCCGCGGCACGCAGTGCGGCATTGCCAGACATGAACGTGACACGGCTGGAATACGAGCCCAGATCAATCGGCGTCAGGTCGGTGTCGGCGGCAATCACCCTGACCCGCGACAGTTCGCACCCGAGCACCTCCGCGACCACCTGTGCGGTCATCGTGTCGGAGCCCTGCCCGATCTCCGACGCTCCGGTGTAAACCACAACCCCGCCGTCACGATCGATCTTGATATTCACGGTTGAGTGCGGCATGTCAGACCGAATGATGCTGTTGGCTGCGCCGCTAACATAGTGGCTGCACGCCACGCCCAGTCCACGCCCCTTGGGCAGCTTGCCTCTGCGCTCCTCCCAGCCGGAGCGCGTAACCACCTGATCGATGCACTCGGGCAGGCCGTAGCTCAATACCCGCAGGCCGTTGACGGTGACTGTTGGCGGCTTCAAAAGGTTGACGCGCCGCACTGCCGCCGGGTCGAGTCCGAGTTTCGCGCAAATCTCGTCCATCTGCGATTCAAAGGCGAAGCGCACGTTCACCGTGCCGTGGCCGCGCATGGCGCCGCAAGCCGGCTTATTGGTGAGCACGCGATATCCGTCGTAGCGAATATGGGGAATATCGTACAGTGCACCCAGTAACGCGCCCGAGTAGAGAATGGTGACCACGCCGTACGAGCAGTAGGCGCCACCGTCCTGAATGACTTTGCAGGCCACGGAGGTTATGCGGCCATCGTTCATTACGCCGGTCTTCAGGTCGATGATGGTGCGCGGGCGTCCTCGATGGGCCCAGAAAACCTCCTCGCGCGTGTAGGTGATCTTTACCGGAGCCTTCGCCGCGCGCGCAGCTACCGCAGCGATAATTTCCAGGGGAATGATCTCGCTCTTGCCGCCGAACCCGCCGCCGACGAGCGGTTTGATGACCCTGATCTGCGACATCGGCATCTCCAGAACCAGCGAAAGCTTGTGCTGGAGATAGTACGGAACCTGCGTGGACGACCAAACGGTGAGCCGCCCGAGCTGGCCGGTGTGCGGGTCGAGCTCGAAATTTGCCAGGGTGCAGTGCGGCTCCATCGCCGCATGCGTCACTTCGTTGGCGATGTAGCGCGCTTCATGCACATAATCCGCTTCGGCGAAACCCTTCTCCGGATCGCCAAAGACGTGGTGATAGTCCTTCTCGATATTGTGAGGACGGTTCTCGTGAATGAGATCTGTCTCCGCCCTCATCGACTGCTCAGGATCGAAGTAAGCGGGGAGCGGGTCATACTCCACGTCGATCAACTCGAGCGCTTCCTCGGCAATCTGTTCGCTGATAGCGGCGACGCACGCAACGTGGTCACCAACGTAGCGGACCTTCTCCACCGCAAGCGCGGTCTCGTCATGGCCGACAGGAAGAATGCCGTAAGGATTGGGCGCGTCCGCTCCGGTAACGACCGCCACTACGCCGTTGAGAGCTTTGGCGCGTGAGGTGTCAATCCGCTTGATACGCGCATGGGGATATGGCGAATGCAGGATCTTGCCTACCAGCATGCCGGGAAGGCTGAAGTCATCGGTGTACTTGCCGGCGCCGGTCGTCTTGCCGGCGGCGTCCACCATGGCGATCGATTTGCCGATTACAGAGAAGTCAGTCATCGTTTAACTCGCTTCCACCAGTTCCTGCTTCATGCCTTTTTGTTCCGCATCGATCGCCGCGCGGACCGCCTGATACATCTGGGTGTATCCCGTGCAGCGGCACAGATTACTGCTCAGAGCCTCGCGAATCTCGTTCTCGCTCGGCTCGGGATTGTTTGCCAGCAGCCATCGGACCGTCATCATGAATCCCGGCGTGCAAAATCCGCACTGCGATCCGCCAAAATCGCCATAGGCCTTCTGCAAGGCCGCCAGGCTGCCGTGGTCCGAGACGCCCTCAACCGTGGTGATTTCCTGGCCTTCGCAACTGGCCGCCAGCAGCGTGCACGAGAGCATGGGCACGCCATCTATCTGCACGGTGCAAGAGCCGCACGACGAATCGTCGCACGCGCGCTTCGAGCCTGTCAGATTGAGGTCCTGGCGCAATAAGTCGAGCAGGAGCTTGTTCGGCTCAGCCGCTAGTTCATAAGAGCGTCCGTTAATGCGGAGTTCGATTAATTCTTTCTTCATGTGTCATCCTGAGCGAGGCGCTTAAGCGCCGGGTCGAAGGACCTCTATTCCGCCCAATCCTGGGGCTGAAGTCCTTTACTAAAAGGAGACGTTCAGCGGGCCTAAACCCCCGCAGTACCTAATCTCAATACAGCGGCACCGACGGATCAATCTGCCTTGCCCAGCGGTCGATTCCGCCCTGTAACGATTGCACTTTCTCGAAACCTTGCTGCCGCAACCAAGCCGTCACATTCATCGAACGAACCCCGTGATGGCAAACCACGACGATGTGGTCCTCCGGATCCAGTTCCTGGTTGAAGCGTGCAGGGACATCGCCCATCGCAATGTGCTTACTGCCGGGGATTTTGGCGACTTCGTATTCCCACGGCTCGCGCACGTCGAGCACGGTGATGCTCTTAGCACCGCGCAACGACTTCAGCTCTTCGGGAGTGATCTCGTAATCCATAAATTACTTGCCCGTCCACTTCGGCCGGCGGCGCTCGATAAAGGCCGCGACGCCTTCCTTCGCATCGGCCGTCTTCATGAGCTCGTCATGGTAGATTTGCTCGGCACGCGCCAGCCCTTTATCGAAGTGAATCGAATCCCACGCGTAGAACGCCTTTTTGGCCAGCGTCAACGCCACCGGACTTAACTGCGACACGCGCTGCACACATTCGGCAACCAACGTCTCCGGATCATCAGCAAGGCCGTTCACCAAGCCAGCTTCGAGCGCTTCCCGCCCGCTTAGAGTTCGCCCGGTCAGCAATAGCTCCGCCGCTAGTTTCTGTCCCACAACGGCAGACAAAGCCACGCTGGCCACCGGCGCATAGCAGGCCAGCTTGATCTCGGGAAATCCCCAGACCGAGTCAGGTGAAGCGTAGACAACATCGCACATCAACGCCAGTTCTGCTCCCCCGCCCAGACAATGCCGGCGAACGCTCGCAATGGTCAGCTTGCTGTTGTCAACCACTGAGCGAATCACGCTGTGAAAGGCGGTCAGCATCTCGCGCACTTTTTCGGGCGTATGCGCCACAACGTCAACACCGCTGGAGAAAGCTTGCTCCGAACCGCCGAAAATAATCGCGCTGATTTCCGGCCGTGCGTCAATCTTCTCTAGTGCCGCCCGCAACTCATCCATCATCCGCACGTCGATGACGTTCAGCGGCGGATTGTTCAGCGTGATGCGCACCGCCGGTGGCTGAAAAGCAACCGCAATTCGGACGAAATCTGTATTGGTCGCCAAAGCTACTTTCCTTTGAATGTGGCCGCGCGTTTCTCAATGTAAGCCGCCAAGCCTTCCTTCGCGTCTTCGCTCTCAAACAGTAACTGCTGATTCTCACGCTCCAGCGCCAGTCCAGCTTCGAGCGGAATCTCCCAGCCAGTCTGCACCGCGCGCTTGATCCTGCCCACCGCTTTCGCCGCTTTGTTGGGCGGGCAAAACTGGCGCGCGTAGTCCATCACCAGCTGCATAAAGTTCCCGCGCTCGAAAATCTCGTTGACCAGCCCAAGTTGCTTCGCGTCCTCGAACGAAAACGTTTTCCCTGTGACCATTAGCTCGATTGCTTTGGACTTGCCCACAATTCGCGACAAGCGCTGCGTTCCGCCGGTGCCGGGCAGCACTCCGAGATTCACCTCCGGTAGCCCAATCTTGCCCGAGTCCTTGCGCGCGATACGCAGGTCAGCCGCCATGGCGACCTCCAACCCTCCCCCGACGCAGTGCCCGTTGATCGCCGCAATCACCAGCTTGGGCGTATTTTCCAGCCGCAACAAAGTTTCGTTCGCGTGCAAGCAGAAGTAGTACTTGAACGTTGGGTCCACCCGGGTCAGCATCTGGATATCAGCGCCCGCACAGAAAAACTTCTCGCCGGCGCCGGTCAGGACAATCACGCAAACCTCGTTGTCCATGCGCGCCGCCAGAATCGCATCATCGAGCTGGCGATTCATCTCGTAGCTATAGGTATTGGCCGGCGGATCGCTCAGTTCGATCACCGCTATTCCGGACTCGGTCCGATAATTCACCAACCGCTTCGTCTCCGTCGAGACGGTCCCGCTGCTCATCGTCCGAACTCCGTTCCATTTCGTTGTTTTGATCTCTTCACTTCTGAGTTTTTTTCCTCACCCGCGATGAAGGTCTTTCATCGGGACGCCGGGCGGCTTGACGATCCCGCGGACTGCGATTGTGGCCCGGTTGCAACTTTTCGGACGGAGTGCATCCGCCGCGTACGCCCCGCAAAAAGACATTACCGATTTCTTGCGCCAAGGTGCCGGCATCCGGATCGACGCGCGGGTTGTACCAGGTGTACAGCCAGTTCATCATGCCGAAAAGCGCCATCACAGCACTACGGGTGCTGATTCCCACGCTCGCAGCTGCCTGATCCCTGACTGGATTCAGGCCTTCCGCCTTCACCAGATCGTTGACCAGTGCCACACAAATCCGGTAATAGTCCCGTTTGATAGCGGCCAATTCCGCCCCATAGCCATTCCGTAGAACGTCATCCTCATGCGACAGCACCTTCAGCGCTTGCGGCCGGGCGACCGCGTAATCAACGTGATTACGCACGAAGATGCGAATGCGTTCTTCGGGATCGTCACTCGCGCCCAGTCGCTCGCGCAGGCGTTCGACGATGGTGGTGAAGGTGTGGTGCTGGATGAAGTAGAGAAGTTTTTCCTTCGACTCGAAGTAGTAGTAAAGTCCCGCCAGCGAAATACCGCTTAAACGCGAGAGGTCGCGCATCGAGGCGCCCTCGTAGCCCTTGTCGGCAAAGATTTCCGTGGCATAGTCGAGAATTTCGGCCAGGCGGCGGTCGAAGCGGGTATCTTGGGCCGCTGGACTCTCCAACGCGCGAGTTGTCGAAACCGTGGACATGCTTTCGGTGTCGGACGTGGAGCGGACAACCGGCGAACCGGCGTTTTTTCGAACGCTCGTTCTAATCCCATCTTAACCGCCTATAGGCACCTTAAGCAAACCGCCGCGCACCCAGTCCTCGAAGCAATCGGGGCGGAGCAGGACTCTAGCGGGCCCGTGCGGAATCGGTAGTGGGTCACTCTGAAAAACCAGACTGACCCACTACCGCGGAATCACCTGGATTGACAAGTGTCTCCCGGAACAGGCAAACTGCTCCATCCTGAGGATTCGGTTCTGCGCAGCACAGATGGGAACTGCCTCCGGCAAAATGAGCCATTGATGACCGCGCCACATCGCGTTTCGTACAGGTTGGAATCCACGCTGGAAAGCGTGAACAAGGCCGAAGAGATGGCCGAGCAGGCCGCATCCCAGGCCGGCTTCGACGAGGACACCCGGGGCGGTATCTCCATGGCGGTCCGTGAAGGAATGATCAACGCCGTGTTGCACGGCAACGCTTACAACCCGGCCAAGCGCGTGAACCTGACCTTTGAACAGACGGGGCCGGAATTGATCGTAACCATCGCCGACGAGGGGAAGGGGTTCATTCCGGACGAGGTCCCCAATCCGCTTGCCCCGGAGAACCTTTTAAAAGAGTCTGGCCGTGGGATATTCTTGATGCGGACTTTCATGGATGAGGTTCGTTTTCGTAAACTTAATTCCGGCACTGAAATCACTTTGATCAAGCGGCTCCAGAACAATGAACTGGACCGCCAGGAGGCTTCCACGTGAGCATGAAAGCGAGCACCCGGCAGGTAGATGGCGTTACCATCGTAGACTTGAGTGGACGGATCACTCTGGGCGAGGGCAGCGTCGTATTGCGCGACACCGTCAAGGACCTTCTGGGGAAGGGGCAAAAGAAAATCCTGCTGAATCTGGGCGACGTCAGTTACATTGACAGCTCGGGCATCGGCGAGTTGGTTAGCGCCTTTACCTCGGTGCGCAACCAGGGCGGCGAATTGAAGCTGCTGCACCTGACCAAGAAAGTGCACGACCTGCTCCAGATTACCAAGCTCTACACCGTCTTCGATGTGAAAGACGACGAAGCCGCCGCCATCAGCGCGTTCTCCAAGTAGCCTGGAGCGCGCGCTCCTCTGGAGTGGCGAAGAGCTTGAACACCCTTTCGCGGGAAACGGAGGGGCGTTTCTTTTTTGCATCGCCTGCTCAATGTACCAGCAGCGCCACTGCGCCGGGATGCTTCATCGCGCGGGCAAGACAAACATCGCCACAGGCCGCGAGAATCGCGACCGCGGCGAGAAGCAGGTACTTGCGAAACGTCATGCCGAACTGCTAGGCGTTGACTGTTTCTGCCGTTTCAGACTGGGTAGTGCCGGACGCGACCGCCGGCGCGATTGATACCAGGCCCGGCTTCGCTTCCGGGTGTACTTCCAGCAGGCTTGGCGCCGCCTGACGGCGAGCCTCCTTGACCGTCCGGTTGCGCGAAGCGCGCAGCTTCAGAAACGCCTTGGCCTCTTTGTACAGGCGCTTCCGATCGACGGAATTGAACGCGGCTCTCTTCACAATGCGGAAAATAGCTTTCGGCCGGAAGTAGTATTCGTCGTAAAAGCGGTGCACCATCTCGAGGATGTAATCGCGGGAGATGCCCGGATACTCGATCATGGCGACCTGGTGTCCCATCTCGTCCACCATCTGCGAGCCTTCCAGCTTCAGAAAGCCGTTCGCTTTGGCGTAATCGTATAGTTCGGTTCCCGGGTAAGCGTGCGCCAGCGATACCTGGATGGTTTCGACGTCCAGCTCTTTTGCAAAATCGATAGTGCGCCGGATGCTCTCGTGGGTTTCGCCAGGCAATCCAAGGATGAAGTCGCCGTGCACCAGCAGCCCAAGCTTCTTACAGTCCTTGGTGAACTGCCGCGCGCGTTCCACTGTCGCGCCCTTCTTCACGTTCTTCAGGATCTGCTGATCGCCCGATTCATAGCCGACGATCAGTAGCCGGCAACCGGCTTCCTTCATCGCCTTCAGCGTTTCGTAATCCGTGGTGACGCGCGAGGTACACGACCAAGTCATTTTCAGCGGCTTCAGCTTGGAGCAAAGCTCGATGGTGCGCGCTTTTTGAATATTGAAGGTGTCGTCGTCGAAAAAAAACTCTTTCACCCAGGGCCAATATTCCTTGGCCTTTGCCATCTCGGCGGCGACCCGGTCCGACGAGCGCTTGCGCCATGGATGGCCACTGAGGGTCTGCGGCCACAAGCAGAAGGTGCACTGCGCCGGGCAGCCGCGGGTCGTGTACAACGAGACGAACGGGTAAAGCAGAAACGGCACGTTATAGCGGCGCGGGTCGATATCGCGCTTATACACGTCCACAACGTCGGGCAACGCGTCGAGATCCTCGACCGCGGGACGGTCCGCATTGTGAACGACCTCGCCGTCCTTGCCGCGATACGAAACCCCGAGAATCTCGCTCAGGGGCTTGCCGTTGGCGAATTCCACGGTGGCATAGTCGAACTCGCGCCGTACTACAAAATCGATAGCCGTGCCTTCTTTGAGCGACCGCTCCGGCAAGGTGGTGACGTGCGGCCCTACGAAGGCAATCTTCAGCTTGGGGTTGGCAGCCTTCATCGCTGCGGCAAGCCCAATATCGCCCTGGAAGCCCGGCGTGCTGGTGAACAGCACCAGGAAGTCGAAATCCCTGCCGATCTTGATGGTCTCTTCCGCGCTCACGTGATGCGGGGGAGCGTCGAGCATGCGCGAGCCTTCCAGCATTCCAGCCGGATAAGCCAGCCAGACTGGGTACCAATAGGACTCGATCTCGCGCGTGGCAGGCCAGCGCGAACTGGCGCCGCCGTCATAGTTCTCGAAAGAAGGTGGGTTCAGGAAAAGCGTCTTCAAAGGCATAGTCGTGAAGTCTATCGTACCACTTGCACGGCGTGCGTGGAACCCCTTCGGATTCTTAAAGTTAGGTGCACTTTTTGGTTCGCAGCGAACGGTCGATTAATGGGATGGAATGGCCCAGTTTTCCAATTCACCGGTAAGCCGTAGAAGCTGCAACTGGGTCCGACTAAGTTCGAATTCCGCGTCCAGATAGGCAGCGTGCTTGTCGTCCACGTCTAACCGGGCGTTTTCCTGATCGCGAGGGTTGGCGCTCCCCGTTTCTGTTCGTGCGATTATTGCTTCCAATTCACCCTGGGACACTTCCCATTCCAGCTTGGCCACATCACGCGCCGCAGCCAGTTGACGTAACGAGCGCTGCAGCTTCAGCGCATCCTCGCCAACCTGGTTCCGGGTCAGGTCTGCTTGCTTGCGCGCTATCATGGCGTCCGCGTCGGCCTCTTGGGCCTTGGACTTCTGGACCGAATTGAAAATGGGAAAACGAATATTTAGGCCGCCAGTGAAATTGTTGGCTATGTAGTGAGTGAAATACACGTCCCAGTTGTTGTATTTCGCCAGGTAGGCATACTGGGTGGCGACATCAACGGTCGGCCACGAGACCGCCTTGTGCTCACCCTTGGCGCGTGCCTCCGCCGCCGCGACCTTCTGCTCCGCCTGTTTCACCAAAGGGCTGTTCGCCACCGCCCGCGCCGAAAGATCGTCATCCTGGGAGATCTGTGGCAGTTGCGGCAGGGATCCTGGCTCGACTGCGATGGACTCGGCGGGCAACCCAATCAGCTTGGACAGATGCTCGCGTAAGACGTCCATCTGCCCTTGTGCCTCGGCGATTCGCAATCGGATACGGGCTTCCATCAGTTGGCTTTTGGTGACTTCCAGTTTGTTGCCCACTCCCTGCTGCAAACGTTGCTCGCTGATGAATTGCGCCTTGCTGGCCGCAGCTTGAGCTTCGGTCAAGGTCTTGATCTTGCCGGTTAGCTGTTCCAGTTGGGCGTAAGTCAGAGCGGTGTCCAGAATGACAGCATTGCGCTTGTCCTGCACATCTTGTGAAGTCGCTTTCCAGTCGATCCTGGCGGCCCTGATGAACTGCTTCAGCGCAGGATTGAATAGCGCCTGCGTCGAGGTGAAGTTGGCCAGCGACGGCGCCGTCCCTTCCAAGGTCAGAGGAAATCCATAGGCGTAGCCAATACCAGAACCAACAGTTAGCTGCGGAATGTAGTTGTTGCGGAGTTCCTGATACGCTTTTTCCGATCGCCATTGGTTGATGGCAGCGATGCCCATGATGCCGCTGTGTTGCAGCGCCAGATCGAGTGCCTGGCTGAACGGCAGCGGGTCGACGTTGGACGTGTCGTCTGCGTGGCAACAGGCGGGAATGACTAGAAGCGCACAGGCGAGGGCCACAGCCTCGGCCCAGCAAACAACCCGGTGGATTTTGGAATCGCGGGGTCTTGGCCTCATCCCGTGCTTTACCTAACGAAACGAAGATATGCAGACGGCCTGCTACTGCAGATGATAGAGGGCCTTTCTTGCACGGTCGAATCCCGATGCGAGCGCAAGCGATGCCTGATATTCCGAAACCGCTGTTGGGCCCTGCCCCGATTTCTCGTAAATCTGGCCGAGCAGGTAGTGAGCGCGGAAGGCGGGAGCTCCCTCCACCAGTCCACCGGACGCCAGGTACTTCTGCAAGTAAAGAACGGCATTGGGAAAGTCGCGGTTGCCAAGATAAAGCTCGCTGGCCGCGTCAAAAAACGTCTCGGCAGGCGTGTTGGGTTGCCCCAGCGCGGTCTGCACCGCTTTCTGCATGTCGTCGGGGCGTCCGCGGACCCGGTAAAACTCTGCCAGTTCCAGCCAATATTCTGCCGCCGGCCCATTTGGTGCACGGATCGCTTGCCGCAGTTGGTTCTCGGCCTCCGGAAACTGTTTCTCCTTCATGGCAATGCGCGCCAAAATTAGATGCGACTTCGCGGGATTGCGCTTGGCCATTTCCGCCGCCTGATCGCGGGCTTTGTCCAGCCCGCCACCCATGATCGCCGGGGCTTCCGTGTAGTATTGCGCCAGATCGAGCCGCGCTTCCACGCTCGATGGGTCCAACTGCACCGCGCGCTCAAACTCACTCCTGGCTTTGCGGGCAAGCGAGGCAGCGGTCAGCGGATTCGAGTTTGCCGCCTTCTCGCCGTATTCGCGGGCCAGCCACAGATGGTAGTAAGCGTCATTAGGGCGAAGAGTAACGGCGCGTTCTCCGCACCGAACCGCGTCGTCCCAGCGCTCCGTCGCATAGTAGACGCGCGAGAGCAGATGCATGGATTCGGCGTCGTCGCGGGTCATTAATATGCTGATGGCATCGTTCATGCGGCCGAGAGACAGCAATTCGGAGACCGCAGGGTCAGCAACACTCGTCCCCGCTGCAAGAACAAGGAGCAGGAAGACGACAACAGACTTTCGGCAAAGATACTTCATGGGTTTACTGACTTCACCGTCATCCCATTGGTCAGCGGTCGCAATGTGGTGGACCCTAACGCCAGCACCGCGTCATCGGGAAGTTTGCTGGTGACGGCGATACGTGTCAAGTTCGAGACCGAAGTCTGCACGTCGCGCCGCTTCAACTCGCCATTCACAACCTGATAAACGTACTGCCCCTGGGAGTCCTCATGCACCGATTCGCGAGGAACGGTCAGCGCATTCTCCACTCGCGCCGTGATGACCGCCACGTTGACGTTGGTGTTGGGCAGCAACTGGAGATCGCGGTTGTCCACTACACAGGTCACTTCCCCAACCACTCTGGTCCCTCGCTGGACCACCGTGGTTGGCAAGCTTTCGAGTGTACCCTTCCACACCCGCCCAGGAAGAGCATCCCACGTCACCTCGACTTCCTGTCCCTTACTCAACTTCCCGATTTCCGGCTCGTCCACAAAGGCGCGTACTCGCACCTTGTGCAGGTCAGCCGCCTGCACCAGAAGGTCGCCCAGATTCACGAAGGTACCCTGCTGCACCGGAAGCGAATAGACCACTCCCGCCCGGGGCGCAGTCACGTTCGAATTTCGCAGCAGTTCCTGCGCAGCAGCGAGAGAAGCACGGGCCTCCGCCTGCTGCGCTTCTACGTGGCCGGCTTCCTGTTGCGAGTAACGGCCATTCAGTTTTTGCTGCTGAAAATGCACATTGGCATCGGCTACACGCAACTGGTTCTGGGCGGCATCCACCTCCGCCTGCGAGGCAGCACCGGTTTGCAGCAACCGCTGCATTGCGTCAAGGTTCCTCTGCGCCGCATCGCGATCAGCTTGGGCCTTCACCAGCGCATTGCGGGTGGCCAGCACCTCTTCCTTGGTGCCGCCGTGCTCTACGGCGCTGACGTCGGCTTGAGCACCCTTCAACTGCGCCTCGGCCCGGGCAGCCTGCAAACGGCCGTTGGCATCTTCCAATTGAAGCAACAACTGACCCGGCTTTACCCACTGACCTTGCTGCACATAAAGCTTCTTCACCGTGGTCGCCACGGGAGCGTGCGCTTCAAAATTGTCCAGAGCTTCTATCTTTCCGTTGGTAGCGATGCTGGCGGTAATGGTTTCCCGCTCCACTCGCCCGGTCCGAATAGGCACCTGCGAACGGCGTAAAGACACAAATGCGGCTAGCACGACTACCGCTAGAATTACTGCAACCAGGATGATCCCGGTTCGCTTGCCGTTCACGGGCTTTTGCCCGTTATCAGTTCCCGCAGACATTTTTGCTCAATCGCTAAGTATAACTTACAGCGCATCTTCCGCTGCGATGGTCCCGCTCGCCGTGCTTTGTCGCTGCGCCCGCAAGGGGCAACCTACACAGCTTCTCGGGGCGCTAGCTATCTGATGTTCCACATCCGCGGAAAGACGCTGGCGACAGGTCCGAACCGGCCTTGACCCAGCCTTTCCCATCCCATAGCATCGGCAGACTGAGGACAAGCCTCGAGAAAATCTATGCGACTCGGGCAGTGGAAGCAGATCGCCGTCAATACCGTCTCTGACGTTGGCCAGAACCATATTTTCTCGTTTTCGGCAGCGCTATCCTACTACTTCTTGCTGGCCTTATTCCCAGCTCTGATCGTGCTCGCCACTTTCGTCGGTTACTTGCCTATTCCACATCTCTTTAACACCATTGTCGGGACAATGGCGCACGTGGTGCCGCCTGAGAGTATGGGACTGGTCCGGAGGGTTGTCGCCGATGTGACGTCTCGCAATCACGGTGCCCTGCTGTCCTTTGGTTTACTCGTCGCTTTGTGGACCTGCTCCAGCGCCTTTGCCACCATGATCGAGGCATTGAATGTTGCCTATAAAGTTTCGGAGACGAGGCCCATGTGGAGGACGCGTTTGCTGGCCTTCGAACTCACTTTCCTGATTGGCCTTCTCGTTGCCGTTGCGTTTGCCTGCGTGATCGTTGGTCCGCATTTCGGCAAGTTTCTTGCAATTCAGATGGGATTCTCCTTGGAGTTCGCAGTCCTTTGGCCCATATTGCAACACCTGTTCGCAGCCATCCTGATGGTGCTCGCCGTCGAGGGTCTTTATTTCATGGCGCCCGATTTGAAACAGAGCTTTTCGTCTTCGTTGCCGGGGGCCCTCTTCGCGGTGGTTGGCTGGATTCTGCTGTCGGATGGTCTAAGCCTGTATTTCCAGAAATTCTCGCATCTGAACCGGACCTACGGAGTACTCGGAGGCGGCATCGCGCTGCTAGTGTGGTTGTATTGGTCGGGCTTCGTCATCCTGCTAGGCGCAGAACTAAACTCTGCCATTATCAAGCTGAGAAGTGACGCTGCGTCGGCGCCTGAGCCCCCTCTATCTCCCGAGGTTTCCTCCCGGGCCGCTACCACCACCGGTTAGCCCGAGCGGCAGCCTGGCCCCCGAATCAGGGGTAGCGCTCGCTACAATAGACGCATGGCAAAGAGTAAGCGCTACACGCCACAGCACGCTGAGTCCGGCCTCGACGCAAAGTTTCCCGAGATCGAAACCTGGCCCAACCAGTTCCCCAACTACGAAATCGTGATTGATATTCCCGAGTTCACCTCGGTATGCCCTAAAACCGGCCTGCCCGACTTCGGCACATTGTGGATCCGCTACATGCCCGCCAAGGATTGCCTGGAGCTGAAGTCGCTGAAGGAATACCTGACCTGCTATCGCAATCTCGGCATCTTCCAGGAGAACATCGTCAACCGCGTTCTCGAAGACGTCGTGCGCGCCGCCAAGCCGAAGTGGGCCGAAGTGAAGGGAGAATTCCGTCCCCGCGGTGGCATCGGCACAGTTGTCATCGCGCGCTATCCTCGGCCAGAAGAGAGCAGCGCTTAGCACTGGGCCAACGCCTATCCGGTCGGTTGACCCCGAGTGCTGAATGCCAAAGGCCAACTGCGAAAAGGCCGTTTCTAGTACGTGCCCTCGCGCCGCGTGCCGAAGTACTTCCGCACTCCGATGGTGTTGTACTGGCCCCACGGCCCGTTCGATCCCAGCCAGGCCGGCCCCAACGGCTGATCGCGCGCTCCGAACCGCTGGATCACCGGGTGTCCCGTAAACCGCACCTCAAACCGCTTCGGCAGGTTATAACCCACTCCCCAGGCGTATTCCATCCCTATGCCGCTCCACGACCAGGTGTAGAGATACTGCGGCACATTCTTGCCGAACAGGAACGTAGGGTCGAAGAAAACCATCACTCCGCGCAGCCAGGTTTGGCCGAATGGGCGCAGCTCGACCGTTCCCGAAATCATGTAACGCGCAAACGCACTGCACTGCGCGTTCTTGCCGCCGTACTGGCCGGCATTGGCGGCGCACAAATTGGGGTCAACCTCGTTGTGCGGAGGTGCCAGATCGAATTGCGCCCAGCCCCAATACCAGTCTTTGGGAAAGAACATGCGCTCCTGTGGCGCCGCCGGCTTCGAGGTGGTCGTGGGCTGCGGCTCTGCCGCCTGGGTTGAATCGGTCGCGAGTTTGGAATCGACTGCGGGCTTCGAGGTTGTTGCTGACCCGGAATCTTGTGCCAGCAAACCAATGGGCAATACGCATAAAAGCAACGACGAGCAGCAGGCGTTTCATATTCTCTCCGGAACCAAAATTGTTTGTACGGCCGAGAAGGGCAAAGCAATTCCCTGCCTTACCTGGAGCGATCCAATCCAGTTGAGGATGCAGTGGCAATGCACCGCTGGTTTCACAGAGTCGCGATTCTTCTCCCCGAGAGATTATCTTGCCGCAGCCAAGCATGGGAAGTCTTTTTGCATCGGTCCCTGGGCCATTGGTAGTGCGCAGACGCAAAACGCGAACGGCAAGAACGCCGCCCCTCATGTTATCCTCACGCCCACCCATGTCTCCCAAGGCCAACGCCCGGGCCGCGTTGCTGCTGCTGACCGCGCTGAACTTCCTCAACTACATCGATCGCAACGTGCTGTTCGCGGTGCAGCCCCTGATCCAGAAGGAGTTTCGCCTCAGCGACGAACAGGTCGGCTTTCTAACCTCCGCCTTTTTCATTTGCTACATGATTGCTGCGCCGCTAATCGTCCCGCTAGCCGACCGCTTCCCACGCAAGCGCATCATGGCCATAGGCGCTTTCGTTTGGAGTCTGGCCACACTATTGAGCGCGGTCACCAACAACTACGACGAGCTGTTGCTGCGCCACGTCATCGTGGGTATCGGAGAGGCCACATTCGTTGCCATCTCTCCTGCGTTCCTCGCCGACCTTTTTCCGGAGAACATACGCGGCCGGGTGATGGGCTTCTTTTACATGGCGACGCCGGTGGGCAGCGCCCTGGGCTACATTGTGGGTGGCTACCTCGGCCATCGGTACGGGTGGCGCGCTCCGTTCATGATCTCGGCATTGCCCGGACTGCTGCTGGCCTTCGCCGTGCTGGCCCTGCGCGAGCCCGTTCGCGGCGCCAGCGATCACGTGGCAGACTCTGTCGAACGCGGAACCGTGCTTGGTCTGTTCCGCAACCCAGCCTACTGGACCATCACCCTGGGCGCGGCCATGATGACCTTCGCGATCGGCGGCCTGCAAGTCTGGATGCCAACCTTCCTCACCCGCATCCGGCACGTGCCGCTAGATCGCGCCAACGTCGTCTTCGGTGGCATGACCGTGGTCGCCGGCACCGTCGCCACTCTGTTTGGCGGATGGCTTGGCGACCGCCTATTGCGGCGGACACCGGCCGCCTACCAACTGCTGTCGGCCGTCGGCATGGCGCTTTCCATTCCCGCCATCGTGTTGGCCATCTACAGCCCCGGGCCGGCCATGTACCCTGCGATTTTCCTGGGCGAATTCTTTCTCCTGCTCAACACCGCCCCGTTGAATGCGGCCCTGGTGAACTCGGTCAGCGCTCGCATTCGTGCCACCGCCCTGGCCGTAAACATCTTCACGATTCACTTGCTCGGCGATGCTTTCTCTCCCACCCTGATTGGCTACATCTCCGACCGGAGCAATCTTCAGACGGGACTCACGTGCATGGTGGTAGCGGTAGCGTTTTCGGCAGTCGTGCTGTTCTACGGAATGCGTTTCGCCCCGCGGCTGGAAGCGAAAGAATTTGCAACAGAAATCTAGCAATGATCGATTAGCGGTTGAGCCGCTGCATCCAACGGCATGTTCCATCACGCGTACAATTCGCGCAGGGGAGAAGTATGTCGCTTACACCCGAAGTTCGTTCGCTGTTTTCAAGGCGATGGACGCGATTTCCCGCTAGTTACGTTGGCAGGGAATTTCCCTTTCGCAATCCGGCCGGACGAGTTGCGCTCGTGATCGAAGTCGAAAAGGCTCGATACGGCAAGCTGCCCCTCAGCCTGCGCCGCCGAAATAGCCGTGGGATTTGCTGCCTGCTAAGGACCGAACCTATGACAAGAATCGCCGTAACCTGTGTCGCGCTTTTGTTGCTGACCGCGTGCTCCTCAAGCCCCAAGACCGCAGCCAGCGCTGAGTCTCAACCCGTCCCCAAGGCCGCGCCGAAAGCGGCGGAATACGAGACCGGCCGCACGGCATTCCAGAAGATGTATCTCTCGGCACGGGGATGGGCGGGCGACGCGCAGCCCTTCCGGCTGCAATCGCAGTTCTCTCCCGACGGCCACCGGCTGAGGCGAAGCGGGCCTGTGGCGGGCCTCGTTCGCCTCTCCTTCCAAGCGCATGATGAAGTTGTTCCTATGGTCCGGGCTGGTCGGGCCCGATGCACCGGAGCCAGGCGTCAGCTTCTCCGCCGAGGACTCCTGGAATCCCGCCAACAGCTCGGCCCGCGTCTTCGACCTTGGGTTCCTGAAAGTTGACAGCGATAAAGCATACGAGGCCGCGCAGAAGCACGGTGGCGATAAGTTGACGGCCAAGGATCCAAAGCAAGCGGTATTCTTCATGCTCGATTGGGACGCGCAAAAGAACGAGTTGGTGTGGCATGTTATCTACGGCAGCAGCCAGGATGAGGCCAAGCTGCGGATAGCCGTCAGTGCCACCAGCGGCGAATTTCTGCGGGTGGAAAAGTAACTACTTGGCGCTCGGTTTCCATCCCGACCAGATCGGGATGCCCTTATCGTCACGCAGCGTGGTGGTGTTTTGACCGACGGTGATTTCCCGGGCCAGAATTTCTTCCTCGGTCGCATCCGGCGCCTTGCAGCCGACCACCTCGACCTGGTCACCCTTGTTGAACGTGGCGTCAATGTCCTTCAAGAAGGCAGTCGGACCAACGTGCACCAGGACGGTCTTGGTGTCGGTCTTTACCACCAGGTTGGTGCCTCCCGACGGGCCGGGCACGTCGCGGACCTCCTCGATCACGCCTTTGACCTTCACTTCGTTCTTGACGTCATACTTGGGACCCGTCTTGCTTGTGGTCTGCGCCCACGCCGTTGTCATCAACAATCCCGCGACGGCGACGATAAATGGAACTCTCGATAATGATCTAGCAAGTCATGAGTATGGCTCTCCTTCCGGCCACCACAAATTTCCAGCTCTTTCACGGAAGGTGCGAATCAGGACGGTTTCGTCTTTCTCACGCCCCGCCGCATCTCGGGAAAACCGTTCGCGGCCATTCTGCGAGGCCATATTGCGCCTTAAATCCGTGCGCCGCAAGTTTCAACATAGCCCCGGCGGGCCTGCGGCGCAGTGAGTTAGGTCACAAAACCGGCCTTTCCCAATCTCAAAAAGCTCGCTTGCGCACTCGACCAGGAAATCTGCGTTGCTAGGAAGATCACGACCCGCCGCAAATCCAGCGCCTGAGTTCCGCAACACGCACGGTGGTACATGTACTTTCGTAACTTGACATACGCCCAAACTGGCGGTACTGTGGCGTCAAGGCCTAGTGCCTTTGGCGTGTTCGAAAGGAAGAAGGCGCCAGGGAACCGCTGATCTTTGAAAATTGAATCAGGCAACTCGTGGAGGTCCGCTAGTGTCATCGCGGTCGTTGCCGCTTTCGGGGAGTGCAAGAACTTGACGCGTAAGTGATTATTTATCAAGTTTTTACGTGTAACCCACTGCGGCTCAATTATTTGCCGGGAATTTTTATCTAAGTTGTTGATTCCAGGTATCGCGCATGGGGGGAGGGGTAACTGATGCATTAACAGATTTACCGGATCGAGGCAGTAGCTACCGGCGATGCCCACCGCCGTGGGTGCCAATCGCTGGACTGCCTTCGCAACTACAATCCTTGCCAAATAGCGCTTTCGTGTCATAATCAGGCCACCCCCCAAGTTCGAGGGCGAAGGCATACCCTTTGCGAGCGCTGCCGCTGGCCACCAGGTTCCTTTCTCGACTCCGCGCCACTGGACTAGAGTACGAGTATCCGCACGTCGAGAATGTGCTGGCATATTCGCGCGTGTTTCTGGCGGCAACTTCGCTTATTGCGTGGCGGATCGGGCCTGCCGGCGATGCCACTTACTACCATCTGGGACTACTACTGCTGGCTGGCTATACCGTCCACAGCCTGGTTCTGTTGGCCATTCTAGCCAGATACCGTTCCCCGAGCAGGAGCCTTATCTTGTGGGTGCAGGCCAGCGACGTTGTCTGGCCCGCGCTGTTGTGCCTGTTTACCGATCCGCCCAACAGTGTGTTCTTCATTTTCTTTCTTTTCGCGATGATCGCAGCCGCCTTCCGATGGGGATTCCTGGAGACGATGGCGACTGCGGAGATTGGCGCGGGGTTGCTGCTGTTCCAAGCGGCGATTGTGGCCTACGGACCGCCCTCGCTGCATCGTCTTCTGTTCACTTCGGTCGAGCCCACACGCATTATTATGCGTTGCGGCTTCCTGTTGATGGCGGGCTTTCTGCTCGGCTTCCTTGCCGAAACCGAGAAAGAGCTGCGGGCCGAGATCGCGCTTACGAACCGGTTCCTTTCTCTGGCTCGCGTTGGGGGACGATTCGCGACCGTTTTGCAGGAGGTGATGTCGGAAATCGGCCGCATCTTTGGCAGCCGTCAGGTGTATGAAGTGGTGGCGCAAAACAGCACTGGACGGGTGTTCCGTTGGGACGTCGCTTTTTCGCAGCCTGCGCATGCCCGGGTGCAGGAGATTCCCTCTCCGCAGGCTGATTCGGTGCTGATGAAGCCTTATCCGCACACCTTTTACCTGCAGCGTAAAAGCGGGGAAGAAGGATACGGTGTCGCCGCTCTCGACGAGGAAGGACGCCGTCTGGCCTTGCCGGAGCTTAAGCATCTTGAGATGCCCGTTGCGGGGGCTGAATCGCTGCTCGTAATTGGCAATGAAATGGGCGGTGATTGGCACGGCCGGCTTGTCGTGGTGAACGCCCGCGTTGGCCGTCGCTGTGAGCGCGAACTTCGGTTTGCACAAAACATCCTGCGGCAAGTGGCGCCCGCGCTGTACTCCGTTTATGTCTTCCGCAGATTTCGTTTGCGAGCGGGCGCGATCGAGCGGGCGCGGGTGGCGCGCGAGCTCCACGATACCGCCATCCAGTCACTGATTAGTATCGAGATGCAGGTTGATGTGCTCCGCCGACGCGCCACGACCGACCCGCCCCTTGCAACCCAGTTGGAACATATTCAGGATTTGCTGCGCCAGGAGGTCTTGAACCTCCGTGAGCTGATGCAAACCATGCGGCCGGTTGATATAGGCCCTCATCAATTTCTTGACTTTATCGCCCAACTCGTAGAACGTTTTTCCAGGGACACTGGTGTCGAAGCCCGGTTCGTCTCGGAGTTGGAGGAAGTTAGTATGCCACCCTCCACCTGCCGTGAGCTGGCGAGGGTGGTGCAGGAAGGCTTGGTCAACATCCGAAAACACAGCGGCGCGCACACTGCCGTGATACGCTTTGGCGCGCAGAATGGATTCTGGAAACTGGTGATCGATGACGACGGACGAGGCTTTCCCTTTTCCGGCCGGTTTAATCTGACCGAGTTGGATGACCTCCGCCGGGGACCGACGGTGATCAAGGAACGAGTGCGTGCAGTAGGTGGCGATTTGCTGATTGAATCAAATCCGGGGCGCGGCGCCAGGCTGGAGATTACGGTTCCGCAGAAAGGGTACGAATCTTATGGATAACAAGGAACCATCGGTACGCATCGTGATAGCCGATGATCACACCATTTTTCGGGACGGGCTGCGTCGCCTGCTGGAGGCTGAGCCGGAGTTGCAGGTCGTGGGCGAAGCTGCCGACGGAGCCGAAGCCGTTGCCCAGACGCGAGAGCTGAGTCCCGACATTCTACTACTCGACTTGGCCATGCCACGCGTGCCGGGCATGGATGTTTTGCGCGAACTCTCGTCCAAGGACGAGGAACTTAAGACCAGGATCATCGTGCTGACGGCTGCCGTCGAGCGCATCCAGATCGTGCAAGCTCTACAAATGGGCGCCCGCGGTGTAGTGATGAAAGAAGCCGCGACCCAGTTGCTGATGAAGGCCATCCGCACCGTCATGGCCGGGCAGTATTGGATCGGACGCGAGGGCGTCGGCGACATCGTCGACTACATGCGGACCACGGCCTCGGGCGAGAAATCGCCTCGCAATTATGGCTTGACAAAGCGCGAAATGGAAATTCTCGCCACCATCGTTGCCGGCCTCAGCAATAAAGAGATTGCCCGCAAGTTCTCCCTCAGCGAAGACACCGTGAAGCATCACCTCACCAATATTTTCGACAAAGTCGGCGTTGTCAGCCGGCTGGAGCTTGCCTTGTTTGCTATCAATAACCACCTCACCGATGCGCCATCGAGTTCGTAAGGGCAGCGTCAGGCCCGGCACATGCCGGGCTTAATGCTGTTTGTCTCACGCCGCATCAAACTGGTTACCGCTGCGTTCGACTTACGATTCTGCGCCTCTCCGGAATTTGGTATTTTTCATTCCCAAAGACAGCGACAACCCTACCCAATTCGGGTTCTAACGTCTAAAGCCAAAGAGGCAATTAATGAAAACCAAAACGTCTTTCTACGTCTTATTAGTGCTTACGTTAGTGCTTGGTGTTTTCGCCGGCTGCTCGAAGAAGTCGGTCCGCACAGACGCCCAGCTTGCCAGCGATGTGCAGAGCAAGGTCTATTGCGATCCTGCCATCCAGAGCCGGGAAATCAACGTGCGGGCCGCGAGTGGAGTCGTGACGTTGAGCGGCGATGTCGGGAATGAGGCCGAGCGCGGAGCCGCAGCAAACGATGCGGCCGCGATCGACGGTGTAAGGACCGTAGTCAATAATCTGCAGGTGCAGCAAGCACAGGCAAGTCTGGCGCCGCCATCAGTCCAGCCGCCGCCTGCACCGAAGAAGGCGCAGCGGGAACGTCAGAGCGCCACCTCTAGCTCGCGCCGCCCTGATCTTGGCGAGTCCGCCGCCTCTGCCGGCAGCAGTGCTGTGGAAGCCAGTAACGCACCACCGCCTGAGTCGCCAGCTGCGGTGCAAACACCCCCGCCCGCTCCTGCTCTGCCGCAAAAGGTCGCTATTCCCGCTGGAACCCAGTTCACGGTGAGACTCAGCGAGCCGCTCGACTCCGAGCGCAACCAGGTGGGTGACACCTTCCACGGTTCGCTCGGCGCGCCGATCGTGATTGACGGAGAAACTGTAGTTCCGTCTGGCGCCGATGTGGTAGGACGTGTCGCCGATGTGAAGAGCGCCGGCCGCTTCGCCGGCAATTCTGTCCTGACGCTGGAGCTGACTTCGGTTGCCGTGAATGGTAGGACATACAACATCCAAACCAACCAATGGTCGCGTTCGGGCAAAGGCGAAGGCAAGAGCACGGCAACCAAGGTTGGCGTCGGGGCGGCTGCCGGCGCGGTGCTGGGTGGCATCATCGGCGGTGGCAGAGGTGCAGCCATTGGGGCGGCTGCCGGAGCCGGAGCCGGTACTGGCGTGGCGGCATCCAAAAAGGGTCAACAGATCCAGCTGGCGTCCGAAGCGGTATTGAACTTCCAGATCATCAACCCATTGACCGTCACTCCCCAGAATGCCAACGATCGCGATGCGGGCCGGACGCCTCTTTCGTAAAGGCTCAACGGCGCGGTCACAACCCGGCTGCGCCTTTTCTGCGTCTAGTCTTATATGCAATCCTAACGGGCTTCAATATTCTCACTGTTGTTGGATATGCCAAGATCTCCGCTTTGCTGCACGCACTGCGTCTGGGCCGCGCTCTGGACTCGCTTCGGCCCTGCGAAGAGGTGCTAGTGACGACTGCTCAGAAGACGATTCTGCGAAGGTAGCGCAACAGCACGGAGCTACCCTCAAGAGCGCCATCCCAGGAGTGACTTTGGGTGCCTACGCGATGGACAACTCCCACGACTGGGTGCTTTGCCTTCGCCCGAATGAAACGTTGTCCGAGAATCTGGAGGCGTCCTTTGTTCGAATGGAAGGATGGGGAACCTGCCGATGGCGTAGCATGTTATAGATTTGATGTCCGCGAACAGAAGCAAAGTGGCCGGCAGAGATGCCCGCCCGAGGTACGCCTGATCAATCGCAGGTTGATGAACTGGACAGGAGAAATGCCTGCCAATCAGAAATTCGACCTGCTCTTGAGCGGAGACCTGTTGCGTTTCCATCAGCCCTAGGAGAGGATCCCGTCAGAACGCTTTGGACATGACCTATGAATCCTCGCTTTTCATTCTCGGACTCGTCCTCGGAAGCTTCTTGAACGTTTGCATCAGCCGCATTCCACGCGACCAGTCCATCGTAATGCCCGGCTCGCACTGCCCGGCATGCGGCGCCTTCATCCGATGGCGCGACAATGTTCCCCTGCTCGGCTGGGTCCTTCTCCGTGGCCGTTGCCGCACTTGTCGCGCGCGAATCTCGCTTCGCTATCCCGCCGTCGAATTACTCACGGCTGGCCTCTTCGCGGTTTGTTACCTATCGTTCGGCCCAACCTGGCTGACAGTCAAGTTCTGCGTATTTAGCTTCCTGCTAGTCGGATTGCTCTTCATGGACGCCGAAACCGGCCTGTTGCCTCGAGAATTCACATACACAGGCATCATGTTGGGACTGGCCTTTTCGTGGATCGCGCCAACCCACAACTCTGTGACCCAATTCATTGTTCATGCTTACAGGTGGGACCTTTCGACCATCCAAATCTCATTCCTCGATTCGGTGGTTGGAGCTCTCGCCGGTGCAGGCTTCTTCTTTGTGGCGTCAGGACTTTATTTCCTGCTGCGCAAGCGGCAAGGAATGGGCGCTGGCGATTTCGCGCTCATCGCCATGTCAGGCACCTTTCTCGGGCTGAAGCTCGCGTTGCTGGTGATTTTCGCTGCGCCACTGCTTGCAACGGCGTATGCGCTCACGCTGATCGTGCGCCACGCCAGCAACACGGATGACGCAAGACCTTCGACGGGACAGATGTTGCAATCGTGGGAGATTCCATTTGGCGTCTTCCTCAGCGCTTGTTCTCTGGCCGCCGTGTTTTTCGGCGAAGCGGCCTGGCGATGGTATTTAGGACTGTTCTAGGAACTCGCGCTCAGGCGGCCGAGCCATTCCGCCTCACCCGCTGAGCCACTTGCTTCAGATGATGCCTGGCATGAGTGCGATGAAAGCGCCGCCACTCTCGCGCAGTGAGTGGCCCAAGGATGGGATGATTCAATAACTTGACTCCGCTCCCAAACCGCTTTTCAGCATCGGCGAGCGTGACATCCATCGCGACCAAAGCATCGTTGAAGTGACGCAGCGACTCCACACCCGTTCCGTTCTTCGGCGTCGTATGGTTCGGAGCCGTACGTCCCGCAGGCAGGAACCCGAGTCCGGCGACATAGAAAGCACTAATACGGTCGCGCACCGTGGGCTTGCCACCGAGAGGCTTTCCAACCTCCATGGCTCGCAAGGCTCCTTTGGTGGTCGCCGTGTAACTAAGCAGCAAGTGTTCGAAAATCTGGGCGCAACTCCACTTGCCCGGCGGCGCGTGCTGCCAGTCTTCCTGCGGCATTTCGCCGGTCAAACGCTCCGCCTCACGGCGGATCTGTTCCAATTCCGGATACACACCTTGCTCCACAGAACCCCGAACTAAGCTGAGAGGGCCAGCTCACATGTGTCTGAAGTCAGTATGAACCATAATCGACGGTTTTGCTCAAGCGGCGCTTTCGTGGCACGGCAATTTTGCGACAGCTTGCAGATCCCCGGGGAGCTGTTGCATTTCGGAGTGACGAATGTATTTCGTCGAACGCACCTGCTACATCTCTATTTCCCCTGCGCATCGCTGCGGGCCTTCAGATAGACATCGACATTTAGCTTATCGACCAGCGACACACCGGTGTCCACGAAAGCGGGTACGGGTGCAAACGAATCCCAGGAGTAGTCCTTCTTCAGATCGATCGGATAGTGGTGGATGTCGTCAAGGCATTTCAATCCGAAATAAGCCATGGTGTAAGGCTTCTGCGCGATGGTGGCATCGATGGTTCCACTCTTGATCAAATCCAAAGTCGCCTCGTCGACATCCATCGCCACTACGAGGCGGTCCGTGGCGTTCTGTCGCCTCAAGGCCTCGGCCACATCTTTTCCCGCCGAGGCTTCCAGGCAGATAAATGCATCAATCTTTTCGGCGCTCTTGTCCGACAGATAGTGCGTCGTGCGGTCAAAGGCATTGCCGGAATCTCCCTTGATGTTGAACACCTCGACGATCTTGATGCCGGGATGCTCGGAAAAAACGTCCTTGTACCCTTTGAGCCGCTGCTCGAGATTCGGCTGCGGCATGGTGTAGAAGACGACGTTGCCCTTGCCGTGAAGTTTGTCGACCACGCGCTGGCCGCCGATCTGACCAGCCTGCAGATTATTGGTACCGATGAAGAACAATCGCTTGCTGTCGGGTGCGTCCGAGTCGATCGTGATCACCGGAATGCCTGCGCTTACCGCATCGTCGATCGCAGGTTTCATTTTCGCGGCATCGGCAACCGATACCAGAATGCCGGCCGGCTTCAGCGCGACTGCGCCCCGGAACTCCTGGACTTCGGCGTCAGGATCATAGCTGTCAGGGCCGCGGACATCGGACTTGACGCCGTACTGCGCGGCAGCTTTCTCCAGTCCCGCGCGTGCCGTTTGCCAGTACGGCAGTTTGGAATTCACTGTGACCAGAATGTATCGCTCGGAATTATCGTGACGGGAACAGCCCATCAGGAAAGCCAGAGGAATCGCCAAACAAATCAGGAGCGCGCACTTCGCAAGAGTCCTCATGTTCGCCTCGCTGTATGAGATCGCACGCAAGATGCGGCAAAACATCGCGCGATGCCGAAGCACCCTGCGCGTGTTGAAGCGGGATTGTACCTCCGCAATCATGCACAAGGGAAGCTCAATTCTTTCCTCCTGAGCGACGGCTTGCCGGTCCCGAGCGGGTTTGTCCGCCTGATGCGACTTGCGCCACGGCATAGTGCAGGCAATTTCCCGCACCTGTACCGCGGTGCAAGTCAGTACAGCTTCGGCGACCGTCCTCCATTGCGCCCTCCAGCCAGTAGCGATGGGGCCTCGCGCCGCCGATGTAACCAATGTGCAGCAGTTCGACCTCGATGAGTGAGGCTGCCGAACCGCAGTACGAGTGAAAACGTTTATCGTGGAGATGTCCTCCACGACTTGCTCAACCGTCGAAACTGACGGTTGGCCTCGGGAGGCAACTTTGGGGGAGGTTGCCGCCCGCTTTTTGTTTGGCAGCGTGATCATGCAGCCCGGTCGGACGGTTTTTCCATAGACATTAGCAGTTCTCGCTGAACTTGCAGTCTGTTTACTAATCCATAACAAACATTCCATCCGCGACTTTCTTTCCAGTTCTTGGCTCGTTGTTATCTAGTTGGTACCTCCTCCCCCTCAATGCACAACCTGGAATCAGCAACTTAGCTAAAAATTCCCGGCAAAAAATTGAACCCCAACGACTTACACGTAAAAACTTGAGCTGCCATGACTTACATGAGAAATCTGTCGCGTTAACGGGATCGGGGCTGCAACCACCACGAACAAGTGTTGCTAAAATAGTAACCACTGCAACGTCGCGTTCAGGCTTCACAACCGCCCCTTTTGCTCCTGATTTTCAAGGATCGTGGGCCCCTTGTCGGGCCCTTCGCCGTCCCTTTCGGACGGCAGAGACACGTAGCCTCATGGCCTATATTCACCATCTGGTGCGCCGTTGTCAGTGAACCCGGTCACGGCTCGCGGTGACAGGCAGCAACTGTCAGCGCTAAGCTGGTTGCTCATGGGAGTCCGTATTTTCTTTTTCGCGATCGCTGTCGGCCTGGTGGCCGCGGGTCTGTGGGCCTATCACCACGATGAGGAGTTAGGCAAGAATGCCTTCCAGGTCACTCTGGGCGACCCGAACGAAGTAGTGCGCCAACTGCTCGGCGATCCCACCAGCGAGGGGCCTTGCGGCTCGCTGACTCCGGTCCCCACCGGCTGCACCGACGAATACGTTTACCGCTATTGGTACTCCGTGTTCCAGCCGCAGTACGAAGTGGTGTGGTTCGACAAATCAGGCAAGGTCCTGGGCGAACAGCACGTCAAGGCGCCGTAGTGCAGTGAATAGTGGTCAGTTCGGCAGTTCGGCGGCGGCATGGATCAAGAGCGCCCGCGCCTCTTGATCGCCAGTTCCGCTCCCGGCACGAGCCGTTTTCCGAAGACCCTCTTAACGCGAGCTGCGAAGTCTGGCCACTCCTGAGACTGCGCCATGGAATAAGATTCGGGAACGATGCGGCCCAGGACACGTGCTCCCCCGCGAAGTTCGAGTGTTTCTCCGGCCTGGAGCCAAGCTTTCAGGCAGCGAGTATCACGCAACTAACGAAGGTTAACGGGAAGGCATGAATCATATTGTGTCACGTAATGTGGCACATTCTCAAAAAAGCCGCGGTGGCGTGGGAAAGGGCAGGCGGCGAACCGCCAAAGCAGGTTCCTCCACTCGGACTGAAGTCCTCGGGCGGGATGACAAATGGAAATGTTGACGGCACGTCCTTCGGAGGGCTCAGGCGTGTCACTACATACAGAAAATAGTCGGGCTGTTGATAAAGCCCAGCCTACTTCACTCCTACCACTTTCGGTCCAGCTTCCTTCACCTCGCGTGGAGCGTCGAACTGCTCGAAGTTCCTGGCAAAGCGCGCAGACAGATCGGCGGCCATCTTGTCGTAGGCCGCTTTGTCCTTCCACGAATTGCGGGGATTCAGCAGTTCCGACGGAACGCCAGGGCACGACTTGGGAATAGTCAAACCGAACGACGGCTCAATTTCAAAGTCCACGTCAGCCAGCTTGCCTTCGACCAGCGCATTGACCATGGCGCGGGTGTAGGGCAGGCTCATGCGCTTGCCGACGCCGTAAGGCCCTCCCTGCCAGCCGGTGTTGACCAGCCAGCACTGTGCCTGGTGCTCGCGCAGACGGCTGCCCAGCATCTCGGCATACACCTTCGGGGGCAGCGGCATGAACGGCGCGCCGAAGCAAGTGGAGAACGTCGCCTGCGGCTCGGTCACGCCGGCCTCGGTGCCCGCGACCTTCGCGGTGTAGCCCGACATGAAGTGATACATCGCCTGCTCCGGCGTGAGCCTGGAAACCGGAGGCAGCACGCCGAACGCATCGGCGGTAAGGAAGACCACGTTTTTGGGATGGCCGCCGAAGCCGGGAATGACGGCGTTGTCGATGAACTCGACCGGGATAGGCGGCGCGCGTGTTTTCGGTCTTGCTGTCGTCGTCGTAGTCGGGAACGCGGGTCACCGGATCGAGCACCACGTTCTCCAGCACCGAGCCGAAGCCCAGCGCGTTCCAGATCTGCGGCTCATTCTCCTGCGAGAGGCGAATGCACTTGGCGTAGCAGCCGCCTTCAAAGTTAAAGACGCCGGTGGCGCTCCAGCCATGCTCATCATCGCCAATGAGGCGGCGGGTGGGATCGGCAGACAGCGTCGTCTTGCCGGTGCCCGACAGCCCGAAGAACAGCGCGGTAACGCCGTCAGCGCCAACGTTCGCCGAGCAGTGCATGGGGAAGACGTTGCGCTGGGGAAGAACGAAATTCATTATTCCGAAGATGGACTTCTTCATCTCACCGGCATATTCCGTGCCGCCGATGAGCACCAGCTTCTTGGTGAAGTTGACCAGCACGAAAACTTCCGAGTTGGTGCCATCGCGTTTGGGGTCGGCCCGGAAGCTGGGCGCGCTGACGATGGTGAACTCCGGCTTGTGGGTCTTCAGCTCTTCCGTTGTAGGGCGAATGAACAGTTGCCGCACGAACAGGTTGTGCCAGGCATATTCGTTGATCACCTGGATGGGGAGCTGGTATTGCGGATCGGCGCCACAGAACAGGTCCTGAACGAAGAGCTCTTTGTCCTTCAGGTAGTCGAGCACGCGCTCGTAAAGTGCATCGAACTTTTCCGGCGGAAATGGCTGGTTGACTGGGCCCCAGGCGACTTTGCCTGCGGTGATGGCGTCCTTGATGGTGTACTTGTCTTTCGGCGAACGGCCAGTGCGCTTCCCGGTCTCTGCCACCAGCGAGCCGCTGGCCGCCAGCTCGGACTCGCCCCGCCGCAGCGCTGCCTCCACCAGCGGTGCGGGACGAAGGTTGCGGTGCACCTTCTCCTGAGATAGCAGTTGCGATACTTCGGGAGTTTGTATGAGGGTGGACATAGCAGAGCTCCTTGAATCCATGAAAGTGGCCCCAAAAAATCAATCACTACAAACTGCAAAAAGACGGAATCGCACTGCGGAGCGATCCACAACCTCGCGCAGTGAAATACGGCAGGTCGAGCGGCCGAAATCTTAGACTGCCGCAGATTGGTGGGCTTCGTCTTTCACGGCCCGGAGATGATCGAGGGTTTCTTTCACCGTTAAGGTGTACATCTCGCGACCGTTGTCTTCACCCGATTCGATGGCCCACTTCAAATAATGGCCGGCAATCTGGACCGCCATGGGATCGCTGATAACCTCCGCCCGTCTGCTGGTTGTATTCCACCCATGCGGGATGAGGAAGCGCAATCCAAACCGGCCGATCCTCCACCAGAAACTTGATGTCGACCGCGTCGGCATGGCGGGTGGCGATGGCCACAATCAGCGCCTGATACCGGCAATGCACCGGCGTGCCCGTCCAACGGTCGATGGCATGGAAATCGTCGTACATAGCCCGAACTAAAACTATAGCCGAGGCGGTGAGGCGGGGCAATGGTTTAGATGCAGCCGGAAATTGCCGCAAGTTCGGCTGCGACTTTTGAGGAATGCCTAGGCGCGCTCGCGCGCCTCGCCCAGCACGACTTTGACATCCATCTTGCGCTTGCTGCGGTAGATGGTCACGGTGACAGTGTCGCCGGAGCGATGCTTGTTCATCACATTGGCAAGATCCTGCTGGTCGCCGATGGAGTCACCGTCGATGGCGACAATGAGGTCACCGCCAATCATGATCGGCGTCGCTCCCAAAAAGGCGCGCTGATCGCCGCCCTTCAGCCCGGCACGTTCGGCGGCGCCGCCGGGGACCGTCCGCACAATGAGAATGCCGTAGTCGGCGGGCAGTCCGATTTCCTGCGCGAGTTCAGGCCCGATCGGCAGCGACACGATGCCGAGCGAAGGACGCTTTACCGTACCCAACGTGATCAGGTCATTCAGCACCGCCTTCGCGGTGTTAATCGGAATGGCGAAACCAATGCCGGCGCTCTGGTTGGAGCCGCCGGTGGCGATCATGCTGTTGATGCCGATCACTTCGCCGTGCGAGTTCAGCAGCGGCCCGCCGGAATTGCCGGGATTGATGGCGGCGTCAGTCTGAATCGCTTCGTCGATGTAGGCGCCTTCCGGGCTGCGGATGGGACGCAGCGAGCTGATGATGCCGCGGGTCATGGTGCCGGCGAGTCCGAAGGGATTGCCGATGGCGAACACCTTCTGGCCGACCTGCAGGCTTTTGGAATCGCCCAGCACCGCAGGGACGACGTCAGGGGCCTTGATCTGCACCACCGCCAGGTCGTGTCCGCGGTCGCGTCCTATGACGACTGCCTTGTAGGTTTTCTTGTTGTGCAGGGTAACGTCAACCTGGTTCGAGTCGCCGACGACGTGGTAATTGGTGAGGATGTGGCCTTCTTTGTCGATGATGAAGCCTGACCCCTGGCCCTCCTGAGGAACCGGCCCGTAGAAGAAATCGTAGGCTACCGTGCGTGGACGTGATGTTGACCACCGACGGTATGACCTTGTGGTACACCTCGACGTTGTTCTGCTCCTCGGGATCCAGCTTCTCCGGGCCCGCAGCTTCGCTCAGCTCAACGTGAGTGGGCCGCGCGATCCAGCTTGGCGCCTCGACGTGGCGATTATGGGTGGTGAACCAGTAGAAAGCTCCAGCGAGAAGAATGCCGAGAACGAAGGGTCGTAGAGAATCTCATAAGATTGTGCAGGAGGTATTCCGCTTAGAGTTATCGGATAAGACTTAGACGGCTACCTGCTAAAAGTGTACCGAAACCGAGGCAAGTCGCGCTAATGAAACGCCGCAGCTCTAGCGCTGCAAGGTCAAAACTCCCGCCAAATGTTCTCGACCTGCCGCTCGGCATCCTCGATGGAACCGGAATTGTCGATCACATAGTCGGCGTGACGGGCCTTCTCCTCGTCGCTCCATTGCGCCGCGCTCCGGCGTTTCACCTCAAATCGCGCGACATCCGGAGATACCTTGGCGCGTCGCGCAAAGTGGTCCACCTTGCGCTGGAAGTCGCAGGTGACGACGATGACCTTGTCGAAATCTTTATGCGCGCCCGCTTCGATGAGCAGCGCAGCCTCGACCACTGCGATCGCGTTCGGATCGTGGCGCTCGACCTCGGCCATCCAGCTGTTCTGCCGCTTTACGACTTCGGGATGAACAATTGCGTTCAGCTCGGCAATGCGGTCGGGGAAGACAATATTGGCGAGACGGGCGCGATTGATGGTGCCGTCCTGGTCCAGGATTTCGCGGCCGAAACGGCGGACGACTTCGTCGTAGGTGACCGCCCCCGGGCGCATAGAGCTGATGCGCGAGCCCATCCGCTGCCAGAAAATGGGCGCCTCGCTTCACCAGCATGGCAGCTATCGTCGACTTACCGCAGGCCACGCCGCCGGTGAGCCCTACGCGAAGCATGGCGCCTCGTTCTGGGTCCATAAGCCGGCACGTGGGAGCATCATAATCCGGCATCAAGTCCCACGCAGTATATACGGTTGGCCTTCGACCCTTCGCCCGTTGACGGCCTTAGCCGAACCCGGCTCACCTCGATCATGCGGGTTGACAGGTACAATTCACATGCAGGGACATGGAGAAGCCGCGAGCGATGCCATCGAAGATACGCAAGCCGAAACCCTTCCGCGCCGCGTCGGCGGTGAAAGCGGCTGCTCGCGCGGCGATAGGTACACCTCCACCTACGCGGACCGAGCCAGCAAGCAAGAAGCGGAAACCCAAGGCTGAGAAGCACAAGCCGACCCTGAGTAAGCTGCTGGGAGACACCAGTGAGTGAGAAGGCGTCCCGCTCGATGGCGCCCTTTCACTCCGGGCAGCGATCAATCTGACTCGTTGCTGTAAACCGGCTCATGGCGTTCGAACGGGCTGCTCGAGGCCGCCGGTGGTCCCGAAGGCTGCTTCATCGGCGACATTCTGCAGCTCCCGCTCGAACTCCCGACTGCGCCAACGCACAACCAGAAGCTCTTTACGCTCGCGACCGTGGCCGTGGCACAGGGGGCAAATGATTTCGTTTTTATCGGATTGCATAACCAAGGAATACGCCAAGCGCGGTGTCGGCGCAGTGAGCCACATCACGCGAAAGTGTGAGACAGGCGCCCAGCACCTCTAACAAGATTCGCGTCCAGCAGTTATTTCGACTGGCCGGAACAGGCTAGGACATGCCATGCTACCGGTAATCAGGATTCTGCATCTGAGGTCTCATGTCGATTCAATCGGAATACGAGCTTGAGCAGTTGCGCCTAGTCGGCAGAATCGTTCGGCTGGCGCTAAAGGCGATGTCCGCCGCGGTGGAAGCGGGTGTCACCACCGGGCAACTCGATGCGGTCTGCGCCCGGGTGTTGGCGGAGCACGAGGCTGCGGCGGCGCCGAAGAAAGTGTACGGATTCCCGGGCACGGCATGCATCAGCGTTAATGATGAAGTCGTGCACGGCGTCCCTGGCGAGCGAGTACTTCATGCGGGCGACCTGGTGAAGCTCGATGTGACCGCAGAGAAGAACGGGTTCTTTGCTGACGCTGCCGTCACGGTGGGAGTGGGAGAGGTTTCTGCGATGGCCGACGCCCTGGCGCGCTGCGCTGAAAACGCCTTTCGTCAGGCCATGCGGGTGGCTCGGGCGGGATACCGCGTCTACGAGATCGGCCGGGCAGTGGAGCGCGAGGTTCGCCGCAGCGGCTTCAGCGTATTGCGTGAGTATTGCGGACACGGCGTGGGGCGAACCATCCACGAGTATCCCACCGTGCCTAATTATCTGGACTTGAACAATCGCGCCCGACTCACTGACGGTTTGGTGGTCGCTATCGAGCCGATCATCGCGGCCGGTGGCGGGCGCACGGTTCTCGACCGCGATTGTTGGACGGTCCGCACCGCCGACCACAGTCTGGCATCCCACTACGAGCAAACTGTAGTCATTACGCGCGGCGATCCGGTGCTGGTAACCGCCTAATCTCAGTTGATGGCTGTCCCAGTCTTAGCCGTCCGCCTCCCCGCCGCCGCTCCAGGCTGGTTAGCGCGGCAGCGGCGGGGCAGGCGTGTCCGGAGGTTGGGCGCTAGTACGAGTAGCCGTCCGGCTGGCAGACGGCGCCAACTTCAACTTCGGTATCGATGTAGCCGCGTCCGGCGGCGATGGCCAGCTTGTCAAGCTCCAGCATTTTGGCGTTCTTGACCTTCGCTTCCAGCACCGAAATCGCAGACTCGTAGGGCAGGCATTCGGTTTCCTCCAGCAACGCGCCCAGCATCACCACATTGGCGACCTTCGCCGAACCGAGCCGGTCGGCGATCTCCGAAACCGGCACGCAAACTACCCGCGCCTGATTCACCGTGAAGTCCTCAGGCAGTTTCGTGCCGTTGTACAGGACGAGGCCTCCGGAAGCCACGCTGGCCCCAAACTTGCGCAGTGACGGCTCGTTCATCGCGATCAGCACTTCTGGCTGCGAGATCAGCGGCGTGCCAATACGGTCGTGGGAAAGCGTGACGTGGCAGTGCGCGCTGCCGCTGCGCATCTCGGGGCCGTACGAAGGCAGCCAGCTGACTTCCAGGTGCTCGCGCAGGCCCATCTCGGCCAACAGTTGTCCCATGAGCAGGATGCCCTGGCCGCCGAAGCCGGCGATCTTCAGCCTCAAGTCGCGGGTGTGATGATGACGTTGCACCTCGGTTATTTCCGGCGTGCCCTCCTCCACCTCCAAGGCCTCGGCGATGGTCTTGTGGGGGACCTTCGCACTCGCCGGCAGTTCCGGCTTGCGGTCGCGGAACACGCCCAGCGGAAAGGCCTTGACCAGCGCGTCTCCCACCCATTTGCGCGCGACAACGGGATCCATCTTCAAAATGGTGGGGCACGGCGAGAGAATTTCCACCAGCGAGAAGCCGCCTCCATTCTTCTGGATCTCCAGCGCCTTCTTCACCGCTTTCTTCGCCTTCATGATGTTCTTCATGTCACTCAGTGCGACGCGCTCGATGTAGGTAGGCGTTTCCAGCGCAGCCAGCAGCTCGGCAACATGCAGCGGCAGACCTTCATTGCAGGGGCGCCGTCCCCAGGGCGAGGTGGTGCTCACCTGGCCTACAAGGGTCGTCGGCGCCATCTGTCCGCCGGTCATGCCGTAAATGGAGTTGTTGACGAAAAATACGCAGATGTTCTCACCGCGATTCGCGGCGTGGATGATCTCCGCCGTGCCGATGGCCGCCAGGTCGCCATCGCCCTGATAGGACATAACAATGGACTCGGGATGCGCCCGCTTGAGGGCCGTGGCCGCGGCGGGAGCGCGTCCGTGAGCGACCTGCACATTGCCCACGTCGAAGTAGTAATAGGCGAAGACCGAGCAGCCCACGGGGCTCACCAGGATGGCGCGGTCCTGCAGGCCGAGTTCGGTCAGCGCTTCGGCGATCAGCTTGTGCACGACGCCGTGTCCGCAGCCCGGGCAATAGTGGGTTTGCTGCTGTAGTTCGCCCTTGCGCTCGAACCGGTCGTAAAACGCCGGCGATTTTTCATGGATGACTTCGTACCCGTTCACAATTCCTCCTCGTCTCCCTACACCAAGGCTGACATGCGCGAAAAAACCTGGGCAGTAATTTCTTCCGCCATGGGAACGTTGCCCCCGGTGCGTCCGTAGAACTCGACCGGCAGAGCACCGTTGAGCGTTAGTTTCACGTCTTCCACCATCATGCCGGTGTTGAGTTCGACCACCATGACCGACTTAACGCGCTTGGCGGTTTCGCGCAGCTCGCGCGCGGGAAACGGCCACAACGTGATAGGACGGAACAGCCCGGCCTTCATCCCCTGAGCGCGAAGCTGGTCCACGGTGGAGCGCAGCACACGCGAGACGATGCCGAAGCCGACGAGCAGCACGTCAGCGTCTTCCGTCAGATATTCCTCGCAGCGGGTTTCGAGTTCCTGTGCCAGCTGATACTTGGCTTCCAGCTTTTGGACGTGGGCTTCCAGAACGTCGGGTTCGAGGAAGATGGAAGAGATCAGGTTCTTCTTGGTTTCCACCGTGCCCTGTACCGCCCACTCTTTTGCCGGCGCTTCGATGTTGCGCATCTGTATGTCCAGAGGCTCCATCATCTGCCCGACATAGCCGTCGGTCATGATGACCGCGGGGTTGCGATAGCGGTCGGAAAGCTCAAAGGCGAGCACCGTGAGGTCGAACATCTCCTGCACCGACGAAGGCGCCAGCACGATGTTGCGATAGCAACCGTGGCCGCCACCCTTCACGATGCAGAAGTAGTCGCTCTGCTCGGGGGCGATGTTGCCCAGGCCGGGGCCGCCGCGCACCACGTCAACGATCACGCACGGCAATTCGGCTCCCGCAATGTAGGACATGCCTTCCTGCATCAGGCTCAGTCCCGGGCCGGAGGAAGCGCTCATCACCCGCAGGCCCGCCGAAGATGCGCCATACACCATGTTGATGGCCGACACTTCGCTTTCCGCCTGCAAAAAAGTGCCTCCCACTTCCGGGAAGAGAAGGGAGGCATATTCGGCGATCTCGCTGGCGGGTGTAATGGGGTATCCGTAGTAGGCCCGGCACCCCGCCAGCACAGCGCCTTTCACGACGGCGACATTACCTTTACAGAGTTGCCTCATGGGCCACCTCCTGCTGTTGCACGAGAGCGCCGCTCACTGCCTTCGCTGGGGGAATAAGCCGGTAGACGACGATAGCTCCGGGCTCCGGGCAGCAGTAGAAACAGGCCCCGCAGCCGGTGCAGTCCTGGCCGGTATACTGCGCCGGGTGGACGCCGTACTTGCTCAGCTCCGGTGCCAGAAACAGGCACTCGGGAGGGCACGACTCGACGCACAAGCCGCAGCCCTTACACTCTTCAGGATCGATGACTACGTTACCGCGCGGTTGCGATGTCATTCTTAGGCTCCTTACCCTCGCACTTCTACGCAAGCGTTGCGCTGGAACCAGCGCTGGCGCTCGCAATAATCGAACAACTCGTTGTGAAATTTAGGATGAGCAATCTGGATGAGCGCTTCGGCCCGCTGGCGCACCGTTTTGCCGTGCAGGTAGGCCACGCCGTATTCCGTGACGACGTAGTGTACGTCGGCGCGCGTTGTCAGCACACCCGCACCGTTCGCCAGCCTGGGCACAATGCGCGACACGGTTTCATTCTTGGCGGTCGACGGCAGCGCGATGATCGGCTTGCCCCACCTGGAGCGCGCGGCGCCGCGCATAAAGTCGAGCTGTCCTCCAAAACCGCTGTAGAAGTTCGGCCCGATCGACTCGGCGCAGACCTGGCCGGTCAGGTCCACTTCAATGGCCGAATTGATGGCCACCATGCGATGGTTCTGCGCGATGCGGAATGGGTCGTTGGTATAGGCCGAGGGATGAAATTCAAAGATCGGATTCTCATCGATGAAATCGAACAGTTGCTTGGTCCCAAGCACGAAACCGAGAATGATTTTGCGCGGCTTCAAGTTCTTGCGCTGCCCGTTGATCACACCCGCCTCGATCAGGGGAATTGCACTGTCGGAAATCATTTCGGTGTGCACACCAAGGTCCTTGCGGTCCATCAGGCTCAGCAGGATGGCGTCCGGGATGCCGCCGATCCCGCATTGCAGGACCGACCCGTCCTCAATCAGGGAGGCGACTTTCGCCCCGATCGCGCGGAACAATTCGCTGCTGGGTTGTTTCTTCAATTCACAAAGGGGCCGTGACAGCTCCACGATGGTGTCGATTTCGCTCACGTGAATGAAGCTGTCGCCATAGGTGCGCGGCATCTGCGCGTTCACCTGCGCCACCACATGATGGGCGTACTTGGCGGCGGTCAGGGTGCAGTCGACTCCCACCCCGAAGCTGCAATAACCGTGCGGATCAGGCGGTGAAACCTGGATGAAGGCGACGTCGATCGGCACTTCTCCGCTTTCGAACAGGGCCTCGACTTCGCTCAGGAAAATGGGGGTGTAGTCGGCGCGGCCGTCATTCACGGCCCCGCGCACGTTGCCGCCGACGAACAGCGCGTTGTGGCGAAAGTGTTCCGCCATCTCCGGCGCGCAATACGGGGACGTGCCATGGGTCAACAGGTGCATCACTTCGACGTCCTTCACGAAAGGCGCCCGCACCATCAAGGCTTCCACAAGGGATTCCGGCTCGGCGCACCCGGGGTGAATGTACACCCGCATTCCGGACTCGACGCAAGCAACAGCCTCGCGTGCGGTTTTCAATTTGCTGCTGTATTGATCGATCCACGACATAGTCTGTCTCGCTATCTGGTTAAGGTTTCGACTTGCGGAGTGAGACCCGCAGTCGCGCGCTCGTGACCCAGCGCCGCGTAGTAGATGGCGAAGTGGAAGAACTTGTCGAGCATCTCCAGCAGTTCGAGTTCGCCAAAGATCTCGGCCGGGTGCTCCAGTTCGGCATGCTTCTGCATGTAGTCCCACAGGTTTTCACGCACCAGGCAGATCATCCACACCACCTGGCTGACGGGCACGCCCTGGGCCGCTCGTTGCGCTCCTATCTCCAGGTAGCGGCGTTCGATGTCGGCCTCCGTCTTGCCCAGCAGCCACTCGCCCAGGTGACGGTACACGTCGTACACCTTCTCGATTAGCTCGCTCTCGGGAACGCCGGCATAAGCCGAGCACTTGCTGCAGTTGCGGTAACGGTTGTGCAGGCTGCGGGCCAGCCCGTCGGAATGGTTCTCAATCAGCTTGACTAGGCGATATGCGTGGAGCACGGCTCACCTCTTTCTCCGGGCCTGGCGCTTTGCCGAGGGTGCAGAATCGACCGGGCGGAGCCCTCACTCTTACAAGTTAGTGTGACTCTTTATGGGCCGAAGAGCCGTGACTGGTATCACCTGGAATTGTGACGCGAGTCACCCGCGGGAAATTATCGAGGTGTCATCTGGCAGGAGCCTCTGGAGTTAGCTGACTGGAGACCGTTAGGAAACGAAGACGATCTGTCTGTGCTTGGGGCGAAAAGCGAACAGCGAATCGCGGCTCCCATGACATTTGTCATTCCACGAGCCTGACAATCCACACTACTGCCCGCCCCGCGGATCACCGATGATCATGACGTGCTTGCGAATCCCGAGCACAGGAGTGAACGATGTCAACCGCTTTAGCCGAAATGCCGCGCAGCGCTCCCGCCCCGAGGCCGCTCAGCATTGCCACCACGCGCAACCTCACCAAGAGTTACGGAACGATTGTGGCCCTGCGCAACTTCAACCTCGACGTGCGCGCGGGCGAATTGCTGGCCCTGCTCGGCCCCAATGGCGCGGGCAAGACCACGCTGGTGCGCATGCTGCTCGGCCTGGCCAAGCCCGACTCAGGCAGCGTTTCCGTGTTTGGCGCAGACCCGCATCAGGGGCGGGTGCAGCCGCGTCTCGGCGCCATGCTGCAGGTGGGACGCGTGCCCGAAACCCTGCGCGTGCGCGAGCACATTGACCTGTTTTCGTCCTACTATCCCAACCCTCTGCCTCTGCCGGAGACCTTTGAGATCGCTGGCATCGACGACATTAAGAATCGGCCTTTCGGCGAGCTCTCGGGCGGCCAGCAGCAGCGCGTGCTGTTCGGCATTGCGATCTGCGGCGATCCCGATCTGCTCTTTCTCGACGAGCCAACCGTCGGCCTCGATGTGGAAGCGCGGCGGCTGATGTGGTCGCAAATTCGCACCCTGATCGCACGTGGCAAGACAGTGCTGCTCACCACCCATTATCTGAACGAAGCCGATGCCCTTGCAGATCGCATCCTTGTGCTCGATAAGGGAGCGATTGTGGCCGAAGGCACCCCCGCCGAGATCAAGGCGCGCGCCATGGGCAAGCGGATTCGCTGCACCAGCCGGCTCTCCATCGAAGAGGTGCGGCGGATTCCGGGTGTGCTGAGCGTGAAGGCCGACCGCAACGCCTTCGAAGTTGCAGGTGAACGTCGCCGAGCCGGTGGTGCGCGAGCTGTTGCAGCGCGATTCCTGGCTCGGCGACCTGGAAGTGACCAATGCAGGTCTGGAAGAAGCGTTCCTGGCGCTCACCCAGAACAACAACACCGATACCAATGGGAGGAACTAACATGGCTGCCACTACTTTTCCGGCGATTGCTCGCCGCGCCGCAACGCTCGCTGTCGCGGACCATCGCCCTCTACGCCAAAGAAGCAAAATACGAGCTGCTGAAAAACATCCGCATCCCCGTGTATGCCATCTCCACGGTTGCGTTTCCGGTGATGTTCTATGTGCTGTTCGGAATCGTCCTGGGATCGGGCAATGCCGCCGACCGCAACGAAAGAGCGACCTATGCGCTGGCGACCATGGGTTGCTTTGGCGTGATCGCGGTGGCGCTGTTCGGCTTCGGCGTGAGTCTCGCCATCGAGCGCGGTCAGGGCTGGCTCCAGGTGAAGCGCGCGTCGCCCATGCCGGTCTCCGCCTATTTCTTCGGCAAGCTGTGCTCCGCCGTGGTCTTCAGCACGGTCATCATGCTGCTTCTGCTCACCATTGGCTTCACCTTCGGCGGTGTCCGCATGCCGCTGGCGACCGCCGCTAAACTGGTCGGCATTCTGGTCGCTGGCGCTATCCCGTTCAGCGCGATGGGAATGGCCATTGGCTACTTCGCCAAGCCGAACTCGGCGCCCGGCCTGGTCAACCTGATCTATCTGCCCATGTCGTTCTGTTCGGGGCTGTGGATTCCATTGTTCCTGTTACCGCACGGGCTGCAGACCCTCGCCAAAGTGCTGCCACCGTTTCACCTCAGCCAGTTGGCGCTGAATGCGGTCGGAATGGTGAACAACCCAACTCCTGCCTGGGGGCACATCGAAGCGCTGCTCGCGTTCACGCTGCTCTGCCTGGGGCTGGCCGGTTGGGGCTATTGGCGGGACGAGGGCAAGACGTACGGATGAAAAAGTTGTCAGTTGTCGGTTGCCAGTAGTCCAGTTGAAGAGCGAGAAGCGAAGAGCGAACGACGCCACGGAGGCACACAATGGCTAACAAAACTCTGCAATGGATTCTTTGGGCCATCGCGATGGTGGTGTTTCTCGGACTGACCTTGAGCGGGCACACCACGCTCCTGGGGCTGGCTATCACCGCGGTGGCGGTTCTTTGGTATACCGTTGTGCCGGAAGCCCATCCGAAGGACAATAGGTAAGGAAGCTGACAAGGATCCGCGAGACCATGACCACTCTTAGTGCAATCTGGTGGAAGCTCTACCCCAACCATGACGATAAACATCGCTCGGCGCCGCTCATCTGGCTTCCGTTTATGGTCTGGTTCTTCGTAGATCCGGCGACAAGGCATACTTCTCTGCTGGGCTGGGTCGCGAATACCTTTTTTGGACTCGTCTTCATCCTCATATACCTGCAGGCGTTCTCGCATCGTGATCCATACAGGTTGGCGTGCGTCTTGGCCATGAGCGCCATGGCTGTAATCTTTATTCCGCTTAATGGTGGCGCCCTGGCTTTTCTGGTTTATGCGGCGGCGACGGCCGGTTTCCACGCCAGCCTCCGCAGAGTGTCCGTGCTGATTGCCCTTCAGGTCGCCGTTCTCGCCTTCTACACCTATCGGCTTCATCTGCCCGTAGGCGCCTGGGGTTCGTTTCTGCTCCTGATTGCGGTTGTTGGATTGGGAAACCACTACTGGGCGCTCAAACACTGTGAGGCAGAAAAACTTCAACGTGCCGAGGATGAGATAGAGCATCTGGCTAAGGTTGCCGAGCGCGAGCGCATCGCCCGCGATCTGCACGACCTGTTGGGCCACACCCTGTCGCTTATCACGCTCAAAGCTGAGCTGGCGCGCAAGCTGGTGGATCGCGATCCGCAGCAGGCGAAGCATGAGATGCAGGATGTGGAGCAGACTTCGCGCGCCGCGCTTGCCGACGTACGCGAGGCCATCAGCGGATACCGGGGGCAGGGTCTTGCCGCCGAGCTCATCCGTGCGCGGCAGACTCTGGAGACTGCTGGAATCACCGTGGACTGCGAAGCTTCCACCGTTCCCCTGAGCCCTGCGCAGGAGTCGGTGCTGGCTCTCTCGCTGCGCGAAGCTGTGACCAACGTCGTCCGCCATGCCCAGGCGGAGCGCTGCAGTGTCCGGCTGGTTCGCGACCAGCAGACTTGCACCCTGGAAATCGCCGACAACGGCCGCGGCGCAGACGCTCCCGAGGGTAACGGCCTGCGCGGTATGCGCGAGCGCCTGGAGGCCATCGGTGGCTCGCTTCAGCGATGCACCGAGGCCGGGACCCGGCTCGTTATTCATTTGCCTCTCGCCGCAGCCGCCTCCGCTCTGCGAAACTGAGAGCGTGCCACCCAGCAAACGCGACAAAATCCGGGTCGTCCTCGCCGAAGACCAGGCCATGGTCCTGGGCGCGCTCGCCGCGCTGCTGGAAATGGAAGACGACATCGAGGTCGTCGCCCGCGCCGGTACCGGCGATGAGGCCCTGCGCATCGTGCAGCAGGCGCGGCCCGACGTCTTCATCACCGACATCGAGATGCCCACGCTCACCGGGCTGGAAGTCGCAGCCGAGTTGAAGCGCCGCGCCGTGCCGGTGCGTGTCATCATTCTCACCACCTTCGCGCGTGCCGGATACCTGCGCCGCGCCCTCGATGCCGGGGCTTCCGGGTACCTGCTGAAAGACATGCCGGCCGAACAGCTGGCCGAGGCTGTGCGGCGCGTGCACAGCGGGCTGCGCGTGATCGATCCCCAGCTTGCCGCCGAGGCCTGGACGGACGAACCCGATCCCCTGACCGAGCGCGAGCGGCAGGTGTTGCGTCTCGCCGGAGAGGGCATGGCCAGCTTGGATATCGCCAATGAACTAAACCTCTCTGAAGGTACGGTGCGGAATTATCTCTCGGAGGCGATCAGCAAACTGGGAGCGGCGAACCGCACGGAAGCCGCCCGCATCGCCCGCGCCAAGGGATGGTTGTGAGCGCCGTCATACCACTTTGTGATGAAAAAACATGATTTTGAAGCTGGGGCAGTATAAGCTGCCATCCTAGACATATGTCGCAGGTAATAGCACCGCCTTCCATCCCAACGATTGAGCAGTTCACCGAGTCGGCGACCAAGGCCGTCGCAAGCGTCGAGGTCATTGACCGCACCCCTGCAGCCTTGCGCGATGCCATCCTGCGCGCCGCCGGCGATGCTACGCGAATCCTCTACGCTCCTCCGCACGATCTGCCGGCCAGCATTGTTCGCGGACTTCGCAACCGACCCGCGGGTGCGTGGCTGACGCCACTCCCGACGAGATGGTCCACACCGCTGCGGGTGTGACGGAAGCGTTCGCCGCCGTGGCCAGCACCGGGTCGGTCTGCATCGACGTCAGCCATGAGCGCACCGGCATGGTGAGCCTGCTGGCGCCCCTGCAGATCGCGGTTGTCGCCGCCGAGACCATCGTTCCGCAGCCCCGCGATCTGTTTCGCGCCGACGTGCTCGACGGCAAAGGCCTGACCCGCGACTTCGTTTTCGTCACCGGTCCCAGCGCCACCGCCGACATGGGGCCGCTGGTGCGCGGCGTCCACGGCCCGCACAAGCTGCACATCATCGTGTTGAGGTAAGCATGGCCACACTCGTCAATCCTGCCGACATCACCCCGCGCCAGGTGGCCAACAAGAGCGACAAGAAAGCACTGCTCGATGCCATCCGCATGACCCTGGGCGTACAGAGCGCCGCCATCCGCCTTAACACCCAGACCTTCAACCGCAACCGCTACGCCGCCATCGGCGCGCCTCGCCGACTACGACCAGCTGAAGGACCGGGCGCGCCAGATCAAAGAGCAGGCCATCGCCGAACCTGCCGGCGCTGCTGACCCAGCTCGAGGCCAGCGTGCGCGCCAACGGCGGACATTTTTATCTGGCCAAGACCGCGGCTGACGCCAACCAGTACATTCGCGACGTGCTGCTGCGCCACGAAGTCAAGCTGGTGGTGAAGGGCAAGAGCATCACTTCGGAAGAGATCAAGCTGAACCACGCGCTGGAGGCCGTCGGGCATCACCGTGGCCGAAAGCGACCTGGCGGAATTCATTCTGCAGGTGGCCGACGAGCAGCCCTCGCACATCGTCGCGCCGGCGCTGCATTATTCGCGGGAGCGCATCACCGCGCTGTTCAAGCGCAAGTTCAACACCGACCTGCCGCTGGACACCGGCGAGGAACTGACCAAGTTTGCGCGTGAAATCCTGCGCGAGCAGTTCATCGCCGCCGACGCCGGCATCTCCGGCGCCAACCTTATCGCCGCCGATAGCGGCTCGCTGATGCTGGTGGAGAGCGAAGGCAACATCCGCATGACCACCACGCTGCCGCCGGTGCACATCGCGATCGCCGGCATCGAGAAAGTCGTGCCCTCGCGCACCGATTTCGGCACCTTCATCGAACTGCTGCCCCGCAGCGGGACCGGCCAGCCGTTGACCTCCTACGTCAGCATTCTGCATCCTCCGCTGAAGGCGCTGCCGTTCGTTGCTCCCGGCAAGACGGCCAAGCCGCGCGAGTTCCACATGGTGCTCATCGACAACGGCCGCAGCCGAATGCGCGAGGACCCGGTGCTGCGTGAGGCGCTGTACTGCATTCGCTGCAGCGCGTGCCTGAACTCGTGCGCCAATTTCGAGACGGTCGGCGGCCACGCTTTCGGCGGAGAAACTTACTCCGGCGGCATCGGCGGCTCGTGGGAAGCGGGCACCGGCACACTGATGAACGCGCGCTTCAGCGAGCTGTGCACCGCCTGCTCGCGCTGCGTGCCCAACTGCCCGGTGCGCATCGATATTCCCTGGCTCAATGAGAACCTCCGGCAGCGCATGAACTTCGCGCAGGGATCCTCGGGCACAAAGGACGCATTCGGGGCGCTGACCGGCAGCGCGCAGGAAGATCGCACCGCGCCGCTGCAAAAGCAGTTCTTCGGCAACTACGCCGCGTTCGGGAAATGGGGAACCCACTTCGCCGGACTGGCCAACGCCTCCATGGATCTACCCGGCGCGCGCAGCTTCATGGAAAGCGTGTTCGGCGTTGACCGTCGCCGGAAGCTGCCGGCCTTCCCCAGGAAGACATGGGAGCAACTCTACGCGGGACGAGCGCGACGTCAAGCCTGGCACGCTCCAGCCCGCAGTAGTAATGCTGGCGGACGTGTTCACCAATTACGGCGCGCCCGAGCGTGGTATGGCTGCGATTCGCGTGCTGCGCGCCATCGGTCTCGACGTGGTGCTTAGCCCCTCGATGCCGGACGGACGCGCTGCCATGTCGCAGGGCATGATGGAGACCGCCCGCCAGCAGGCTCGCGCCATTGCACCGATGCTGCGTCGCTACGTGGACGAGGGAAGAAAAATTCTTGTGCTCGAGCCCAGTGTGCTGGCCATGCTGCGCTTCGACTTCAAGCACCTGCTCGACGGTGACGACACGCAAGCGCATGCTGGCGCAGCAACAGCTTTGAGCCGCTGGAGTACCTGTGGCAGGTCGCGCAGGAGCAACGGCTCGACTTGGCGCAGATCTTTCCTGCCGCGAAATGTCCGCACGGCACGCGGCTCTTCTACCACTCGCATTGCCAGCAGCGCACCTGCAACTCCGCGACTCAGACCATCGACGTGCTGCGCGCCGCCGGCTTCGATGTCGTAACGTCGTCGGTCGAGTGCTGTGGCATGGCCGGCAGCTTCGGCTACAAGCGCGAGTATTACGAGATGAGCATGGCCGTGGGTGAGGACCTGTTCGCACAGGTGCGACAGGCCGACCGGGAGGGCGGCCCTCGCACCCTGGTCGCCAGCGGGATCTCCTGTCACGAGCAGTTGTTGGCCGGACTGGGACGCGAGGTCGTTCATCCCGCAGAGTTATTGGCGAGCACACTCGGGTAGTTGGAGAGAAAGCTCTATAGCTTCGCGATGCGCTTGAAAAGTTGCGGATGCACGAAATTTACGAAATCGTTATCCTAGGTAGACGAAGGTTACTGCACGTCTACTATCGGTTACTTTGGGTTACTAATTTGTTTACCAATTTGTCATCGAAGAACTATTTACAAAATCCGGGAATGGATGCACAATCGAATCGCAGTCAGGCAGTTCTGGGGGAGGGCTGCCTTCCGGGCGCTCTGCTTAATCGGCAGAGCGCTCTTTATTTTCCGCAGAAAATTCGATTTGTTCGTCGGCGCTCTGTACCCGGAACGCCCTATCCCTATGCGGTTTGCGTCCTACAACGCCATCCCGCATCTAATTTCAGATCGGGGATGTTAGGATGATTTGGAGCCTGTCCGTTACGACGGGGATGGCCCTGTGATCCCTCGGGAGGAATTTAATGGCAAGTGAAGCAATCGTAGAAGTAACCGATGCGAACTTCGATCAGCTGGTGTTGAAGTCGGAGGAGCCGGTCATGGTGGATTTCTGGGCGGCATGGTGCGGTCCTTGCCGGGCGCTGGCGCCGATCGTGGATGAAGTGGCGCTGAGCTACAACGGCCGGGTAAAGATCGGCAAGATGGACGTGGACAAGAACGCCGCTACGCCGCAGCGCTATGGAGTGCGCGGCATTCCCACCCTGCTGGTTTTCAAAGGCGGGCAGGTGCGCGAGCAGATCGTGGGCTACGTCTCGCGGGATGTGATCGAGAAGGCGCTGGACAAGAACCTGTAAGCCCGAGGATTTTCGCGTGGCGCGGCTCCGGCCGCGCCATTTGCTTGTCTGGCCACCCGTAGGCTTAATACTTCCGCAGCACTCCAATCACTCTTCCCTGCACTTGTACCGTGGCAGCCGGAACGATGATGGGATCCATGGCGGTGTTTGACGGCTGCAGGCGGACCTTGCTGCCTTCCACGTAGATACGCTTCAGGGTGGCGTCGCTGCCGTTGACCAGCGCGACCACGATCTCGCCATCGCGCGCGACGTTGGTCTTTTCCACCAGCACATAGTCGCCGTTGACGATGTGCTCGTCCTGCATGCTCTCCCCCGCAACCTGGAGAACGTACACGTCTTTAGAGCGGGTGAAGTCGGACAGCGAGATGGATTCTGGATTTTCCAGCGCCTCCAGCGGACGGCCGGCGGCAATGCGTCCCAGCAACGGCAGGCTCATGCTGGATTCGGCCGCCGCTGCCGCCGCCGCGAATGCCTGTTTCATGCGGCCACGCGGCCTCAGCAGGTCAATCGAGCGGCTGCGGTTGTAGTCGCGCCGCAGCAGTTCCTTCTCCTCCAGGTTGCTGATGTGCTTATGCACCGTGGCCAGCGAGCTCAAGCCAAGACCATCCGCAATCTCCTCGTAGGAGGGCGAATAACCGTTCTTATCGACAAAGCCGGAGATAAAGTCGTACACCTCTTTTTGACGCCGGGTCAGAGCCATAATCGCGTACGCGGCCTCCACCCGAATTGTCGGCGAACAAAAGGCGAAAAGTCAAGAAGGATCTTGCCGGGAACCTGCGCAGTACTTCTGCATGCCCGCCTCCCGGTCCGAACTTGCAGTATTTAGGTGTGCACCTTCATCCCGGCCAGGATCTCTTCGACCGCCGTGATGGCCGTGACCAGTTCTTCATCACTGTTGTAGAAGTGCGGCGAAAACCTCACGCCTGCCTGGGGACGGTAATCCACCAACACGTCGCGTCGCAGAAGTTCGTTGCAGACCTGCTGGGCGTTAGGCATATCGATGGACACCGTGCCGCCGCGGCGCTCAGGATCGCGCGGCGTGTTGACGCGCCAGCCGTGCCGGGCGGCCATTTCGATGAGCAACGCCGTCTGCCGCTTCGACTTCTCGCGGATCTTCTCTACCCCGACCTCGGAGATGATCTTCACCCCCGGTCGCGCCACTTGCAGTGCGGGAACGTTCGGCGTGCCCTGGGTGAAGCGATAGATGCTGGGCGTATAGCGCGTGGCGCCGATCTCGAAGCCGAAGGGATTCTCGTGGCCGGTCCAGCCGGTGAACGAGGGCTCCAGCTTGCTCGCGAGATCCGGGCGGACGTAGAGGTATGCGGTTCCCGGCCCTCCGCAGAGCCACTTCAGTACGCCGCCGGTGCAGAAATCCACGTTGAGCCGCTGCACGTCGAAGGGCACCGTACCGGTCGCCTGAAACGAATCCAGTAGCACGTAGGCTCCAACGCGGTGTGCCTTTTCCACGATCGCCTCGACATCCTGGATGAACGCGCTGCGAAAGATGACGTGCGAGATAGGCACGATGAGCGTCTCGTCATCCATGGCGTTCAGCAGGCGCTCGGTGTTGACGTGGATGCCGTCGTCGTTGGGCACCATCTCCACGCGCGCGCCCCGCGAGCGTTGCGCCTCCCAGAAGTACATGACCGAAGGAAAGTTCAGGTCGGTGTAAACCACTTTGTTGCGCCGCCGGCTGAAATCGAGGCACGACGCCACCGTCGCTTGGCACGTGGTCACGTTTTGCAGGCATGCGACCGAACCGGGGGGTGCGTTCATCAGCGCGCCGATCTCGTCGCCGACCCGCGCCGCCAGCATCCACCATTCTTCCTCCCAGGCGCGAACGCCGCGCGTGCTCCACATCTCGGTGTAATGGTGGAGCGCATCCTCCACGCCGCGCGGCATGGCTCCCAGCGAATTGCTGATGAGATACGTGGTGCGATCCAAGATGGGGAACTCAGAGCGGTAACGCAGAAGCTCGTCGGCCATGGTGGATATTGTAGCGGTACGTTCCCCCTCTATAATCAGCACATGGCCACCACGCCCGAATCCCCTGTCGCCGCGCGTTCCAAGTACGAGCCGGTCATCGGACTGGAGGTGCACGTTCAGCTTCTGACCGCGACGAAGATTTTTTGCGGCTGCTCGACCCGCTTCGGCGATCCACCCAACACGAATGTCTGTCCTGTCTGTCTCGGACTGCCGGGGCCATTGCCGGTGCTGAACCGGCGCGCGGTCGAGTTCGCGGTGCTGGCGGCGACCGCGCTGAATTGCACGATCAACCAGACCTCGATCTTTGCACGCAAGAACTACTTCTATCCCGACCTGCCCAAGGGCTACCAGATATCGCAGTACGACAAACCGCTGGCGGAACACGGTCACATCGAGATCAAGACGGCGAACGGGCCCAAGCGAATCGGCATCACGCGCGTGCACCTGGAAGAAGACGCGGGCAAGAGCCTGCACGACGGCCTGCCCGATAGCAGCCAGTGGACCTCCATCGACCTTAACCGCTCGGGTGTGCCGCTCATCGAGATTGTCAGCGAGCCCGACATCTGGTCGCCCGACGAAGCCCACGAATACCTGACGCGGCTGAAGGAGATCATCCTCTACACCGGCGTCAGCGACTGCAATATGGAAGAAGGCTCGCTGCGTTGCGATGCCAATGTCAGCATTCGTCCGCGCGGGCAGGAGCCGTTGGGCACCAAGACGGAAGTGAAGAACGTGAATTCCTTCCGCTTCATTCGCCACGCGCTGGAGTACGAGATCGAGCGCCACGAGCAGGTGCTCGAGTCCGGCGGCACCATCGAGCAGGAAACCCGCCTCTACAACGCCGCCGAAGGCAAGACCTATGGCATGCGCTCCAAGGAGCAGGCGCACGATTACCGCTACTTCCCCGAGCCCGACCTACTGCCGTTAGTGGTGGATGAGAAGTGGCGCCAGGAGATCGTTGCGCAGCTTCCCGAGCTGCCCGAGGCGCGCCGCGCTCGCATGGTTGCGCAATATGGGATCACGGAATACGACGCGACCACTTTGACCAGCACGCGCGCGCTCGCCGATCAGTTCGAGGGAGCCGCCGCCGCTGCCAAAAGCCCAAAGCGGGTTTCGAACCTGGTGCAGAGCGAATTGATGGGCCGCCTGAAAGCCAAAGGCATGGAGATCCAGCAGTCGCCCATTTCGATGAAGGGCGTGGCCATGTCCGCAGACCTGGTCGAGAGCGGCGCCATCAGCGGCAAGATGCTCAAGGATCTTTACGACCTTGCCTTCGAACGCGGCGAAGATTTTCCAGCCGTCTATGAGAAGGAGAAGCCGCAGCAGATCACCGATACCTCGACCATCGAGAAGATCATCGACGAAGTGATGGCGGCCCATCCCAAACAGTTGGAGCAGTATCGGGGAGGCAAGAAAACCGTGATCGCGTTCTTCGTCGGCCAGGTGATGAAGGTGTCCAAAGGCCAGGCCAATCCCGCGATGGTCAACGAGCTGCTCGCGAAGAAACTTGACGCGTGATCCCCGCTATTTGACGCTCTCATCGGCACCGACGCATGTTCGTGCTGTCTGACTGTCGCCCGCCTTCTCAAAGAGCTCGCATGCGGCGGTCGCTAGCTAACACCGCTTTTACAGCGGAATGTTGCCGTGCTTCTTAGGCGGATTCTTTTCCCGCTTGTTCTCCAGCATGTCCAGCGCTTGGATCAATTTGCGGCGGGTGTCACGCGGACGAATTACCGCGTCAAGATATCCGCGCTCGGCTGCCACGTAAGGATTGGCGAAGCGCTCGCGGAACTCCTCGATCTTGGCGGCGCGATCGGCATCGGGATTGGCGGACTTCTCGATCTCGCGCTTGTACACGATGTTCACCGCGCCTTCCGGTCCCATCACCGCGATCTCGGCGGTCGGCCAGGCGTAGTTCACGTCGGTGCGAATGTGCTTCGAGGCCATCACGCAATACGCTCCACCGTAAGCTTTGCGGGTGATGACGGTGATCTTGGGCACGGTTGCTTCGGAGAACGCGAACAGTAGCTTGGCTCCGTGCGTGATGATGCCGCCGTATTCCTGCTGCGTGCCGGGCAGAAATCCAGGAACGTCTTCGAAGGTAATGAGCGGGATGTTAAAGCAGTCGCAAAAGCGCACGAAACGCGCCCCCTTAATGCTGGCGCTGATGTCGAGCACGCCGGCGAGAAACGCCGGTTGATTGGCCACGATGCCGACCGGCTTGCCGTTCAGCCGGGCAAAGCCAACTACGATGTTCTTGGCGTAATGCTCCTGGACCTCGAAGAAGTAGTTGTCGTCCACCACCGTGGTGATCACGTCTTTGATGTCGTAGGGCTGGTTGGATTCGGCGGGAACGATGGTGTCCAGGCTCTCATCCGCGCGGTCGATGGGATCGGTGCAGGCTTTGCGCGGCGGGTCGTCGAGGTTGTTCGAAGGCACGAAGCTGAGCAGCTCGCGAACCATGCTCAGGCACTCGGCGTCGTCCTGCGCCATAAAGTGCGCCACGCCGGACCTCTCGTTGTGCGTCATCGCGCCCCCGAGCTCGTCCTTGGTCACCTCTTCGTGGGTCACGGCCTTGATGACTTCGGGTCCGGTGATGAACATGTACGAAGTCTTGTTGACCATCAGGATGAAGTCGGTTATGGCGGGCGAATAGACGGCGCCGCCGGCGCACGGACCCATGATCGCGGAAATCTGCGGAACCACGCCGGAAGCCAGCACGTTGCGTAGGAAGATGTCGGCGTATCCGGCCAGCGACCTTACGCCTTCCTGAATGCGTGCACCACCGGAATCGTTCAGCCCGATGACAGGAGCACCGGCGCGCATCGCCGTGTCCATGATCTTGACGATCTTGGCGGCGTTGGTTTCCGAGAGCGAGCCGCCAAACACGGTAAAGTCCTGCGCGAAGACGAACACCAGGCGGCCTTCGATGCGTCCGTAGCCGGTGACGAAGCCGTCGCCGTAATACTTCTGCTCGTCCATGCCGAAGTCGGTGCAGCGGTGAGTGACTAGCTTGTCGGTTTCCTCGAAGGTGCCTTCGTCCAGCAGGAACTCGATGCGCTCGCGTGCTGACATCTTGCCCTGCTTGTGTTCACGCGCACGGCGCTCGTCGCCACCGCCGGCATCGGCGAGCGAGTCGCGGCGCTTCAGTTCGGTCAGCTTCTGTTCCAGGTCCATGGGCGTGATTATAAACAGCACATGGCGCGGTGCAGCACGAGTTCTGCATTCGGTGGCTCACCGAGCAGTGTGATGAATGTACTTGCTGAATGTTTATGCCGCTGGGAGCAAAGAACCTCAGGCAAAGTGTTCCCAGCCGGCAGGACGCAGAGTCACCGCTTTGCCGGCGGCGACAAGCTTCATCTGCTTGCCGCGGGCGATCTCGCCAATGCGCGTCACCGCAACTCCGGCGATCTGCTTCGGGAGGCGGCGGTCTGGATGGGCGGTGAAGAGCAGTTCGTATTCGTCGCCTCCGTGCAGCGCGAGGGTCAGTCCGTCCTTGCCTGGAAGCATAGGCAGCGACTCGGCGTCGACGACGGCGCCGGTGCCGCTTTCCTCGCAGAGATGTCCGAGATCGGTGGAGAGACCGTCGCTGATATCGATCATTCCGGACGCCAGCTTGTGCTCGCGCAGGAATTGTCCGACGGCGAGCCGTGGCTCGGGATAGAAGTGCTTGGCGTGTGACTTGGGCCGAAGCTTCTCTCCGTCCCGCAGCCGGTTGAGGTCAGCCATCGCTGAACCCAGAGTTCCAGTGACGTAGAGAAGATCGCCGGGACGCGCGCCAGAGCGTAGGATGGCCTTTCCCGACGGAACCGAACCCAGCACGATGATGTCGGCCAGAACTCCTGCGGGCGATTGAGCGGTGTCACCTCCGGCGAGCCGGACGGAATATCGGATCGCGAGTTTCAGCAATCCTTCGATAAAGTCGTCGACCCACTTCTGCTTCAGCTCCGCGGGAAGCGCCAAAGAAAGGAAGGCAGCGCGTGGGGTGCCTCCCATAGCGGCGATGTCGCTCAGCCCTCGAGCCAGGCAACGGTGCCCAACCGAATCCGGCGGATGCCACTCGCGGCGAAAATGGACACCTTCCAGGCTGAAGTCGGTGGTGACCAGCGCTTCTTGCCCGTGCGGGATCGTCAGAACGGCACAATCGTCGCCGATGCCTTGACCGGCTCGTGCCTCGCGAGTGGCGCCGCGGCGAATGCGTTGTATGAGCAGTTTTTCGCTGAGTGGCACGACCGTCCTTTCCCAAGCAGGCCTCGCCAATATAACTGATGGCGAAGAGCCAAGCTTAAAGATGGGCGGGCGTGACACTTTGGTGGGAGCAGCTAGCCCCAACTGCGTTGACAGGGGCGAACCGGTCTGTTACGGTTTGAAGTCGTTTATTCCCAGCCAAGCGCCCGGCGATAAAGATCTTCTGTCGCCGGGACGGAGAGTCGTTAACCCACGCTCTCCAAGTACCCGTAACGAGCAGGAAGGGACCAGCGCGGCACAGCGTTCCGAATTTTCATAGCTTCTCGCAGCAAACCGGAGCCACTTTTTATAGAGGGTTAAATTTTTGCGAAAGCGTTTCTATATCCTTTTCGTAGCCCGTGACGCGGAAGGTCAACTACGAAAAATACCCATCCCAGTTCATTACCTGTACGTCTTCCTGGCTGGCGCTATGCTGGGCATGTTCACCATCACCGGCATGGCCGGTTCCTACACCCGAATGTTGTGGAAGGTGGCCAGTTTCAATCAATTACGCTCGGAAAAAAAGGCGCTGGAAACTCGCTACACCCAGCTGGAGCGGGTCAATCACGAGAAAGACATCCAGGTTGCATCGCTGGGCTCCTTGGCCGATGAAGTGTCGGTCATCTACGGACTGAAGCGCAATCCTAAAATGCTGCACGACGTCGACGGTACGTTTAAGCCGGAAGAGGTGATGTATTCCATCGATCAGTTGAATGCCTTGCGGAGATCGGCTTTGACCGGCGCGACCACGGCCGGACTGGGCATTGGGCTTACCCATCAGGCCACGCTCACCGACTGGATCAATGCGACTACGGCGCCGACGCTATGGCCGGTCATGGGGCCCATTACCGGCTCCTTCGGGGAACGCATCAGCCCGTTCAACGGTGAGGGCGCGTTTCATTCGGGCGTGGACATTTCCAGCCATTACGGACAACCGGTGCGGGCGCCATCCGATGGCGTGGTCACCTACGCGGACTTTTACAGCGGATATGGCCGCATGGTTCAGATCGATCACGGTAACGGCATAGTTACCCGCTACGGCCATCTATCGGGATTCGCGGTCGCCAATGGGCAGAACGTTGGGCGCGGGCAGGTGATTGGCTACGTAGGTCTAAGCGGACGTAGTACTGGCCCCCATCTGCACTACGAGGTTCGTATCCACGACGTGCCGGTGAATCCGCACAAATTCCTTCGAACGACGATCAGCCCGGGAAAGTTCCCCGCGAGTTAGCAGATCTTATTTCTTCGATTTGGCTTTGGCCGCTGGGGCGGTTTGCTCCGGCGGTTTTTGCGTTTCGGGCCCAAGTTCCACCGGTTCGCTCAGTATTTTCCTAAAAAAAGCATAAGGGACTCTCGCGGTCAGCACAGCTTCGTTCTTGTCCTGATGGACCTCAAGACTTTCGAAGGCTGCCTTCGCATCGGGATCGGGCCCGCTGCCGTCCATGGAAATATCGAGCGACTTGAACAGGGCGAGATACGTGTTGACGCGGTCGGTGAAGGTGCGGGCTTGAGCTTCGCTGTCTGTGAGAACCTGCGCCCGCAGGTGGATGTCGTTCAGTGGACGCGCCGACGCGATCACTACGCTGTTCGGCGGTAGCAGTCCGCTCCAACTGCCAGGCAAGAGCAGCTCGCCGTGCTCTTGTCCCACGCTCGCCGCGGGCGGGCGAGCAATCGTCCAGATCAAGCTCCCCAACGGAACGCGCCGATAGTACTCGCTTACCAGCGCGGGGCCGGCGAATGGCAACGCCGCCTGCTTGTAGCGGTCGATCATGCCGTGAATGACAGCGGGATCGGCGGTGTTAGAGGCGGCAGCGATATCGATTCCCAGCAGTGCGATGCGGACCGTGCGCCCTTCCAGCGGAATTATATAGATATCGAGATCGCGATAACGCTCGACGCTGGAGGCCAGCTTGCGCAGATAAGCGCCCACCCGCGCAGCATCAAAACGTCCCTGAAAGATTTCGCTGTAGCGGGTTTCGGCGGGTTTGCGGTTGGTGTTGACGCCGTAGTGAATGGCGAAGGCAGCCTTGTCGAGGTCGCGCTCAAACTCGAAGCCCGTCTCGCGAACAAAGTCCTCAAACTGTGGGTCGCGGTCCTTGGGAGTTTTCTTGCCCAGGTTGGTAAGAAGCCGAATCGGCTCGAGGTTGATGTAGAGCACCGCGTCGGAATCAGGTAACAGACGGACCGCGTCGGGCGCGGCACGCTTTCGCAGCAGGATGGCGGTAACAATACCGCCGGCTATGACTAGGACGACCGCGAAGACGACCCACAACTGCTTTCGGTGAGTTCGCATGAATGACACATGATGATACGAGAAAAGGCGTTACGATGGCGAACTTCGCGGAAATTGGTTAGAATGAAGTGATCGCACTTCATCGTTCGCGAGCTGCGAGCGTACTCTGCGGAATCCCCGGCCACGAGGCCCGCGGGAGTGGCGAGTTGTAGGTCCAAGGTTATTTGTAAGCCATGTAACTCCAGCGGGCAGGTCGTTTGCACGTGCAATACCGTTCGTGTTAACCTCATAGTTTGTCCCGGCTGGCAGGACGAATCATGCTTGGATCGGCGCATAGGTGTCGAACCGGGCCGCAGGCTGGCGTAGCTCAGCTGGTAGAGCATCTGATTTGTAATCAGAGGGTCGGGGGTTCAAATCCCTTCGCCAGCTCCAGAATTGTGACCATGAGCGCGCCGCCAAGGCGTAAGCAGGAGCAAGCCAAACGAGACGCGCAGCTCTCCTAGAGAACTGATTCCAGCAGCAGCTTCCTGAATCGCAAATCGTGCGCGGAAGTATGGTCGCGTAGCTGTTGCGGAGTTTTGCCGGGATTGCAGATGGTGCGTTTGGCCGCTCGATGCTCTTTGACAGCAAGATTGGCGATTCCGGGCCCATGATTTGTGTCTCAGGAGATTGCTGAGAGCGGGATGCTCGGTCGGAACGTGCACAGGTGGCCGAGTGGTTAATGGCAGCAGACTGTAAATCTGCCGCTCCTTGGAGCTACGGAGGTTCGAATCCTCCCCTGTGCACCAGTTATTCGGAGTGGGATGAAGCGGTTGTGGTTGGCGTTGGGCGCGTACACGGTGCTGGCGATTCTGGTGGCGACCACGATCACCGAGCAGCGGTTCAAGCTGGCAGCGCTTGCGATTCTGGCGATGTTTGCCGTTCGCAGTTGGTCGTGGAGCAGGAAACTGGATCGCGAACAGCGCGATCACCACGACGGAGAATGAGTTCGGCGATTGCAGGGCGGGAGTAACTCAGTGGTAGAGTCACAGCCTTCCAAGCTGTTGGTCGCGGGTTCGATTCCCGTCTCCCGCTCCAGAGTTCGCGGGCCGATGTAGCTCAGTTGGTAGAGCACTCCCTTGGTAAGGGAGAGGTCACCAGTTCAATCCTGGTCATCGGCTCCATGGGTTCAACAAGTTGGTGAAATTTAATAAGGCATAAATTATGGCGAAAGAGAAATTTGACCGCAGCAAGCCGCACGTAAACGTGGGGACGATCGGGCACATCGACCATGGCAAGACGACGTTGACGGCGGCCATCACCAAGGTATTGCAGAAGCACAATCCCAAGATCGTGTTCCGCTCGTTCGACTCCATCGACAACGCGCCGGAAGAGCGGGAGCGCGGCATTACCATCGCGACCGCGCACGTGGAGTACGAGACGGCCAACCGGCACTACGCTCACGTGGATTGTCCCGGCCACGCCGACTACATCAAGAACATGATTACCGGGGCGGCGCAGATGGACGGCGCCATTCTGGTGGTGGCGGCCACCGACGGGCCCATGCCGCAGACCAAGGAGCACGTGCTGCTGGCGCGCCAGGTAGGCGTGCCCTACGTGGTGGTGTTCCTGAACAAGTGCGATGCGGTGGAAGACGCCGAACTGATTGATCTGGTGGAGATGGAAGTCCGCGAGCTGCTGAACAAGTACGGGTTCCCGGGCGACGATCTGCCGGTGGTACGCGGCTCGGCACTGGGGGCGCTGAACGGCGAAGCGCAGTGGGAAGCCAAGGTGGAAGAGTTGATGGAGGCGGTGGACAAGAACGTTCCGCTGCCGGCGCGCGATATCGACAAGCCGTTCCTGATGCCGATCGAAGACATCTTCTCGATTCAGGGACGGGGCACGGTAGTGACTGGGCGTATTGAGCGCGGCAAGGTGAAGGTGGGCGAGGAAGTGGAGATTGTGGGCTTCCGCGAGACCCGCAAGACGGTGGTCACGGGCGTGGAGATGTTCAAGAAGCAGTTGGACGAAGGCTTGGCGGGCGATAACGCCGGCCTGCTGCTGCGCGGCACGGCGAAGGAAGACGTGGAGCGCGGCATGGTGCTGGCCAAGCCGGGATCGATCACGCCGCACACCAAGTTCAAAGGCGAGGTGTATGTGCTGTCGAAGGACGAAGGGGGACGGCACACGCCGTTCTTCAAGGGCTACCGGCCGCAGTTCTACTTCCGCACCACGGACGTGACGGGAGTGGCGACGCTACCGGAAGGCACGGAGATGGTGATGCCGGGCGACAACGTGAGCCTGGAGATCGAGCTGATCACGCCGGTGGCGATGGAAAAGGGCTTGCGGTTCGCGATCCGCGAAGGCGGACGCACCGTGGGCGCCGGCACCATCACGGAGATTATCGCGTAGGGATACTTTCGACGTGGCTGCAAACCGCGGCCACGTTGATTTCCGCGCTTGGGCGCGGACAAGGCCTTGCGGTAGTCCGCAAGGTAGATGAAAAGGAACAGGTCAAATGCCGCGAGAGATTGTTACGTTGCAATGTGGAGACTGCAAAAACCGTAATTACTCCACCACCAAGAACAAGAAGACCACGACGGGACGGCTGGAATTCAACAAGTTCTGCCGGAAGTGCCGGAAGCACACATCGCATAAAGAAGTGAAATAGCAGCCAGCCTTTGGCACTTAGCACTTGGTGTCAAATCTGAACTGCCGGGATTATGGCGGAGAAAGCTAAGAGCTAGCGGCTAAATGCTGATTGCTAACACAGGGGCGTAAGCTCAACGGCTAAACTGCCGGTCTCCAAAACCGGACTTGGGGGTTCGAATCCCTCCGCCCCTGCCAGTATTCGGGAATGTAGTTGAGGCGCCAAAGGGCGCCGGAAGACAGGTATCAGATGGCGAAGTCAGCGATCGTCGAACGGTTGGAAGATAACGGTCTGATGACCAAGGTCAAAGCGTGGCCGCAACGCGCCAAGACCTTCTACAACGATGTGCGCACCGAGATGCGCAAGGTCACGACTCCGTCGCGCAAGGAAGTGCAGGGCACAACTACCGTGGTCATTATCACGGTGTTCCTGTTCGGCATTTACTTCGCGGTACTGGATAAGGTCCTCGGGTTATCACTCGACCACTTATTGAAGACGTTGACACACCGCTAATGCGCACAAACATGGCAGAAGAAGAAATCAAATCGGAGACCGAAGGCGTGGAACCGGAGCCGGCCAATGCTGTAGCTCAGCCTCAACCGGCCGACGGGGCTGTTGTTGAGCCGCAATTGACTGGCGAGGATGCCGACGCCCCGGCTGCCGACCAGGCCAATCCGCAGAACCCGAACATGAAGTGGTACATCATCCACACCTATTCGGGATTTGAGCGCAAGGTAAAGGAGTCGCTGGAATCGCGGGTCCGCGCTTATCCGGAACTGGAGCAGAGAATCGGGCGCGTGTTGATCCCGACCGAATCGGTAACTGAGGTTCGCGGCGGCAAGAAGTACACCAGCGAGCGCATGTTCTATCCCGGCTATGTGCTGGTCGAGATGGACATGGACGATAACGTCTGGCATGTGGTAAAGGGAACGCCGCGGGTGACCGGCTTTGTGGGCACCGGGCAGCAGCCCACGCCGTTATCGGACGACGAAGTAAAGGCGATCGTTTATCGCGTCGCGGACAGCAAAGAGAAGCCGAAGCTCAAGGTTAAGTTCGAGAAGAACGAGTCGGTGCGCATCACCGAAGGGCCGTTTGCCAGCTTCACCGGCGTAGTGGACGAGGTCAACGAGGACCGCGAGACGTTGAAAGTGATGGTGACGATTTTCGGGCGCTCCACTCCAGTGGAGTTGGGATTCGGGCAAGTCGAGAAAGTTATTACATAGACACAGCAGCCGTCGACGCGTAAGTGCGGGCGCGAGGACAATAGGGATTAGCGATGGCAAAGAAAGCTACAGGTTCGGTGAAGTTGCAGATTGCGGCCGGCAAGGCCACTCCGGCGCCTCCGGTTGGTCCGGCGCTCGGTCAGGCACAGATCAACATCATGGAGTTCTGCAAACAGTTCAATGCGCGGACCAGCGCGAAAGAGCTGGATGGATTGATCATCCCCGTGGTGGTAACGGTTTACAGCGACCGTACGTTTTCCTTTATCACCAAGACGCCGCCGGCTGCGATTCTGTTGAAGCGGGCGGCAGGTGTGGCGAAGGGGTCGGGCACGCCGAACAAGGACAAAGTCGGCAAGGTGAGCGAGAAGCAGGTCATGGAAATTGCCAAGCAAAAGATGCCCGACCTGAATGCAGCGTCCATCGACGCGGCGATCAAGAGCGTCAAGGGCACAGCTCGCTCGATGGGCATTGAAGTGACGGCGTAATACAAGTTTCGCGGTCGCCAGGCCGCAGTCGCAAATACCACGGCCGTTCGGCAACGGGGACCGGCGGTGGAAGACAAGGAGTGCTATGAGGAAATCCGGAAAGAACATCGAGAAGGCGCGCACGGCCGTCGAAGCTCGTTCCTACACGCTTCAGGACGCGGTGCCGCTTTTGCAGAAAGTGAAGTACGCCAAGTTTGACGAAACCGTGGACCTGACGATGCGTCTGGGAGTCGATCCCAAGCACGCCGACCAGATGGTGCGCGGCACTGTGGTCCTGCCGCACGGCCTGGGCAAGTCGAAGAAGGTACTGGTGATCGCCAGTGGCGAGAAAGTGCGCGAGGCCGAAGCGGCCGGCGCGGACATCGTCGGTGGCGAAGAGATGGTGGAGAAGATCCAGAAGGAAAACTGGACCGATTACGACGCGGTTATTGCGACGCCCGACATGATGAAGTCGGTAGGCCGGTTGGGAAAGGTGCTCGGCCCGCGCGGTTTGATGCCCAATCCGAAGACCGGAACCGTCACCTTCGACGTTGCCTCTGCAGTAAAAGAAACCAAGGCCGGCAAGGTGGAGTTCCGTACCGATAAGACTGCTCTGGTGCATGTACCCGTCGGCAAGATTTCGTTCCCGGCCGAGAAGTTGGTGGAGAACGCGGCGACGGTAATCACCAGTGTCATCAAGGCGAAGCCCAGCGTTGCCAAGGGCAAGTACATCAAGGGTTGCTATCTGAGCTCGACCATGGGTCCTGGTGTCCCGATCGATACCTCGGCTGTGGAAGCTGCTGCGCGGGCCTAGTCGCGCGTTTTGCTGACCCAAAAATCGGCTGGCGCCACTGAGCACAGCAGAACAAGGATTCGAAAATGGCTGTTACGAAAGCAAAAAAGATCGAGCAGGTCGAAAAGCTCACGGAAGAATTCCGGAGCGCGAGCCACGCCATCGTGGGAACGTTCAGCAAACTGACGGTGGAGAAGGATTTCGAGCTTCGAAAGACCGTGCGCAGCGTGGGCGGACACTATCGCGTGGTGAAGAACACGTTGGCCGAGCGCGCAGCGAAGGGCACGCAGGTAGAAGAGGCGATGAAGGAACTCGCCGGCGTGACGTCAATCGCTTACACCAGTGGTGACCCTGTTGCCCTGGCCAAGGTGCTCAGCAAGTATGCCAAGGACAACCCGGAGTACACCTTCAAGGCCGGCATTGTGGAAGGCCGGGTCATCGCGATCAAAGACATTGACGCATTGGCCAGCATGCCGTCAAAGGAAGAGATTTACTCCAAGCTGCTCTTCCTGATGAACGCCCCGGCGCAGCGTCTGGTTACCGTGATGAACGCGGTGGGCCGCGACGTGGCCGTGGTGCTGAATCAGGGCGTCGAGCAGAACAAGTTTGCTTCGGGCGAAGCCGCTGGCGCGTAAGCGCGGCGCTCGAATCGAAGCGCTAAAAGGTTTGGAAGCGCGAAAGCGCTGCCGAAGAGATTGCGTTATCCGTTGTGAGGCGTACCGCCTGCGTGAGTCTGGCATGCGACGGCACATTGGAAGCCTCGGAGACCGATAACGAAATCAACTACAACGAATAACGAACAGGTGGAGAAACACATGGCGGATCTGCAGCAGTTGGAAGAACAAATCGTAGGCCTGACGCTTTTGGATGCGGCGGCCCTGGTGAAGAAATTGGAAGAGCGCCTTGGCGTCTCGGCGGCGGCTGCGGCCCCCGTCATGATGGCGGGCGCGGCCGGCGCAGGCGCCGGAGCAGCCGCGGCCCCGGCGGAAGAGAAGACCGAATTTGCGGTCGTTCTGACGGCGGTGGGCGCGAACAAGATCAATGTGATCAAGGCGGTCCGCGAGGTCACCAGCCTGGGTCTGAAGGAAGCCAAGGACCTGGTCGATGGCGCCCCGAAGACTGTTAAGGAAGGTGTCTCGAAGGAAGAAGCCGAGACCATCAAGAAGAAGTTCACTGAAGCGGGCGCAACCGTAGAAGTGAAGTAATGGATTCCGCCCCGTTCTGACGATGGAACGGGGCAATTACTCCGGGCACGCTGACCGGGGTTATGGCTGCTGCCGCCTGCGCAAGTACGGGGTGGCGGCTACGTTCCTCTTCACGTTGGAGCGGCCGTGGAGAGGCGCGATGAAGCCGAGGAAGTGGAGCGGTTCCCTTCAGCCGGGACCGCGGAATTCCCGGGCATCGTTGAGGCCGAATCCCGGAGCGGATTCGGACATCAAACAGATGAGTGGCAGGCGGCAAGCCCAATCGAAGTATCAGCTCAGATGCGACGGTTCGGCTGCTGAGGACAAGGCCTGAAAATACTGGCGCGGGAAGCTAAGAACATCGCGGCACAACAAATGCCGAATTCCCGGACTGAATGGTCATGGGATTGCACGACGCCTCGAACGGCGCTTGCGGGGACTTCTGTCTCTGCGGGCGCGGTCGTGTTTTTGCTTGCGACGCCGGCAGCAAATCTTTTCCAAGGCCTTAATTTGTCACCCGTGCGACGACAGTCATCCGCGTCGCATTTCCGCACAAGCGGCTTGTACGGCCCGGCGCAAGCGGGCTGGCCGGCACTGACTTAGGAGCTTTATACATGGCGCAACAGAAAACTGCCAATCGAAATCGTTTTGACTTTTCAAAAATTCCGGCGACCATCCAGATCCCGAACCTGATTGAGGTGCAGAAGCGTTCCTACGACCGCTTCCTGCAGATGGATGCGCTGCCCAGCGAACGCGATGACGCCGGCTTGCAGGCGGTCTTTCAGTCGGTGTTTCCCATCACCGACTTCCGCAATGTATCGCAGTTGGACTTTGTCGAGTACGCCATCGGCAACTGGGAATGCAAATGCGGCCACCTGAAGGGGCTGAACCATTTGCGCACTACCTGCCGCAATTGCGGTGCGACGGTGAAGACCGACCCGTTTCATCTGGGCGATGTGCTTTGCACCAAGTGCGGCACCTACAACGCCAATACACCGGACTTCTGCAACAAGTGCGGCGACCCGGTTGGATTGCAGCTGAAATATGACGTGGCGGAATGCGAGGAGCGCGGGATGACCTACTCCGCGCCGCTGAAAGTCACGATGCGCCTCACCATTTACGACAAAGACCCGGACACCGGCAACCGCTCCATCCGCGACATGAAGGAGCAGGAGGTGTTTTTCGGTGACATTCCGCTGATGACGGCCAACGGAACCTTCATCATCAACGGCACCGAGCGCGTCATTGTCAGCCAGTTGCACCGTTCGCCGGGCGTGTTTTTCGAGACGGCCAACAATCGCACCTATTTCCTGGGCAAGATCATTCCCTACCGCGGCTCGTGGGTGGAGTTCGAGTACGACCAGAAGAACGTGCTGTATGTGCGCATTGACCGCAAACGCAAGTTCCTGGGAAGCATCTTCCTGCGCGCTCTGGGCCTGCGCTCCGACGAAGACATTCTCCGTACGTTCTACACGGTGGACCGCATCGCCCTGCACGACAAGAAACTGTATTGGACACTGGACCCGAACGCCGATCATCCGACGAATCTGGTCGGCATGAAGTTGACGCACCGCATCGCCACCAAGAGCGGCGAAGAGATTGTTCACTCCGGCCGCAAAGTCACGGCAGCAGTGATGAAGGAAATCCAGAAGCACCGTATCACTGAGATCGAGGTTGACCTCAGCGATCTGGAAGGTGCGTTCGTTGCCGCCGATGTGGTTGACACCAACACCGGCGAGGTCCTGCTGGAAGCCAACTCTGAGCTCACGGCCGAAAAGCTGTCGAAGATGATGGACGCGGGCGTGGCCGAGTTACACGTGTTCTTCCCGGAGCGCGATGATGTGGGCACGGTTGTGAGCGCCACGTTGCGCCGCGATTCGGTGAAGACCCCGCAGGAAGCATTGATCGAGATCTACCGCAAACTGCGTCCCGGCGATCCGCCGACGTTGGACACGGCGACCTCGCTCTTCCACGGCATGTTCTTTGACTCGCGAAAGTACGACTTCTCGCGCGTGGGCCGCCTGAAGTTCAACATCAAACTGTTCGAGAGCGAAGACGCCACTCACCTCGATCACCGCACGCTGGAACCGGATGACTTCTACGGAACCATCCGCTACCTGCTCAAGCTGCGCAAGAACATCGGTACGGTGGACGACATCGATCACCTCGGCAACCGCCGCGTGCGCGCGGTCGGCGAGCTGTTGGAGAACCAGTTCCGCATCGGTCTGGTCCGCATGGAACGCGCCATCAAGGAAAAGATGAGCGTGTACCAGGAGATGTCCACGGCCATGCCGCACGACCTGGTGAACGCCAAGCCGGTGATGGCGGCCATCCGCGAGTTTTTTGGTTCGTCGCAGTTGTCGCAGTTCATGGACCAGACCAACCCGCTCTCGGAGATCACGCACAAGCGCCGTCTCTCGGCTCTGGGGCCGGGTGGTCTCTCGCGTGAGCGCGCGGGATTCGAAGTGCGCGACGTTCACCCCACGCACTACGGCCGCATCTGCCCGATCGAGACGCCGGAAGGTCCGAACATCGGCCTGATCTCCTCGCTGAGTTGCTATGCGCGCATCAACGACTACGGCTTCATCGAGTCGCCCTACCGCAAGGTAAAGAACGGACGCGTGCTCGACTTCATCAGCGTAGTCAACGCCGGCGACAGTGAATATCGCGTCGGTGACCATCTCGAGAAGGCCGAGGCGATCAAGGCCAACAACGATCTGAAGGAGCGCCGCAAGAAGCCCATCGACTTCGAGCCGTTCTCCTTCTACCTTTCTGCATGGGAGGAAGATCGCCACGTCATCGCGCAGGCCAATGCCGAGATCGACGACAAGGGCCGCATCGTGGCGGAACTGGTCAACGCTCGCAAGGCTGGCAACTTCGTGCTGGTCAACCGCGACGAAGTTGACTACATCGACGTCAGTCCGAAGCAACTGGTTTCGGTGGCTGCCTCGCTGGTGCCGTTCCTGGAGCACGACGACGCCAACCGCGCTCTGATGGGAGCGAACATGCAGCGCCAGTCGGTGCCATTGCTTCGCGCACAGGCCCCGATTGTCGGCACTGGAATGGAAGGCGTCACGGCGCGCGACTCTGGCGCGGTGGTGCTGGCCCGCCGCAGCGGCATCATCGATTCGGTGGATTCCGAGCGCATCATCGTGCGCGTCGAGGGCGAGCATCATCCCATGCAGCTCTCGCGCGAGGTGGGCAGCGACATCTATCAGCTCACCAAGTTCAAGCGCTCCAACCAGAACACCTGCATCAACCAGCGGCCGATCGTGAAGAAAGGCCAGCGGGTCGCCAAGGGGCAGGTCATCGCCGATGGGCCCTGCACCGATATGGGCGAGCTGGCGCTCGGCCGTAACGTGCTGGTCGCGTTCATGCCGTGGCGCGGCTACAACTTCGAAGACGCGATTCTGGTCTCCGAGAAGATGGTCAAGGAGGACTATTACACCTCCGTCCACATCGAGGAGTTCGAGATCGAGTCTCGCGACACCAAGCTGGGCCCGGAGGAAGTCACCCGCGACATTCCCAACGTCAGCGAGTCGGCTTTGCGCGATCTCGACGAAAGCGGCATCATCCGCATCGGCGCGACGGTGAAGGCGGGCGACATCCTGGTGGGCAAGGTCACGCCCAAGGGCGAGACCCAGCTCACGCCGGAAGAGAAGTTGTTACGCGCCATCTTCGGCGAGAAAGCCGGCGACGTTCGCGACGCCTCCCTCACCTGCCCTCCTGGAATCGAAGGCACGGTGGTGGACGTAAAGATCTTCTCCCGCAAGGGCCAAGAGAAGGACGAACGCGCCAAGTTCATCGAGTCCGAACAGGTCGCAAAGCTGGAGAAGAACCTGGCGGACGAGATCCGAATCCTCACCGACGAGCGTTTGAAGCGTCTGGAGGCTCTGCTGGGCGGCAAGGAAGTCCTGGCCGACCTGCATGACGAGCGCACCAACAAGCGGCTGCTGACCAAAGGCGTCATCCTTGACCGCGACATCATCGAGCACATCTCGACGCGCAACCTCAAGCGCATCAAGTTTGCCGATAAGGACCCTCGCATCAACGAGCAGATCGACGAAATCGAGGAGATGACCTCGCGCCAGATTGACGTTCTGCGCAAGATTGTCCGCGAGAAGGTCGAAAAGCTGCAGAAGGGCGATGAGCTTCCGCCGGGCGTGATCAAGCTGGTGAAGGTTTATATCGCCATGAAGCGCAAGCTGAGCGTGGGCGACAAGATGGCCGGGCGCCACGGAAACAAGGGCGTCATCGCGCGCATCCTGCCGGAAGAGGACATGCCCTATCTCGAAGACGGTACTCCGGTGGAGATCGTTCTGAATCCTCTGGGTGTGCCGAGTCGTATGAACGTGGGCCAGATCCTTGAGACCCACCTCGGTTGGGCGGGTTACGCGCTGGGGCAGAAGATTGGCGAGCTGTTGAAGGAGAACTCGAAGGCGGAACATGTGCGCCGCGAACTCAAGATCATGTTCAAGGACACACCGTTTGTGGACGAGTTCGCCAGCCTCGACGACGAAACCCTGGAGCGCGTGGCCGACGGCATGAAGGAAGCCGTCTACTTCAGCTCCCCGGTGTTCGATGGTTCCAAGGAAGGGGAGATCAAGTCGCTGCTGGCGCAAGGCAGCTTGCCGGAGTCCGGCAAGACCTGGCTTTACGACGGCATGTCGGGCGAGAAGTTCGAGCAGCCGGTGACGGTGGGCTATATCTACATGCTCAAGCTCTCGCATCTGGTGGACGACAAGATCCACGCGCGTTCGATCGGGCCGTACTCGCTGATCACCCAGCAGCCGCTGGGCGGCAAGGCGCAGTTCGGCGGTCAGCGCTTCGGAGAAATGGAAGTCTGGGCCCTGGAGGCCTATGGCGCAGCCTACATCCTGCAGGAACTGCTGACCGCGAAGTCCGATGACGTTTATGGCCGCACCAAGATTTACGAGGCCATCGTCAAAGGCGAAGCGGCGATCGAGCCGGGTGTGCCTGAGTCGTTCAACGTTCTGATTCGCGAATTGCAGTCGTTGTGCCTCGACGTGGAGCTGATTAAAACCAACGAGCGTAAGCCGCTCGCCGCAGCTCCGGTCGCGGCCGACTAGGCCAGTCCAAGTCGCCACGAAATTGAGGTAGCTACCTCCTTCGCTCCCGCGGGAGGCAGCAGCCAAAGAGTAAGAACCACCGGGAGCCGCCAGCGGCCGCGCATGGGCCGCGAGTCCCTGCAGTCCACCGTCAAGGACCCCGCAGGGGAGGAGGCATTTTGTACCGATCGAGTCCATTTGATCTCGGAAATCCTATCGCCGACTTCGACGCCATCCGCATCAGCCTGGCTTCGCCGGAGAAGATTCGCAGCTGGTCTCACGGAGAAGTCACCAAGCCGGAGACGATCAATTACCGCACCTTCAAGCCGGAGCGCGATGGCTTGTTCTGCGCCCGCATCTTTGGACCGGTGACCGATTGGGAGTGTCTGTGCGGCAAGTACAAGCGCATGAAGCACCGCGGCGTGATCTGCGACAAGTGCGGAGTGGAGGTCACCCTTTCCAAGGTGCGCCGCGAGCGCCTCGGCCACATTGAGCTGGCATCGCCTTGTTCCCATGTGTGGTTCTTCAAGGGTCTGCCCAGCCGTATCGGTCACATCCTCGATATTTCCCTGCGCGAACTGGAGTCGGTCCTCTACTTCGAAGCCTACGTCGTGGTGGAAGCCGGCGACGCTCCGGTCAAGGACCACGAGGTCATCAAGGACGAAACCAAGTATCGCGAACTCGACCTGGCGCATCGCGCCAGCGGTTTCAAAGCCATGATGGGCGCCGAGGCCATCAAGGAACTGCTGAAGCGGGTTGAGGTGGAGACGCTCTCTACCGAACTGCGCGAAAAGATGCGCACCGAAACGTCGGTGCAGAAGCGCCTGAAGTTCGCCAAACGCCTGAAGGTGGTCGAGGCCTTCCGCAAGAGCGGCAATAAGCCTAATTGGATGATTCTCGACGTGATCCCGGTCATCCCGCCGGAGCTGCGTCCCCTGGTTCCGCTCGACGGCGGCCGCTTTGCGACCTCTGATTTGAACGACCTCTATCGCCGCGTCATCAACCGCAATAACCGGTTGAAGAAGCTGATGGACCTGCATGCGCCGGAAGTGATTGTGCGTAACGAAAAGCGCATGCTGCAGGAAGCCGTGGACGCGCTGTTCGACAACGGACGCCGTGGCCGCGTGCTGCGTGGCGCCAACAATCGCCCGCTGAAGTCGCTGTCCGACACGCTGAAGGGCAAGCAGGGCCGCTTCCGCCAGAACCTTCTGGGCAAGCGCGTGGATTACTCCGGCCGCTCGGTCATCGTGGTCGGTCCCGACCTTAAGCTGCATCAGTGCGGGCTGCCCAAGAAAATGGCACTCGAGCTGTTCAAGCCGTTTATCTATCACCGTTTGGAGCAGACCGGTCATTGCACCACCATTAAGCAGGCAAAGGAAATGGTGGAGGCGCAGGAGCCCATCGTTTGGGACATCCTGGAAGAGGTCATCAAGGACCATCCGGTCCTGCTGAACCGCGCCCCTACCCTTCACCGTCTGGGCATTCAGGCTTTTGAGCCGGTACTAGTGGAAGGCAAGGCCATCAAGATCCATCCCCTGGTCTGCACCGCGTTCAACGCCGATTTCGATGGCGACCAGATGGCTGTGCACATTCCGCTTTCGCCGGAAGCGCAGGTGGAGGCCAGCGTATTGATGCTGGCGTCGCACAACATTTTGTCGCCAGCGTCTGGTCAACCGATCACCGTGCCCACTCAGGACATGGTGCTGGGCATTTACTACCTGACGAAGGCCAAGCCCGGCGCCAAGGGCGAGGGACGCGCATTCGCCAATATCGACGAAGTCCTGCTTGCCAAAGAAGCGGGGGAAGTGGAGACGCTGACCCCGATTCGGCTGCGTTACTCGGGCGAGGTGATTGACCTCACGACCGCCTATGACGATCAGGACGTGATCCACACCGAGCCGACCAACTTCGAGCGCCAGTTCATCTCGACCACGGTCGGTCGTGCCATCATGAACGACCACTTGAAGCGCGGCGCCGCAGAGATGCCGTACGTCAATGGCCTGCTCAAGAAGAAGGGCGTTGGCCAGTTGGTGAATTACTGCTACCTGCGTTTCGGACTGGAAACCACCGTCCGGATGTTGGACGGCATTAAGCAGCTCGGCTTCCATTACGCAACCAAAGCAGGCTTGTCCATCGGCATCGACGACATGGTCATTCCGCCGGGCAAGCAGGCGCTGGTGCGCGATGCCGAGAAGCAGGTCATCGCAGTGCAGCAGCAGTATCTCGATGGCGCCATTACCAATGGCGAGCGCTATAACAAAGTGGTCGAAATCTGGTCGGCGATTACCGAAAAGGTGGCCGACGAGATGTTCGGCAACATGCAGCGAATGGACAAGGCCGGCGAGATCAACCCGATTTACATCATGGCCGACTCCGGTGCTCGCGGTTCGAAACAGCAGATTCGTCAGCTCTCGGGTATGCGCGGATTGATGGCAAAGCCTTCGGGCGAGATCATCGAGACGCCGATTACGGCAAACTTCCGTGAAGGCCTGACGGTGTTGGAGTACTTCGTTTCGACCCACGGCGCGCGCAAGGGCCTTGCCGATACAGCTCTCAAGACGGCGGATTCGGGATACCTGACCCGCCGCCTGGTGGACGTGGCCCAGGACGTGATCATCAGCGAATACGATTGCGGCACCGTGGATGGCATCTACGTGACCTCGATCGTGGAATCGGGCGAGATCATCGAGCCGCTGCGTGACCGTATCGTGGGCCGTGTTTCTCTGGAGAAAATCAAGGACTACGAAGGCAACATCATCGTTGACATCAACCAGGAGATCACCGAAGACCTGGCTGGCGCGGTGCAGGCGGCAGGTATCGAGCGGGTCAAGATTCGTTCGGTGCTTACCTGCGAATCGAAACGCGGCGTCTGCGTGATGTGCTATGGCCGTAACCTGGCCTCCGGCCGCCTGGTCGAACTGGGTGAGGCGACGGGCGTCATTGCCGCGCAGTCCATCGGCGAACCGGGAACGCAGCTCACCATGCGTACCTTCCACATCGGAGGTACGGCATCGCGAGTTAGCGAGCAGTCGCGCCTCGATGCCAAGAACAACGGTTCGGTGCGCTTCATCAACCTTATGACCGTCCGCGCCAAGGAAGGCCATCTGGTAGTGATGAACCGCAACGGGTCCATCGCGGTCGTTGACGACAAGGGGCGCGAAAAGGAACGCTACGCGGTGGTGTATGGCGCCAAGGTCAAGGTCGAAGACGATCAGCAGGTGTCTCTGGGAGACGTGCTCGTCGAGTGGGACCCCTACACCTTCGCCATCCTCACCGAGATTGGCGGTACGGTGCAGTTCAAAGACTTGCAGGAAGGCATGACGCTGCACGAGGAAGTGGACGAGGTGACCGGTCTCTCGCGCCATGTGGTGGTCGATTCGCCGGACGAAAAGCGTCAGCCGACCATCGTCATTAAGGGAGGTAAAGGCAGCAAACGCTACTTGATGCCTTCGCGTGCTCACTTGATGGTGCAGGACGCCGATACCGTGACCCCGGGCGATGTGCTGGCGAAGATCCCGCGCGAAACCACCAAGACCAAGGACATCACGGGCGGCCTGCCGCGCGTGGTGGAATTGTTCGAAGCTCGCAAGCCGCGCGAAACCGCGGTCATCAGCGAGATCGATGGCGTGGTGAAGTTCGGCGATGTTGCCAAGGGCCAGCGCAAGATCTACGTGGTGGCCGACAACGGCACCGAGAAGGAATACCAGGTGCCGCGCGGCGTTCACATCAACGTCCAGGAAGGCGAGCGCATTCGCGCCGGCGAGCCGCTGATGGATGGTCCGCTCAACCCGCACGACATCCTTGCCGTGCTGGGTGAGAAGGAGCTCCAGGCTTACCTGGTGAACGAAATCCAGGAAGTCTACCGGCTCCAGGGCGTGAACATCAGCGACAAGCACATTGAGGTGATCGTTCGCCAGATGATGCGTTGGGTGAAGGTGGAAGACGTGGGCGATACCTCGTTCCTGCTGGAACAGCAGATCGACAAGTTCCGCTTCCGCGAAGAGAACGAGAAGGCGATTGCCAACGGCGGCAAGCCGGCCACCGGCCGTCCGCTGCTGCTCGGCATCACCAAGGCCTCGCTCTCCACCGATTCCTTCATCTCCGCGGCATCGTTCCAGGAGACCACGCGCGTGCTCACGGAAGCCTCGATCCAGGGCGCCGTCGACCACCTGCGCGGTCTGAAGGAAAACGTCATCGTGGGCCGTCTCATTCCCGCGGGCACCGGCATGGAGTACTACCGCAATGTCCGGCTCTCGCAGGAGATGGAGGAGGCCGCTGCCAAGGTGCAGGAGGAGGTCACGGCTGCGTACGAGGAAGCAGAACGTGCGCTGGAACTGCTGCGCCACGAGGGCGAGAACGAAGCCGAGGAGCTTGCGACCGAGTAACTTGACCGGATAACGAACTGTCACACCAGGGGGCGACGATTGCATGTCGCCCCTTCTTACTAGGCTGTGTAAACTTTCATTGCGCCCTGGACATCCGGCTTTTTCCTGTATGACACGGTTTTTTGAACATTTTCGTCTGGCCTTGTGGAAGGCCTTCCAGCACGACGCCTTTGCCGTGGCCAAAGGCGCAGCTTTCTCGGCCATCTTCACCTTGTTTCCCGCAGTGCTTCTGGTGGCTTCCGTCCTCTCGGAATCGCGCACGACGACGGCATTCACCCGCGAGATCGGCCATGCCGTAGGGCGGATTTTGCCGGAAGGGACCAGGCCGTCGGTCCAGCAGTATTTCAGTGGCAACAAGCCAGTTGACCTGAAGTCTTTGATTACCATCGCCGCCATCACTCTGTGGACTGGCTCGGGCGTCATGATCTCGTGGATGGAAGGGCTTCCGCAACGCCTACCAGATGCCCAAGATCTGGGGACTGCTGAAGGAAAGGATGATTGCCTTCCTGCTGGTTGTTCTGGCCGGCGTCCCCATGGTGTTTGCGTCTTTCCTGCTGGTGTTCGGCAACCAGATCGAGACCTGGATTGTGTACCACGTTGGCCACGAACTCGGGCCGTACGTGCTCGGGCTGTGGACCGCGTTGCGCTGGATCATCGCTGCCCTTACCAGCATCGCCGTGATCGCGCTCATCTATCATCATGGCGTGCCCCGCACGCAGCCCTGGCACCGCGTGCTGCCGGGAGCGGCGCTGGGCACGGTGCTGTGGTTCGCTTCCACCCTGGTGTTCGGCTTCTATCTTCGCCACTTCGCCAATTACGACGTCATTTATGGCTCGGTGGCTACGGCGATCGCACTGCTGCTCTGGCTCTACATCGTCTCCATGGTCGTGCTGATCGGCGCCGAATTCAACGCTTTGCGCTATCCGCGTTTCCTGTTCGGAGCGCATTCCGAGATCAATGCCGAGCCTAAGCGGGTTCACGCGCGCTGATCCGCTTCCGCAGATAACAGATGGACAACGACACACAGCAGCAGCCCAAGCGGATTGACAACGCCGCGTCATCTCCGCCGGCGCGCCAAGATCGTCTGCACCATCGGTCCTGCGAGCGATTCGGAAGCCATGATGCGCGAGCTGATGCTGCGCGGTATGGATGTCGCCCGACTGAACTTCTCCCACGGGACGCACGACGACCACGCGCGCGTGATTCGCCGTCTGCGCAAGGTTTCCGGCGAACTCGGGCGCACCATCTGCATTCTGCAGGACCTCCAGGGACCCAAGATCCGCACCGGCCGGCTCAAGGACCGAATCGCCATAGCGCTGGAAAAAGGGCAGACCGTGACCATCACTCCGCAAGACGTGATGGGCACCGCCGACCTCATCTCGACCACGTACCAGGACCTGGCACTCGACGTGAAACCTGGAGAACCAATTCTGCTCTCCGACGGCCGCATCGAGTTAGTGGTCAAAGAGGTTTCCGGCGCCGATGTCGTCTGCGAGGTGTTGAACGGCGGCCTGGTAGGCGAGCACCAGGGCATCAACCTGCCGGGAACCAACGTCAGCATCCCGTCGCTCACCGAGAAGGACGAGGAAGACCTCGACTTCGGTTTGCAGCACGCGGTTGACGTGATCGCCATCTCGTTTGTCCGCACCGCCGACGATGTGGTGCGGACCCGCCGCGCCATTGCCTCGCGCGGTGGCATGGCTCCGGTGATCGCCAAGCTGGAGAAGCCGCAGGCCATCGACAACCTCGACTCCATCCTCGAGGTCGCCAACGGCGTGATGGTGGCGCGCGGCGATCTCGGCGTCGAAGTTGCGCCCGAGAAAGTGCCGCTCATCCAGAAGCACGTCATCCGCCGCGCCCTCGATTTCCGCAAGCCGGTCATCACCGCGACGCAGATGCTCGAGTCGATGACCGAGAACCCGCGCCCCACGCGCGCCGAGGCCAGCGACGTCGCCAACGCCATCTTCGACGGCACCGACGCGGTCATGCTCTCAGGCGAAAGCGCGGTTGGCAAGTATCCTCGCGAAGCCGTGGAGATGATGGCGCGCATCGTGGCCGAGGCTGAGTCCAATCCTTTTCCACCCCTGCGGCCTGAGCATCGCGCCGACCGCCAGATGTCCATTGCGGAGACCGTGTGCGAGTCCATGGCCCACGCCGCGCGCGATCTCAACATTCGCGCCATCGCGGTCTTCACCGAGACCGCCACGACTGCGCGTATGCTGTCGAAGTACCGGCCAGCCGCAGACATTTATGCCTTTACGCACTTGGAGACGGTGTGCAACCGTATGAACCTGCTCTGGGGCGTCACGCCTCTGCGCAGTCCCGCAAGTCTTTCTGCGGCGCAGATGGCGGACTTTGCCGAGCAGGAACTGCTGCGCTTGCGAGTGCTTTCGCCCGGCGATGTCTTCGGCTTGATCGCCGGCACGACCAACTCCGCTGGGGCCACGAATTTCATGCGGCTGATTACGGCCGGTCAGAGTCAACCGAGAGAGAAGAAGACCGCAAGCAATGCGAAGGGACGGAAAAAAGATGGCTGAGCAAATCGTGTCAATGGCGATCCTGGAGGCGCTGCCCGGCAAGGAGGACGTCCTGCTGAGCGCCTTGCGCGAGCTTTACACAATGATGAACGCCAAGGGTTACTGTCGCGACTCCCTGCATCGCGACTCCGACCGGCCCGACCGCTTCCTGCACGTGCGTTATTGGACGTCGCCCGAAATGCGCGCCGAGGCCCAGGCCGACCCCGAGGTCCACCGCCATTGGCTCAAGCTCCCCGAGCTCTGCACCATCCCCATCGTTTACGAGAGTCTGGAGAAAGTCTTCGAGAGCTAGAGCCTGATTGTCAACGTGCCTTTAGCCGTTCCTTACGGCGCGAAGTAGCTGGAGATGTCCAGGATCAGGTTTGTCGTCCCGTAGGCGAAGGCGTCCACCTTGCCCTGATTCCCCGCCGGTACAATTGCCATGTTCGAGGTGATCGCTCCGTCATAGGCGTTCAGCGTCGAAACATAGGGTTGCTGACCGCCGTCCGGCCACAACGTCAGATAACCCAGCGAGCCTTTTGGCACTACCGTCGCGTTGAACACGTAGGCCTGGGACTGCGAGGATACGGCGCAGGAACTGCCCAGCACGTCCACCGGAGGACTGAGCGTTCCGTTGAACGCTCCATTGCCATTGCGCGTGTCCAGCACCCGGCACGGCGGCGTGGGATACAGCGACAGCCCGTTCTGCCCCGGCGCCGCAAAGTAGCCGTTGATGTCGATGATCAGGTCGGTGTCATTGTAGGCAAAGGTGCTGATTTCCCCGCCGTTGCCCGCAGGCACGATGGCCGCGTTGGCGGTGACCGCCCCGGTAGGTGCGTTCAGCGTCGAGACATTGGGCTGAGTCTGACCCGTGGGCCACACCGTCAGATAGCCCAGTGGCCCTTTCGGCACCGCGGTGAAGTTAAGTGAATAAGCTGCCGGCGTCACGCCCTTGGGGAAACAGGAGGTCGCATTCAGCACCGGGAAATCGCGCTGCTGTTGGGCCGACAAGGAAGGCGGCCCCAGGCCGGCCGGCTCGTTGGAGTCGCGTGTGTCAGCCACCCGGCACGGCGGCAGCGGATAGAACGCCAGCGTCGATTGGCCGGTCGGGCCAAAGAAGCCGTCAATGTCCAGCACCACGTCGGCAGTGTCGGTCACGAAAACGCTTACTGCTCCACTCACTCCCGCCGGAACGATAGCGGCGTTGGCCTTAATGCGGCCATCGGAGTTCATCGTCGACACGAACGGTTGAATCTGGCTGGCCGGCCAGATGGTGAGATACCCCACCGGTTGATGCGGCGGAATCAGGGTGACATTGAGTGAATAGGTGGCGGCTGAAGCAAGATTGCCGCAACCCTTCTGTTGCGCCAGCTGCGGAAGATTGAAGGTCTGGTAAGTTCCTCCCTGAATGGGGCCTCCGCCCCCATTTGCCGTACGCGTATCCACCAGTCGACACGGAGTCACGTTAATCAGTTGCAGCGTGGTGGCGCCCCCAATCACAGAAACGGTGCCGTCCGCATAATTGGGAGCATAAATCGTATTGGTGGTCGGGTTGACCGCGATCGATGGTGGATCATCTCCCACGGCGACGGGAACTGTTTGGTTGCTGGCCCCGTCGATGACCGTCAACGTCCCGGCGCTTTGGCAAGTGAGGTCGTTGCCGCAACTATTTGCCACGTAGATCTTGTTGGTCGCGGAGTTGACGGCCACGACGTTGGGAAAGACCCCAACGTTGACGGAGGTCGTGTTATTGCTGGTTCCGTCGATCACTGTTACCGTCCCAAGACTCTGGCAGTTGAGGTCATTGCCACAACTGTTTGTCACATAGATCTGGTTGGTGGCCGCATTCACGGCGACACCATAAGGGAAAGCCGCCCCATTGACCGTCATCGTGGTATTGGTGGCTCCATCGATGGCGGACACCGAGCCAAGACTGTGGCAGTTCACATCGTTGCCACAGTTGTTTGTCGCATAGATCTTGTTGGTCGTCGCGTTGACCGCCGCTAGATAGGGGAAAAACCCAACGCTTACAGTCACAGTGGTATTACTGGCCCCGTCGATGACCGTGACCGTCCCAGGACTGGAGCACGTTGCATCGTCGCCGCAGATATTAACCACGTATATCTTATTGGTCGACGAATTGATCTCCACATCGTTGGCAATGTTTCCGACGGGGACCGACGCAGTGTTATTGCTGGCTCCGTCGATCACCGTTACCGTCCCCGGACTGGAGCACGTTGGATCGCTGCCGCAGTTGTTGGCCACATAGATCTTGTTGGTCGTTGAATTGACCGCGAGAGCGTCGGGATAGTAGCCCACGGTGACGGGCGTAACGCCATTGGTGACGCCATCAATCACCGATACCGTCCCGGCGCTGGCGCAGTTGGGGTCGTTTCCACAGTTATTGGCAACGTAGATCTTGTTGGTCGCCGGATTCACCGCGACCGCGTAGGGGTAGACCCCCACGGCCGACGGTCGCGGTGGTATTGGTCGCGCCGTCGATGACGGTAACCGTACCGTCACTGTAATTTGCGACATAGGTCTTGTTGGTCGCCGGGTTCACTGCCACGCCAAAGGGGCCGTTTCCTGCGGGCAACGTCGCAAACGCAACCTGGGCGACGGCGGACGGCAATGCCATGGTGAGAATGGAGACCAGAAGAACCAATTGGAAACTGCGCGCGCGCTGCATGGGGCTTGCCTCCAAGAAAATGGTGCCCGAAATGTTTATGGACGTATCCGGTGTCATCTCCGTAATCATCCATCAAGAATGCTGAAGCCGTAAATACTTTCAGATAGCGTTAAACGCAAGCCGCTGCTGAAGCCCGCCCGGGGCGTCATTGCACCCGTGCCTCCGAAGAACCCTGCTCTTCGACCTCGTGGGTGGGCTGTTGTACCGCGCCGCTGACGGAACTTCCCTGGACGCTTTTTTCCTGGACGACGGAGGTTGTTCTGGGAACCGGACGCGACGGATGATCTCTGCTCGTAGCAATCGCGGAAGGTGGCTGGCGATTCTCATCGAGATTCGACACCGGGCTGACGATCACCTGGTATGGGTTCACGAAGGCGCCAAGGATGGTGATGAGCGGATTCTGTCCGTTGACCAGCGCATTGGCATCCAGTACACCCATCGCGTCGTAATTCTGGATCGGTACGTAGATGAGGTTTCCATCGGGAGAGACCGCCAGAGAGTAGGTGTAGTAGCCCAAAGGCACCAGATAGTAATTCAGTTGGCTGAAGTTGTTGTGGGCGCGATCGAAGGTGAAGGCGACAACGGCATTCTGCGTGTAATCCATGGCGAACAACCGCCCCGCGGCCACCTTCCAATTGTAGAAACCAAACGGAGGCGATCCGAGCGGCGGCGTACCGGTAATGGTGGTCACCAGGGTCGGGTTCTTCGGGTTAGCGCTGATGTCGAACACCGCAATCGGCGATCCGTTAGCGCTTAGACCTTGGAGCAGGAGCGATTGGCCGTCTGGCGAAATCGTCATTTCGCTCTGGAAGGGAGCAACTCCAAGGGTGGCTGTGTCGAGCAAGGTGATGGTTCCATTCACTACGTCGAAGACGATGATTGACTCGCTAGTCTGCGCCGGGTAATACTCAGCAGCAACATAGACATATTTCCCGTCAGGGGTCGCCACACCTCCATATTGGTAGGCATAGCCTGAGCCCAACCCTGCCGCTAGCACCTTGGTTACGGTGTTGGACTTGGTATCCACCATCTGCACGCCAATATCCCAATCACCAGAGCCTCCGTAAGTAGCTATCGGCACAAAAACCACCGGATCGCCGCTGACGGGATCGACGCTGGGAGAGAGCGTCAGGTCGCCGATTGCTGGGCAAATGCTCTGAACGCCTGAGATCGGAATCTGCGCCTTCAGGCTGTCATCCAGCGGGCTCCATTCGGCTACCTGCTTGGAATTCACGCCCCGCGGTCCGTAGCTGGGCCCATAGATTCCCGCCCCATCCGTGCTGAAGGCAATCCCGTAAGGCACGATGGAATTGGGCACGTTGATCATGGTTTGCTGCCCAGGGTTGTACACGGAGACCGAATAGGTGCTGATGTTGAACACGGCAAACTGGTTCTTGGGCTGGAACTGCGGGTTGGGATAAATCGTCAAAGAGGCGGGAAGAACCCCGCTCTGGTACTGCTGGCTGGGCACGCCATTGGTGCGGGGATTGGTCACGACTACGTCGAGACCAGCCTGTGCCGGAAAATCTTTCCCAACCTTCACTTGCAGGCTGGTGGAACTTTGCACTGTCGCGGGCAGCGGCGGGAAAGTTCCGATGCGAACGGTGCCGTTACTGGCAAAGTTGGTGCCGCTGATGGTGAGGGTGTTGTCTACATCGTTCGTGATCGAAGCAGGCGAAACTTTGGTCACGGTAGGGGCGGTTGTGGGCGAAGTCTTGCTGATGGTCGCGATGGTAAAGCCATGCGGCCGCGTTCCCCCGCCCAGGGTTGTGCTGCCCACAATCGCTTGGCTGGGATTGGTCAGCATTTTGGCGGTGTCAAGCTCCACCACGTTGGGATTGGGTGAGCCGGTGTTACTGGCCTTGTACCCGCCGACCACCAGCCGGCTGCCGTCGCCATTGATGGCGGCAGTTGACACCTGGTAGGGAGAGAAATAGGTTTTCAGCGAAACTTCGGTCTGGGGTAGCAGTTGCCCGAAGGTTGGGGACCCCTCATTCAGGTCAATTACCGTGGCCGAGAAGCCACTCGTGCCGTATGCCAGCAAATAGCCGTACACTTTGCCGGCCGTGTTCACCGGAGTAATTACCAGCCCCACCGGATCGAAGCTCAGAGGCTGGTCCAGAACAACTTTATCGTTGGCGGTGCTGATGACGTACAGGTGCGAAGAGCCATCCGAATTCAAATCTTCGACCATCACCAGATACTTCTGATCGGGTGTCACCGCGGCATTCGGAGTCCAAAGCAAGTTAAAATCATTGTAGCCGCTGGGCACATTGACCCGCTTGACTTTGAATGTCCGGAGGTCCAGCACGGCGAGTGGGGACAGGACCGGATCGCCATACTGCGCTGCCACGTACGCCTTGTTTCCCGTCACTACAACGGGACCCAGGTACCCGTTGTAGGCGCCCTGACCGAGTGCTCGGGACAAATTGACTCGACGCACCACCTTCCCCGTGGTTGCATTGACCACGGTCAGGCCCTCGTAATAGGAGCCGTAGCCGCACGCGTCTTCCACCAGGAGATATTTCTTGTCGGAGGTGAAGGCACCGGACGGGTAGGCGCAGACGCCGTAAATCCGGTCCACCTCGCGCCCGAGAGTGAAATCGATCACGGATATGTAATATTCCGCTCCCATATAGCCCAGCCGTGGATTAGCGCCGACCAGGGCAAACGCCTGATACGCGCCTGCGGTCACCACTTCGTCCGCATTAAGCGTTGTGAGGTCCACCACGCTGATGGTGCCGTACTGCATCGGCGCTATGAGTTTTTCCTGCCCCAGTGCAGCGGGGCTGAGTGACAAATTGAATGACAATAGCAGCACTACCACGCAAAACACAGAACCGGCTTTGCCGCAGGATGAGGAGCGAAGGAGAGGCCCGTACATACCGTCACCTCCAAGCATCCGATCGAAAGATTTTAAGGAGCAAAACTATACCGCAGCTTGCCGCCAGATGCCAGAAGATTTGTTTATCCGCACTCAGTCAAATCGATGATTTTCCCATTATGGGAATCCTTCGTTAAGTCTTGCTATAGTCAGCAGGTGCATTCGCTAAAAAGTAACTCGAGCGGAGTAAACTTTATCGTCCCGGACGGTGGCCCTGGCACTTTTGCCAGTAGCCCGAGGTTGGCGGGGGAGGATACGATTCCCATACATGGAATTTAGTTTGTTCCCAGATCCGCCTCCGAGCGATCGCGGCATCCACTCCCAAGTGGCCTGAAGGAAAGAGGAATCGAATGGCAAAGAAGAAAGACAAAGACAAGCCCAAGAAGGACAAGCTCAAGAAAGATAAGGACAAACTTGCCAAGCTGTCCAAGCAGGCCACTGCGCAGACAGTTTCGGCCGGAGCCACCTACGATGACGGTACACCGCTGGATCGGGTGCAATATCTGGAAGCCAAGCTCATCTTGAAGCCCGACCGCTTCACCTCGGTGCAGGCCTTTCGCGACTTCGGCAAGCTCGTGCAGCGCACGGCCAAGAAGGTCGGCGTTGGTTTCATTGAGGACCGTGAGGCCGGGCTGAGGCCACAAGTCCGGGAGATCACCTTCGGCGACACCTCCGACTTCCGGCTCTACAACAATGCGTTCATCCTGCGGCGGCGTATTTCCTACGTGGACGGCTTTCCGGTGGGCGACCCCGAAATCGTCTTTAAGTTCCGTCACCCGGATGAACAGCAAGCAACAGCCGTGGACGTGCGGCCCAAGATCGCCGGCAAGTACCGCATCAAGTTCAAAGCTGAGGCCCTTCCTCTGAAGGACGAGGTCGGCGGGTATCGCATCCTTTACTCGCACAACTGCCAGTTCGGATTGAGCCAGATGCACGAGGCAGATAAGACCTCGATGGCTACTCTGGTGAGGGTCTTTCCAGTACTCTCTGCCATTAAGAAGGCCGATAACGAGAAAGTCAGCCTGGTGAATGGCGGCATCGTGGAGGAGGTGCTGCTGCCGCTAGGTCAGTTGGATTTCGGAAAAGGTATGGTTGGCAAGTGCGACATCGGGTTATGGCGCACACGTGGCGAGCATAAGTCCCTGGTGGGCGAATTCGCGTTCCAGGTCCAGTTCAATCGCCGGGAAGATGTCGCGGAGAAGCAGAAGAAACTGGCAGCTCAGTACTATGTAAGCCTGCAGAACGATGTGCAGGACTGGCTGGCGTTGGGCGTAACCAAAACAGCCATGGTCTACCGCCTCAACGGAAACGAGCCCCAGAGCCATGAATGACGCGGCCGCCAAACCCGCACTGGCAGCCGCAGCCGGCGCGTTTCCGGGCGAAGCTTGCGTCTCCATTGGTCAGATATTCTTCGAGTTCTTCATCCTCGGTACGACGAGCTTTGGCGGCGTGGTGCCCTACCTTCGCTGTGCTCGCGGGCTCCCTGTATAGTTTTAAACGCCGGGTATATTCTAGATTCGCTTAAAACTTTGAACGCCATCGCAACCGCGGCGGTCTCGCCTGGGCCGCCCTCCGCCACATGAGGTTTGGTTATAGCCTGACAAGTCGGCGTAAACAAGAAAGAGAATGAACATGCCTCAAAATCCAGAAGCCGCCAGACTCGAGCAAGCCCGTACCGCCAAGACTCCGTGGAGAAAGTGGGGCCCTTATCTGAGCGAACGGCAGTGGGGCACGGTCCGCGAAGACTACAGCCAGGATGGTAATGCCTGGGACTACTTCACCCATGACCAGGCCCGGTCCCGCGCCTATCACTGGGGTGAGGACGGCATGGCTGGCATCAGCGACGACCAGCAGCAGCTTTGCTTTGCGCTTGCACTCTGGAACGGCCGCGATCCCATCCTCAAGGAACGCATGTTCGGTCTGACGAACAGCGAGGCCAACCACGGCGAAGACGTCAAAGAATACTACTTCTACCTCGACAGTACGCCGACGCACTCGTACATGAAGTACCTGTACAAGTATCCGCAAGCTGCGTACCCCTACAGCGATCTGATCGAGACGAACAAGCGGCGCAATCGGGGCGACATGGAGTACGAGCTGTTGGACACGGGTGTCTTCAACGAAGATCGCTACTTCGATGTCTTTGTCGAATATGCCAAGCAGTCGCCGGAAGACCTCCTCATCCAGATCAGCGTCAGTAATCGCGGGCCTGAGCCGGCCAGCATTGCATGTCCTGCCAACCCTGTGGTTTCGCAACATCTGGACATGGTGGCCCGGATACAGCCAAGCCGTCCCTGAAGCAGGTCTCTGGTCAGAAAGGCGCGCAGGCAGTTGCGGCCTCGCACGCCGAGCTGGGCGAGCGGTATTTGTACTGCGAGGGAGATGTGCCGCTGCTGTTCACGGAAAACGAAACCAACAACCAGCGGATCTTCGGCACGCCCAACCCCACTCCGTACGTGAAAGATGGAATCAACAACTACGTGGTTCAAGGAAACCACGACGCGGTGAACCCCGGGAAAACGGGAACCAAATCTGCGGCGCACTATCAGTTGAATGTGGGCGCAGGAAAGACGGCTACCATCCGTCTGCGGCTAAGCGATCTGGCGCCTGCGGCCATGGGCGATCCCTTCAAGAGCTTTGCTGCAATCATGCAGACCCGCCAGCGCGAGGCGGATGAGTTCTACAAATCCATAACCCCGACCCGTGTCAGCAAAGATGAGGCCCTCGTCATGCGACAGGCGCTGGCCGGGATGCTCTGGAGCAAACAGTACTTCTTCTTCGACGTGGACCTATGGCTCACAGAACACGGTGTCGATCCGATGAAGCCGGGCGGCCGCTTCATGCGGAACAGCGAATGGTTCCACATGGTGAACCAGCACGTCATCTCGATGCCCGACAAGTGGGAGTATCCGTGGTACGCCGCCTGGGACCTCGCGTTCCACACCATCGCGCTCTCCACGGTCGATCCTGATTTTGCCAAAGAACAGCTCGACCTGATGCTGCAGGAGTTTTTCATCCATCCGACGGGCCAGATCCCGGCCTACGAGTGGAACTTTAGCGATGTCAATCCGCCGGTACACGCTTGGGCGACGATCTTTCTCTACCGGACGGAACAGGCCCTGCACGGCAAAGGCGACATCGAGTTCCTCAAGCGATCGTTTGCCAAGCTGATGCTGAACTTCAGTTGGTGGGTGAACCGCAAAGACCGCTTTGGCAAGAACCTGTTTGAAGGTGGCTTCCTCGGGCTGGACAACATCGGCGTCTTCGACCGCAGTGCGCCGCTGCCGACCGGTGGCAGCCTGGAGCAGGCGGACGGCACCGCGTGGGTTTCCATGTTCTCCCAGAACATGTTGGAGATCGCAATCGAGTTGGCGGCCCACGATCCTTTTTACCAGGACATGGCCATGAAGTTTGCCGACCATTTCCTTTGGATTGCCCACGCCATGAATCAGGTGGGGCCGGAGGGTATGTGGGACGAGGAGGATGGTTTCTACTACGACGTCCTGCGCCTCCCCGACGGTAGTGCCAGGCGGCTCAAGGTTCGCTCCATGGTGGGACTGCTGCCCTTGTGCGCTACCACGGTGATCGAGCCGTGGCAGCGCGAACGGGCGCCGCGCACCTTGAAGGTCCTGCGAGAACGCTTGCAACGCATGCCCGAACTGCGCGACAGCATTCATGCAACCGGGGAGGGCCATTTAGGATACGCCGAACGCGGCATTGCTGCGCTGGTGAATGAGGACAGGTTACGCCGGATTCTGACGCGCATGCTGGACGAGAACGAATTCCTCAGCCCTTACGGGATCCGAGCACTTTCCCGCTACCACGAGGAGCATCCCTACATCGTCAACGTCGCGGGCCAGGAATACCGCGTCAGCTATCTCCCGGCTGAATCCGACACCGGCATGTTCGGCGGAAATTCCAACTGGCGCGGGCCGATATGGTTGCCAGTGAACGCCCTGCTGATCCGCGCCCTGTTGTCGTTCTATTTGTATTACGGCGACAACTTCAAGATCGAATGTCCCACCGGCTCGGGCAAGTTGATGAACCTGTTCGAAGTAGCTCACGAGATCTCCGACCGCCTGACCCGGATCTTCCTGCGGGACAAGTCGGGCCGGCGGCCCGTCTTCGGAGGCACGGAGAAATTCCAGACCGATCCCCAATGGAAGGATTACATCCTGTTCTATGAATACTTCCACGGCGATAACGGGGCGGGCCTCGGGGCCAGCCACCAGACCGGATGGACCGGCGTGGTCGCGAAACTGATCGAGCTTTTCGGCCGTCTCGACGCGCAGCAGTTCCTGGATGCCGGAAAGTCGGGTGCCTTTGCGAAGGACGAGTCCAAGAGCTAGCGGCCGTGTCGGGCAAGCTTTTGCGGCGCCGGCAAAGTTAACATACCTCGCCAGGGTCGATGGGAGAAGTCGAATGACCCTGCCGTCGTGTGACCGAACCCGGTTGCTGAATCGCCGCCATTCCCGCCCAATCGTCGCTATAATGTAAGCTTCATGACTTCGCTCTTATACGCCGCGGTTGCCTACGTGCGCAGCCCGGTAGGGATATTTGTAGAGCAGTTGCGTCGCGAGCTTCACCCCGCGCACACCCACGCCGACGCCCACCTCACCATCCTGCCGCCGCGTCTGCTGCGCGGTCCCGAGCAGCAGGCCCTCGACCTGCTGACCGAGGTCTGCCACGCCGCCGCGCCGTTTGAAGTCACCATGGGAGACGTGGAGAGCTTCCTTCCCGTGACCCCGACGGTATTCATTCGCGTGGCGCGGGGGGCCTATCGCATGCGCGAACTGCACGATCACCTGAATCGCGAGGCGCTACACTGCTCCGAGCCCTGGCCTTACATGCCGCATCTAACCGTCGTCAAAGCCGACACGGCGGACGAGGTCCCCAAGGTGATCGCCATCGCGCGACAGCACTGGAAAGAGTATTCCGACACGCGCCAGGTGCGAATCAGTAAACTCACTTTCGTGAAGGGCAATGGAGAGCGTTGGGTCGATCTGGCAACTGTACACCTCGGAAATCCGGCAGCGCCGTGAAAGGATGACTGCCTTACTGGGCTGCCCTCCGAGGGTCGGCGTCCACAAAACCCTTAATCAGACGTGACCCTTGCAATTGATTCGTTCCCTACCGCATCAAGAGAATGCAGTAGTCTTGCCGATAGGATAGATGACGTGCCGAGAATCAAGTTGCGGAATGCCGCGAACGTAAACCTTTTGTAAATTGTGATGTGCGTCATAGACGTAGCAGGCGCGCCCATGAGAATGTCATGATAGGAAGCAGCTCCTACCTGCAATTTGGGAGAAATGGACAGCTACCTGCCACAGGAGTTGAGTCATCATGAAGCCGGACACAAAAGTAAAGAACGGCCTGCAATACGGTCGAGCGCTGGTAAACTCGGGCCTTTCCGGCCTGCGTAGCGGTCGGGACGCGCATTTGCACGGGCAGCCATTGTCCGGAGTTCTTACCCAGTCAGCGCGGGGAGCAATTGGGCTGGCCGCGATCGGCACGTGCGCTGCGCTGGTCGGTTCCTGCTTTTCCGGCCGTCGTCATCGCAGCGTAAAGGCGGTCAGCTTCGGAGTGATGGGGAGCGTGATCGGGTTGGCGGTTGGCCTGGCGTGGAGGACGCGAGAGCTCACGGGCAGTATGGGCCGCTCCGCCCTCAAGCAAATGGGCACGGTCCGCGATGAACACTGGCTCCAGACCCATCCCATCGATTACGCCTAAGAACCAATCTTCACGGGAAGGAGACCCCTTCTCCTTCCCCCAGTCAAACACTCTTACGCCGCCGCATCCGCCACGCGTCGGATCGCCAGCGACATCATCAGCCGCGTCACGCCTGACACCAGAATGCTGATGCCAAACAGCGTTCCCACCACCCATTCGGAATTCAACGGCCAGTGGGCCCAGATCAGCACGCCGAGCAGGATGGTGATGATGGCGTCAAACAGCACCCATCCCCAGCCGTGGAGCGGGCGCATTTGAAACGCCAGCACCAACGCGAAGATTCCGTACACGATGAGGAAGGATGCCAGAAATATGGTCAGCACCAGCAGACCGCCGACGGGATGCAAGAGCAGATAGATACCCGCAATGATGTAGATGAGCCCCAGGATGATCTCCAGCACCGTGCGTCCGCCGCTGTGAGTACGGATGCCATAGATGATTTGCGCCACGCCATTGAAGATCGCCGTCCATCCAATGATGAGGGCGATGACGATGCCGAACTCCCAGGGCGCCAGCATGGCGATGATTCCCAGGATTATCATCAGCACGCCGAGTGCGATGGACCAGCCGGAAACGCGTTTGATGCCGCCAAGTATTGCTTCAGCCATTTTGCCTCCTCAGTTGCGAGTTCAGTTTCTGATTTCGAGTTTCAAGTTTCGAGTTTCAAATGGCGTCCCGTACCCCGGTGCAATCCTTACTCGAAACTCGAAACCGGAAACTTGAACCTTCTGCGCCACCCGTCCTCTTCAACGATTTAACAACTCGACGGCCGGCTCGATTTTGTCGAACAATTTCATGTCCACCGCAACCTTACCATCCCTGCGCGCCCGGTCGGCAAACTCTTCCGCAGCGCTCAACATGAAGGCATTGGCAAAGCGTGCGCCCCACGCGATCTCGTCGGTGGTGTAAGAGGTGCGAGTCTGGACGATGGTAGAAAATATCTCGTCAAAGGCCTTCAGCAGCACCAGCACCTCCGACTGCGAATTCCGCAGCGATTCCGCCGTCTCTCCGTGCAGCGGGCTGGTCTCGTCGATGGGATGCACCACCGTCCAGGTCAAGGGAAGAAACACGACATTATCGCGCTCCAGCGCGAGTGGATAATAGCGGCGGGTGCGGACGCCATCGACATCCTCGAACCGGCTGAGCATTACCTTGGCCGAGATTTCGATCAGTTCATTGGTCCGCGCGTTGGCCACCCGAAACTCCAGAGCGGTAATGCCCCGATAGGGCGCGACCACAGCATGGCGGCTGAACAAGACTTTCGCCGTGGGCCGCGAGAAGCGCGCAAACAGAAAGCCGGTTACGACCGCAAAACCCATGAGTCCGGTCAACGCTTCCAGAGTCATGACCATATTGGCGGCGAGGCCAATGGGTGCGACGTTTCCGTATCCGATGGTGGACAGCGTCTCCACGCTGAAGAAGAACGCCCGCAGGAATGGGAGCTTCTCAAGACCCAGCGCGCTACCCGCCAGCGCATCGCGACCGCAGGCCAGGTAGGCGGCTGCGAACGCCGCGTTAGCCACGAAATACCAGCCCACGAAAATCAGAAAGAAGTGTGACCAGGAGATAGTGAGCAGGACATGGTAGAGGCTGAACGATCTCCAGAACCCAAGGCCGCGGCGCTCCACGTTGAAGCTGCCATCGCGGTTCAGCAGGCGCTGCTGGCTCTCGCGGGAGACAATCGAGCCGAAGCCGAGGTCCCGCAGGTCCTGTTCGCTTAAGGGTTGTGCTCGCGAAACCATGAGGGTTCGATGCCCGCGCTTTCGTCGGTGTTGCAGAAGTATAGCGGGTTGCCCTCCCCCACGGGACGCCCGAGTGGCGCGCTTTCCGCGCCCCCCCGACGAGGAACCTATCGCCGATTGTCGGTCTGGGGTTCGGGATGGATGAGCACGCGAAACAGCTCGGGCACTTCCTGGCGGAAGCGTCCCTCCAATGCGGTTTGGATGTCGTGCACCCGCGCCAGTGGCAGGTCATCCTCCATGGTGCAATGCAGCGACAGATAGAGCCGCCCGCCAACCCGCTTGAACATCAGGTCGTGCATGTCCACGATCTCCGGAAATCCCGCTTTCACCGCCTGTAGCTTCTGCTCGACGCCGGGAGCGCGCACCACCCCGTCGCTGGTTTCGATGGTCGCCGGTTCGCTCTCGATATGGGTCAGGATGCTGGAAATCTCCGCGATGTCCTGCTTCATCTCGCCTTCCAGACGGGTCACGCGATCATGGGCCTCCTTCAGGCTGAGCCGCTCATCCAGTTCCACGTGCTGTTCCACGTGCAACCGCCCCTCGATGTCCTGCACGCTGATGTCGTGCACGTTGAGGTTGTTACGGGTGGCAACCGCGCGAATCTTGTCGAACAGGCTCTCCTGCCGACTGGCGCGCGCCACTGCGTTGACCACCACGTCGGCCTCCGGCAACACTCCCCGAATCCGCGCCGCCACCTCGTGGGAAACTTGCTCCGACTTCTGGAACGTCACGTTCCGCGGCATGGCGACGGACACATCGGCGAAATAGCGGTTGCCGCCCTTCCGGATGCGCACCCGGTCAACTTCCAGCACGCCATCCACCCGGTACACCTCCTGGATGATGCGGTTGCGCACTCCGGCGGGAGCGGCATCCAGCAATGCGTCGATCGTCTGCCGCGCCAGCCGCGAACTCACGTAAACCACGATGCAGGCCACAACCAGGGCGGCGATGGGATCGGCTTTCTTCAGCAGCGGTTGCGAAAACTCACGTCCAACCAGCACCAGCAACAGTCCTAGAATGACGACGGCGCTAGACCAGATGTCGGTGCTGAAATGCAGCGCGTCGGCATGCAGTGCCTGGCTGTCGTACTTGTCGGCAATGCGTTTCAGCCGCCGCGAACGCCAGGAATCCACCATGATCGAGGCGCCCATCACCGCGAAGGCCCACACGCTCGGCTCAATCTCGACCGAATGAAAAAACAGCCGCTTGCAGGCTTCATACACGATCCAGACACACGTCAGCAGGAGCAAGCCGGTTTCGAGGAAGGCTGAGAAATTCTCGACTTTACCGTGACCGTATTGGTGTTCGGCGTCGGCGGGTTTATCGGAAACGCGAACCGAGAGATAGGTGATCGCGGCCGCCACCAGGTCAAGCCCGGAGTGTGCGGCTTCGGAGAGAATGCCCAGGCTGCCGGTGGTGACGCCCACCATCACCTTGAGCAGCGTGATCCCCACCGCAGCATAGATGGAGTTCAGCGCAACCGCCTTCTTTTCCAGCCGCATGCTCGTTGTGCCCGCCGACTCCACCATAAGATTTGATTATTCACGTTCCACGATGAATCCGCCAACCTACGTGCCGCAGCCGTCAGGCCCGCGGCAAAACTCTTCGCCGGACACTACCTCCCTCGCAACCGAATCCTCTGGCAATTCTTAAGCTTTTTCCCGCGATGTGGTACGATTTTCGTTGCATTTCCCTGCTCCGCCTCTAGGCGGCACTATTCCGGAGGAATACCCTTCATGTCACGTTCTACCTTGATGGCGCTTGCCATTTCGTGTGCTCTCGGCTGCGCCTGCTACGCCCAGGATTCGGCTGCGAAACCGCAACCGCCGGCTCCCGCAGCCTCAAACACCGCTCAAAGCCCGGCGCCCGCGACCAATGGCGGCCCCCCCATGGCGCCGCCGCCCGCGCCGCCTCCGGCCGCGACCCTGCCCAGCACCAGCGTGGTCCCCATGTCGGAACCCGTGCTCACCCTGAAGGGCGCCTGCCAGCCCAAAGATGGCACCGAAGTCCCAGCGGGATGCGTAACCAGCTTGACCCGCGAGCAGTTTGAAAAGCTGGTCAAGGCCCTCACCCCGCCCGATCGCCCGCCCATGCCGCCCGACGTGATGCGCAACTTCGCCACCCAGTATGCCAAGCTGCTGATCTTTTCCGACGCCGCCCGTTCCATGGGAATGGAAAACGATCCCCGGGTCATCCAGATCATGGCGTTCGCTAAGAACCAGATCCTGACCGAAGCCCTGAATCAGCACATCACGGAAGAGTACTCGCATCCTACCGATCAGCAGATTGAGGACTACTACAAGGAAAACAGCAAAAAGTACGTGGAAGCCACGCTGTTGCGCATCATCATTCCGCGCAACCAGGGCAACAGCACGGACAAACCCAAGCCCTCCGAGGCCGACGAAAAGGCCTATGTCGACAAGCTCCGCGAGCGTTGGATTGCGGGCGAAGACCCGGAAAAGCTGGAGAAGGAAGCCACCGAGCAGTCCGGTCTTACCACTCCTCCGGCCAACACCAATGTTGGTCCGCGGCGTCCCGGCACCCTCCCCGAGGCGCACGAGCCGGTCTTCGATTTGAAGCCGGGCGAGGTTTCCGCCGTCTTCTCCGATCCCGCTTCCTTCTATATCTATAAGGTGGTTTCGGTGCGGACCGTTCCGCTCAGCGAAGCCAAAGAGTCCATCGCGACCACCCTGAAGCGGACAGTTAGTCGCCGACAAGATCGCGCAGATTCAGAGCTCGGTAACTCCCGTCTTGAACGACACCTACTTCGGACCGGAAAAGCCTCCCGCTCCTCCGACTCCGCGGATCATTACCCCGCGCAGAACAGCACCGCCGCCGGGTGCAGGCGCTCCGCCGCAGCCGAATCCTGGGAACGCGCCGCCGCCGGCTCCTCCTCAGTAGCCATGTCAACGGAACGTACGGTACTGGTCACGGGTATAGCGGGAAACCTGGGGACCAGGCTGCTTCCGTTACTCTCCGGCTTTCGCGTGGTGGGCGTGGACGTGCGCCCACCCGACAGCCCGCTTCCCCTCGCGCGCTTTCAGCCGATTGACCTGGGCCGCGAAGCCTCTTGCTGGGCCCTGATCGATCTGCTGCGCGAGACCGGCGCAACCTCGGTCCTCCATCTCGCGTTCATCCTCGATCCCTTGCGCAGCGGTGTTCTTGACGTCGAGCGCATGTGGCAAATCAATGTGGCCGGCACCGCTCGCGTCATGGAAGCCGTAAGCGTGGTCAATCGCACCGGTGGTCACATCGGGCAGTTCATCTTCTCCAGCAGCGTTTCGGCTTATGGGCCGGAGACGCCCGGCCCGGTCAAGGAGGAAGCTCCGCTGCGCGCCCATACCCTCGCCTACGCCATTCACAAACGCGAAAGCGACGAGGTAGTTCGTTATCGGGCGGAGAGCCTGGGCGACTGCCGCACCTACATCCTGCGTCCCCACATCTTTGCCGGCGCCACCATGCAGAACTATATGGTGGGAGCGCTGCGCGGAACGCCGCTGGGCAGGAGCAAGCGCGCTGCCCGCATGAGGGAGGCCGGCAAGCGCCTGCCCTTGATGTTGCCCTACGGTAAGAAGTATCTCGAAAAGCAATTCCAGTTCGTGCACGTGGACGATGTGGCCCGCCTGCTCGTCTATCTGCTCCACCGTCCCGACACCGATCCGCCCGTCACTGTCCTGAACGTCGCCAGCCGTGGCGAATCCATTACCCTGCAACGCTGCGCCGAAATCGCCAACGCCGAAATCAAGCGCGTACCCCGCGCCGTCTGCCGGCCGGTGCTGAGCTTGTTGTGGAACCGGGGCATCTCGTCCATCCCGCCGGACGCCCTACCTTACATGACCGGTTCGTATACCATGGATACCACGCGCCTGCAGCAGTTCCTGGGAGAAGAGTATCCGCGCGTGATTCAACACACCATCGAGGATGCGTTACGGGACAGCTTCGCGAGCAGCGCGACGTAGCGGCTGCTCAAGGTTCCTGGGGGCGTAGGGATGTATTACGGCAGCGGCTTCGAAGTGTTTAACTTTTGATCTGCGGAATCATGTTTCCAGTATGAGCGATCCAACCACCTTGCCGGATGTTTCCGGCGCCGTCGTGGCGCAGCACCACTTCTGGCGTCCGCACTCGGCGATCTGGGTGGCACTCGTGCTCTGGCTCGCCAGTAATGCTTTCGTGACAGCAATCTCCAAGATGGCGACGTGGGAAGGCAATGCCTCGTACTACACGATGGCAGATCTCTGCCGGTGGGATTGCAACTGGTACCGCACGGTCCTTCAATCCGGATATCACAAGGAACCCTATACTGAAACCGGTGAAGCCAATTGGGGCTTCCACCCGTTGTTTCCGTTGACTGCTTATCCGCTGCGGCATGTTCTAAAGCTTTCTGTACCAGCCAGTCTTGTCCTGAGCAGCAAGCTGGCCTTGCTGTTCGCAATCTATGGCTTTCTGCTGCTGCTATCTGACCAGACCGAGACCACCGGCGACCGTTTTCGGGCGGGATCGCTCGTGGCTTTCAATCCTTGCCTGATCTACGCCCATGCCGGTTACGCTGAGCCGCTTTACTTTGCGCTGTTGACCTTTGCTTTTTGGCTGGCGGGCCGAAAGCGATGGATCTCGTCCGGCGCCACGGGTGCATTTTTTTCGGCCACCCGGCTTACTGGATTCCTGTTTTCCATCTCCTACGCGGTGATATGGCTCCGAGATGTCGGATGGCGGCCCCGCTGGCGCAAGCTCGATCCCAACCAGCTTATCGGATTGCTATTGTGTCCCCTCGGCACCGCAATTTATATGCTGTATCTATACCACCATGTCGGCGATGCACTTGCGCAAGTCCATATCCATGTCGCATGGGTGAAGTTGCCGTTGAGTCCCGTCAATACTTTCTGGACGTGTATCACGGGCCATCACTGGCTCCGGCTTTGGGGCGCCATGATCGTTGCTGGCTTTGTGGCCAGCGCCTGGCTGTTCAAGTTGCGAAAGCCTGAGCTGGGTATTTTCCTTGCCCTTTCTGTACTCATTTCAATCTCGGGAGGCGCCTATGGCATCCCGCGGTATATCTGGTGGCAACCTCCATTCTTGTACGCCATCTATTGCGTGCTGAAGCGCCATCCCGGGGGGTGGGTGGTTTACTTGGCTTTTGCGGCCGGGCTGGCATCCTTCATGGTTTCGGAGTGGTTTAGCGGTCATAATTTTGTAGCCTGAGGGACAATGAAAGATCTGGTACGTTGGCTCATCATTGCTGCCTTGGCAGGTGTTTACTTAGTAACAATCTTTGCCGTGCTGCATCCTCGCGTCTCTCCCGCCTATGCGGCCTTCTATATCGCGCGGACCTCTTCCGACTGGGCGCCCGTGCGTTACGCCGGCACATCCCAGGAGGGAATCACGTTCAGCCGCCGAGGTTTGCCGGAATGGGTGGAGTCCACTCGCGGCCTCTCCGTGCGTGACGATTGGGGACGCTGGACCGATGAAGACCTGGGCGACGTGGCGGGGTTAGCCCTGACCCGTCCTCTCAGCGGAGACCTTTGCGTGGACTTTACGGCGCGAGCTGTGCCTTGGATCGTGGGCCAGACATTCGTTGTACAAGTAGGAAACGAGAAGCAACCCCTGCGAATTGCAACACCGGACTTGACCGAGTATCGCGCCCAATTTACCAACCTGCAGGCAGCCGGCGAACTCGACATCCTTACCCCACCCGGACTGCCCCGGGTACGGACACAGGCGCCCAATAACAACGACATGCGACGGCTCGGGCTCAACCTCGCCACCCTGCGCATTGTTCCCGGCTCCTGTGGCAGCGGCGAAATGGACGCCGGCGCCACCCGGTAACGAGTGGTCAACTACTCCGCCCGGCGGATGGAAATAGGGACCCGGAACTGCTGGCAAGCCGCAAGCTTCCCGCCATAGGTACGTGCCAGCCCGATGAAATAGTTCCCATTAAGCTTTGACACGTCAGCATAGGTCTCATAGCCGGCATCGGGCATCGTCGGATGGTTCAGGTATGTTTTGACATCAGGTCGCGGCGTTCGCCGGGTCTTCAGGTAGATGGTCTCCCCTTGCTCATCGGTTAGCGTAACAAATACGGCGTCGGGCACCAGCGCGTCTTTAGCCGATACCAGTAGCCATCCTCCAACCGATAGCAATCTGTCAGACGTTGCTGTTGCTGGCGCTGGCACCATTCCATTAATCTCGTCGATACTGCCGTCGCATGCCATAGCAGCCGGCTTATTCGCCGTTTTCGAGTATTCTTCGTCCACTTTATCAAGCTTGATCAATTCGGCGATATCGGTGGCCGGCGGCAGCCGTAATGCGCTGAGCTTAAGAACATATCCCGTTCTCCATAAGATCGAGCTTCCGCCGGCCGGGGCAATCCGCGCCGCTTTCACGCGCTTCTCTCTCCAATAGCTCCTGTCCCCGAATAGCATGGCAAAATCTTCCGTGCCCTCCACCAGGGGCGAGATGACAAACCCCGCTTTTGCCATCCCACTGACCAGCCGGTAGTTCCTCTGGGTTCCATTTTCCAGGTCTAGCGTGATGGTGAGTATCGTCGGTTTGTATAGAAATGAAACCATACGGCCTATCAGCGTCTGGCGGACGTCAATCTCGGCGAATAGCGGCGCGGATGTGTGGGGCAGCGAAACCGTTTCTCCAAGAGAGTAGCTTCCTGTGAACAAGGCTTCCATCGGGGCCTTGGCCACCCGGGAAGACTTCGCGACCAGATACAGCGATCCACCAGCCATCGTCACAGGAGAATAGTCGTTGACTAGGATGGGCCAACTGAGGCCGTCTTCCAGCGCCGGAAGCCGGTTGTCCAGAGCTTCCACGCTGAAGATGACGTTGTCCGGTGCATGGCGGCCAGTCAGATGCGACGCATCCAGGCGCGCAAGGGTCGGGGTATAGGCTGAGTAGCTCTGGAGGACCGGACGCGGCGACCATGCGTTTCCCGATGCCAGGAGATAAGCTTGATCGTCAGGATAGATATCCGAAGTGCCCTTCATCTTCGGAATTTGGGCCTCGTCATTTAATAGCTGGAGGCTATGGTCATAAATGTCCCTAAGCCTGTGACCGCCGGAGCCTCGCAGCTTTAGCCCATGGGTTATACCTGTATAGGTTTGGTCAATGCCACGATAGTATGTTTTAGTGGATGCTCCTACATATCCCTGATCAATATAAGCCCAGGCAAAGACCGCAATCAGGAATACCGCGGTCGAGTGTTTGCTCTCAACTGTGAAAGCGAGAAGGAATGCGGCGAAAAGCAGGGACGCTCCGGCGATGGTGTCATGGCCGTCATGGCGTACAAAACCGTCCTTGAAGGCAACAAAAAGAAAAAGCAGGAATGAAAATAACAAAAACGTCCTGGAGGACAACGAGTCATTCGTGTTTGCGGCTATAACCGCCAGGACGCAGGTCGAGGCAAGAAGATAGAATATTATTTCCTTATTATTTCCTGGAGAAGCCATGGCTTCGGAATATCCGGCAATTATCGGAAGCAACCGCGCAAAATAATATGGTAGAGCTGGCAGTGGTTGTCCCGAAATAACCCAGAACACTACAGTCGAGAAACAAGGCGTTACTATGCAACAGTACGCCAGCACCCTCTTCTTTGCGCGCCACAACGCAATAAAGCAAAACACGGAAATCGCCCCGGAAATCGCCATAAAAGACACTTTCACCAGCGGTAGTAAGCCGAGGGGAGCGAATAGTAGCACGAAGAGAGGCAGCCATAACCGTGGGCCGGACGGGGCGGCGGCTTCTTCAGTCGTAAGGATCCTGCGGTAAACCACGGCGGCCAGAAGCAAGGGGTAGGACAACAAAAGCGACTCATTAATGGCAACGAAGCCGCCGGCGAGAAATGCTCCAAAAAGCACGAGCCAGACTAGCCGCATCTTTCCGGTTAGTAATAAGAGTGCTGCACCGTAACAGAGCCCTAGAAATAAGCTCCCGAAGACCATCATGCGATCGGTTGCCGGATGGTACATTTTGGTATAGATGGAGGCGTAGGGGCCGAAAGTAAATACGATCTCTTTGCCGAATACCAGACCCTGCGCTACTGCCTGGTTCATTGCGTAGGCCCACGAGGGATCCAGACCCGAGGCCGGCATGGCCGGATACAGGGGCACGAACACCGCGAGGACGACGAGGACCAGGAGGCACTGGACGAGTATTCTTGGCAGCCAGGATATCGTTGCGCTCAACGTCGCTCTCATAGGTTGATCACTTTTCGTCATCCTGCGCTGGCGCCCCTACTTACTTCCCCGGTAGAGCCCCGCAATCCCGAAGGTATAGGGCGTCCACGACACATCGCGGAAGCCGGCGGCGCGCATGCGCTCCAGCATTTCATCGGGCGACGGGAAGCGTAGACACCGACGCCGGCAGATAGGCGTACGGCCCGCGCACGCCCGAGATGAGCGTGCCGATGGCGGGCAGCACCCGGCGGAAGTACACGCGATAGAGCTTGCCGATCAGGCCCTTCGGCTCGCCGAAATCGAGAATGCCAACCTCGCCGTCGGGCGCCAGCACGCGATAGATCTCCGCCAGCCCGCGATTGTAGTTGGCGAGATTGCGAAATCCGAAGGCCGAGGTCACCAGTTGGAACTGGCTGGTTGCGAACGGCAGGTTCAGCGCGTCGGCTTCCACCCAGCGAATGTTCTTGCCGGCGGATTTCTGCTCGGCGCGGACCAGCATGGCGTGCGAAAAGTCCGCGCCGATCATTTGCGTCGCCTCGCGGTTGCGGCGGCGAAGCAGCGCGAATGCCATGTCTCCGGTGCCACAGCACAGGTCGAGGACGTGCGCTTCCGGCCGGCGCAACACTTCGGAAAAGGCGCGCGCGGTGCGGTTCCACCACAGCCGGTCCACGTTCATCGAGAGCACGTGGTTCAGCAGGTCGTAGCGCGGCGCGATGGAGGTGAACATCTCGCGCACCGCCGCAGCGGCCGCCGTTTCGTCGCCCGCTCCCGCCGGCGCGGCACCGATGATGCGCTCATCGGAATGCGACGCTCTGTCGGACTCGACCATCGCTATAACAGTCCGGTTTCCATAGTCTGACTAATCAGTTCCCCTGAGGCGGCGGCCGACAACAAGACCCTGACCACGGGTTTACACGGATCTTCGCGGATCGATGTTATGAACAAAACTGATCCGTGTTCATCCGTGGGAACCCGTGGTTGCTTTGCCTTCGGCGTCACGAGACACGTGCCGTGGATAGGTGGTTCGCTTCCTCAATCGCCTGGAGAATCACGCGCTCCGGAATGTCCTTCACCACTTCGACCTTGCCGATCGCAGTCGCCAGCACAAAATGCGGCACGCCGCCCACGGTCTTCTTGTCGGCCAGCAAGCGTTTCACCATCCGCCTGCTTTGCACCTTGAACTTGGGCAGCGGCCCATACGCCAGCACCGTCGCAATGATGCGCTGCGCGGTGAGCGAGTCGGTCCGGTCCATGACGTAGCCGATGAGCGCGGCGGCGATCATGCCCCAGCCGACGGCCTCGCCGTGCAATAGCTTTTTGTAGCCGGTTTCGGCCTCCAGCGCGTGCCCCAGGGTATGCCCGAAATTCAGGATGCGACGCTCGCCGCTCTCCCGTTCGTCGGCGCAGACCACGTCGGACTTGACGCGAATGCATTCCGTGATCAGCGTCTCCAGCAGCGCGCCATCGCGGCGCAGCAGGGCCTCGCGCTTCGTCTCCATCAGCTCGAAGATCGCGGGATTGCGAATCACGCCGTACTTCATCGCTTCGAACAGCCCAGAGCGATATTCGCGCTCCGGCAGCGTCGCCAGCACGTCCGGATCGACCAGCACCGCCAGCGGCTGATGAAACGTTCCGATCAGGTTCTTGCCCGACGCCAGATTCACGCCGGTCTTGCCGCCAATCGCCGAATCCACCTGTGCCAGCAGCGTAGTTGGAACTTGCACTACCGGCACGCCGCGCATGAAGACCGAGGCGAGAAACCCGCCCACATCACCCACCACTCCGCCGCCCAGCGCGAGGATGACCGAGCCCCGGTCTGCGCCGCGTTTCATCAGCTTCGCCGCGAGTTTTTCCAGTTGCGAAAGTTTCTTGCTGCGCTCGCCGTCGGGCATTTCCAGGATTTCGATCTTGCGCCCGGCCTTGCTGAAGCTCTTCGTCAGCGCGCCTCCCCAGTGCTTGCGGATACGGGGAGAGGTAACAGCAAAGACGCGCGACTCGGCGGGAATCAGGTCGCGCAGCGCCGCGCCAGCCGAGCGCAGCAGGCCGCGCTCCACCAGCACCTCATACGACCGCGAAGGCGTTTGTACCGGGATGCGAGTCAAGTGTCTAGTGTAATGGATGACAGATAGCGCAGCACACAGTTGTAGGCCGCTTCCGGGTGGAGCAGGCCTTCAGGCCTGCATCACAGTCGCACACTCCGAGGCTGGCTTTAGCCACTGAGGTACATCGTCCAACATATATGTCAGATTCAGCGAAGAATGAGGAATACCGCTGCGCATTGTCGACCAAACCCGCGCGTACCGGGTTCTGATGAATGTACGTCACAGTGCCATTTTGCGGATTTCTTGCCCGCAATACCTGTCTTCAGCGCTCTCCCCAAGTGCTACCATGAAGCCGTGAAGGCCCTTCCGTCCGAGACCGATTTCATCGTGGTGGGCGCGGGCATTGCCGGCTTGCGCGCTTCGGTGGAGCTTGCCTCCGCGGGCCGCGTGCTCTGCCTGGCCAAGCGCGAAGTCACGGAATCCAACACCCAGTATGCGCAAGGGCGGCATCGCCGCCGCCCTCAGCGACGACGACGAAGTTCGTCTGCACCTGGAAGACACGCTCAACGCCGGTGACGGACTGTGCAACGAAGAGGCCGCGCGCATCTTGGTCGAGGAAGGCCCGCCGCGCATTGAAGAGCTGATCGAGTGGGGCACGGAGTTCGATCGCGCCGGTACCAAGATCGCCTTCACCCGCGAGGGAGCGCATAGCCGCAACCGCGTGCTGCACGCTCACGGAGATTCCACCGGCCGCGAGATCGGTCGCGCGCTGTACTTGAAAGCCGCCGCCCATGAAACCCATCGCCTTCCACGAATTCGAGTTCACCACCGACCTGCTGCTGCATGACGGCCGCGTGGTGGGCGTGCGAGTGCTTGACCAGTCGGGACAATCGCACGAGGTCCATGCCAGCGCGGTGCTGCTCGCCACCGGCGGACTCGGCCAGGTTTACAGCGACACCACCAATCCCGCGGTCGCCACCGGCGATGGAGTGGCCATGGCCCATCGCGCGGGCGCGGAAATCAGCGACATGGAGTTCGTGCAGTTCCATCCCACGGCGCTGTTCCTGAAGAACGCGCCGCGATTCCTTCTGTCAGAAGCGCTGCGCGGCGAGGGCGGCTACCTGCGCAACTTCGAGCTGAGGCGCTTCATGCCTCATTACCACGATGCCGGCGAACTCGCGCCGCGCGACGTGGTGGCGCGCGCCATCGCGCATGAACTGGAACGCGTCAACCGGCCCGATGCCGCCGTCTATCTCGACCTTACGCACCTGCCGGCCAAGCGCGTGCGCGAGCGCTTCCCCACCATTTACGCCACTTGCATGCAGTACAACATTGACATCGCCTCCGAGCTGGTGCCGGTGCGTCCGGCGGCGCACTACGCCATGGGCGGAGTTCGCACCGACCTGTGCGGCCAGACCTCCCTCCCCGGACTTTTCGCTGCGGGAGAAGTTGCCTGCACCGGCGTGCACGGCGCCAATCGGCTGGCCAGCAACTCGCTGCTGGAAGGGCTGGTGTACGGAGCGCGCGCGGCCCAGAACATGCGCGAGCACTTCCAGTCGAGCCACCACAAGCGCCCGGCGGCGGCGCAAGGCACCTCCGCGGGCAGCAACGGTCAGCCGGCGGAGACGGAGATTTTCATCCGGAAGGTGCAATCGCTGATGTGGCAAAACGTCGGCGTAGTGCGCGAAGGCAAGAACCTGCGGCAGGTCGTCGCCGACCTGAGCGCTCTGCAAGCCGCCGGCCGGTGGCGATCGCCGCACCTGCGAGGCAGCCAACATCCTGCAAGCCGGACTGCTGATTGCGCGCTCGGCGCTGGCCCGCGAAGAGAGCCGCGGCGCTCACTATCGCCTCGACTACCCGCTCAAGAACGAAGCCAGGTTTCACAAGCATTCAGTGGTGAGCGGGGAGAAGATCAGGTTCGAGTGAGAGTCAGGGGTTAGGGGCCAGGGAGTATTAACCCGCCTTGAAGGGTTGCGGCTGCAGCAGCGCCACGCTAGCCTCATTCTTGTCATCCCGAGCGAGGACTCCCCTCCGAGTCGAGGGACTTGCTGTTCTGAACCGCCGGTTTCCGTGATGAGGGCTTTAATTTCGCTTGACAAGAGAGATCTCGTGGCTTATATTAAATATCGCTCGAGTAACATCGGGCCTATTTTAGAACCCTATATAGAGGCACGAGAATGAACATCAAAGAAGTAGAATCGCAACTTGCCAGCCAGCTTGAAGACTCCCTAAGACATCTTCTACGTGACCTTAATTATTCTCTCCCTCCCAACCATGAGATTGGGGTATCTCTGCTGCACGCGAAAGGCAAGAAAAAGCATGTGCGCAGTAATGCGGCAGCGGACAACTGGTCCCCTGAAGCTGGACTGATTGAAATTCGTTTTGCAGCGGCACCTTCGGCACCCGAGCAACCTGGACCGAAACCTTCCCAAGAAACTGAGGTGGCACGCGGTGTCAGATCAGACGGAGTTGCTGGGCGGATTGCTGGTTCGAACTTTTTCGAGCCCGACGCCGAGCTACTGCGAGCGCTGGATCGCGCCGAATCCAGACCGGGTTGGAACTTTGTTCCATTGAAGAAATTCCGTGACGAGATTCTACCGACCGATGAGCATCTTCCGTCCTTGCGCACTACGATCGAGCAACACGAAGCGCTTCGTCGTGTCATCGAAAGGAGATTGGTCTTGGTTGGCAAGGTGCCCAATCCCAAGGCCCCTCAATTCCCGGTAACAACCATACGGCTGAACCGGCTAATGCCCGAAGTCAAGGCTGCTCTGGGGCAGAGCGGGGATTCCGATGTGGATTTTTGCCCGGTTGAAATTCGAGGCGAGCCGCTATCCACGACTATTCTGCGTGAGAGGCGCTGATCGTTGGCTCTCTACTATTTGGAGACAAGCGCGCTGGTCAAGCTCTATGTTCGTGAGCTTGGGACCGAGCGCTTGCTGGCTCTGGGAGATCGTTCCGCTCAAAACCAGCTTGCGATCCTCGCATTGGCTCAAGTGGAGCTGCGATCGGCCGTACGAAGGAGGGAAAGGAGTGGAGAGATTCCATCGCCTGTGGCTGCTCAGTTGCTGGTGGCTTTCCAGCGTCATGTCGAAGGCAGATTTGTTACGCAAAGGGTAACCGATGTCGTACTGGACATCGCCTCGGTGCTTGTGGACCGCCACGCCCTGCGGGCATTCGATGCAGTTCAATTGGCCGGTTACCTGGTATTAAGAAATTCGTCCGGAACGGATGTCCCGGTTTTCGTTTGTGCCGATAAGGAGCTTCTTGCCGCTGCGAGACAAGAAGGAATACCGACTCTGGATCCTTGTTCATAAGCAAGAATCTTAAGGGCGCTATCGCTGCCGCCCCTATCGCCCCTGAAACCTAATCCCTGGTCCCTAGTCCCTGATCCCTGTTATGTTCCTTATGTTTCAGCTGAATGCTGGTGGCTGATGGCTGGCAGCTTCTTCTGATATCTTGGTCAATCACTTCTTCGAGGTCCTGATGTCCGCCACCCTATTGCCGGTCGCTGACCGTCCGCAGCCCAGCAAGATGTACCGCTGGCTGGTGCTGATTTTCGTCAGCCTGGCCATGTTCGGCAATTACTACTTCTACGACGCGCTCAGCCCAGTCGCCGACCTGCTGGTCAAGCAGCTTCACTTCACCGACGCCAACATCGGCCTGCTCCAGGCGGCTTACAGCTTCCCCAACATCTTCACGGTCGTTATTGGCGGAGTCATCATTGACCGCATCGGACTGCGCGCGCTCCACGCTCATGTTCGGCGTGCTCTGCTTCCTGGGCTCCATCATCACCGTGCTCACGAGCAACTTATGGATCATGGCTACCGGCCGCCTGGTCTTCGGCATGGGCGCGGAGTCGCTCATCGTCGCCATCACCACCGCGCTGGCCGCCTGGTTCAAGGGCAAGGAGCTCAGCTTCGCCTTCGGTGTGAACCTTACGGTTTGCCGCATCGGTTCCTTTGCGGCGTTGAATTCCCCCAGCTGGGCCAAGTCGGCCTACGTTAACTGGCGCTACCCGTTTCTCATCGGCGTGGGCATGTGCTCGCTGTGCGTCGTCGGAGCGGTCATCTACTGGATCATGGACGTTTACGCCGAAAAGCACTTCGCCATGGGCCAGGCGGGTTCGACCGACAAGGTCGTCTTCAAAGACCTGTTCCAAGTTCGGCGTCTCCTACTGGTACATCGTGGCGCTGTGCATCGTGTTTTATTCCGGCATCTTTCCCTTCCAGACCTTTGCCGTCAAGTTCTTCATGGACGCGCACGGTACCACCCGCGAGTTTGGCGGCTTCCTCTCCAGCATGTTGACGCTCTTCGCCATGATCGCGACGCCTCTCTTCGGCCTGATGGTGGACCGCATCGGCAGGCGCGCCTTGTTCATGATGTTCGGCTCGCTCCTGCTCATCCCGGTGTACCTGATGATGGCCTACACGCACGTCAACCTATACGTCCCCATGGCGATGATGGGGATTGCCTTCTCGCTGATCCCGGCCATCATGTGGCCGTCGGTGGCCTACATCGTGGACCAGTCCAAGCTGGGCACGGCCTACGGTGTGATGACCATGATCCAGAACATCGGCCTCTTCGGCTTCAACCTGCTGATCGGCTGGGCCAACGACTTTTCGCACGCCAGCGCCAGCAATCCTCGCGGCTACGACCTGGGCATGCAGATCTTCTCGGTGCTCGGCTTCTTCGGGATGATGTTCGCCTTCCTGCTGCACAAGCGCGAAACCGGGCCGCACGGCCACGGCCTGGAGACCATCACCACCCATTCGCAGGTCTGACCGCCGATGGCCACCGATGAGTACATCACGCACTCCGCCGACGAGACCGTGGCGCTGGGCCGCAAGCTGGCGCCCACGCTGAAGAGCGCGCGCATGGTCATCCTGCGCGGCGACCTCGGCGCGGGCAAGACCACGCTGGTGAAGGGCATCGCGGAAGGTCTCGGGGCCGCCTCGCAGGACGACGTCACCAGCCCCACCTTTACCCTCATCCACGAATTCCGCGGCCCCGAGGTCAACCTGTTCCACGTCGATCTCTATCGCATAGAAACCGCGCGCGAGCTCGACACCCTCGGCCTGGACGAACTTTTCGCTGAAGATGGCAACCTGGTGCTGCTGGAGTGGGGCGAAAAATTCCCCCGCTTCGTGCAGGAGCGCGACGTGGAAATCAGCATCGCGCGCGTCACCGACCAGGAGCGAAGGATTGTAGTGCAGAGCAGGTAGAGGCGAGCGGCGCCCCAGCACTGCGCTGCAAGGCTGCCTTGGAGGTCCCGTTTCAGGTTCGCAGCCTTGCAGTCTTCTTTTGGTCCTCCCGCCACAGCCACAGCATAATTCCCACAATGCCCGCACCAGACACGACCATGGCGACTATCGTCAGCAGATACTGCCCCATTTCGCACCTCGCTTCCACGCGTGTTGCTCTGCGTTTCCGTCATCGGCATCCATGAGGCTGTCCATTAGGCCGGGCGGGAGAGAAGAACCCTTAAACCGCCGCAAGTCGAGCGCCATAGGCGCGACTCAGTTTAGCCCAGCACCCTTCGGCTGCGCTCAGGGCAGGCTATGCCGCAGGCGGGGTGCTGGGTAAGCTGTGAAAACAGAGATGAGCCCCGGCAGGGGCGGCAGGGTTCACAGTCAGCCGGAGCTGTTGCTAAGCCTGCATTTATAAGGCTTCATTTCCGCGCAGAATCGGCTAACATGTGTTCCACAAGCTTCCTGCGCCCGGAGACCGTCCTTGCCAGCAGACGCGCCAACTGCGTTCTTCAGCTATAGCCGCGACGATTCCGAATTCACGCTTCGGCTCGCCGAGGACTTGAAGGCGGCCGGAGCGCACGTGTGGCTGGACCAGTTGGATATCGAGCCGGGTCAGCGGTGGGCACGCGCCGTCCAGGACGCATTAAACAACTCTCCCCGCGTTCTGGTGATCTTGTCTCCATCTTCCGTCGAACTCCACGCATGTCGAGGACGAAGTCAACTTCGCGCTTGAGGAACATAAGACCGTCATCCCGGTGCTCTATCAGGATTGCAAGGTCCCCTTCCAACTACGCCCTTTTCAATACGTGGATTTCAGGACCGACTACGCGCGCGGCATCAAGGTCATGCTCAAGACCCTGGGCGTGGAGCAGCAAACTGCAGTCACCGCGGCGGCAGCTCCCGCTGCGCGAGTGGCGGACCAACCCGTCGTCTCTGATGCGGGGCGGACGAGCGCAGCCGAACAGGCGCGTGAAGAAGCGCGACGGGTGGCCGCAGTCTCAGCGGCTGCCGAGCAGGCGCGACTGGAAGAGGAAAGCAGGCAGGCCGCGGAACAAGCGCGAGTGGAGGAAGAACGCAAGCGCGCCTTTGAGGAAGAACGTAGGCGCGCGGCCGAACAGGACCGCCTGGAAAGCGAACGCAAGCAGGCCGCCGAGCAGGCACGGCTGGAAGAAGAGCGTAGGCGAGCCGCGGCGGAGAAAGAACGGCTCGAACAACAAGAACGCGAACGGCTGGCGGCGGCCGAGAGGGCTCGTTTGGAGCAAAGGGAACGCGAACGGCTTGAACGAGAACGCAGGAGCGCCCCAGCGCCATCCGATCTTCCGATCGCTCCTCCAGCTCTCAAGAAGATCGCTCTCGCGGTTGGCGGGATTCTCGTCGTCGCTTTGATTGTGTACTGGGCGACCCGCCCCAGGCAGCCGCAAGGAGAGTCGCAGACATCGGAGGTTCAAATCCAACCCTCCAGCCCTCCGCCCGCGGCCGAAACCTCCTCTGGCGGCGCGGCTGCGAACAATACGCCCGCGGACAATACGGCTTCAGATAAGCTGGCCACCGACAAGGCCGCTGCGCGTAAAGCGATCGCAGATAGAGCGGCTGAGGACAAGGCTGCTGCGAGTAATGCCGCCACTGCGAAGCAACCGGCAACGGAACAATTGAGTGCCGACCGAATGAACGAAAAGGGCAACGACTACCTTTTCGGAAGAGGGGTGTCTAAGGACTACCCGCAGGCCGTGGGGTGGTATCGCAAAGCCGCCGCGGCCGGTAGCGCCGCGGGAATGTTCAACCTCGGCGCCATGTATCAGTTCGGGTATGGAGTGCAGCAGGATTACACGCAAGCCGTCAGCTGGTATCGCAAAGCCGCCGCGGCCGGTAGTGCGGACGGGATGACCAATCTGGGCCACATGTACCAGTACGGGTATGGAGTGCAGCAGGATTACACGCAAGCCGTCAGCTGGTATCGCAAGGCCACGGACGCCGGCTATGCGAACGGGATCGCCCACCTAGCCTATATGTACGAACAGGGACAAGGCGTGAATAAGGACTACCAGCAGGCTGTCACTTTGTATCGAAACGCCGCTCAACTCGGAGATCAGTACGCGAAGGACGCGCTCAAGCGTCTGGGTGAGAGTCCACAGTGACCGTAGGCGAAACGCCGAACGACCTCGTTGCTAAGGATGAGACCAGTAATGCGTTGACTTGCCGGAAAGCCAGCGCCGGCGCGACTCAGTTTAGCCCAGCACCCTTCGGCTGCGCTCAGGGCAGGCTATGCCGCAGGCGGAGTGCTGGGTAAGCTGTGAAAACAGAGATGAGCCCCGGCAGGGGCGGCAGAGGTTCGACCCAAATGTTGTTGGCCGTGTTCCTCTTCGATCTGTCATTCTGAGCGGAGCGCGCTCGCTTTGCGAGCGCGCGCAGTCGAAGAACCCCTACCCACGTCAACTATCCTTCCCCAACTAGCGGTCGTTCGACTCGGACTGAAGTCCTCGCTCAGGATGACAGCTTATTTCCCGCGCGATCGCTCTAGCTAATTTAACCGCACTCTTGCCCGCATCATCGCCGGCAACGCGATCCTCCGCCGCACCACCACCACCGGCGCCGCTTCCTTCGATCCGAAGACGCGCGAGCGCCATCCGGCTCGCACTCGCCGCCTTCCACCACCAACTCCGCCACTCGGCCGATCTGCCACACTGTGGGAGCCGTCGGCTGCACGTCTGCACCAACATGCCAGAACTGTTCGATGAGATGCTCGCCCGGCGGGCCTTCCAACTCGTCGAGGATGTCGAACTCGCTGCCGTTGCGGAACGTGACCGTCCGCTTGTGGGTGAAGCCACGATAGCGGCAGACGGCCACGGCACGGTCTTCGTCGGGCGTGGTGGAGAAATCGAGCAATTGCACTTCCGGCTTGTCCGTCCAGCGAAAGGGTCCTGCCGAAACGGCCTGGTCCTGGCCGTCGATTCGCACCGTGTTGTGCGCCGCCGTGCCGCGAAAAGCGTCGCGCCACTCCGCATCCATGTAGGTGTAGGTGCCGGGATCGATCAGCACTTCGTCGCTGCCGCGCGACACCACCAGCGACAGCGCGTCGGCGTGACTGTGACCGGCGCTCCACGGCCCGAACGGGCCCGCGTCGAACACCGCGAAAACATCGCCGCGCCGGAACACGACGAGACCGGAATCGGCGAAGACTCGTGACCCCACCCTGTCACCAACCACCGGCGACAAGAGTGCGCCACTTTCGCTCGATAAGGTTGGAGCACCGGGTGCCCCACCCTTGTCGCCCGTTGTTGGCGACAGGGTGGGCAGACGGCATTTCTCGGGACCGAGCCACCAGAGGGCAACTTCCTCTGTGTCAAGTTTGTCAGGAGAAAACGCCGTCTGCTCCGAGCAGCAGCGATGCGGTCGCCAGCGTGCCGCGGGCAAACCGCGCGCGCTCGCCGAACGGATGAAACAAACGGCCACCATCGTCGTCGCCCAGAAAAGGCAGGTCGCCGTTCGTGTTAACGACCGCCGCCAGAAAGTCCGTCATCCGCGCCAGTCCGTCGCGATACTCGTTCGTGATTTCTTCCAGCACAGCGTGCAAGCAGAAACATGTCCAGCGCGTACACGTGGTAATACGTGGACTGCTCGAAGTGGCTGCCGTCCGCTCTTACCTGGGCGCGCATCTGGGCGCGTACGATATCGCGACCGAGTTGTCGCCACTGCGCTGCGCGGGGAAATTCGGGGAACAATCGCCCCAGAGCGTGCAGCGCCACCGCCTCTCCCAGCAAATGGGTGTTGGGCGAAAAGTAACTTGACAAGTTGTACTGGAGGTGCAGCCCGTGCCGGTACAGTTCAGCCAGGAATTGACGGCGAAACTCCGCCGGCATCCTGTCGCCAAGAAGATGCCATATCCATGTCCACGACAATGCCCGGAAGCCAACTTCAAGGGCGCTGGTCCAGTTGATTCCCCGCTGGAATGGATTGTCGTCCCACCAATGCTGTAGCTGACGAAAGACCTCGTCAGCATAGACATTGTTATTGGTAACGACGAAGGCCTGGGACAACAGCACGAGATGCTGGTGACGGTTCAGCTCCCAGATCCACTTGTGATCGCCGACAGCGTTGGGGTCGAGGTAGGGGACGAAGCGGAGATACTTCCTCGGAGGATCGATGCCGCGTAGGGGATCCCTTTGCCAAGCTATCGCCGTACCGTAGTTAACCTCTTTACCGAAAATGGGAATGTTGCCGGTGACGATTCTGTCAGCCAGTTGCAGCAAGGCATCGGCGTAGGCTGTACCGCGCACGGCATGGGCAATGGCATGGGGTAAGGGGAGCCCCGTCAGGGGAGCGTAGCCTTAAGATCTCCTCGAGGCGAGGACGACAACAGAACAACGTTGGCTACCTCTTGCCGTAAGCGGAATGAGATTTCCTTAGGGCTTCGCATCGCTATCGCTAGGGCTCGCGCGTGAACTACGGATTATAGGGCAGGGGGTGAAACTTGACGGGGCGACCGAAGCCGGAGGCGCGTCCTGGGCGGCTGTAGTTTCATTTCGGGAAAATGCGCTGGGATCGCGCTGTAGGCCCTAGAACAGTTTCGGACGACTTAAACCATTACCCACCTCATCTGAAATCAACCTAGGGCCATTTCCGCGCGTTCTAGGGGTATTTCTCGCAATGTCCAAGCTGGCAAAATGGTGGTTTGAGGCTCCACCACCTAAGTCCACGAATCGGGAAGCGCAGGGCCCGCAACCAGTTTCCTATCATGCTGTTAGCAATGCCATACTGTAGCCGATCCTGATGCCAATGGCATGGCATTCCCTGTCCTACTTCTATTCGTTCAGCAATGGAGAAAGGCTACTCCGGCAGCGAGTGTGCCGTGCGCTCCGGTTGGGGAGTACTGTCAGCGCGAGCGGTACGGCGAGGACTACGCCGTGGCTGAAAGGCGTAGAAATACCACTTCAGGTAATGGGGTAGCCATTTGAATAGACGAAACTTGGAAGTGCCAGCGGCGCGGTCGCGCCAGGTACTGGGAATCTCAGCAATGCGGTAGCCATGGAGGTAGGCCTTCACCGTCAACTCCAACCCCAACTCAAAGCCGGCGACACTCTCGACGGAGACGTCGCGCACCATGGCGGCATCGTAGAGCTTGAAGCTATTGGTAGCGTCATGGGTAGGTATTCCGCGGAAGTAATGTAACGTTAATCCACTGATGCGGGACATGGCCTGCTTAAAGAAGGCTCCACCGACTAGATGTCCCCCTGGCATATAGCGACTCCCACAGACCAGGTCGAATCCCTGTTGGTATAAGCCATACATCTCATCTACCTGAGTCAGGTCATCGGAGAGATCAGCCATTGTCACCAACACCGGCCCTGTCTCTACGGCTTCCAGGCCTGTCTTGATAGCGCCGGTAACGCCTCTGCCATAGGCATTTCTACGCAGCGTAATTCTATGTTCACCCTTAGCGACGATATCCGACACTACCGGTAAGGTATCGTCTTCATCGAAGTCGTAGACAATGAGAGCGGTGAAGGGAGTATGGATAGCCGACGCGATCTCCGACCACAGCGCGGTGAAGTTGGCGCCTTCGTTAAAGACGGGGATAACGATGGTAAGGGGCGGGGAAGATGTCATCCAGTTACCAATATTCACATCTGTCCGAGGGAAATCTGTTCCCCAATCCATGGGATAACTTCGTCAAGGATCTCATCCAGAGTCGTCGTAGCCTCGAATCCCAGTATTCTCTTTGCCTTGCTGACGTCCGGGGAACGCTCCTGTACGTCATAGGGGAAGGGCGGGTCAGAGACATAGCGGAATGGCTTTTTGTCGCCATGGATCTTCCGCCAGATTAGCTCTGCCAACTCCAATGCTGTGGTACGGGCCGGGGTAGAAAGATTGAAGTCGTCGTTTACCGCCTTAGGATGTTCGATACAAATACGAATACCTTTAGCCAAGTCGCCACCATAGGTATAGTGACGGACTTGCTGCCCAGTGCCGAGAATATGTAAAGGGTCCTGTCCCTTCAGTATCTTTTGCGCAAGATCGGGGACAACATGAGACATGGCTAGCTTTACATTGCCGCTCATGATGTCATGGTCCATTAAGGCACGCTTCTCCCCAACCCCTACGCAATTAAAGGGACGGGCTATGGTATAGGGAAGCTTATATTGTTCACATGCGCCTTGGGCAAAGTACTCTGTCGCCAACTTCTGGAAGCCATAGGTTGAACTGGGCGGCGGCGAAGTTCGCTGCGCGCCTTCCGGAGTGGGATACTCCTTGGTGTTCTCGAACACCATGCTGGACGAGACTACAGTAATCTTCTTCAGGCTGCCATGCTTATGGGCGCGGATGGCGGCATCGAAAGCAGTAGCGGTAATGCGCTCGTTCTCCGCCAGTAAATCGTAGGCGAACTCATGGAAGTAGCTGATACCACCGATCATCGCCGCTGAGGCGACGAAGTGGTCACAACCTTCAAGTAGCTCGTCCAGCAGCGCTCTGTCTTTGGCATTGCCTTCAACGAAATGGTAGTGGGGATGCGAGTCGTAGCTCTTCTCCACCCGACCGTACTTGCTGAAGTTGTCCAGGCCAATGACATCGTAGCCGGCGTCGAGGAGTTCCTCAATAAGATAACCGTTAATAAAACCGGCCGAACCGGTCACGAGTATTTTCATTTTCCTATGCTTTCTTTGTCGCTACGCAGTTACCGGAGCGAGTTGCCGCGCCGGAAAAAAATTCCAGGGATCGACCACAATCTTTTCGCTCGGGATTTCGATATCGGCATAGACCTTGTGGGGTGCACCCACGATGAGAATGTCGGCGTTCCGGATGGCCGTCTCCAACGGGACGAACGACGGATCGGGAACATAGGGATCGGTGCAGAACACTTCGAGCGCCTCCACTTCCAACAGCTTCTTCAGCTTGAAGGAGAGACTATCGCGCTTGTCGTCGGACTCAGCCTTGAACGCCATTCCCAGGATCGCTACCCGCTTATTTGCCAAGTCATGGCTGCGAAGACGCTCCACCAGGAACATGGGCAGCCCTTCGTTGATGAGCATGGCGGAGTGTCCCAGGAAGAAGTTGTTCTGGGAGAACGCCGCCAATTGCAGTGTGTCTTTCAATAAACACGGGCCCGCCGCGAATCCTGCCTTGGCGAAGCTTCTCATGCGGGGATAGTCGCGGGTGACAGCGTCGTGAATGCGATAGAAATCCAGACCACAGCTCTCCGCCAGCATGTAGAACTGGTTGGAGACAGCGAAGTTGGCGTAGCGCCAGGCATTGGTGAAGAGCTTGGCCAACTCCGCTTCCTGGGGGTTCAACTCGATCAGCTCCGGCGCGATCAAACCGAACAACTGCTTGGCCGCGGCGACGGCTTCGGGCTCGAATCCGGAGACGATTTGCGGCAGCTTGACCAGTTCTTCGACGGCGTTGCCTTCGGCGATGCGCTCCGGGCAGAACGCCAGCAGGACCTTGCGGTTCAGGCGACGCAGCCGCTCGTGGACCAGCTTGGTGACCCCGGGATAGACCGTGCTGCGCAGCACCAGCAGCGTGCCGTCGCGCATGTGGCCGAGCAGCGCGTCGATGCTGCGATAAACGTCGCCCACGGTCGGGTTGAGGTGGCGATCGACGGGCGTGCCGACGACGGTGATGACCGCATCCGCGTCATTGATGCAGGTGGGATCGAGCGTGGCCTTGAGAGATTTCCCCGCCACCTGGCGGAGCAGTTCGTCGGCTCCGCGTTCCATGAATGGCATAGCGCCGGAATTGACCAGGTCGATCTTTTTGGGATCGATGTCGAGCAGGTCAACCTGTAAGCCGGCCTTGGCGGCCAGTACGATTCCCAGCGGAAGTCCGACGTGCCCGCAACCACCAACGATGACAACCTTCTGTAATTTTTTCATTCGTATGAGTTCCGTTTCTATGAGTCAGTACCTAAAGTCTAGATCGCAATCGAAGCTGTGCCGCCCCTGCCGGGGCTCGGATCGATTTGCCACCGCTCCCGCGGGCTTACGCCCGCGGCTAAAACAAATATCGCCGCTACGCGGCTCACTTCACGTCAACTCTGATCCGCCCGGTTCAAACCGGGTGCCGCACCCAACCTTCTTTTGGTTGGGTGGGATACGGTTAGTCTCGTCGCTCTTACATTCCTCAATGTCCGTCGGTAACAGCCCAAACTCCCACACATTCGCAAAGAGCGCGCATATGTGGGACACCGGCAATGCCAGCCCCGCAGGGGCGACTCAGTCTAGCCCAGCACGGAGCCGCAGGCGGAGTGCTGGGAAAAGCAGAAAAAAACATTCGAGTCCCTTCAGGGACGGCACTCCAAAACCAGACCCTTCGCCGATTGAAGCCCGCTAGTGATGACAAAATACCGAAGCCGATGTGGTGTGCCTAAAGCAGCTCCCCTTATAAAACCTGTACCGCCCCTACCGGGGCTCGGGTCATTCTCCCAGCTACCCAGCACTCCGCCTGCGGCTCCGTGCTGGGCTAGACTGAGCCGCGCCTCCGGCGCTGGCATCGCAGCAAAGTCCACAGATCGAACGTGGAGGCCACAAAAAACGTCGTGTATCAGGGGACGGCTTCAGCCGTGCCCGCGCCTCTACATCGTTTGGCCTTCAGCCCTGGAGTGCCGGGCAGCCAAATTTACATGATACAAGCCGCCGTTGGACGGATCGTCCTATTGTCGCATCCGGCGGCGAGTAAGAGAAATGCGAATCTCCCACACATTCGAAAAAGCGCGAATGTGTGGGGCACCCGGCTCCGCCAGCAATGGTAGTATATGTATTACTATAACGAATATGATTGAGGTTCGGGAATACCGGGACCGCAGCGGTCGTAGCCCGTTCCGTGAATGGTTCGACGGGCTAAACGCCGAGGCCGCGCGTAAGGTGACGACCGCCCTCTATCGCGTGGGACTGGGAAATTTCTCGAACGTGAAAGGTGTTGGCTCCGGGGGTTACGAGTGCCGGATCGATTTTGGACCGGGGTACCGAATGTACTTCGGCAAAGACGGCGCAAGCCTGGTGATTCTGCTCGGTGGAGGAACGAAGCAGCGCCAGCAGAATGACATTACCCTCGCATTGGCGCGATGGGAAGACTACAAGCGCAGGAAGAAGCACCAGCCACTTGAGGAGGAATGAGAGATGTCCCTGACCAGAGATTTTCGGGATACCGTACAAGCGCGCGTGAAACGTGATGCCGGGTTTCGCAAGGGGCTGCTCCGCGATGCGGTCGAAAGTCTCCTGGCGGGAGAGGTGGCGCTGGGCAAAGAGCTTTTGCGCGACTACATCAACGCCACGGTCGGCTTTCCTAAGCTGGCCAAGGACACCCGGTTACATGTGAAGAGCCTGCACCAGATGTTTGGCCCCAAGGGCAATCCCACCGCCAGCAACTTGTTCGAAATCGTGGCCTATCTGCAGCGGCACGAAGGCGTCCGCTTGCAAGTCCGCACCAGCCGGGCAGTAGCGTGAGGGTTGTTCTCCCACCCTTTCGCCAAGGACGCGAAAGGGTGGGGCACCCGGCGTTCTTTGCGAAATCTAGGGTGGGATGTTCACCGGGGCTTCGGCTTGCTCTTGCCCGCCCGGGGTCCCCGGCGAGTCCCGCCCTTGGACTCGTTGGGGAGGTTGAGATTGAGCGCCACGGCAGCGCGGATGAGGTCCTTCAAGGCCGCCGCATCGACCTTGTCGCCTTCGTGGATGTCGATGGCGCGCCTGACATTCCCTTCGAGGCTGGAGTTGAATAGGCCGGAAGGGTCCGGCAACGCAGCGCCCTTGGCAAATGTCAGCTTGACGACGTTCTTGTAGGTCTCTCCGGTGCAGACGATGCCGCCGTGGGAAAAGACGGGAGTCCCCGGCGATGTCGCCCTCACCCACTTCCGCTCCTCGACAATCTCGGGGTCTGCGGCGTGGATGATTTCGCGCACTTTCGCGAGTGTCTTCCCGCGCCAGTCGCCAAGTTCCTTGATCTTCTGGTCGATGAATGCAGAGGCCGATTCCAACGGGACGGGCCTTTTCATGTACAGCTCCAACTCTCGCACCTAATTTAACTGTGCCGGACCGTGATGTTCAAGGCTGTCGCCCTCCGGGGGCGGGTGGCCTGGGTCTCGCGCAGTCCGAGACCCGGGGACTTCATTCCCCGATCACGTGGACAGTGCGCTCTCCGTCCCAGCCCGAGGAAAGCGTTTCTTCTACCCTGTCCGCGAACTCTCCCGGGTCTCGAAAACCACGAGACCCGGGGCACCTAGCACCCGGCACCTCGTAACCATTCGGGGCTTTAGCCCCTACGGGTGCCGGGGCTAAAGCCCCTCACCTTTTCGTGAATCCTGTTCGGCAAGACTAAAAGTCGTGCCCTGATACAAAGCTACCGCGGGCTTACGCCCGCGGCTAAAACAAATATCGCCGCTGCGCGGCTACATTACCGCAAGTATAAAACCTGTACCACGCTTACCGGTTCTACATCCGCAACAGCCGCTCGAACTCGGCAACGACCACGTCCTGGGAAAACTTACTGCTGACCATGCTGAGGGCTTCGGCCGCCAGGCGCTCCCGCTCCGGCGCATTTTCCAGGAGTTCAATGCACTGTTCGGCGAAGCCGGAAGGCGTATCGGCAAGACGGATGTTGGACGGATGGCGAACTTCCAGGCCTTCCGCGCCAACGCTGGTAGAGACCGTCGCTGTCCCGGCCGCCATGGATTCGTAAATCTTTAGCCTGGTCCCGCCTCCAATCCGCAGCGGCACGACCGACACTTTCGCACCCCACAGCCACGGGCGCACGTCCGCCACCGTACCCGTGACCTGGATGGCTGGATCGTGTTCCGCCAGGGCCTGGATGGCCGCCGAAGGCGCCCGGCCCACCACCGCCAGCGTGCATGCGGGCAGCCGTTTGCGAATTAACGGAAAGATATCCCGAACGAAAAATTGCACGCCGTCGATGTTGGGCATCCAGTCCATGGAGCCGAGAAAGACGATATCGGCGCGGGGGGAAACCTGGGACGGGCGACGGAAAAATTCCACATCCACGCCGGTGGGAATGGTGGACACTTTCTCCACTCCGAACAGCTCTCGCATGGCGGCAGCGTCCTGCGGGGAAACTGCGATTACGCGGTCCGCCGCGCGGCACATGCGGCGCTCCCAGTTGAACATGCGGCGCGCCTGCATTCCGAAGTACAGTTTGCGAGCGGGATCGGGCGCGGTAGAGGCGTGGCGGCGCCAGATCACGGTCTCCACGTTGTGCTGGAACAGGACCACGTGGTCCATGCTCTCGAAATTCGGCGCCATGGCCAGAAAGTCGCAAACCACGCTGTCAAACTCGACCGCGCGGCGAACCGTGGCGATACGCTGCCGCATGGCCGGAGTGCAGTAGCGGCCGATCGCCAGTGGCATGGAGGAGAACACGTTGCCCGCCAACTGGCCTACAAACTTGAGAGAAGCGTGCGGCGGAACTTCGTGCGGAACGGAGTAGGCCCTGGTGCAATATTCATGCGCCCGATCGAGTCCCTCGGGATTGTGGGAATCTTCGTACGCGATGTAGTGGACCTCGTGGCGGGCGTGCAGGCGCTTGACGATTTCCAGCGTCCTGATCTGGCCACCGCGCGTGGTGGGATGAAGAAAGTCAGACTTGACCCACAGGAGCTTCATGCGGGTTGCGCGGCGCGGGTGGATGAAGGCATGAGGCCCTCCCAGAATTCATCGCGCCGACCGGTCAGGTACATGTCTCCCCAGAGCTGGAGGTTCAGCAGACGCCAGATGCGGTCGGTGGCATCGCACTGGCCGCTGGAGTGCTTCTGGAGCAGGTCTTCGAGAAATTGCCTATTCACGTATTCGGCGAGAATGCCCTTGGGATCGCGCAGATAGCTGACCAGGACTTTGGCGCGCTCGTCCAGGAGCCAGTCGCGCAGGGGCGTGGGGAAGCCCTGCTTCTTGCGGTAAATGATGTCCTGCGGAAGCAGGTCGCCGACCGCCTTCTTCAGGATGTACTTCCCTTCCTTGCCGCGCAGCTTCATGTGCGGCGGCACCCCAGCGGCAAATTCCACAAACACGTGGTCCAGGAAAGGCACGCGGCTCTCGATGGAGCAGGCCATGCTCATCTGGTCCTGCTTCATCAGCAGCTCAACCAGGTAGGTTTTCTGATCGGCATACAGCAGGCGGCTGAGGGTGGGCGAGCGCTTCACCGCTTCCCAATAGCGCAGGAAAAACGCGTAGGGGTTTTCGCTGTAGCGTTCGGCAAGAAGCTGCCGTTGCTCGTCGGCGCCGAAGGCACAGTAGAAGTTGTCAAGATACAGCGACTCGATGGCGGTCTCGCGGCCCAGCACGGTGTGTCCCAGCTTGCGCCGCAGAGAGGCCGACGAGCACCGGGCTGGTGGAGACCAGCGTTGCGGACCTTGGCGCGAACCCTGCTGGGTACGCCACTATAGGCGCTCATCCACCGCTGGTTGAGCTGAAAGAAGCGGTAGCGCGCATAGCCGGCGAACTCCTCATCGCTGCCTTCGCCGGTGAGGACCACCTTGACCTGCTCCGCCGCCAGCCGCGCCACAAAGTAGAGCGACACGCTCGACGGCCAACTGATGGGTTCGTCCTCATGCCAGACCAGCCGGGGCAGGGCGTTGAAGAAATCGTCCATGGAGATGACGACGTCGTGGTGGTCGGTGCCGATGCGCTCGGCCACCTGGCGGGCGTAGGCGAGTTCGCTGAACTCGGTCTCGGCGTAACCCACGGCGAAGGTCTTCACCGCGCTCGTGGTCATGCGCTTGATGAGCGCGGCGATGGCGCTGGAATCGACCCCGCCGCTGAGAAACATTCCCAGCGGCACGTCGCTCATCAGGCGGGTTTGCACGGCGTCTTCCAGCCGCGTGCGGCATTCCTTGATCCACTCCTCGTCGCTGCGTTGCTCGAAGGATTCCGGACAGGGCGCATCCCAGAATTGCTTGACCTCAAGCGTGGGCTGAGGGCCGCATTGCAGGGTCAGGGTGTGCCCCGGCATGAGCTTGCGGATGCCTGCAAACATCGTCTCTTCGCCGCTGTTGTAACCAAACGCCAGGTGCTCGGGCAGAAGTTGTTCGTTGGCCCGGGCAGAGATTTCGGGATGCTCAAGCAGGGCCTTGATCTCGGAGGCGAAGGCGAACAAGCGGCCGTTCCAGAAGTAGTAGAAGGGCTTGATGCCCAGGCGGTCGCGAGCACAGAACAGGCAATGGTGTTTCCCGTCCCAGATGGCGAAGGCGAACATTCCGCGGAACTGGCGAACACACTGGTCGCCGTGCTGCTCGTAGGAATGAAGGACAGTCTCGGTGTCGGAACGGCTGTGATAGCGATGCCCGGCGCGCTCCAGAGCGGGACGAAGGTCGGCGTGATTAAAGATTTCGCCGTTGTAGGTGATCCACAGCGAGCCGTCTTCGTTGGTCATGGGCTGCGAGCCGGTGGCCAGGTCCACGATGCTCAGGCGGCGGTGACCGAGAGCGGTGCCGGCGTCGGAATAGAAGCCGTCGGCGTCAGGCCCGCGATGGGCAATGCAGTCGGTCATGCGGCGGACGGTTCGAGTCTCCGCGTCGCTGCCGTCGGTACGGACTGTTCCCGCGATGCCGCACATATCAGTCGTAGAGCGGACTGGTCAAGGCCGGCTCGTACTCGGGCACGTAGGACTCAGGAGCAGGCTCTTCGCGCTTGCCCTGGGTCGTGTCAATCTTCGCCCGGTCGCGCGCAATAAAGCTCAGGGCGGTAATCATGCCCGCCAGAATTGGCAGGTTCGTATCGTAGGCGGCGCTGTCGGTGGCGGCCACCGTCAACATCACCAGCAGCGATGCCTGCAAGACGTGGGCCATGAGCTTCACTTCCTTCGAGATGTGCTTCCGGCGCAAAACCAGCTTGAGCACACGCCAGCATTGGTACAGAAACATCAGGTAGATCACGAGGCCCGGAATGCCGGTTTCGCTGGAGAGTTCGGTGTAGCTGTTGTGGGTAACGCGCCAAAGTCCGTACTGCTCTCCGCGGGCGAGAGCGAGGTGCTCCTGCTCCACCATGAAGTTGCCCGGGCCAACGCCAAACAGCGGATGCCGGATGGTGGTGGTGATACTGTCCTTGAGCAGTTCGAGACGCGCCTCGCTCGATCCAGCCGCCTCTTCGGCGTTTCCGCTCAGGCGGGCATCGGTCTTGGGCGCGAAGAACGTGGTGTAACGTGCACGAAGCCCCGAGGGGACAGTGAAGGCCACGATCAGCAACACAATCGGTATGGCCAGAAGCACGCGCGCCTTGTTGACCGCGGATGAGTGGAAGAACACATAAGCGAAGAGGACACCGGCGCCCAACATGGTGCCGCGGGACCCGGTCTTCGCCATCGCGACCAGCACCGGGAACATGAGGAGAACGGCCAGCCACTTCCTGAATCCGCGGGCTTGCATATACAGGAAACTCAGAAATATGACGCCCAGGACCAGGGTAAATCCAAGTTCGTTTGCGTTACCGTAGCGGGTGCCCGCCAGTCCCAAACGTCCGGTGATATCGTACTGGTGCAAAGCCAGCGTGATGCAGGCGAGGAAGCCCACCGCATAAGCGATGGTGTGAAAGATTTTCCGCATCTGGCCCAGCGTCAAGATGAGCCCCGCGGTGAGGATGAAGGCCAAATAGGACTTCGACCACACATCCATGAAGACGCCGAAGCTGCCGCCGCGCCAGATGGCCGCGGGAATGCAGAGAATGAACCACACCGTGAACACGGTCAGGATCTTGCCGATCGGGGTCAGCACCACTTGCGAGAAACGGCCGGTGGCAAAGATGATGGTCAATCCTATGGCCCCGAGCAGCAGTAGTAGATGGATGGAGCGGAACAGGCCGGTCAACTCGAGCACGCCGGTGAAGACGCTAAACAAGAACAAGACCAGGATGGGGAATGCCCCACGCAGACTAGGATTGGGCCGCGTGTTCTGAACAGGACTCACAAGTTGCTCCAGAATGTCGCCACAGGGGAGGCCCTACGCAGCGCAATTCGCAATTCGACAAGACGCTGCATTAAGGCTATTCTCTGTACTTTACCACAACTATTTCCGAGGATTGCCCGGAGTAAGGCCGGTTTCAACAGAGTCCTGGACATACTCGGGTAAGCCGTCCGGCCTCAATCCCCTCACGTATGAAACTTGCCTACCTCTTAAGTGAGTACCCCACGCTCGGGCACACCTACCTATTGCGAGAAATACGCGGACTGCGCGCCCTGGGATGGCAGATCCAGACGGTTTCGGTCCGCAGACCGGATCTCACCGGCTGGGACCTTTCGGACGCCGAGCGCGAAGAGTGGAACTCCACGTGGTACATCCTGGGCAGCAATCCCGTTGAATTCCTGAAGGCGCACGTGGTCACGTTCTTCAGCCGGCCGAAGCGCTACCTTTCCGGACTGGCTACCGCGTGGCGATTCGGCCGGTGGCATCCCCGCGGCAGCGCGCTGGCTACAGCTTACTTCGCCGAAGCCGTGCTCGCCGGCTATCGCTTGCAACAGGCAGGCATCGCCCACGTCCACTCCGATTTCTCCTCCACGGTGGCACTGATTCTGGGGCGCGTGTTCGACATCGGGACATCGCTCACGCTGCATGGGCCGGCCGAGTTTGTCGATCCGGAGGGATTTCGCATTGCGGAGAAAGTGCGGGCGGCAAAGTTTGTCTGCGGCATCAGCTATTTCGGCCGCAGCCAGATCATGCTGTGGTCGTCGCCCGCCGACTGGGACAAGCTGGAGGTCACGCCGCTGGGCATCGAGGTCAGCAAGTGGCAGCCGGCGCCGTTTCGCGAGCGACCGTCGCCCTTCGAGCTGATTTCGGTGGGACGGCTCGCAGCGGTAAAGGGATATCCCCTGCTGGTGGACGCGGTCGCGCGCCTGGTTGCGCAGGGGAGAGATGTCCGCTTGACCTTGGTTGGGGACGGACCGGAGCGCGGTCATCTGGAGGAGCAGGCGCGCCGGCTGGGAATCTCATCGCGGATCGTCTTTGCGGGCTGGAAGAACCAGGCCGAGTTGCGCGAGCTGTACCAGAACAGCGACCTGGGCGTGCTGTCAAGCTTCGCGGAAGGCGTACCCGTGGTACTGATGGAAGCGATGGCTTCGGGCGTACCCTGCGTCGCTCCGCGCATCACCGGCATTCCAGAGCTGATTCGCGACGGCATTGATGGCCTGCTGGTAACGCCGTCCGACACGGAAGAACTCGCGGCTGCGATTGCCGGGCTGATGGACAAGCCAGAGCTGCGGCGTGAGATGGCCGGCCGGTGCCGCGATCGCATCGCCGACAAATACGACCTCGGCAAGAACGTGCGGCACTTGTCGGACGTGTTTAAGCGGCGTCTGTCGTTGACGGAATAGTGACGCCAAGGTTCGCGCCAGAGTAGGGGTCCTTCGACTCCTCGCTGCGCTCGTCGCTCAGGATGACAAGCGAAAGAATCTCCGGGCTCAGGCGACGCGTCCCCGAGCGTGTGACGCATCACGTCGCCCTGGGTCATACATCACCGCCCGAAATCCCCCATCCTGTCATCCTGAGCGAGGACTTCAGTCCGAGTCGAAGGACCCCTATCCCCGGCAAACCGTATGCGCAAGGAACGCCTGCATCGCTACTCGGTTTATATTCTCGGAAGCCTCAGCGGCACCTTGTATGTCGGCGTGACGGGCAATCTGCCCTTTCGCGTGGCTCAGCACAAAGAGCACACTTTTCGCGGCTTCACCGCCAAATACGAGGTCGACCGGCTACTGTACTACGAGACCTACGGCGAAGTTTTAATGGCCATAGCCCGTGAAAAGCAGTTGAAGGGTTGGCGGCGGGAGAAAAAAATCGCGCTGATCGAGAAGAGCAATCCGGAGTGGAAAGACTTGAGCCGGGCTTGGTACCAGAAGCCAATTCGGACTACGTTCCAAGGATAGATTTCGAGCAGGGTAGGGGTCCTTCGACTCCTCGCTCCGCTCGTCGCTCAGGATGACAGGGGTAGAGATTGTTCGCCTAACCCCGTACCTCGCTAAGCACCGACTCGTAAATTCCCTGCATCGTCCGTATGAAATTTTCCGACGTGAACTCGGTTGACATCCTGGTCGCGGCGGCAGCCGCCAGCCGTTTCCGGCGGGGCCCGTCGGTCAACAGTTCCTGCAACTGACCCGTCAACTCGGCAACATTGTCCGCCTGGAACAACAGTCCACTTACGCCATGTTCGACCAGTTCGGGATTGCCGCCGACGCGCGACGCGACCGGACAGCAGCCGCAAGCCATGGCCTCCATCAGCGAATTGGAGAGCGCCTCGAAGCGCGACGGCAGCACGAAGATGTCAATCTTGCCCAGCCATTCCGCAACGTTGTTGGTGGCGGGCTCGAAGTGACATGCCTCCTCCACGCCAAGTTGCGCGCACAACGCGCGCAGCTTTGCCTCTTCCGGACCGCTGCCGACAATCAGTAGCTTTACCTCGGGCTGGCGCAGCGCCGCGAAGGCGCGGATGAGCGTGTCAACTCCCTTCTCGGGGCGAAGCGCGCACACCGTCCCGATGGTCACGTCACCCGGAGCGGGCCTTGCTCCCGGCCGGTATCGCTCCAAATCCACCGCGTTGTAGCAAAGGCGGATCTTGCGGTCGGGCACGTGTTCTTCCTCCACCAGGCATTGCTTCATCCACTGGCAGTTCACCACCACCGCATCCACCAGGCGATCGGTGACGCGAAGCGCTCGCTTCATGCCCTGGCCGGTGAGATCGCGGTGACCGCGCTGACTGGAAATCACGGCCGGCGTCCCCGCCAGCCGGGCAACCGGCACCGCGAAGGCATTGAGCGGTGCGTCAAAGGAATGAACGATCTGGATGCGGTGCTGGCGGATGTAACGGATGAGCTGCCCTGCGGCACTCAGAACCGCGGGCGATCTGAAGGAATAAACCGGCAGATGCAGAATCGGCACGCCGGCCTGCTCCAGGTCCCGCCTCCGCAACCCATCGGGGCGAAAGCAACCGACGTGGGGAACAAAACGGTCGCGCTGCAGGAAGCGGGCGGTTTCCACCAGTTGCCGCTCGGTGCCGCCGATTCCCAACTCTCGTACCATGAGGAGCACGGGAATCCGTTCGAGGTTCTTGTCTTCCATTTAGACTCGCTGCTGGGCCGCCTCCCGGCCAGTATACCCGGCGAGTATTCCCCGGATAGCTGCTGAAAGGCCCGGCAAAGTTTCTTCCTGGTCGTAGCGGTTCAGGAACCACTCCGCTTCACGGCAACGTGGGTGAGCTTGACAATGGCCCGGCGCATTCCGGAGCTCGAGCGATCAGGCGGCGATTGGAAGTCTCAGCGGTAGTGTTTCTCGACCCATTGCGGGTAGCGATACTTCAGCATGGTAAGGGCCCACGCGGCCTGAATGGTGCTGTGGCCGGTGTTGGCGGGAAAACTTTCAGCCGCGGGACTGAACTCGAAGATTCCGCGGCACCATCCGTACCAGCAGTAGCCCCAGGACCCGTTGGCATTTTGATTGTCGAGAATCCGGTCTATCCAGCGTGCTCGAATCATATCTGGCTGTCCTGCGCCCAGGACAAAGGCGGTGCGCTGGAAATAGGAATCGCTGACGCGGAAGTCATAGCTCGCATCACGAGCCACCTTCCGCGCGAGGTAGTTGAGAGTGTTGTCCAATTCAGGCGAGCCGCCGTTGTAGTCGCGATAGATGACCAGTGCCAGGAGTTGATGTTGCCGCGCTCCCCAGACATGTCTGGTAGGGGAAAACATGCTGGCTCGGTCATCGGGAGCGAGAGTAATCGTGTCCGGGGCAAGAGCATACGCGTCCCACACGGTCTCGCTCAGTGCACCCCCTTGATCAGGGACCCGGATAATGGGCGCATTCGCATTGCGAATGACCAGGCGATACCAGACGAAATCGAGGAGGACGAGGGGATGGGTCAGATAATTCTTTTGGTAATCATCGAGAATGGACTTTAGCCGCGGATCGTGCGACATCCTCTCCATGTCGGCAACCATATACATCATGGGAGGGCTGGTTTCGGCGGTTTCAGGGTTGTCCTTTATCCAGTTGATGGCATTGTTCAGCGCAGCGTCTAAGTGCGCGTCGAACGCTGCGCGCGAAGGATGGCGCAGAGAATAGTTATTGTTCAGAACCGCAAGGGCCAACAGCAATGCGAGGGCGGCCGAACCTCGCCAAAGCCAGCGAAGGATGCGGCGGGCAGCGGTCGAAGTCCCGCGCGGGTTGTCGTTCTCGCAAACAGCCATCGTTCGTTTAGCGTGCCGCGGCACGCTTTATTGTAGACGCAGAGCCGCGCACTGCTCCTTGCTCTTGAACGATGGATTGAGAGATGGGCCGGCCAGCCCTATCCTGCGATGAGGGCAAGAGCTACTTCATTGCGAAACGGCAGGCAGTGGGCGGGCTGCCGCGCAGGACGGCATAGAGGTTTACGATTGAGATGCCCTGCGGTTCGGGAAGATAAGCGATATATCCAGTGTAGTTTTTCGGCACTTCGGGCTGTGTGACGACGAGATCGGGCCGCCAGCCGCCAACCGCACCAACGCCAGTTATGATCCCGTTGGTGGTGACGACGGTTGCTGAGGGAGGCCGCTGGTGCTTGATGTCCCATGCCCACCCCGTAAGGCGAAGCCCCGCCCCACTCGGGCCAACGATGGGCGCAACCGATTCCAAAGCTCCGGTACACTCCCCAAGGGGACTGACCGTAAAAACCTCTTCCAGGGGTTTGCCCAGTTCGGAGGAAACAGTGCCTGTGAATGGCGACAAGTTGTTCGCCCTGAGATAGCGAGCCTCCCACGGCAAAAGATTCGCTGCCGGGGAGGCTTTTTGCAACTGTGCCCAGTCGTACACGCCGGTCAGCAACGATGCCGAAACAACATTCAGAACGAAGCCGTGCTCCCTCGCTTCCCCAATGGGACGCGACGAGGTGGCCGCCCCCATTACAAGGATTGCCAGCAGGCAAACCTGCACCAGGAGGAACCCATACTGCCTTCGCGCGCTTGCAAAGAACGTTGACCCCAGCAACAGCAAACCTACTGAGCACCAGAACAGCAGAGGCACGGTCTGGTAGCGCGGTGTCATGGCCTGTTCTATGCCAAGATGCGCTCGTCCCACCGTCGTGATCACGGCCGTCGCCCCCCAAAAAACAATCATCAGGGCAAGCTGAATCCGAAGACGCGAAAGTTCCGCACGTAGCCCAGGGTGGGAGACCAGCACGATGACCGCGACAACCAACCCAACCAAGAGAACGAATCCCACGACATAACCGCCCCGGTGGGCCAACGAACCCATGAAGAAGATTGTGAAGTATCGGAGCAAGGTAAGCGGCGAAACCAGATACGAGCTGATTGACCTCGCGTGGTGTCCTGAACCGCCCAGGTGATAGACATAAAGTCCGGTGCTGACCACAGCGGTGAAGACGTAACTCAGGACCGCGGTGCGGCGCAAGCGCAGGTAAAGGGCCGCGAGGATCAGGATGGGCCAAAGAAGATTTCCGCTGGCCAGGGAATAGACGGCGCCCACCGCCGCCAGAATGGATATCACCAGGAACCTGGACGGCGGTTTCTCTGGTTGCTGTTGCGACTTACTCCAATAGAGCAACAGCGTCACGAAGGACACGGTTGCCAGCAATTGGGGGAGCAAGAAACAAACTTGAAAACCCACCACAAAGTTCGTGTATTGAGTGGGAGAGAACAGACAAAACGCCGCCAGACCAGTGCCTGTACGCCACAACGCCCCACGCCAGCCGCCGAGAGCTCGCATGCTCCAGCTCAACAACGCCAAATGCAGCAATTGAATGCCAAAAATGCTGGCCAGCAGAAATATCTGCCGGCTTTGAAACAGATACAGATCGGCCGCTAGAAACAGCTTCGGGATAACCAGCCGGTGCTCGTTATCTCGCTCCCACAGCCAGGCAGGAGAGAGTAGATTCCCGCCGGAGGCGGCGTGTTCCACCTCCAGCCAACCGTCCCAGTACGGGAGGGGCGAATAGCTGGCCACCACCATGTAGAGAGCCAGGCCAATCGTGAGTATCCCGGCGAGCAAGACCGCGTAAGAGAGGATGGAAGAGGCGGGCGATGTGGTTGGTTCCGGGCCGTTCACCGCCAAAACATCACAGTTTAAGGCTGTTTTTGGAGGCAAGCCGCCCTACCTTCTTGTTCGTTCTTGTTGATCGGAACCAGCGGGACGCCCATGATAAGTGACACCTCGAAATATAGCAAACTCAGGTAAATCGATGCCGTCCCATCTTTGAGCCGGCTCGCGCTGCGCCACAGATTCATAAGGATAGCCAGAGAAATGCACACCAAGAGGTGCCCTGATCTCGACTCGCGGGGGAAGGATTTTGCCGCTCACACAACATCCACCGGCCAGCGGGGAGGGTGGTGGGGCACAATAGTAACAAGTCGGCTGGTTACCTTAGTGCGATTTCTGCACGGTTACTGACGTACTATTCAAGCCCATAAAACTACTATGGTGCAGGCATAGGCAATTATGCACGGCACTGGCACCAGCACTGGATCCCGCTCGACCGCGAGGACCTGGCTCGCCAGGGAACAAGAAGCCATGGAGGCAAAGCGCAGCGATGAGTATTCCCCCGAATCAAGTTCGCACAGCCCTTTATCTTTCCCTATTGAGTTTGTTGAGTTTCTTCTTATTTGCTCTTCCCCTGTCGGCCACGGGAACCTATACCCTTACCGTTACACCATCCGTTCTCACAATTCCGCAAAATGGTCAGGCGATGTTGACTGTCACCACCACGGCCAGCGGCGGGTTCAATAGCTCCATCACCCTTTCCGCCTCCGGCGTCCCAATGGGCGCGGGCGTCAGTTTCAATCCCACCACGATCGGGGCGCCAGGGTCGGGCAGTTCCGTCATGACCATTACGGTGAAGAACATAGCGAAGACTGGTACGTATCCGATTACGGTGACCGGCAATGGTGGCGGCGTCAAGCAGACTGCCACCGTGACTCTAACCGTAACGCCTCAAAGCAAGGGTAGTTTTACACTCACGGCCGTACCGTCCAGCGTTACCGTTGCTCAAGGCCAGCAGGGGACGTCCACCATCTACGTCATCATGGGCGGCGGCTACTCGGGTACGGTGGGTCTATCGGCTTCGGGCATGCCGTCGGGCACCACGGTGAGCTTCAGTCCGCAGACCATTCCTGTCCCGGGCGATGGCATCTCGACCATGACCATCACCGTTGGCAGCACCACGCCCACTGGCACCTACCCGATCACTGTAACCGGCAGTGGCAATGGCATCCAGCAGAACGCCACCGTCAATTTAACGGTAGCCGCCGGCCCGAGTTTCAGCATCTCGGCCTCACCGTCATCGGTGACCGTCCAGCAAGGCAATAAGGGCACATCGACCATCACCACCACCATCAGCGGCGGCTTCAACAGCTCCATTAGCCTTTCCAGTTCCGGCGTTCCGACAGGTACGACGGTCAGCTACAATCCGAATCCCATTCCCGCCCCAGGCAACGGCAGTTCGGTCATGACCATCACCGTGGGCGCAAGTACGCCAACCGGAACCTACCCCATCACGGTGACCGGTAATGGCGGAGGAACTCAGCAGAACACCACCGTCACGCTCATCGTTGTGGCGCCCCCGAACTTCACCATCTCGGCCTCACCGTCGTCGCTGACCGTCAAGCAAGGCAATCAGGGCACGTCGACCATCACCACCGCCATTAGCGGCGGGTTCAATAGCTCCATTAGCCTGTCCAGTTCCGGTGTTCCGACAGGTACGACGGTCAGCTATAACCCGAATCCCATTCCCGCCCCAGGCAACGGCAGCTCGACCATGACCATCACCGTAGGCGCAAGTACGCCCACGGGAACCTACCCCATCACCGTAACTGGCAATGGCGGCGGCATCCAGCAGAACACCACCGTCACCCTGACCGTAACGTCGCAAGGACAGCCCAACTTCAGCCTTTCTGCCTCGCCATCCTCGCTCACCATTGTGCAAGGGACCAGGCAGACATCGACCATTACCTCCACCATCAGTAATGGGTTCAACAGCTCTATAGGGCTGACCTATACGGGAGCTCCCTCGGGTACGTTTGTCACATTTACACCGTTTGTTATTCCGGCTCCCGGCTCCGGTAATTCAACGATGTACATCACGGTAGGGACCAGCACCCCAGTCGGGACCTACCCCATCACCGTGATCGGCAATGGTGGCGGCATCCAGCAAAAAGTCACCGTCACGATTACGGTCACGGCGCAAGGACAACCCAACTTCACCATTTCGGCCTCGCCTTCGTCGGTCACGGTCCAGCAAGGGAATCAAGGGGACTCAACTATCACCACTGTCATCAGTGGCGGATTCAACAGCTCCATCAATCTTTCGGCTTCCGGCGTTCCGACGAAGACGACGGTGAGCTTCAATCCGAATCCTATTCCGGCGCCAGGCAACGGCAGCTCGAGCGTTACCATTACGGTGGGTAGCAGCACGCCGGTGGGGACGTACCCCATCACGGTGACCGGCAACGGCGGCGGCATCCAGCAGAACACCACGGTCACGCTGACCGTCACCTCGCAGGGTCAGCCTGACTACTCGCTGTCCGCATCGCCGTCATCGCTGACCATCGTGCAGGGCAACCAGGGCACCTCGAGCATCACGTCCACCATCAGCGGCGGCTTCAACAGCTCCATCAGTCTTTCCGCGTCCGGTGTTCCGACGAATACGACGGTGATCTTCAACCCCAATCCCATTCCGACCCCGGGCAACGGCAGCTCGACCATGACCATCACCGTCGGCAGCAACACCCCCACCGGGGTGTATCCCATCACGGTGACGGGCAATGGCGGCGGCATTCAGCACAACACCACGGTCACGCTGACGGTGAACTCACAGCAACAGCAGGGCAGCTTCTCGATTACGGCGTTGCCGTCTTCGGTCGTGGTTCCGGAAGGCAATCAAGGAACCGCCACCATTACCACGACCATCGGCAGTGGCTTCAACAGCTCGATTGGCCTGTCGGCCGCGGGCGTGCCGGCCAACACCACGGTGAGCTTTAGCCCGCAGACCATTCCGGCGCCGGGCAATGGCAACTCCACCATGACCATCACGGTGAGCAGTGGCACGCTCTCGGGCGCCTATCCCATTACGGTCACGGGCACCGGTGGCGGCCTGCAGCGAACCGCCACGCTAACCCTTACGGTCACCACCTCGGAGTCGGCCGGGGCCCCCTTCCCCACTCCACCCCAGGTGTTCGTTGACACCACCTGGAATCCGCCCACCGCTGGGACCACCTACTACGCCCACAGCAATACGGACTTCAGTAACGCGCTGAACGCTTCGCTCCCCGGCGACACCATCGTGTTGGATGCGGGCGCGCTTTACAGCAGCGATTGCGCCACCCAGTTCACTTTCCCTGCCAAGTCGAACCCCAACAACCAGTGGATTTATGTCGAGAGCTCCAATCTCGCCAATCTTCCACCTCCCGGAACCCGGGTCAGTCCTTCCGATGCTTCGAACATGCCGACCATCACCACCACGGATTGGTGCTCTCCCCTCTACTTTGCGCCGGGGGCCAATCACTACCGCCTGGTGGGACTGGAACTCCAGTCCGACTCGACCGTGGGTGGCGACCCGACGCAGAATCCGCCCAGCAACAACTGGAGCTACTACCTGATTGAGACCACCGACGGCATTCCGGGCGATCCTTTGGTGAATTCGGTCACCTTCGACCGGATCTACGGCCACGGTTCCGACACCCAGGACATCATCCACGCCATAAATCTTGACGGCAGCAACATGGCCATCGTGGACAGCTACATCTCCGACATCCACGTGCAGGCGGCAGATGCGCAGGCCATCCTGGTCACCAGCCTGTCGCCAGGCCCCTACAAGATCGTGGATAACTACCTCTCTGCCAGCACGGAAAATGTGATGTTCAGTCCCACCGACAACCTGGGCACCAGTAACAACCCCTATCTTCCGTCCGACATTGAGATTCGCAACAACTGGCTCTACAAGCCACCAGCCTGGGACAAGTGTGGAGCTCTGGGCACCTTGTCCGCGGGCCAGATTGCCCCTGACGGTTCCACCTGTGCCGCGGGTGTCAACGCCCAGTGGGTCGTAAAAGACAGCCTGGAATTTAAGATCGGGCAACGGGCAATTATCGCCGGAAATACCCTGGAGAACACCTGGGTGAGCGGACAGGTGGGCTACTCGCTGGTCCTCACCGTCCGCCCGCAGAATGCGTCCAATCTCTGGATCAGCGACATCCTGTTCCAGAGCAACACCTTCAAGAATGTCGATCGCGGGGTGAATACTCTGGAACAAACCGACAACACGGGATTTACCTGGATGGGGTACAACAAGCGGGTATGGATTGACAACAACCTGATCCTGCTGAGTACTAATCCCGACGCCGCCGGTCAACGTTGGGGCATCCATACCGACAGCGGCACTCCCGTCTCCGGTTATGGCAACACCTACGGGCTGACCGATTACATCTTCCAGCACAATACGTTTCTGAGGGTTGACGGGGCTCCCGTGGATTTGCCGATCTTCTTTTCGCTGCCACCCGGGGTCACTTGTACTACGGTGGCGAACTCGCCTACCCACAACCTCTGGATACTGGACAATGCCATGACCATGTATCCGGACGGTGACTGTGGATGGGTTTCAGCCTATGGTGGCGCCGCCTTATCCGGAGTGCAAACTTGGGGAGGCTGGTTCCCCGGTTACATGAGCGATCCCTCGGGCAATTTCAATTCCCGTTTCTACGGCAATGTGATCTTCCTGCCCAACGGCACGCCCACCAACTGGCCGCCAAACAATGACTCCACCGCGACACCGTTCACCTACGTCAATCCCGGCAGCGGTGATTACCAGTTGCTGGTACCGGACTGGACCGATACCAGCGACGGCAATGTTTCCGGCATCAACTGGAACGCACTACAGCAGGCCATGCAGTAGTAAGGTAGGTCACAGAAAACCACTCCGGGGGATGACCAGTCTCCTTATCTCCATCCCGCCCGCCTCCATTGCTTCTCCACGCAATGGAGGCGGGATGTTATTGCAACTCTACTTGTGACTTAATAGAGCGGTTTTGGTGCTGGCCACCAGACACTGGGGAGCTATCGCCGGAATACCACTCCTCAGCCCGGGGTGATAACATGCGACGATACCGGGTTTTTCTCATGACAAACGTGTCGAGTGGGGCAAGGCTTCCTGTACCGATCCAAAAGAAACGGCTCCTCATCCTGGTGGTCGCCTATAACGCCGAGCGCACCATCGAGAAGGTCGTGTCGCGCATCCCCCCGTCGCTTTCGCAGTACGAAACCGAGGTCTTGATCATCGACGACTGCTCGCGCGATCAAACGTTTGCCCGGGCCCGTGAGGCGCAGAAAAACAGCAGCAGCCGGTTCCCCGTGACCGTGCTTTATAACCCGGTGAGCCACGGCTACGGCGGTAACCAGAAGATCGGGTTTCACTACGCCCTTGAAAATGGCTTCGACGTCGTGGCCCTGCTCCACGGCGATGGGCAGTACGCGCCCGAATGCCTCCCTGAACTCTTGCAGCCCTTGCTGAATGGAGAAGCCGACGCGGTCCTGGGGTCGCGGATGATGACGCGCTTCGGAGCCCTCAAGGAAGGCATGCCCCTATACAAATTTGCGGGCAACCGAATTCTGACCGCGTTCCAGAACCGTCTTTTGCATGCCGCGCTGCGCGAATTTCACTCGGGATATCGCCTGTACTCCGTAGGTGCGTTGGCGATGTTGCCGTTTGAGCGCAACACGGATGATTTCCACTTTGACACCGAGATCCTCATCCAGTTCTTGCGCGCTGGTCTTCGCATTAAAGAACTGCCGATCCCAACCTATTCTGGCGAGGAGATTCGCAATGTCAGAGGGCTGAAATACGCCTTCCACGTGGTCCGCTCTACTCTGCTCAGCCGGGCGCAGGATTACAGCATCTTGTATCAGCGAAAGTTCGACGTCAGCCGGCCCACGGAAAACAATGTGTTCTATCGCGATAAGTTTCACTTTGAGAGCCCCCACAGCCTGGCTCTACAGCGGGTGCGCTCGGGTTCTTCGGTGGCCGATATCGGTTGCGCCGGCGGGTATGTGGCCCAGGCTTTGAAGGAAAAGCAGTGCCACGTTACCGGCATTGACCAGTTCCCCGTGGATCACAGCAACCTGGACGAGTTCATTCAGTGCGACTTGGACCGCGGCGAGTTTCCTATCGACGCCGGCCGATTCAACTATGTCCTGCTACTCGACATCGTGGAGCATCTGCGCTCACCGGAACGGCTACTGGATAGCTTGCGGCACGCGCGCACGACAGGAAACGACCTTACTATTATTTTCAGCACGGGCAACATCGCCTTCCTGGTCACGCGCATGAGCCTGGCGATGGGATGGTTCAACTACGGAGTGAGGGGAATCCTCGATCTTACCCACGCCCGCCTGTTCACGTTCCGAACCGCACGTAATCTTTTCGAGCAATCAGGCTACGTGGTGGAGGAAGTCCGCGGCATACCCGCGCCCTTTCCGCTGGCGGTGGGCGACAACATCCTGGGCCGGTCTCTCCTGGCGATGAACAAGCTGCTGATCAGATTATCGAAATCGTTGTTTGCCTACCAGATCTTCATGGTGTGCAAGCCTACTCCCTCGCTGGGATGGCTGCTGGAGAAAGCGCATGAGGCCACCCGGGAAAAGGTCAGAAGCGAGGTGGATAGAGTGGCAGCAAGCTCGCATTAGCTCACCCCCGGGCCGGTAGAAGTTCTCCCATTTGGAAGTTCTGTGGTTCTGGATGGAGATTTGTCCGTCCTCGGGACATACTACCGAGGCTCGCACAGTAGCATCCCGCGTTGGAGGGGCCCGCGAATCCGTATGCGATAATACCCTCCATGCACCGTCACCTGACCCTTGCGGTTCTCATTATCTTGCTGGTGTATTTGGCGCTTAGCGTCGGTACCGCGCATGCCTTACGTCCCTGGGTCGACGAAGGCTGGTATGGCACGCCCGCCTGGTCTCTGGCTTTCCGCGGGTACATGGGAACCCCGAGTTTCTACGATCCCGGGCTTAAGGATGTTAGCCGTTATTCCTACTGGATTATGCCTCTTTATCCGGTGCTACAGGCTGGCTGGTACCGCATTTTTGGTTTTAGTCTGGCTTCCCTGCGCGCCATTTCGGTCCTCTGCGTATTATTTGGTATGGTCGCCTGGACGATGGTTTTTCGACGCCTAACAGGGGACGCTTTCGGTGCGCTTCTCTTCATGGCTCTGATGGCCTGTGACTATATCAGCCTCGCGGGAGCTGCCAGCGGCCGTCCAGATGCGATGGCCTTTCTGTTTCAAGCCATTGCATTTGCCACTTATCTTCACTGGCGCGAGCGGAGCCTCCGGCTTGCCATCCTGATCAGTCAGACATTTGTTGTTGCCAGTGGCCTTACCCATCCCAACGGCGGCATGCTTTCTTTTTTCGGTGTGCTATGGCTGGTCCTTTACTTTGATCGAGCTCGCATTCGCCTGCCGGAGATAGCAATTGCGGGCATTCCTTACCTGGTTGGCGCTATCGGCTGGGGTGCCTACATCGCGAAAGATCCCTCGGCATTCGTGGCCCAGTATGGTTATCAGATTAGTGGGCGTTCTCATGTCCTCTTCGCTCCCTGGGCTGCCATGCGCGACGAACTGGTGCGCCGCTATCTCACTAACATGGGACTGGCCGGGCATTCTCCCGGAAGCGTCGGCCCACACTACCTGAAAGCCCTCATTTTCATTGCCTACGCCATCGGTATCGTTGGCCTGCTCGCCATTCCTTCTCTGCGTGGCAGAGCAGCCACCCGGGTCTTGCTAGGACTCATCGCCATCGATCTTGTGTTCTATACATTTCTCGAGGGTACTAAGGCATCCTACTACTTGATTTATTTTGTGTATCCTCTTACCGCCGCGTTGGTTGTATTTGTACGTTGGTGCTGGCAGAACTACTCTCGCGCACGTCCGCTATTTGCCGTCGCCCTGGCTGGATTGTTTCTGGTCCAGATCGGCGGCGCGGCCTATCGTATTCACCGCGATGCCTGGCACAGGGAATATATGCCTGCCGTAGCTTATCTACAAACTCACGCCAAGCCAGGTGATCTGATCATAGGCAGTCACGACCTGGGTTTCACCCTTGGATTTCAGAAAGACTTTATGGACGATAGTCTGCTTGGCCTGCAAACCGGGAAGCGCGCTAACTTTATCGTGATTGAGGAGGTCTATCGGGGACGGTTCGATACTCTTCAGCTCAGGCATCCAGACCAGTTTGCGAACGTGCAGCAGATACTATCAAATTATCAGGTGGTCTATGACAACGGACTCTATCAGGTCCTAGCACTGCGGGAAACAGCGCCTCCCGCGACCTAGATATTGCCGTGCCGCTTTTATCCTGTGATCCTCAGGTCCTGGGGATGAATAGGCCGCAAATGCGGATCGACTGCCTCGCGCAAAAATGTTTCCAGGTCCAAAACGGGTTTCCATGCGAGATACTTCTTGGCGGCCGAACAATCAATTTGTGTCCTTACCGTCTCACACTTGATCGTGTGCCAGCTCGGCGGGTCACCCTGCTTACCCACAACGCGCTTGATCATGTACTTGAAGCAGGAAATGGCGTATAGCTTGCTTAAGCTCTGAGGATAGGCGCGGAATCTGCGTTGAGAGCGTTCGCCCATGTAGCGAACCATCTCGACGGCCGACGGTCGGACATCGCCCACGAGGTTGAAGGTTCGTCCCACGACGTCGGGAGCATCCATCGCGGCGAAGAATGCGGCCGCGACATCCTCTACCAGGACAAACGGAAGCGGGTGAGAACCCTTCCCCACAATGGTGCAGCAGGTGCTTGAGCGCCACGCGCCAATGCCGGAATGGCACAACACACCGCCTCGCCCGACGATGATCGCCGGCCGCAGAATAACCACAGGCAGTCCGGACTGGGCGTGCATCTCCAGCAGGGCCTTCTCGGCTTCGATCTTGGAGATGTGATAGAAGCCCGGCCGCAAGTGGGCTTTCTTGTCGGTGCCCGCGCTCTCGTCGATGGTACTGGTGAGTGACCAGTCCAGGGTTGCAGTTGTACTGGCGTAGATCAACCTCCGAACGCCATGCCGCAAACACGATTCGGCCACGTTGCGGGCGCCGTCCACATAGCCGCGACGGATTTGCTCCCATGTGCCTACCGGCTGGGCTGCCAGATCGTATACCACCTTCACGCCTTGCACCGCGTCGGATACGAGTTGAGCGTCGCCGATAGCTCCGGCGATATAGCGGATGCCCGGCTCGGGCTTGCGACCCTTGCCGGCACCGCGGCTGAAAACCCGCACCGTGTTTCCATTGTCACGGAGCATCCGTACCAGGTGACTGCCCAGGAAACCGGCACCGCCAATGACCAAAACCTCATCCATTGGCCATCACCTGCTGATACCGGGGGGTCTCCGGCCCGTCGTCCATGACGCCGGCCAGGACCGACTCGCACGCCTGTACCACCGCCGTGCCTTGGGCCACACTCATCGGTGGAGTGGCGCCGTTGCGCAGAGCATCGTAGAACGCCCGAATGCTGGCATCCATCGCCGCGAACTGCAGGGGATACGGCGCCTTCCGCCGCAGACTGGCGAGGACGTAATTCTTATAATGACGAACTCCGTCACCAGCAATACCCCAAGCCGTCTGCAGCGCGTCCCGCAGATCGTCCCGAGGCTGCAGCAGGGGACTCTTCTCACTGATGAACACGGTATTCCGGCGAATGTCGGCGTGACAGGCCCCGTCCTCGGCCTGAACATGCAGCCACATATCCTCAAAGCCCGCCGAAAGCGACAGCAGCACATCGGCGGTGCCGCGTTCGCACTTCAGAGAGATCTGCCATGTGCTATAGAAGCGCACGCCCGAGGGCAGTACCTTCTCGCCTGAACGGAGTGTCTGCGCCTCCACGACCGGTCCCAAGAGGCGATAGACGAGGGAGAGCGGATGCACGCCCAATTCGAACAGAACATTCTGGCTGTTCTGGAAGAGCCAGTGATTGTATGGGCCCCAAGGAAGCTCCGGCATCGGTATATTGAAGGCGATCGTTACGTGCTCAATCCCACCGAGCTGGCCGTCGCGGATGGCTTGCGTGACTCGGGCAACCGCGGGATGAAATACCAGGTTGTGATTGACGCCGACCTCAGCCCTGCTTCGCGAGGCCGCGTACGCTACCTGTTCGCAATCCGCGCTTGAGACACAAAATGGCTTCTCGACAAAAACATGAACGCCTGCCCCTAAACAGGTCAGCGCAGTCGGCGCGTGCGCAACGGGAGAGACAGCCAGATGCACAACGTCGGGCCGTAGCTCACCAAGCATTGTTTCCAGGTCAGGGTACGCTGCCGGGAGTCCCATCTTGTCCCGGAAAGCCTCGGCTTTATTGAACTGCGTGTCGCAGACGGCTGCGAGGTCGATATCTGAAATACCTCGAAGGACCTCGGCGTGGACCTCGGAGATGCCTCCCGCTCCCAGGATGGCAACACGAAACTTCCCCGTCTTTTTCTCTCTATTATTCGCCACCAAGTTGAATACCTTGACCATGATATCGAATGCAGCTCTTAAGGGTCAAGGAGTGGCGTCCGCTTGCGAAGGCGGCACATGGCTTACCTCACTCACACATCGGCATTCCTACGTTACTGCGACTATAGCTGCTTAGAACTGCCGCCCATTATCTTTACGGACCTTCCGTAACCTGCACGTCCGGACAGGTTAGTACAGTTCCGACACTATCCCGAATCTATCCCTCAGCTCAGTAGCTTTATCGCTTGTCCGAGCCTACCGTTGATAGCACGGAGATAGTTGCCTGCCCGGTATCTCTGGTCCAACTTGATCGGAGTCCATATGAAAAAGCTGTCTGTTCTTGTCCTTGTTCTTTCATTAACGGCCCTAGTCGCAGCGCAATTGCCAGTTCCCGCACCGCCCCGAGTTTACATTAACACACAATGGAGTCCGCCAACCGGAGGCACCACCTGGCATGCCCACACCAGCATAGATTTCACACATGCCCTTAACTCAGCCCTTCCCGGCGACACTATTATTCTCGATGCCGGCGCGGTTTATACAGGCAATTTTACGCTTCCTGCAAAAGCAAACCCGAGTAACAAATGGATTTATATTGAGAGCTCTGCGCTGGCCAAACTACCCGCGCCTGGAATCAGGGTCGGTCCCACCAATGCCTCCAACATGCCGAAGATTACAACTGCGAATTGCTACCCTCCCCTTTATTTTGCGCCGGGGGCCAATCACTATCGCCTGGTGGGGTTAGAGATAAGATCCGATTCCATAGTAGGCGGCAACCCTACGCAGAATCCGCCTAGCAACAATTGGAGCTACTACCTGATTCAAACCACCGATGGTGTTCCCGGCGATCCCTTGGTGAATTCGGTCACCTTTGACCGGATCTACGCCCACGGCTCCGACACCCAGGACGTGATCCATGCCGTGAATCTCGATGGCAGCAGCATGGCCATCGTGGACAGCTACATTTCCGATATTCACATGCAAGCAGCGGACGCGCAGGGAATCCTGGCCACCAGCCTGTCGCCCGGCCCCTACAAGATCGTGAATAACTACATCTCTGCCAGCACGGAAAACGTGATGTTTAGTCCGACCGATAATCTGGGCAATGGCAATAACCCGTATCTTCCGTCCGACATCGAGATTCGCAATAACTGGCTCTATAAGCCACCGGCATGGGACAAATGCGGAGTGCATGGCACACTGTCCGCCGGCCAGATTGCACCCGATGGTTCAACTTGTCCGGCGGGCGTCAACGCCCAGTGGGTGGAGAAGAACAGCTTGGAGTTTAAGATTGGCCAGCGAGCAGTCGTCACCGGAAATACCCTGGAAAACACCTGGCTCAGCGGACAAGTAGGTTGGTCGCTGGTTCTTACGGTCCGCCCGCAGAATGCATCAAATCTCTGGATTAGCGACATCTTGTTCCAGAGCAATGTACTCAAGAATGTCGATCGCGGGATTAATACTCTGGAGCAGACTGACAATACAGGATATAGCTGGCATGGTTATAACAAGCGGGTACGGATCAGCAACAACCTGATTCTGTTATCCACAAATCGAGATGTAACGCACTTCGGCATCCTGCTGGACGGCGGAAATCTAGTGGCCGGTTATGGCACTACGATCGGACTAACCGACTATATCTTTCAGCACAACACGCTGCTGAAAATTGACGGATCAGCAGTGGACGAGTCGATCTATTTCAGTCTTCCGGCCAGTATCCCATCCTGTGGCGCAATACCAGCAGGGTTCTCCGCTACCCATAATGTCTGGATCCTGGATAACACCTTGTCGCGGCAGCCCACGGGCGATTGTGGTTTTGGAGGCACGACAGGTCTAACATACTACATGGGCGATCCTGCGCCGCTCGCGTCGCGCTTTTACGGTGATGTCATGTATGTACCGAGCGGTGACCTGTTGCAGTCATATCCTGTACACAACTATGCAACGATGGTTTCATTTACTTACCTGGATCCTACTCACGGCGATTACCAGCTTTCTGTGCCCGATTGGATCGATACGACGGATGGACTGGTGTCTGGAATCGGCTGGAACAGCTTGCAGGCAGCGCTGGGCGGCGGAATGGCAACGCTTCCTCCATTCCGACTTCCTCTTACGGTCCGATCCTCTCTTCTTCCGGGTCACTAGCGACACATTTCATCTTCTGGCTCCACTGTCTGCTGACAAGCAGTGGAGCCAGGCACTCAACCCCGGCAGACCGTTCAAGTTCCCGGATGCGACTTGACGGTCGCTACGCGCTTCTGTTAGGTTGCGGTGCGTATAGAAGCGGCTGGATCTTATGCCCTTGTGCTCCGGAGTTCTTCGAGTTTTTGTAGCACCCATGAGCGCCGCTCTGAGCTGCCTTCCTTTACTACTGGCCACGTCAACTGCCCAGCCAAAGCCGCGACTGCCGTTACCGGAATTACCCCGGACTTTGATTGACACAACCTACCAACGTCCCAAAGGCGCCACCATCAAGGTGCGGGCTGGAGAAGATTTACAGGCCGCCCTGGATAAGGCTCGACCCGGCGACACCATCGAAATAGAGGCTGGTGCAACCTTCACCGGCAATTTTGAGCTGGAACCGAAATCAGGTGAGGGCTGGATTTACATTGAAAGTTCCGGCATTGAGAGTAAACTACAACCCGGCCAAAGGTCTTCTCCAGCCGAAGCTCAGTACATGGCCAAGATTCGGAGCGGAAATAGCACGGCGCCGATCTCCGTTCTACCAGGGGCCGCCAACTATCGGCTCGTAGGTCTTGAAGTTACACCTGCCGAAGGTGCCCCTCGCATTTATAACCTGGTAAACATCGATTTCCTTACCTCCCGCGTGGGAGCGAAGGTGCGCAATATGGTCCTGGGTGTTGCGCCTAAGCTGGTACAAGAGCCTGATTTTCCTCGGAATATCGTCATTGATCGCTGCTATATACACGGGTCGGACACTCAAGATGTACGAGAAGGGGTAGTAGCGAATGGAATCGCGGTCGCAGTCATAGACAGCCACATCTCTGACATTCACGATTCCACGATGGATTCTCAGGCAATACTGGCCTACCGCACACTAGGACCCATAAAGATTGCAAATAATCTTCTGTCGGCTACTACCGAGGATGTTATGTTCGGCGGAGCTGGCGGTGTGAATAATATCTATGTCCCGTCCGATATTGAAATTCGCAACAATCATTTCTTCAAGCCGCTGTCATGGCTGCGGCCCGGGGTTACTATTCCTCCCCATAATCGGTGGGTGGTCAAGAACAACCTCGAATTCAAGGAAGGGCGTCGAGCGCTTGTAGCCGGGAATGTCCTGGAGAATAATTGGCTCAGCGGGCAAATAGGCTATTCGGTAGTTCTTACGGTCCGCACGGGGGACAGCGGAAATGCCGCGGTGGTTGATGACATCACGATCGAGAATAATGTTCTTAAGAATGTACCATCCGGTTTCAATACTTTGGAGCACGATGACGGCTGCGCGGGTGTCAGCGGGTGTACTAACACTGGAGAAACTAGGCGGGTGAGAATTGCCAATAATCTGATTTTATTCCTGGATCCGAACGGCCCCGGCGGAGTGCGCAACTGGGGGATTGGTCTCAGCGATGAAATGACAGATCTCGTGTTCGAGCACAACACACTGGTCCCCTTCCCCGGAACCAACTGCGACCAGTCGGTATATTTTGAGGGAGCTCCGGGATCGAAGTGGCCGCCCGCACGCTCCTACACGCGCAACGTCTGGATACTGAACAACGTCTTATGCCGTCAGCCTACCGGAGACTGGGGAGGACGAGGCCAGGGTACGGCGGGTCTCGTTTACTACATGGGAGACCCTCCGCCACTTAATGAACGCTTCTTCGGGAATGTTATCCTATTCCCTGCAGGCGACCCGATGCCTTCCTTCCCGCCCAAGAACTCTTTGCAAACCAAAATCGCCTTCGTTGATGCTGCAGCCGGCAACTACCAACTCGCTTCTCCAAAGTGGACGCAGACTAGCGACGGCGCATTGGCGGGAGTTGACATGCCGACCCTGGAGGCGGCGGTAGAGGGGGTAGCGCCTCCCGTTCCCGACGCCAAGGCGGCGGCTCCAACAAGTTCATCTCACTGATTCGGGAAGGGCGGGCGCTTTCATCAGGCCTTCCCGAGCGCTACCGAAGATGCGACTTCGTCCGGCGGCGATATCGGTTCCTCCAGGTTGCGGAACCACAACTCGAGCATCAGCAGGGCATAGATCTGGTGATGATTGCTGCGGCGTCCACTGTCGTGTTCCTGCAAAATATACGATACGAAGTCGGGGGATACGATCCCGCGATCGAGGAAGGTCTTGCTTAACAGGCTATCATGAACCAGGTCACGCAAAGGCCCGCGAAACCAGCTATCGATGGGGACGCCAAACCCCATCTTCGGCCGTGTCAACAGTTCCGGAGGAAGACGGTCGCTAAATGTATCCAATAAAATCTGCTTGCCTTTACCATTCCTCCACTTCCAACTGGTAGGAATCCCGGTGGCAAATTCGGCAAACTTGTAGTCCAGAAGCGGACAGCGCACTTCCAGGGAAGCCGCCATGGAAGCACGATCCACCTTCGCCAGGAAGTCTCCAGTGAGGAGGTTTGTAGCCTCAAAGTACATTAATTGCGAGCGGATGTCTGTACCTTCGGGAAGGAAGTTGTCCGGTAACATGTGTTGCAGGAATGCCGCGTCGGCGGGCAACATATACTCCGGAGTCAGCATCCTCTTACGCAGAAAATAGGGTACGTAGTTCTGGTTAAAGTATCTATCCAGGGGAGTGGGAGACCCGAGCGCATGAAGAAAATTCTTTCCATAGGCGGAGTACGGCAGCTCGTTCGCCGTCAACCGCATTAGCTTTCGAACAGGCCGAGGCAAGCGATCGAAGAGTTTGTATTTCTCGATCAGGTTCAGGATGGGATATCCAGCGAAGAACTCATCGCCGCCATCTCCGCTCAGGGCCACCTTCACATGCCTGGCAGTAAACTCCGAAACAATGTAAGTGGGAATAGCGGAAGAATCGGCAAAAGGCTCATCGTAATGACGCACCAGCTTGTGGATGAGCGAGAGTGAATCTGGTCGCACCACAATCTCGTGGTGGTCGGTCTTATATTTCTTCGCGACCATCGCGGCATATTCCAGTTCGTTATAAGCGGCCTCCTCGAAGCCGATGGAAAATGTCTTGACCGGCTCGGAAGACTGGAGGGCCATGGAGGCAACCACCAGGCTGGAATCGATGCCGCCGCTGAGGAATGCTCCGAGCGGCACGTCCGCAATCATGCGGATACGCACGGCTTCATCGAACAGCTCGCGCAGCTTTTCGCGAGTCTGGGGTTCGGTAAGTCCGGTGCGGTTTTTTTCCGAAAAGGGAGGCAGCCGCCAATATCGGCCCTCCCGCACTGAACCATCTTCGGAATACTCAATCCAGCATCCGGGCATGAGTTTGCGAATGGCCTGGAAAGGGCTGTAAGGATCTGCAATGTAGGTGAATTGAAAATACAGACGGAGCGCGCTCTTATCGATATCGAGCGGAACGCCTGCCGCCCGTAGACATTTCAACTCGCTGCCAAAGTAGAAACCGGAAGGTGTCTTGGCGTAGTAGAGCGGCTTCTTGCCGAAGCGATCGCGGGCCAGCAGGATTTTGCGTTGCCGCGAATCCCAGATGCAGAAAGCGAACATGCCCCGCAGCAATTGCAGGCCGTCCGTGCCCTTCTCTTCATACAGGTGAACCAGGGTCTCGGTGTCGCTGTTGGTGGCAAAACGGTGCCCGCGTTGGATCAGGTCCTGGCGTAATTCCTGATAGTTATAGATTTCACCGTTGAAGACGACCCAGATGGTCCCGTCCTCGTTGGAAATGGGCTGGTGGCCGGTGCTGAGATCGATGATGCTGAGACGGCGCATTCCGAGACCGCAAGGGCCGTCGGTGTAGAAGCCTTCGTCATCCGGCCCGCGATGGCGGATGAGGTCGCACATGGTGCGCAGGTCAGAAACCTGTGCTCGACCGTCCCGGAGAAGAAACCCAGCTATCCCGCACATCGTATTGAGAATGCTACCATCGCGACCGGATGCTCTGCCATTGGAGCAAGCAATAGAGCCATGGTCAGTAAGTCAGCTTGCAGCGGTGGGGGTTGAATCCTGGGACGCATAAGAACGAGCCCGCAGTGAAGGTGACTCCAGAGGATTCCCGGCGGGCTATCTTATTCAGTTGTAACCTCAGTATCTACGGAGGGCGGGGCGTTGTCAGTGACGCTGGTCACGGGGCGAGGGTTGCTCTCGAACCTCGCCGCCAAGGCGGTTATCGCGGTTTCAATTTGATGCACAACCCTTGCGGTCTCATCGGTAGAAGCCAAGTAAGGGTCAGCGATAATTGGATCCCCACCCGGCGCAAAAAGTCCCAAGAGGGTGGTACGACCGACCGCGTCCGGGAATTCCCGAGCGACATCCGCATAGTTTTCCAGGTCCATCACGAGGATGAGATCTGCGCCCTGCACCATTTCTCGCGTAACCCGCTTGGACCTGTGCGCTGACATATCAAAACCGAGTCGATTGACCGCCTCAGCTGTTCCGGCCGGCATGGCCCGTCCTTCCCTGGGATGGAACCCGGCGGATTGAATCTCGCATGACTTCAGAGATGACCGGCGAGCCAGAGCTTCGGCAACTGGACTGCGACAAATATTGCCGTAACACAGGAACAGGAGCGATTTCGGCGTCTCGGCCTCGCGCGAAATCCGCCGCAGTATGCGCTTATGGTTGGACAGCGCTTGCGCGCGTAGCCGGCGCCGGGACCAATTGCGCTGAAGCGTGCTGGTGTAACGGGATGCGATTCGGCGCAGAATCAAAAGCGTCGGTTTCAGATCATGAACATCGAAGTGGTCCCAACTCTCGCTTCCGGCCAGCGGGCGCAGATATTGAAGCAAGGCGGGTAAAACCGGCCGCGTAAGCAATAACGGATCGCGATGACTGGCCCTGAGATTCTCAAGCTGCCATTGGATATCGTTGCCTAGGTCGCGCGTGTAATAGGGAACCTTGTATTCAGGCTGCGGAGCGATGGGTTGGCCCGCGGCCAGAAGGAAGAGGCCCAGCGGGAAATTTACGCCGGCATCGATACCCAAGGCAAGGGACCCCCAAAGCCGAGGGTTAACCTCCATCAGCCAGAACGAGCCGTCAGCGGCAACCTTGAATTCCACCATGGCCACGCCATGCCAGCGCAGCGCGTGCAGCAGTCGGACGGAGGCATCGAGCATTTCGAGATTCGCCACCGTTGACCGCCGATAGGTACTGGCGCCACCGGTCAAGGGGTATTCGTGAACGCGTTCGTGCGCGAAGTGCCACGACCATCTCGCCCCGGTTGAAGAGCACCTCAACGCCCACGCCGCGACCGGTGAGGTATTCCTGCTCGAGCACTTTAACCGTGGGCAGCCATTGCTTCAGCTTTGCGATTCGCTCATCCTCGTCACGAACTACCGCTACGGTGAGGACTTCCGCGCACCCATGACGCGCGACGACACTCTGAATCGGTTTCAATACCTGGGGAAAGTTGCTGGCGGGTCTGACTTCGGCTAAATCTGTAAGCAGCGTTGTGTGCGGTACAGGGATGCCCAAGGAGGAGGCCAGTAGGGCGGTCTTGTGTTTGTCGAGCGCGCAAGTCAGCGCCTCGTTGTCCGATAACACAGCTTTCTTCCGCAGGGGGTCGTCGCTGGCAAGCGAAAGAAATGCGGTGAGCGATCCTTCGGTGGAAGGGACAATCAAACTGTAGCCGCGGCGACCGTCCAGTTCCCGCAACCAATCGATGAATTCGCGCGCATTCGTGGCTGCCGGTTGACGGAGAAATTCCTGAACGTACTTCGAGAAAGATGCAAGGCAATTGTCCTGCTCGGAGGCGGCGTCCACCCTCACTCCGCAACGCCCCAGGGCCTGCGCGGTTTCCAGTCCCGCCCGGCTGTGCGCATCGAGCACCAAACACCGCCCGGACGATAAACCCGACCCTGATTCTTCGCGCTTCGTAGAAACAGCATCCAGCTGTGGAGTTTTCATTCTTGTTAATTATTGGTTCGCGGCTTATGTTTGCAAAACCGCTCCGCCTGAGCTGTTGGTCACGGGACGCGCAGTCGCGCTGGCACTTGACCTCGATACCGGATGGACTTATCGAACGTGACCAATTACGCCGTCTTACTGGCGTCTGGCCCGCGATAATTCAGCTTTGTTATCATACTTGCGATAATTCAGATTGGCTATCTTAAGGCGAAACGAAGGCTTTCCTTGATGCCCAAATCCGCGTTGCTCTCGGGGCCCAAAGTGTGGGTCAAGAAAGCGCTCGTGCAAAGCGGGGCCTTGGGCTTGGTGGCCCGAGCCAGTGCGCCTCCCGCCGCGGTTATTTTGATGTATCACTCGATCGTAGATGACCCGCGGTTCACTCAGGACACCATTGGCATCTCGCAATCACGTTCCGATTTCGAAGCTCATATTCGCACGCTGGCGGAGGAGTTCAACCCAGTTACGATCGAACAGATTGTGGGGTTTGCGAGGGATGGCGAGCGACTGCCCCCCAAGGCGGTGGCGGTCACCTTCGATGACGGCTTCTTCGATAACTACGATATCGCGCTGCCCATCCTCAGCCGCTATGGAGTTCCAGCAACTTTCTACATCATGGTGGGAGCGGTGGAAACGGGAGTGCCGCCGTGGTATTGCTGCCTGAATTTCGCATTCCGGGCAACTCGGAAGACAGATTGGGTGAACCCGGAAGACGGTGTACGGTACAGCATGGAGACCGGTAACCATCGGAAGGAAGCATTGCAGGCAGCCTGGGACGCGGGCGCACGGAGAGTTGGAAACTCACAGGCAGCGTTCGTGCGCCGAGTCGAAGAGTCGCTCGACGTTGTACCTCTGGGCGCGGAAAGCAGGATGATGTTGCGTTGGGACGAAGTCCGTGCCCTCAAAGAGGCCGGTCACACAATCGGTGCGCATACCCTCTCCCACCCAAATCTTGCCCACGTAACCGAGGAGGAAGCTGGAGCCGAGATCGTTGGGTGCAAGACACGGCTAGAAGAAGAGATTGGCGGGCCTGTTGACCATTTTTCTTACCCGCATCCCGCGCTCAATCCACAATGGACACCGAGCACCTTGCGCATTACCCGCGAAGCAGGATTTAAATCAGCGGTATTGACTTCCTGTGGGCCGGTTCGGCGGGGGGACGAGCCACTGATCATGAAGCGCATCTATGCCGCGGACGATTTGGACCAGTGGAATTGGAACTTGCAGTGCACGTTCCTGGGGCGGTCAATTTAGACTGCGGCCGCCGAAGAGTTGCGCAGAACGAACCATTGGAAGCTGACCTTCGTGCTCACGCCGGGGGTTTCGGAATTGGGGTTTACTCGAACATGAGTGCACACGCAACAGAAATCGCCACCGGCGAGCGTTTCGAGTTTGGTAAGAACTGGGCCTGGTTTCTGCAAACTCTGAGCGACAAGAAAATCGCGGAGGCGGTGGCGTCGCTCCAACAGATGCTGGAAGCTCAGAGTCTTGCTGGCAGGAGCTTCCTCGATGCGGGATCGGGCAGCGGTTTATTCAGCGTGGCCGCGAGGCGTATGGGGGCCCGCGTCCACTCTTTCGATTATGACCCGCAGTCGGTAGCTTGCACGGCCGAATTAAAGCGCCGTTACTTTCCCAATGACAGCCAGTGGACAGTGGAATCCGGGTCGGTGTTGGATGTCCAGTACCTGCAATCGCTGGGACGATTCGATGTGGTTTACTCTTGGGGCGTGTTGCACCATACTGGTCGACATGTGGGCAGCCCTGGCTAACGTGGCCCCTCTGGTGGCGCCGGGAGGAAAGCTATTTGTCGCCATTTACAACGACCAGGGAACCGCCAGCCGCCGGTGGACCAAGGTCAAGAAAACCTACAACCAACTTCCGCGAGGCCTGCGGTTCCTCGTCACATGGCCTTCGTTCGTGGTGATGTATTGGCGCAGGCTAACAAGAGATTTCCTTCGCGGGAAACCGTTTCAAACCATTCGCGAGTATGGCAAGAACCAGCGCGGCATGTCGTTCTGGCAGGATTTGATCGACTGGGTGGGGGGTTATCCGTTTGAAGTCGCAAAACCGGAGCAGATCTTCGACTTCTACCGGGAGCGCGGCTTTACTCTGCTGCGCCTGATAACCGCCGGCGGGGCACTTGGCTGCAATGAGTTCGTATTTGTGAAGTCAGTTTCCGCGGAAACCTTGGGATACGAAGTCTCGTAATGCGAAAATTTCTCAAGCAATGTCTGCACGCGGTATTTCTGGTTGCCGCGACGCCGCTGGCCGCCCCATCCCTCTTCGGGCGCGTGAAGCCCATCTACACTTTCTTTTCGCAGTTTTGCGCCATGCTTCCGGGCGGGGTGGGCGATTATGTTCGAGTCGCCTACTACCACCTGACCCTGTCTGAGTGCTCGATGACCAGCCGAATTTCTTTTGGCTCTTTCTTTGCTCATACTGAGGCCAGAATCGGCGACAGGGTCTATATCGGAAGTTATTGTGTGTTGGGAAGAGCAGTTATCGGAGAGAGGACACAGGTTGCCTCCGGGGCTCAAATTCTCAGTGGTCAGTACCAGCATATACGGAACGCTTCGGGCGAATTTCACGAAGCAGGGGAGTTCGTGAGCATCACGGTTGGTCCGGATTGTTGGATCGGAGCGGCGGCAATCGTTATGGCCGATGTCGGCGCGCGAACTACGATTGGGGCCGGCTCCGTCGTGACCCGCCCAATTCCTTCCGACGCGGTGGCAGTCGGCAGTCCGGCTCGCGTCATTGAAAGATCCGAAGCCGCGATCAATGCAATGTAAATTTCGGAAGCCTCGCGGATATAAGCGTGTGGGGCCTCATTGTCCAACCAGAGAGACCGTTCTTCAGATCCAAATGAGCCGGCTGGAAGCGAGCGCGCCCACCCCGCACCGATGACGATGACCACAGCTAATCGTTCGCTGACGCAGAGGACGGCCACAGGACTGGCCTGGATCACGGCTTTCCAGGTCACCAGGCAACTGCTTCAGATTATCTCGGTTTCGGTTTTGGCGCGGCGGATTCCGCCGGGGACATATGGCCTGGTAGGGATGGCCATCCTGGTAACCAACCTCTTGGAGACCATTCGCGACGTGGGAACCGGAACCGCCCTGGTGCGGGAGCGGGAGATGCCAGACGAGCTCGCTTCCACCGGTTTCTGGCTCAATTGCGGCACCGGCGCAATCGTCACCTTTCTTCTCGTGCTTGCCTCCTGGCCTGCGGCTCGATTCTTCCGTCAACCGCAACTTGCAACCATCCTGCATTTTCTTGCGATCTCATTCTTCTTTGGAGCTCTTAGCGCCGTTCCCATGGCGCTGTTGAGCCGCGCGATGGAGTTTCGCAAACTGGCTCTGGCACAAACGCTCGGAGCCATCTGTGCAACCGTGGTCGCGATTACGGTTGTTCTCGCCGGGGGACGAGTTTCAGCCCTCGTCGCTGCAAATTTGGTCGCCAGCTTCGCCACCATGGTCGCCGTTTGGATTTTCTCGCCATTGCGCGTGCGCATGGTCTTTCGGGTTGACGATGCGCGCCGGATTCTGTCCTTTGGGCTGCATCTGACGGGCTACCATGTCTCGAACTACTTCGCCAGAAACGCCGACAACGTCCTGGTAGGTCGTTTTCTGGGCACTACGCCTCTGGGTTTCTATCAGATGGGGTATATGCTGATGGAATACCCGCTGCAAAATTTCGGCAGGCTGCTGCAACAAGTGCTGTACCCCGCTTTGGCCAATTTCTCTGATGACCACGAACGTCTGAGGGCGGCGTATTTGCGGTCATGCCGCTTGATCGCGCTGGTCACGTTTCCTGCCATGTTCGGCCTGGCAGTAACAGCCAATCCTTTCGTTCGAGTCTTCCTGGGCCCAAAGTGGCTGCCAGTGGCTGGCTTATTGCTGGTTTTCCTCCGTTGGGTGCTCTGCAAATCCTCACCGAACCGGTTGGCTTGCTTTACAACACCCAAGGCAGAACGGACATTCAATTCCGATGGCAGATTTTCGCAGGCATTTCGTATGTGCTGGCGTTCGTAGTCGGCCTACGCTGGGGAATCATGGGGGTGGCGAGCTGCTACGCGATCGTCTGGATCATGCTCATGTTCCCGTCACTCATGATTCCGTTTCGACTGGTAGGCCTATCTCTGAAGACATTCGCGGCAACCCTCTGGCCGACGATCTGGTACAGCCTTGTGATGGTTGTCATCACAACCAGTTGGTTGCGAGGCTTGACTCTTTTGGGAGTCAAGAGCTCCGGGGTTCAGCTTGCGACCGCTGTGACTCTTGGCGTAACCGTGTACTCAGCGCTGGTTTTATTGCGGAAGCCGCCTGTGTTATCCGAACTCTCAAGCGTTCTGGAGGGGTCGTCGTCACGCGGGGTACAAGTCCTTGGGCGTTTCATCTCGAAGGCGGCCGCAAAGGCGGAGATCTGAATTCTCCCGAACCCTCCGCTTCATCTGGAGCGTGATAGGCTAATTTTAATGTTCAGGGCACTGCTGATATGAGCGTAGTTGACCGTTTGTTGGGGCGCGTGACCAGGCTTCCGGTGCGTAAGACCCTTGCTTGTGCGGATCCCTGCGGCTCGATTCCCACTCGGGTTCGCCATCTTACGTGGACCCACCCCATTATGAGTACGGTATTTATTCGGCCGCCGATCTAGCTAAGAGACTCGGTATTCCCGCTATCTCCATCATAGAATTTGGAGTGGCCGGGGGACGGTGGCCTTCTAGCCATGGAAGAGATTGCCCGAAAGGTTGCGGCGCATACCGGGGTTCGGATCTCAACCTTGGTTTCGATAGCGGCCAGGGGATGCCGGTTCCCCAGGACTATCGGGACCTACCGCATGTCTGGGACACTGGATTTTATTCGATGGACGAATCCGCACTGCGAAAGCAATTGCGTGATGCGGAACTGACTCCGGCAAATTAGACACTACAATTCCGCAGTTCCTCAGCAGGAGCGTCTCGCCGATCGGCTTCATCTCTGTTCCATCTGGACTACTACAGCTCACTCATGCAGGCTTTCCAGGTGTTTAAGTGCGAGCCAGCGCATCGCTCGCCCAGGATCTACTGCTACTTTGACGAGATCTTCGATCAAGAGATTTGTTGTCACAACGAATATATTGGGGAATTAGCGGCCATCAAGGACTTCAACGCTGCGATTCCTCGCAGAACCAAAAGCTGTGCCCCCTGAACCTACTGCGGAACACGCGAGCCAACCCAGCGGCTTGGAACGACCAGATCTACGTGATGCACGATTTCGCGCATCCGCTCTACTGTAAGCCGTTACACTCGCAGGCAAGGGAGTTGCCTCTATAGTTCGTCAGGCTCCACCGGAAGAAACTGCCCGGTGCCGACGGAAGCTATCAGGCTTCTCTAGAGACCGCAATCCTTGAGTTCCGAAC
>CAWCRZ010000023.1:0-126513 GCA_963798005.1 uncultured Acidobacteriaceae bacterium | reverse complement strand
GGGTACGCGGGCCTGAAGGCCCACTCTTCCCGTGCCAGCCGGCTACACCAACTCTGAAATTGCTCTAGTTGAGAGTGAAGTCCCAGCAACGCGACGCGATGTCCGTGATTTGCGACTCCTGAAACCCGCTCGATCCGGCGGCGAACCGCGGTTTCCGGTCAAATCGACCTCGTCGCCCGTCTCGTCCCAGAGCAAGTGGTTATCGCCGACCACTCTGTGCTGTTTCCCCTGGTGATCGGTAAGCTTGTAATTGCCCTTGGCGCCAGTCAGGCACCCGCGCAGCGAGTTGCTGGCCGCGGACGCGGGAGCATTCTGGCCGGTCGCTGCAAAGTGTGACTGCGGAGCTGCTTGCGCGGTGGCCATCGTGGCCACCAGCAGTAATAGCGATATCGACAAAACCGACGTTTTCATTTTTTCGACTCCTTGCCGGAGCCAGAATCTCGTGTCAGCGGAGCGCAGGGGAGCCGAGATCGAGGGGCTCCGGTATCTAAGTAATTGGAACGTGGCGGAGAGCTTTTAGTTACCCAGCCCAATCTGAATTCTGGTTACGAAAGTGCCACGTTTTCGACATTTTGATCCGCCCCACTCTCGTGAAGATTACGGAGGGGTTGCTACCATAATGGTTCCTGTTCGCGAGAGACTTGCGCTTATGACGACTGCCATTCCGCCCCCGAAATCAGGTAAAGCCGCCGACCACCTGGCAAACGAGCGCACTTTCCTGGCATGGATTCGCACCAGCATCAGCATTATCGTCTTCGGCTTTGTTGTGTCGAAGTTTGGGATAACCTTGCGCGAATTTCTGCGAATGCAAGGCGATACCGAACGTCAGAGCGGGATGTCGCTGGCGATCGGTGTGGGTTTCATCGCCATGGGCGTCTTCATGGCGCTGGTCTCGTTAGTCCGATACAGAACGACTATGGAACGGCTGAATGCCGACGAGTTCCAGCCGGCGGGTGCAATCGTCACTGTTCTTAGCGTAATTGCTGCGCTGTTCGGAACCATCTTAGCGGTGTATTTGATTTATACAGCCAGGACGCTTTAGCCAGGCAGTCGCGAACAAACTGGTGCGCATCGCGAACGCCGGCCTGGGACAATGGCCGGCCCTTGTCTTTGCGCCGGCCCGTCACATCTGCTAAGCCGGCCCAGCGCTCATGCTTCGCCGCCCTTAACGCCTGAACGTCCGGCTTTTACAGTTGCGAAGAGAGCAGAACTCGGGTCCGTCAAACCGGCTTCTGTGCTTACCAGGACCTCCACAATACGTGTCACCGCATCATCACACAACTGGATGGTCCTCTCGTCGTTCGTCAGGAAGGCGGCGTTCTGGACCACCGATAGGGCGTTGCGCAAGTGGTGATTGAGGTATATGCCAATCTGTTCCTGCTTCCTCGCTCTGAGCTTCAGGCTAACCTCGGCCTTCACCGCCCGGGAGCTGAAATACATGGCAGTCGCGGCGTTCAGGAGGTTGACAAGAATCAGGGAGAGAAGCAGCAACTGGCGATGGGGATGATGGAGCCAATCGGTCAACGAACCGCGCAAAATCTTGATGCAGAGCAACTCCGCGGTCACGCTGAACGCGAACACGGAAAAGGCAACTTCCAGGGGCCGTCGGTTCATGGGCAATCTCCTGCTTCGAAATGGACGCCCCTTGTCAGTAACCCCGTTCCGGCCAAGCTGTGCGCCAGAAGAACAAAACCCCAAGGCATGATCTGCCACCGAATACGACGACTCTCCAGCGGAGGGCAGAAGCTGTGCGAATGGTTTCGCGGACGGCGAAAGGATGGGGCAGCTTTTCCGTGACAACTCCCAGTGTCCCTGGTGTTGTTGGACGATCTTGGACCACGTTCGGCTCGCTGTATCCAACGATGTTTCTTGACTTTATTTGCCAACCGACTGGCTGCGAGCGGGGCGTTTTGGCCCCACTCTCAAGCCTGCCAGACAAACTGCTAGCGTCTAAAGCCTCCGCCGTGAAAGCCTCCGCCCATCACCCCGAAGCTGTGAGATCCCATGGACGGAGATGCACGGAACCCGCTCCCGGCGCGGGGCGCAGCGTAGCCAGAATGGCCGGCGTAAGCGCCAGCACGACCAGCGTAGTAGGGTCTGGCGCGTCCCCCATTGCCGTAGCCATACGGGGAATAGCGTCCATAGTAGTAGGGAGCGTAGGAAACGAACCACGGCGAATAGAATCCCCAGCCGAACGGACTGTAGAACATCCCGTCGCCCGGAATCCAGGTATAGGCCGTAAAGAATGGGTCCCAGTACCAACCTGCGCCGTACCAGCCCGGACCGCCTCCAACGTAAACACCGGCTGCGTCCACGTTGGCTTCAGCCAGATACTGCGACCGCAGACTGCTGAAGCGATACAGGTCGGCCTGCTCGTAAGTTGACGTGTTGAACTTCTGGGTCTTCAGATTGCCCGTATCGTTCACGTCGAGCTCGTGTCCGCCCTTCACCTTGATGTTGCGATCGCCATCCTGCACCAGGGCCTCGCCCTTGAAGACGCGGACCTCACCGCTGTCGGCATCGAACCCGTATAAGCCGGTCTTCAGCAACTGTGTGGTGGCGCCATCTTCCTGCACCCGCAACAAGTTGTCCTTATAGATTTCAGCGACTTCGACCATTGCCTGACCTTTGGTCAACGAAACCTCCGTGTTGGTCAAGCTCGGGGAAATCAGAGTGGCGGAACTGTTATCTCCGACGCGGAAGAACACCCCTGGCGTCAACAGCAGTTCGGCTTTACCGGTTTCGGTGGTGAGCGTCTGCCCGCTCTCTAGAGTCACCGATCCGACGGACTTTGCATTCAGGGCCTGGGTTCCAACCGCAGCCTGCCCTTCAACGTAATTGAGTGTTCCCGGTAGCGCTGGAGTTGCGCCCCATGCAGGCGCAGACAGAATCGCTGCCAGGATAAAACTTGCCAACAAGTTCAACGTTGACAGCTTCATTTTCTTTTTTTGCTTTCTGAAACCTCTTGCCTATTAGACGTGCGGGGGCGCGGTTTGGTCGCGTTCCCGAGCGGGAGAGAGCGCTACTACCGGGCCGAGGCGTCGCTTGTTCGTTTGCAACATCAAACTCTCGGGACGGAGGAGACGGTCGCACGTAAGGCCGAGCCGCTCGGCGAGCATCTCGGCCTTAGTTGACAAGGACGTTCACGCCATCATTCGTGCGACTTGGGTGGATTGCCCAACAGACGATACACCGTAGCCGTCTTGGTAGCACCCAAGTTGATGTACTCTTCGGCGGAGTACTGAAGTCCGATAAAGAACGCCTCCGTACGGCGCAGGGCATCCGGGCTAAGCTGGGAGCGGTCCTTGAACTTGAACTGGTAAGCGAATTCGCCGATGAGCGGCCGGTGCTCACCACGGGTACGCCAGATGGCCACGTTGGCCTTGCAGGTCAGGCCGTCGCCGAAGTCGAGCAGACCGATGTCCTGTAGGACCTCCTCGACGATGGTGTTGCTGACCAAGTGAATCTCTTCTTTCGGCGTCTTCCTGACTTTGGCAAGAACCGGTAGTACGTCAATCAATGCGTCCATGTCGCGGATGTTCTCGCGGCCCATTCCGATGGCTCCGCGGGTGAATTGCACGTTGTGGGAGTAAAGCAGGCGAATGCCGCCCAGTCTTTCCTTCAACGGCAGGGCCTGGACCTTGAATTTGACGCGGTGATCGCCGAGGATGTTGGGCCGGACGTCGGTTTCCGCGCACATCTGCAAGTCGGGATGCCTGAACTTGAAGACGATTTCCGGCTCGCCGATGGGGAAGCCGTCCTTGTAGGGGATGCGGCGACGAAGGATGAAGGCGTTGTTGTAGAGGCGGAAGTCATCGGTGTCGATGAACAGCACTTCCCGGATCTTGACCGGCTGTTGTATGAAGCCTTCCGTGGTGTACTTTACGCCATGTTCTTTGGCGGGCTCACGAAAGACCTTGCCGAAGTCAAAGAAGCTCTCGCGCGAGTGGAACTTGTTGGGCCGCAGGATGAGTTTGCAGCAGATGTACTCGGGCGAATGGATGGGCATGCCGTCGGCATACTGGCCCGGCTTGAGGTGGGGAACGCGTCCCACCCAACTGGGAGTTACCGCTGCGCGGGTCTTGGTGGGATGCGGGCTAAGTTTGGCGTCTTTTGTGCGGCTTGGTGCAGTTGCTGTTGCGGTCGGCATAGTGGCTCCTCAGTGGCGAATATCTATTGTTATGAATACTCTCTTTTGGGTGATTTCTATACGCAAGCTGCGATTCCTCTCGAGTCTCGATGCAGATTGACTCTCACCACGTGGTGAACGGCTTGGCGACGAGATTGGCGTTGAAATATCGCGGATCACCGGTTACTTCCTCCCCGATCCAGCCAGGAAGCGTTAGGGATTGGTGTTCATCCTTGAGCTCAACTTCGGCGGTGATCAAGCCGCGGTTTTCACCCTCGAATTCATCGACTTCCCACAACAGACCGGTGTGAGATATCCGATAGCGGGTCTTTTCAATCAGTGGCCGTTCGCAGAGCTGGTCAAGCATTTCGTTGGCGTCCGCCACAGGAATCTCGTACTCATATTCAGACCGGCTTGCACCTACGGTAATGCCTTTGATCGTAAGAAAGGCTTTGTCGCCGGCGGTGCGTACGCGAACCGTACGTTCTTTGACGGTGCTGAGATATCCCTGGCGATAGCGTTTGCCACTGTCCTGACCTCGCCAAGAATCGTTCTTGAGCAGGAACTTGCGCTCGATCTCTTTCGACATTTAATGTCCACCAGTTCTTGAAGAGCCTGACTGTTATACCCAGCCGAGCACTCGCTTAATCTCTCGTATGTAGCTGGTGTTGGCCTCAGTGATGCCCAGCTCTCGAACCAACTGCAATACGGCACCTGGATCAACGGATTCTACAGCAACCGTGTCGCGCGGCACACCGTTGATCATTATCTGAGCGTACTCGGCCGCGCAAGCCCCGATGCGGAACTGATGGCGCGTCTTGCGGACGCGCACGATGGCTAACGTCCCATCTGTGGGTACCACATGGTCGAGGAATTCGTCCAGCTCGTACGCGGATTTCGGCAAGGCGGGCGGGGGAAGCTCGAGGCTGGGAAAGACCTGGGCGGCTATGACGGAGCTCTCCAGCGGAAATGCAGCTTTCAGGATAGGTTTCCACTGTTGCAATCCCCGATCTTCTGCCACGAGGACTTTGATGTCCATCAGTGCGGCTCGGATCTTGGCATTGCATTTGTCGGTAGCCTTAGAAATGAGGTAAGTTTCTTCGCTTTCCGCCGTTTTCGGCTGAGCAAGACGCTCAAGCTCCTCGTGAACTGACGCAAGAGTATCCGCCCACACGCGAAATTCGTAGCGGGGCTTAATTTCATCCACTGTCATTCTCCCAATCGACGAAGTAGAGTCGAGTATCAGTAGGCGCTGTACGGTGATCTAGGGTTATCCGTTGATTGCTTCTGGCGTGTCTTGAAAGCTGCATCAGGTCAGATGATTGCCTCTTTGTGTAGCTCCTTCACAATTAGCTTTGAGAGACCGTCGATCACCTTGTCCGCCGAGCTGGGATTAAAAGTGTCACTGACTCCCGTCCAAACCAGTTCTCCGTCGGTTCCCCTAACCGCGTAGACGTTGGTTTCGACGCGTACGGTTGTGTCTTCGCGCAGGTAGTCGGGTGAATAAACGACTGGATACACCGCGCCATAATACCCGTAAAAAGACCCGTAATACGGGTAGGGGACGTACGGCTGGCCGGGAATGTACGTGACATTCTTATCGACCTTGACCAGTCGCGAGACAATTACGGCATCGATCTTGAACTCTTTGACCTGGGTCCTCAAGTAGTCCAGGTCCAGCTTCGTGCCTTCGGGGCGTAAGAGAATAGTATTGCCAGGTATGGCCTCAACGCCGTCACGCGCCACCAGCTTCGACAAGGCGTCTTCAAAGTCGGCGCGAACGCCCGGCTTGGCGCTCATGCCGATCACTAGAATCCGGTGGAACGTCGGCCCCGAGTATTGGGGATTCTTCCAGCTCGCCACCAGCTTGGTGGACTTCCCATTCGCGAGCGTTGCTCCGGCCAGAATCACCGCGATTACCAGAGTCCATTTCTGCAATGTCTTCCCCCTAATCACACGAAGCTGCGGCCCCAAAGGGCAGCGCCGATGGCCGGAATCAAATCCGTCTTCATGTGAGATTTCAGCACAAATCCAAGTGCTCCCTCCACCAAACAGGCCTCCACAAATTCAGGACATTCATGCCTCGTCAGGAACACGATAGGGGCCGTAGCTCCCATTTCCCGAAGCCGATGGGTCGTTTCAATTCCATTTAACTCCGGCATCCCCATGTCGGCCACAATAATGTCCGGGCTGAGCCGGATCGCCTCCTCGACCCTTTCAAGCCGGTTATGAGCCAGCGCTACGACATCGAATGCCGTCTGCAGCAACGTTATCACGCGCTCCAGCATGAGAGGATGATCGTCGGCCAGCCGGACCCTAATAAGGGAACCGAGGCACTGTTGTCCGACTCTCGTCCGACTCTCCCTCGGTTCGTTCCAGGCGCCGGTCTTTTGCTATACTTAAGTCGCCTCTACGTTTCTGCTTGGAAGGCTGCGGTGCTTGCAGCGCCCAGCTATGCGGAAGTGGTGAAATTGGCAGACACACCATCTTGAGGGGGTGGCGCCGAAAGGCATGGGGGTTCAAGTCCCCCCTTCCGCACCATACCTCACCCAAGTAGCTGTAACGATTAGAGATAAAGACATTCCCGGCCAGGCTTGCGCGCTCGTCGCGGGCCGCCCGAAGCGAGAATTGAGAACTACATGGTCGTTCTGATTACCGTTATTCACGTCATGGTTTGTGCGTTTCTCATTACCGTGGTGCTGCTACAAAGCGGCAAGAGCGCCGACATTGCCGCCGCTTTCGGCGGCATGGGCAGCCAGACCGCTTTCGGCACGCGCACCGCGGCGACTGTGCTGTCCAAGGCCACAACCTGGGCCGCGATCGTCTTCATGCTGACGTCGATTACCCTCTCTGTTTACGCCTCGCGCGCCGGCATTCGCAGCCGGTCGGTGCTGGGAGGTAGTTCCTCCTCCGCGCCCGCGAAGTCGGCGCCTGCACCGTCCGTGCCCACGACCCCGAACAAGTAGCTCTTAAAGGTTGCACAGGCCTCCGCGAAAAGCGGAGGCTTTTCTAACGATGTGCGGAAAGAGGGACCAGGGATTTTCTCGGATTGCGCGGATATTGAAAGAGCGCGATCGCTTCTTTTCGAGCGAGTTAGGTTGAATCCGGCTGCGCTGCTCGCACAGCCGTCGGGTCAGCTCACCAGGTAGTCCAGCGCCTCCTCGCGGGTGGTGAAGGTGGGAATTTCACGCGCGGAAAAAGTGCGGATCGAATCGTACAGCGCCTTGGGCAGGTTCTCGGTGAGTACCCATGCCGCGCGCTTGAGGTGAGGACGGTCGAAGACGGCGGCGATTTTCACGTGTTCCACCGATTCGCGGGTGAATTGTGCATCGCTGTAGTCGGCCAGCAGCAGAACCGAGTGCAGCGGCTCCCGGGTCACGACTTCCGGGACGTCGTCGGCCATCGCGGCCATCTCTTCCGCAGTGCAGCCGCTGAAATCCAGCAGAAGGATTTGCCGCTCCCGATGTGTGACGAACCGGATGCGATCCATTGGTACCTCGCCCGCCTTGCCTGAAGCGCGGCTCGTTGGGGCAGTTTACTTCAGAAAGGAAGGCAACTCAAGGACGGCGGGAACCATTCTGGCGCGAGGCCGATTCGTGATAGCTTGAGAATCATGATTCACGAGATCTTTCCCGTCGGCCCGCTGCGATGCAACTGCTCGGTCATTGGAGACGAGCAGACGCGGGAGGCGATGGTCATCGACCCGGGCGACGACATTGAAGATGTGATGGCCGCGGTGCAGCGGCACGGCCTGACGGTGAAGCAGATCGTTGTGACCCACGCGCACATTGACCATGTCGGCGGCGCCACCAAGTTGAAGCGGCTGACGGGCGCGCCCATTCTGCTGAACCAGAACGATTACGCTCTGCTGAAGATGCTGGACGTGCAGGCGGCATGGATCGGCATGAGCGCGCCGGAGAAAGTCACCATCGACGCCAGCCTTAGCACGGGCGACACGGTGAGCGCCGGTGGCCTGGTTGCGGACGTGCTGCACACGCCAGGCCACACCGAGGGCAGCATCTGTTTGTATTTTGCGCCGGAGAAGAAGCTGATCGCAGGCGACACCCTGTTTGCCGGCTCGATTGGGCGCACAGATTTGCCGGGCGGCTCGTACGAGAAGATTATGCAGTCGCTGCATGGCCCGGTGCTGGCGCTGCCGGACGAGACCATCGTTGTGCCCGGACACGGACCGTTGACAACCATCGGGCAGGAGCGGCAGACGAACCCGTTTCTGGCGTTGTAAAGACGCCTTTCGCGCTGTTCGCTATTCGCTTTTCGCTCGTCGCTCAGCAGGCGCTAACTTGTTCGCGTAGCGCGCCTTCAGGTTCTGCGTGAGAGTTGCACCTATCTGCTCAGGCTTTAGCCTCTCGTCACTTCATTCAAACGAAGCAAAGTTGTGGAGGAAGAGTAGGGGTATTGTTTCGCAGTTTGCGCCAATCCACGTCGTACTGGGTTTTGTTGAATGTAGGACTGTATGCGTCGGTATTCGTCGATATCTCGCACAGCGATGTTCGTAGTAACCCGGTTGCCACACCGCACAGGATTTCAGTCGCGCCAGCCGCAAAGCATGGAGAAATCCTCCTTTAACCATTTGCATTGCGCGGCCGATCGTATGGTCGTCGTCAACCGACAGCAGCATTTGTATGTGATTCGGCATAACAACAATTCATGGATCAGGAACTCACCGGTGTCCCGATACCTGAAAATCGTATCAATCAACAAATCGGCTGTTTCCTGCCGCTGAAAGAGGTTTAGGTGCATATTAGCTGAAGCAGTCACAAAATAGGTCCTGGTCATTGGCGCCTCCAGGCTGAAGCCTGAACTGATGAGATTCACCGACGCGGCGCTAAAAGCGCCGCACTACCCGATCTGCTCCCGCAATCTGATCCGCAGGTTCGGCGAAAAGCGAAGAGCGAAATGCGAATGGCGCTGCTTCTTCTTCCGCCAATTCCCGCTTGAACAGCCTTCGCACAATCAGGCTTTGTGGCACCACAAGCACAATCAGGTAGGACAGGATCGTTCCGCCGATTACGCCTAGCGAGGCGATGTGCTGGACTAGCGCGATGGAGAGCGCGAGGTTCACGATGGCAGCGACGATCGACAGCACCGCCTGCTCGCGGGTTCGATTGAGCGCCGCCAGCAGGCAGGATTCGACGCTCATGAAACCGCTGATCAGCGCCCACACGCCCATCGCCAGCAACAAGGGACGCGTGGGCACGGCAGCCGGACCGGCCCACACGCGGATGATCGTCCTGCCAAACAGGACGAGGACAGCTACGCAGGCAAGATTGAGCGCGACCGTGCCTTTCATGGTGAGCGAAAAAGTGCGTCGTATCCATGAGTAGTCGCGGCGAGCGTAGGCCTCGGCGTAGGCGGGCCAGAGCGCGGGAAAGATGAGCGATTGCAGCAACGCGGCCAGCCCCACCAGCCTCCAGGTAACGCTATAAGGCGCGACCTCAGCCGCGCCGAGGTAGTGGCTCACGATCAGGTTGTCGGAACTGAACACCACCACGGCGGCCACCTGAATCAGGAAAAACGAGGAGCCGGACTCCAGCAGTTCCTTGATGGCGCTACGATCGAGCAGGGATGGCCGAGGCAGCAGCCACGGCTTGGCCCAGGTGACAGTCACGAGCATGGTCGCAAGACTGGAGAAGATCACCGGGCCCGCCGACATCACAAACAGCACCGGCATGGAAACGCGCAACACGATGCCGAGGGCCAAGCCGGCGACGCTGGCAACTGCGCCGGCGCAAACCGCGAAGTTGTTGCGATGCAGTTCCTGATAGCCAGCCAGCAGCTTGCTCGCGAGATTACAAGGCAGACCTAATAGCATGAGGGCGGCGGCGGCGGCCGCTGTGAATTTCACCTCGCTGGCGCTCACGCTGGCGCTGACATTAAACAGTGCCGTCCAGTTGATGTGCGGAAACGCAAAAGCAATTGCCGTGCCCGCGATGGCGGAAACTGCAGCGGTGAGCGCCAGCGCGTTGGTGAAGTAGCGTGCGGCCGACGTTTTGTCGTCGAGGGCGAAGGCGCGCGAAATGTGGTTGGTCAGCGTGTTGGCGATGCCGAGATCGAGCAGGTTGATCCAGACCACGGTAGAGGTGATGGTCGCCCAGACGCCATAGCGTTCCGCTCCGAGGTAGCGCACAGCGAGGGGCAGAGAAACCAAAGTCAGCGCCGAGGAGAGCAGGCGAGCGGCAGCGCCCGACCACACCGCGTTGGCAATGCGGCGGTAGCGGGATGACGACCAAAGACAGGTTCCTCGCGGATGAGGTCCTCCGCGATGCCAATTCATGAGTTTGGCTGTCGTTGCGATCCTGCGAATTGCCATGACGAGCGTAGCGAGGCATCTGCGTTCACAGTTCACTTTTTGTCGATCTGCTAAAGCAATCTCGCGGCGGAAGCCCGCTCCTGATGACAATTCAGAAATGCTTTCCGCGCCTGTCGCCTGCTGGCGATTGCCGGAGCGCCCAGCAGCATCGTCCGCGCGGCCGCAAACACCTCGTCCACGGACACTGCCAGGATGCAGTGCGGCTCCATAACCTGACAACCCTCGGTGCAAGCATCCAATCCACTCGCGGGCTGGAGAACGCGCGCCGTCTTGCAATACGGCCCGAAACGCAGCGGGCTGTTGTTATGGTTTGGATTCCCATTCCGCGGCTGCCGCGAGATTACGATGGTCTTGCAATCGACCGCCGCCGCCAGGTGCGCGGTTCCGCTGTCGTTGCCGAGAAAGAGGTCGCAATGTTCGAGCACGGCGCAGACTTCGCGCAGTGGCGCGCCGCTGAGGATGATCGGCGGGCAATGCAGCGAGCTAGCCAGGCGCATTGCCGATTCACTTTCCGCCGCGGAACAAACAATGACGGGCCGCGCGGGAACCTGTTGGGCGATACGGTTGAAAGACTCGGCATAACGTTGCAATGGCCAGTGGCGTCCGGCGCTGTGCGCGCCGATACCGAGCGCGATCAGCTTGGTCGTGGGCGGTACGTTCCCGAGGAGCCGCATCGCGGCCTCGCGGTCGCGCTCCGTCAGTCGCAACTCCAGGCGGCTGTCCTGCACTGTTCCTCCCAGCGCCTCCAGGACCATCAGGTTGCGCACCACCTCATGCCGTACAGGACCCGCGGGCAAGCAGATGCTGAATGCAGCATCGAATCCGCGGTTCAAGCTCCGCTTTAGCGCAGACGCCTTCTCCGTGTAACCGACGCGCTGGGTGGCATCGGTGAGTAGGCACAGCATGGTCGCCAGGTGCTCGTCAACATCCCAGCGTGGAGAGATGGCGATGTCGAATCGCTGCCCGCGCAGCGACTTCCAATACAGCAGCAGCGCAGAAAGGAGGTTCTTAGCGCGCTGCGGCAACCAGGGAGCCTTCACTTCCGGAGGCGTGAGAATCTGGTCGATGTGCGGACTGGCCAGCAGCAGCGGCCGAAAAGCGTTCTGTACCACCACTGTCAAATGCGACTTTGGAAAGGCATGCTTGAGTTCACGGAGGAGTGGAGTCGTCATGACGACGTCACCCATTGCATCCAGCCGAAAGAGGATGATGGACACGCGGCCGCGGCCGGACGCTTCGCGCCTGGGCTTCTCCGCGGCACGAGTGCGCCAAAAGCTCGCCAGCAGCGTGGGCATGCGAACAGACAAGAAGAGCGGTGGCAGCATCGCGCCTTTCCAAAACAGATTCAACAGGAAGCGGAGGGCTGTAATATTGCGGCTGTGCCGTACACCTGCCGCCGACTTGGCAATCAGCCGGGTCGTGCTCACCCCCTCAACCAGAGGTATGAGCTCGACCCGGCCTCCCCAGGCGCGCACCTCGCGAGCGCCAATGACGTTCTCTTGGGTGTAGTCACCGCCCTTCACCAGAACGTCGGGACGTAATGTCTCAATCAGCCTCAAAGGCGTGCTTTCGCCAAAGATGACCACGGCGTCCACCGCGCTGAGCGCGGCCAGAATCTTCGCGCGCTCATGCTGGCCGACCATTGGCCGCTGTGGTCCCTTCACCCGGCGCACCGAATTGTCGCTATTGAGACCCACAACCAACCGGTCACCCAGGCGGCGCGCCTGCTCCAGCAGCGTGATGTGGCCGACGTGCAGCAGGTCGAAGCAACCGTTGGTGAACACCACGTGTTGGCCCGCAGACCGCCAGCCCGCGACCCGCGAGAGCAAGCGATCCAGCGGCAGAATTTTCTCATCCATCAAAGGCACAACGTCATGGGACATCGCGCCCAGTAGCTCATCGCGCCCAATGGGAGCAGTGCCAACCTTGCTCACCACAACCCCCGCTGCGATGTTCGCAACCTCGACAGCGGTTTCTATCTCGACGCCACACGCCATCGCCAGAGCGAGAACGGCCACGACCGTGTCGCCAGCTCCGGAGACGTCGTACACTTGGCGCGCTACGGCCGGGACATGAAGGCGCGATCCGGCGTGCAGGACAGCGATTCCCTTCTCTCCCAGGGTCACGGTCATGAATTCCAGTTGCAGCGAGGAGAGCATGGCCTGTCCGCCGGCCAGCACCCGCTCCAAACCGGCTGAAGGTTCGCCCGTGGCTGCGGCTAGTTCCTTGCGATTGGGGCAGATGGTGGTGGCGCCGCGATAGCGCGTGAAGTCGGAGTTCTTGGGATCGACCAGCACGGGAATTTTCAATTGGCGCGCCCGCTCGATGAGCACCCGACACACCTGCGCGGTCAAAACGCCTTTCGCGTAATCGGAGAGCACCACTGCGGAAACGTCCGGCAGGCACTCCAGCGCATGTTGCAGCATCTCTTCGTACGCTGCGGCCGAATGCGTCGCCGCTGCTTCGTTATCCAGACGGATGATTTGCTGATGGCCGGCAAGAATTCGCAGCTTGGTTGTCGTGGGAGACCCCGAGGTCGTCGTCAACATCGGCTCGACCCCGGCCTCGGCCAACAGCGACTCCAAGCTCTCCCGCTCCGGATCGTCGCCTGCGAAGCCACATGCGATGACGCAGCCTCCCAGTCCCGCCAAGTTCATGGCCACATTCGCGGCTCCGCCGGGCCTCTCGTCCCGAAAGGCGGTTCGCACCACCGGGACCGGCGCCTCGGGAGAGATACGGTCAACCTCGCCCCAAACGTATTTGTCGAGCATTACATCGCCGACCACTAATATCTTGGCCTGACGCCAGCCCGACTCGATCAAAGCGACAATTTCTCGCGGGTCCGCAATCACTCGACACCTGCCGGAACAGCGACCTCGACCGCACGATTGATGCAGGTGGCGAGCTCGACCCATTCGCACAGCATGTGACCGAGGAGGATGTGTCCCTCCTGGATGCGGGCGGTGTCGCTGGAGGCGACGCGCAGGCACTCGTCGGCGTAACCCGCCAGGTGGCCGCCGCTTTCGCCGGTCATGGCCACAGTGAAGGCGCCCAGTTCGCGGGCCCGCTCCAGAGCGGCGCAAACATTGCGGCTCTTGCCCGAAGTCGAAATGCCAACCACCACGTCTCCGGGGGCGCACAGCGCCTCCAACTGGCGATCGAAGATTTCGGCGAAACCGCAGTCGTTCGCGATGGCGGTCAACACGGATGTGTCGGTAGTGAGAGCGAGGGATGGCAGTGCCCGCCGCTCGCTGCGGAAACGGCCTACGAGTTCGGCCGCCAGATGCTGGGCATCGGCGGCGCTGCCGCCGTTGCCGCACCACAGGACCTTGTGGCCTTGCAGCAGGCATTCGGTCAAACGGACGGCGACGCGCTCGAAGGCTTCGCGCTGGGTGTCGAGTTGGCTGATAATGGCGAGGTGGTCGGTAATGGCGTCGGTGAAGACGCTGGCCAGATTCAAAGAAGGCGTCATACTCTCCTCGTTCAAATACGAGTTGAGGGTCTTCCCAGAACCTTGTTGGAGACGGCTATTATTTGAAATTATAGACCTGATGAACGCCCAGCGGACCGGCAATTTCGCAAATATTGATTACGTTTTCCTAGATCGGGACGGCGTGCTGAATCGCTGTCCTGTCGGCGCTTTCGTAACTTCGTGGAAACAGTTCGAGGTACTCCCCGGCGTCGAAGAGGCGATCGCGCACCTCAACCGCTCTGCGCGCAAAGCAATCGTCATCACCAACCAGCGCGGCATTGCGCTGGGACTGCACTCAGAGGCCGACCTCCTTGCCATGCATAATCACTTCCGCCAACATCTCGCAGGATATGGCGCTCACCTGGATGCCATCTACTACTGCCCCCACGATGACGGCCAGTGCAATTGCCGTAAGCCTCTCACCGGAATGTTCGAGCAGGCTTTCCGCGACTTCCCCGGCGCTGCCGCCGGAAACAGCGTGATGGTGGGCGATTCTCTGGCGGACATGGAAGCCGCATCACGGCTGGGGATGCGGAGCGTCTTCATCGCCGACCCTGCGGTGCAGCCGAGGCCGGACGCCGGACGCGCCGCAGCCTTGGCGACCGCTTCGGCAACGTCACTGCTGGATTTTGTGGAGCGATATCTGGAGTGAGAGCGAAGAAAGCAGCGAAAGCCGGTTAGCGAACCAGTCGCTCCAGCGCCTGGTGTACCAGCGTCAGGCTACCCGGCCACAGAATTACGAGAGCGATTGCCCCGCTTAACAATGCGCCGGCGCTGGTAAGGAAAGGAACCAGCACTTCCGCCGGCTTGCCGGGGTTCGGCTGGGGACGCAGTAAACGGTCAACCCGCTCCGTCAACTCATGATCGTCGTGCAGCAAAGAGCTGAATAAATACGATAACTTGGGCTTGGAGCCCATCTTGGCTACGGCCACCAACGCCGAGGCGAGCGACAGCGCGCGATGAGAATCTCCCTCAACCGCCTGGTCATCAGCGGCCCACTCGGTGAACTTCGCCCAGCTATGCTCCAAGCCCCGTAAACGTACGAAGGAACGGCAGTACATCCGGGGAAAGCAAGATCAGAAAGCGCTTGACATTGTCACGCGATGTGCGGTGGGCCCGCTCGTGACGCAGCGCTGCATCTCGTTGTTCTGGACTGAGTCCGTGGAACACCCGCTTGGAAATAACCAGCCGCGGATGTACCACTCCAGCCACCGCCAGTACCGGGGCCTTATCGGCGAGAAGCAAAGCCGGAGAGGGCTCTCCGGGCACGTTGATTTTGCGCCCATGACGCTCGCATTCGTGGAGATACTGAACCGTCCCCCGAACCGCCGAAACTACACGCGCGACGGATAGCAGCCAGATTGCAGCTCCCAAGGCCGCCATCAAAAAGCAGATGAATCCAACCTTCTCCCCCGCCGCTTGCGGCTCAAGCCACAAATAACTGGGAATGCAGAAAGCGAGCACCGCGAAGAGGGTGAGCGCCATGGGAGAAATACGCAGGAAGAACAGGAACCGGGCCGCCGAACTTGGCTTCATGCGAGCCGCCATACGCATGGCCGTTCCCGCACTCAGTCGCGTTGCCATCGCCAGCGCCAGGTTCAGCACAAAAAAAGTGGCGCAGCACAGACACAGTAACCGCCAAGTGTAGGTAAGACTCAACCCTGGCTCCTCTTGGACAGCTCTTTGCGTTTTCTGCGGATCTTTTCTTCCAACTGTTCCAGCAGGTTAAGGTCGTGCTGGCCAACAGCATCTACCAGCGACGACAGTAGCAGTTCACGTGAGGGTTGCGAACCAGACAGCAGCCCGGCGACCAAATCGCCGGCGCGCTGGCGCTCCCATTCCATGATGAGAGACGCGGGGCGAGTAGAGAAACGCGCGCTCCGATTTCTGGCGGTCCAGCAGACCCTTCTTGAATAGCCTGTCAAGTGTGGTCATCACGGTGGTGTAGGCCAGCTTGCGGTCTAACCGCTCGACCACATCACGCACGCTGCGTTCGCCGGCACCCCATAGGATCTCCATCACTTGCACTTCCAACGGCCCCAAGAGCATTTGCTGGCCCATACGGCTTGTCGAATCATTCGTCAAAGGAAAGCCCTTCCAGACAACGATAATTGCCGCTTACAACTATCGGCGAGGCACGCCATCGTTGTCAACAAAAACACCAGCCTCAGAGAGATCGCTTCCCAATGTGGGCAGGTAACAATCCGAGGCACCGACTTATTTCCCAGCGATGTCGTTCTTGAGCGTGAATTCCTGTCCGGCGACCGGCGCCAGGAATGGAATGGCATACCCCTTCACGTCAATCTTGCCCGCTTTCTTTGCTTCCACTACCAGATCGTACTTGAACTCGCCCCGGCTAAAGGCCTCGTCGCTCAACTGGAAGACCAGCATCTGGTTCTTGGAACCGCGCAAGGAAATCTGGTCCGGCGTCAGGTTCTTGATCACGAGCAGGACCTCTCCGCCTTTCTTCTCCTCGGCCTCGCGCTTTTCTTTGGATTCTCCCGGTTCGCGCTTCTCTTCCGCGTGGTGTTTTTCCCGCTTCGCTTTGGGCAGTTGGAATCCCGGTATCAACTGGCGTGCCTGCTCCAGGTTGCTGGCCGGAAAATTTTCTGCCCGCCATTGCGAGTCCGGCACATCGCCTGCGCCGTCCAAGGTGGGGAACACAATCAAGGTCTGGCCGGCATCCAACTCGCGTCCATTATTCTTGATGAAGAAATTGCCCACCGCCACCGGAAGCGCAATCACCTTCGGCCCTTCCGCGAGGAATAAAGGCCGCGACCCGGCCTCCGTCAACTCCGGGACAGCAAGGTAGGCAGCGTCGCCGGTTTCAGCCACGATGGTGGCCGGCCGATCTTCAAAGGCGGCGAGGGTCTTGCTGCTGTCGCCGCTGAAAGGACCGCTGACCGTGCACAGGCCGCCCTTCAGACAAAGCGCTGCCGCTTTGTAGGCGGTCGGCGCTGGTTGCTTCTTTGCCGAACTCAGAGGGAGGTTGACTGTTGTTGAAACAGAGTGAGATGGATTCCCGTTTTGCCGGAAGGTGACGTTCAGTGCCGAACCACGGTTAGGGACCACAAAGGTAATCGGACCATTGGCACGCTGCGGGCTTTCACCCGGGACTTCCACGCTCCAGCCCCACAACCGCGAGGCTTCGCCCGCGGACTCAAACGGTACCGCGATGCGCGTGATTGTCACATCTGTCATGCCAGCATATTGCTCCGGATTTTCCACCACGCTGCCCGACACGCGCTCACCGGGCCGCACCTGCGCGGGCAACACCAGCCCGACCTCCTTGTTCGCCGTCGTGATGGGTGGCCGTACCAGAGTCTTGGGCTGCATGTCCCCCATCTTCTGTTCCAGCCGGGCGGTTTTGCGGGCGGCTTCGAGATGCTTCATCACCTCGTCATAGGTGAACTTCCTGACCTGCTCCGCCCCTGCGCCGCTTTCTTCTTCGCCGGCGGGACAGGGGATGACTTTGTAGGCCTGGGCCGCCACGTTCCATTCGCTACAGCGGTAAATCCCAGTCCACGGATCGTGCGTCAACTTATGGCCGCCGATCTGCTTCCCTGACTCGTCGAAGGTCTGGATGAACTCGCCGGTAAAATTGGAGCTCTCGTCGTACGTGTTGTGCGCTATTCTGCGAACCTTGCCGTTCGGCCAATAGGTGGTGTCGGTCTGCTGCGCGCCGTAATAGCCGGGAAGGTACTCATAATCAACTTTCTGCTGGACCTTGCCGTCGGCGCCGATGGTGCGCGTCTCCGTCACCTTTTCCGCGGCGTTGTAGTCCATTTCGATTTTCCCGTCGCCGTTTTTCTTCACGACGGTGTGTTGGGCTACCAACGTCGTCGCACCCCAAGCCAGTACCGCTAGCATCCCCCAAATACGCAGCGCGAAAGCGCAGCGATTACGTCGCACGTGATGTCCCCTTCATGAGAGATTGAGAAAGCCAGGTGGTTAATGAACTCGGGCAGCCGCGGCAACTGATTTGCACTCGGGCCTGCCCTGGCCTAAGTTTCGAGTGTAGCACGTAGTACTGAGTACTAGGACTTGCGCAGAGCGGCTGACAACCCAGGAACTGCCCGAAAAATCCGCTGGGAAGATCAAGAAATTGTAAATTTTCGTAAAGACCTTGAGTCCACTTTGGTGCCCCACAAAGGTCCCAATCTCTGCCAAAACCCACAAAATCCCATGATTATCCCCTCAATAGTTACCGCTCTTGAGGCCGTCTTGTGACCTCCGTCCTAATATGTTTACTACGTCAACAATAGTTGCTTTCCGGAACGGCCTGTGATTAAATTCGTCCACCTGCCTAGATACCGGCTCCACTTCAGGCAACAGCAACAGAAAGCAATCACGTAGAACGAAACTGTGCTCAACCAACCAACCTCTGCCCAGTTGCGAAAAGTTACGCCCTGCAAGCCCTATCCAATGCATCGCGTAGCTGCCAGCCAAGAAGTAACGAAGTCATCAAGGAGAATGGGAAAATATGAGTAAAGCGAGAATCATCGGAGCGTCCATGCTCGCCGTGGGCGTTCTCGTACTATGCAGCCTGCCGGTCACCGCGCAGGAAAACAATACCTACATTCAGGGCGCAGTCCGGTTTGCAGTATCGCCGCCGCTGCGTGACCTGGCCAAGCTGCCACAGCAGCCGCAGTATGGTTTCCACGAAGCCAACCCGGTTCGCCGTATTCCCAAAGCTTCTGTCGGCGTCCAGGTGGACAATGTCGAAGCAGGGCAGCGTCCCCGCTGGAGCCAATTACAGCATCGGCCAGGACTTCCTGGGAGTCGGCAACGGCTTCCCCAACTACAGCGTTCCTGACGCTCCTCCTGACACCAACATGGCCGTGGGCGACACTCAGGTCGTGCAGTGGGTAAACGTTTCCTACACAGTTTGCGATAAGACCACCGGCACCTGCGGACCGGCCATCGCGGGCAACACCCTGTGGCAGGCCCTCGGTGGAATCTGTTACAACAACAACGCTGGCGACATCATCGCGCAGTGGGACGTGCAGGCGCATCGCTGGCTGCTGACCCAGAACGTATTCGCCGGCAACTACGGTGTGTGCGTCGCTGTTTCCACCAGCAATGACGCCACCGGTAGCTACTACCTCTACCAGTTCCCCGTCCTAAACAACGGCTTCCCCGACTATCCGAAGTGGGGCGCTTGGGTCAACACCTGGGCTGAAACCTGGAACAACTTCGGCCCCGGCGGCAGCGGCTTCCAGGGTCCGGTAATGTGCATCTACAACCGCCAAAAGCTGCTGGCCGGCGACAAGACGGCGGAGCAGATTTGCCACCAGTACACCAGCAGTGAGGACAGCTTGCTGCCCGCCGACCTCGATTCCCCGACCAACCCTCCGGGCGGCGAGGATCAGTTCGCAATCGGCAGCGTGGGTGACGTGGACAACTCTCACCTGTCGCTGTACTCGGCGCACATTAACGATCCGAACGACTGGGGCGCAGGGCGCGACCTTCACCGGCGACGGCAACTCACAGCTCATCGCTGTTGCTACGTACACACCTTCGTGTGCCGGCAGCTTTGGTGGCGCGTGCGTTCCGCAGAAGGGCATCACTGACAAGGCCGATTCCCTCGGCGATCGCTTGATGTATCGCTTCGCTTATTGGGAAGACCAGCCGCTAGCCAACGTGCTTGCAACTCCGCCGAAGCCGGCGCCCTCGCAGCACTGGTTCGTGAACTTTGACGTGTACGCCAACCCCAACATCGGCGTGCGTTGGTTTGAGTTCACCGCCCCGATCAAGAGCGTCCCGGTTACCGCTCTTGGTCGTCTTCCAGCAGGGCACGTACGCTCCTGATGGAAACTGGCGCTGGATGGGTTCGCTCACGCGCGACAAGGTTGGCGACATCCTGGTCGGCTACAGCGAATCCTGCGGCGACACCTGTCCCGGTGGCACCCCGACGTACCCGTCGATTTACGTAGCGGGACGCCAAGTCAACGATGCTCTGGGCCTCGGCCAACTCGAAGCCGAAGTTCAGGTGGTTGCTGGTACCGGTTCGCAGCCTGACACCTCCAACCGCTGGGGCGACTACAGCTCCATGCGCATTGACACCAATGACGGCATGCACGGTTGCACCTTCTGGTATACGACTGAGTACTACCAGGTCACGCAGCGCTTCGACTGGAGCACGCGGATTGCTTCGGCGAAGTTCTCGAACTGCAACTAAGCCACTGAAACTGGCGGACAGCTAAATCCGCCGGACTTCAACGGTGAAAAAACTCAGGGCATCCCGGCAACGGGATGCCCTTTTATTGCGAAGTTAGGCTGCCTGGCGGGCTCGGCCGCTTCCCTTCCCAACCGACTCAAAGCGATTGCAGAAATGTTAACAACGCCTCGCGGTCGGCCGGCGACAAGTGCTTGAATCGCTTAGCTGCGTCCCCGGCTTCGCCGCCGTGGCGGGCGATCGCGTCGTGCACCGTTAGCGATGCCCCGTCATGCATCAGCCGGCTTCTGGTGCGAAGGCCCCACAGCGGAGCCGTGCGAATGCGGTAACGAGTCTGCTGAAAGTTCTCAGGCGAATACTCTTTCCAGGTATGCATGGCGAAGCTGCGGCCATAGTGTTCGACAACTGGGATGACGATTCCGTCACCGGTACCGACGTTGTGCACTAGAAAATCGCTATAAGGATTGAACTGCTTCTGGCCCAAAGCTTCGGGAACCGTGAAGGCTCCCCCGTTGACCTTGGTTCCGGCAGGCGCCGTAGTCATGGTCCGGACGTGGCACTCATTGCAACCGATCTTATCGAACAGATCAGAGCCATGCTTTGCCGCGTCTGTGGCTGCCAGCACTCGATCAGGCGGCGGCGCCTTGGTAGCGCGAATGAAGCGGGCGAAGTGGTCAATATCGGAGAGCCCGTCTGGACCGGGGGTATCGTTGGGTTCGGACACCGTATTGCAGAGGTTGGTAACTTCATCTGGCTGCAGCCGGTTCGTAATACCCATCTCGTTCAAATACGCATCGGCGGCGAAGGATAGAAGACTGACGTGCTGGTCCTTCCACCCAAACCTGCCGACGCCGGTTTCGCCCGGAGCTTCCACGACTGGAACGTATACCACCAGCCCACAAATCTTGCCGTGGCTCTTCCTGCATTGTTCCTTGGACAGGTCCACCAGCGATTGGTCGGTTAGCGCTTCCACGAAGCCATCTCCTAACAGGTTGACCGACACGCGGAAAGTACGCACCGTCTCCGAGTCCGGCACTCGCTCCTGGATCTCGGTGTCGGGATAGGCAAGGTTGGGGCAAATGGCACGGTCATTGACTAGTGTGCGGCCAGTGATGATCTCGGTTCCCCGAGCAATGGGAATCGATGGGTTTTCAAATTCGCCTTGCTTGCCCACATGTCCGACGCGGAGCTCATTGACCTGGCTGGCCGAGCCCGAAACCGGGTTCTGGTGACACTCGCGGCACGATTGCGCGTTGTAGAGAGGCCCCAATCCGTCCTTGATGGCCTCCGTTTCTTCGAACGTGGTCTGGTCTGCTTGATGCGTAGCATCGTCGACTAACCCGTTGGTCTTGCCGTCAAACGCCGCCGGAGCCGGGTTGACTGGGCTATTGGCCGCGGGGGCGAACGCAAAGGCAAACGGCAAAGCGGCTGCAAGAATTCCGGCCAAGACAATACGCATAGCGCACCTCACTCTTTACGGGGAGACGAGGCCATTCTGGGGGCAAGCCGGACCGGTGTCAAGACATGTCACGCCCTTTGTTGGCCGGGCTATCAATAAGCCCTATGTCGTACGGCAGGAAACTGCCACGCTCTACGTCTTTATCGGGGCAAGACTCAAGACCGAAACAGCTTCGAATGGAGTGGACCCCAGTTTTGAGACAACCAGAACACCGATAAAATTCAGCGAAGGGGGACTGGCATGTCATCGAAACGGAGGTTTACCCGGGAATTTAAGTTGACGGCGGTGCGGCGCATGCAAGTGGGGGAGCCGGTGGCACGGCTGGCACGGGAGTTGGAGGTAGGTCCGGGCGAGCTGTACCGCTGGTATCACGAACAGGAGAAGTTGGGGGCAGGCGCCTTCCTGGGCTCGGGACACAAGCGGGCCGAGGCGGATCGGGTGGCCGATCATTACGGGACTTGCGACCTAGGGCCACATTATCTTACGGATCGACGGCGGCGGCTAGCCAACGAATTGCGGGGTTTTGTCTGAGCTGCACCGAAATTCCGATTCAATCTGCCAGCTAGAAACGGGGTTCTAGGAGATCAGAGCGCGAGCGGCGTTCACCAGCAGCATACTTCCTCGAACCAGACTTCTAGAGAATCAGTGAGATTTCATTTGTCCGATACTTCTGCATTAATGGGTGCTCAGAAGCCGTTGAGCATCCAGGCATTGTTGCCGGAATTGAAGCGCAGGAAGGCGAGGTGCTTGCCGTCGGGAGAGGGAATGCCCCAAATCTCGGTGAAGAAGCCCGGCTCACGCAGGAGAATCGTACGCTTCGGGGTTTGAGTCGGCGTTCGCGCCCCCGCTCCGCCGGGGCGAAGTTGGCCAATATTAGCGGGTTACGTTTTCATCGGCCCAGCGTCCTTCAGGTTCAGGGAGAGTGTTATGGCTATGCTCCAGGACGGTCGCGTCCTGATCGCGGGTGGAATGGTTGAGAACGGGGTATTTCTGAGTTCGGCCGAACTCTTCGATCCCGCAACCGGCCGCTTCAGTACAACCGATACCATGCAATCTCGTCGCGTGGGCCACAGCGCAACGCGTCTCCTTAATGGCACCGTACTTATCGCCGGAGGATTGGCTGGACGGGTCTTCGAAGTGGGTATCCGGCAGGTTCGTTGTCGCTGGTAGCGTTGGGACAACCACTGGGGGTGTTTATCGATAACAGGTGAGGAGAGCTTGCCGCGCCAGTTTGTATCACTTAGGAATGCACGGCAGTTGCTCGAACGCGGTTCCGATTTTGCATCGCTACATCCCGGGACTTCGAGGTGACGCTCCACCCCCAATCAACCTTGTTCTAAATTCTAACGCGCATGAGCTGCTGGACAAGTGCATCATCTCGCGCGACGAATGCGACAAAATTGCCCACAGCATCACGGTGAAACGGTAACGCTAGAACGGTTTTACGCGGTTTTCGCTGCGTTCAGATTGCTAACTTACGTGAGGACAAATAGTTGAGACCGCGTGCAGCCTTCAGGCCGTTCAGTTTCAGCGTTGCAGTTGATACTGAGATCGGGATGGGAATAAGCTGAGCGGTATGCGTTGTGAGAAGATTTGGGTTCGACAGTGCAAAACCACGAAAGCCATCCGTCGACGGTTCGGTGTGAAGAGCGCTCTTGACTATCTGATCGGCGGAAAGCTCGTTCGCTTTACACAGGAGGCAGAGCGCCATCCGGAGTTTGCGAAGGAGCTCCCCCTTTTCTTGGCTTCAGTGTGGCAAGCGTTCAATCAGTACGAGTTGGCCGGATAGGTGGCGGAACAGAGATCGCCGGTCAGATCGCAACTGCGGCGGTTACTCTATCTGCACTGAGTGCGCTCCATTTACTCCAGGTCAGGAAGGTCCTGGCGCGTGAGCAGAAGCCGGAGGGATCGTCCCTGTCCCGGAATTCGCTCAATGAAGCCGTTGGCTTCCAGGGTGAGGATCATCTGGTGTACGGACGGTGGGCTCACGCGAAAGTATCTCTGCATGTCGGCCTCGGCGGGAGGCCGGCCGTTGACCCTGCTGTAGTAGTAAATGAAGGCGAGATACTGCCCCTGTTTGTGTGTGAAGGATGCCGAACCTCTCAAACGCCGATTTCATGTCCGCTCGGCAGGTGATGAAATCGGATATCTGAGAAAGGAGCACCGGCTCAACCAGCAGCGGACAGGCGGACCTTGTGGCATGGAAGAAGTTGGGGAAAACGATGAAGAGTGATTCAGAGAGTTTCAGAGAGTTTCAGAGAGTTCAGAGATTTCAGAGAGTTTCTGCTGTGTTCCATCGCGGCGATCTATCGTCCACAGTTGCTTGAGGCGGAGGTTGCGCAAGTATGCCTCGACTTCAAAGGCGCGATAATACGGTTCTGAGCAGGAATCTGAACGGCTCCTGGTTTTACGGGCATTTTGATTTTTGGGGACTCTGGGTACACTCAGCGGGTGCGAGAGAACGACTGGACCAAACTGCTGGGGTGGCCGGGTTACCGCGTGTACCGGCACGAAATCGACGAGCATGGCAAAACCCTGAAGTTGTGGGTGCGGCGCAAGCGCGGCAACCGCAAGCTGGTGTGTTCTGGCTGTGGACGGAAGTTGACCGAAGCCTGCGACATCTATCAGCGCGAGGTGCGCGATCTGCCCTGGTCGGAGTATCGGGCGACGGTGGTGATTGAGTTGTATCGAGTGCGTTGTCCGGACTGCGGCGTCAAAACGGAGAAAGTACCGCAGTTGCCCAGCAAGGCTCCGTTCAGCCAGCGCTTCGAAGAGGCGGTAGGGCTGGCCTGCGAGAGTGCAGCGGTACGGCGGGTGGCGCAGCAGTTTGGGCTGGCGAGCAGCACGGTGCGAGCCATCGATCTGCGCTATCTGAAGCGCTGGGCGGAGACGCGACGAAAGCCGGCCTTGCGGCAGGTGGGCATTGACGAGATTCATCTGGGGAAGAAACAAAAGTTCCTCACCGTGGTGAGCAACCTGGAGACCGGAGAGCCGTTGTGGTTCGGGCGGGAACGGAAGAAAGAGACGCTGGACGAGTTCTTCCAGAAGCAGTTGAGCCGCTTCCAACGCAGTGCGATCCGAGCTGCCTGTGTGGATATGTGGGAGCCGTTCCGGCAGAGCATCGAGCAGTGGTTGCCGCAGTGCCGGATCGTGTATGACAAGTTCCACATCATGCAGCACGCGGGAGCGGCGGTAGATGTCTGCTCCGTTCCTGAGCGAGTTGCGCGAGATCGAGAGACCTGCGGCCGCCGCGGTTCTCGCTATCTAAAGACCACTTCAGAAAATCTTCAACAATCGTCAGATGCTGATCGAAAGCACATCTGGGAGAAAGGAAACTGAACACTTGTTCCAATCCCGGTTTTAGAATGGAATATCTTCGTCCGTGATCTCCGCGCCGGCAGGCGCCTGTGACGGTTCGGGCTCGGGTGTGCGCTGATCGAAGCCACCGGTCTTCCCTGCCCCGGTGCGTCCGCTGTAACCGCCACTCCCGCCCCCTTCGCCACCGGCATCGCGTCCGCCCAACAGCACCAGATCGTTGACAATGATCTCGGTCTTGTATTTCTTCTGCCCGGTTTCCTTGTCGTCCCAGGAATCGCTGTGCAGACGGCCTTCGATGTACACCTTGCCGCCCTTCTTGAGGTATTCGGCAGCGATCTCGGCGGTGCGCTGGAACGCGACCAGGTTGTGCCACTCGGTGCGGTCCTGCCAATTGCCGTCCTTGTCTTTGACGCGATCCGAAGTGGCCAGCGAGAAGCGTGCCACGGCCATTCCGGCCTGGGTGTATTTGACCTCGGGATCCTTGCCGAGATTACCAATCAAGATAACTTTGTTGACGCTCTTAGCCATCAGTGCCTCTTTCCTGCCTGCCACGACGATCTGGGATGAAAGCTCAATATAGCAGAAGCCTTCCAGAGTCAGCGAATGGCGGGGTTTCGTTTCCTTGCTCGCGGAATTAATGCTCGATAACGGTGTCATCCCTCCCTGTTCTGCTCTTTATAATCAATCGATTAGGGCGATTTTCGGTGCAGTGTATTGATTCTGCGTGACTTACGCTATATTCTTTGTTTGCAATGAGTTAAGGAGTCGCTTTCACCCGCTTGCATCTCACTTGCATCTCACAAGATCTGCCGAGCTGGTTCGCCTGGGCAGGCAATCTGCAAGTCAGCTTGCCGGTCACTTGGATTTTCAAGGAACTTACACACCGCGCCCTGGAGCGAGTGGCGGACACGAAATCCAGCGGGTCGCCGGGGCGGCCCTCGCTATCAGAATAGCCGAGCGCAGGGGATTGTCAAGATTACGAAGGTACATGTCCGGTAACTGTACTTTCGTATCACTTGGACAGCAAGGTAACCACTTCGACGGTAGCGGTCAGTTTGAAGTCGGAGAGCACTCGGCGACGATAGTTTCCGAGTTGCTTGTGATTCGACCGGAATGAGCCATCTAACTTCTCGGAACCAGACTTCTGGCCCGCGTCGATGAGATGTAGTGAACACGTCAACTCACGACCTGTCCCGAACGGGCTGTTCAGCCGGAATCACCTGCGACTTGGCGATATCCCAAAAGCTATCTTAGACACCAGGCTTTAGGGCGACGAGCGCAGTTCCGCGGGCACTAGAAATTGCAAGCCGCATGCTCGCGCACGAATTGCTTCAGAAAATAGCCATCATTTCGCCGGCGTGTACCAGATAGGCGAGGTGTAGGCGCGGTCGGTCACCGTCATCGGAACGTAGTCAGCCATCTTGATGCCGAAACGCTTCTGGTCATAGGCCGTCCAGCGCGGCGACGGGATTTGAATCACGCGCACGTAGTAGAAGGCTCGCTGGCTAGCATCGAATGCCGGGTCCTTCCAATACGCCGAGAGCGTTGTAGCTCCGATGGTGTTGGTGTAGCTTGCGTTCGCTACGTCCACAGTGCTGCCAACTGAGGTCTTACATCGGCCATCGGGGCCGATCTTGCGTCCGCCGGAAACCGCCACGTCGAAGATGCGCTCTTGCGCTTTGCCGTCCTTGCCGAGCCAGCCCTTAATAATCTGGATGCGGTCGATGTTCGGGCCTTCCGGATCGCGCACCGCGTGAACCATAAATACGGGATGCTTGCCGGCTGGGGCCTTGCTGAGGTTGCCGCCCATGGGCACGCCGTGAGCATAGCCATTCGCGGCGAAGTCAGGGCGATCGTTGTCCGCCGGCACGAAGTCCCAGCCAGCGAACACACGCACCACCGGACGGTCGCCGGTAGTGGCGTAAACTTCCTTTCGTTTTAGTGCATCCCAAATGGCTTCGCGAGTATTCTCGCGCGCCCACACGCCGCCCAAACCCGCCGCTTGTTCATTCCACACTGACACCAGGGGCGGTCCGTCCGGATCGTTGCCAACCTTGGCGAGCGGGGTCTTGCCAACGCGTCGCCGACGGCAATCCGTTTGTAAACTCACCGTAGAAATTGTCTTCCCGTGTGGTGATCACTCCCACATGGGCATCGCTGCCACCGATCATGCCGAACTGGTAAGGGTTTGCTCCAAGCTTGGCATCCAGCTCCAGTCCGAGCTTGAGCGCCGAGCGGGCGTAGTTGCCGTGGAGCACGCTATTCTCCGCCCGCACCAATTTCCCGAAATTGAAGTCCCAGCGCTCAAAATCGGCGAATTCGTCATTCGGCGAGAGGAAGGGATGGGTCTCGCCATCACCCTTGATCTGGGTCGCCTCCATCAGTGGCTCGTGATTGATGCGCGCCTCGGCGTGGTCCCGGTCCATGGGTTTCCCATCGAAGGTCTCCGCCGTGTACATCATGCCGTTGCTCAAATTACCGTTGTGCGGGATGGCGAGCACTTGGCCACCCGTTTTCTTGGCGTACGCGTCCATGTACTTCCAGAGTTCCGCCGGATCCTGGACTGTCGAAGGTGGAAAAGGGAACGACCTGGCTCACGCGGTCGGCGTTGTCGCGGAAAATAACGGTGCGATGGAGATTGTTGCCGCCGGGCGCTGAGGTCCATTCGAAGCCGTGCAGCGTGGTGAACACGCCCGGCTGGTTCCACTTCTCGGCAGCCGCGATGGCGTGCGCCCATGCCCCGCTCGTGAGCTTGCCGGCGTCGAAGACAGGCTTGCCGCTATTGAGAGAGGCGACCGCTTCGATGGCGGCTTTGACGCCCTCCTGAGGGCCCTGTTTCGACATCTCGTACCACCGCTTGCCCTGTGGGTTGGCGAGGAGATCGGGGTTACCGGCACGAATTTGATCCGCGATACCGAGGTACTCGGCATGGTCGGTGATAGCGAGCCAGTCCAGAGGCCGGTCGATTTTGGCCATCATGCCGTTGTCGACCTTGACTTCTCCGCCAGTGGCGAATTTGAAGAGGTCGTCCGGCCCCAGCGTTACCCCGAACATTCCCGCGTCGAAGGAGTAGCCGGTGTGGTTGTGGGCAGCGCCCCAGTAAACCCGGTCAGGAACCGTAGAGGTATTCGCCTCCTTGGACGCTTGCTGTGGCGGAGCCGCAGCGAGAGCTACCCCGACGAGTCCGGCTTTGTGCGCATCTGCCATAGCGGGCGAGTGCGGATGGATAATGGACCATACTGAATAAGTGCCTACCACCGTGAGGCCGATGACCACCAGCGCCGCCATCAATTTCTTGAAGCTTGCGAACTTAATGTTCATGAGTCTTCCTTTTACGTGCGCATATCGTGGGGAGGTGATCGTCATCAGCAAACTTCCGCCAGAACTCCCCGGGTGTTTCCGGCAAGCTGGCAGCGGTCATCATAAGCTGGTTCTTACTTCGTACATCCTTGATTGTTCGCGGTTTTGACGCAGGTGGTGCCACCCGGCCCTTGGGCCACACCCTTTCCATTCTTGGTCTTGGCTGTGCCGCCATTGCTGGTTTTAGTGGTTGTTACTCCGTTCGAATTCTTCTGGGCGACAGCAGCATTACCGGTATGAGGGTTGACGACAGCGGCGCCATTGGGTCCTTGGGCTACGGCCACCCCATTCGCGCTCTTAACCGTGCCACCGTTACTGGTCTGTGTAGTGGTCACCCCGTTCGGGTTCTTATGGGCGACCGCGGCATTGCCAGTGTTCGGGTTGACTGCAACGGCGGTCTTACCATTGCTGCAAATAGTCTCGCCACGCCGGTTCTTGACGCAATCTCCCGCAAATAAACTCGAAGCAAAAAACAGGCATGTGATCATCAAAAAACTTTTCATTTGTATCTCCCCTATGAGACTTACACATCTGGTCGCCAAAAGATACTTCAAAGAGTGCATCCCCCCGGCTGTCGTTGAACCGTTCGTCCGTGATTTTGTTAGCGCCGAAAGCGAGCGAACCTAGGGCACCCTCCTTACGATTCGATTGGTCACAGCGCGAGTTAACGAATACGGCAAAGCTATAAGGACCGGCCCGACAATCAAGGCGGGACCCGGAAAAACTGCATGCAAGATCAGGAACTGCGATAACGCATCCAGCAGGATCGAGACGGCAATCAACACGGCGAGTTGCTCGAAAGCCCCCTTGAGCAACGCTCGACGGCCCTGACTGTCAAGAGAACGCTCAGAATGTAAGGCGCTCGACCGAGCTCTTGCATCGGAGATTCCGGCCCGTATACCGAGGAAAATGGCTACTGCGGGCTGCAGAATGAATCGGAAGCGGCCGGGGCCCGTCAAGCGCTTGGGAAGGTCTTCCAGAAATCTGCGCGAAAAGAGATAGAAGCCGCCGTGCTGATAGGCATACTGCAGAGAAAAGGGAACGGCGGCGATCAGGACCAGAACGACCAGGACGAACACCGCGTTTCGAATTGTGAGGTTGCGTTTCAATTCGGCAGGGATCACGGTTCCCATCTCTCTGGCAGCGTCTACTTTATGCGCGAGCGACTTACTTGCCACTTTGCCTCTTCGATGACCGCCTCGACCTTTCCATCGCGGATCGCACGTTTGAGCGCGGCGTGGTCTGATTCGTTCTGGTCGGCGTAGGCAAAGGAGAAAGCCGCGACCGCCTTGTCGAACACGTCGCTCTTACCCAGATACCCGCTGATCACCGCGGGCTCGCCGGAGCGCGCATGGGAGAGCGCCAGCGAGTAGCCGCAAAATTGGGTGAAGAGGGCCATCCTGGCCGCCTCGAACGTCTCGACGGCAAACTTGATCTTGACGTCCCGGAGTTGGCGGACATAGAAGTGACGTCCTTTCCTCCCCTCCGTCCATCCGAGGAAGATGTCGCTGGACGGCTGCATGAGCCGGAGGCCGTTCACCACACGCTGCCCGTGGTTCGGGTAGACGCTCTTTCCCGCAAAGCCCTCCAGGACCGAGGCGCGCGCCTCCTTGACTTGGAGAATGAGGGGGTCCTTTCCGCGGGCCATCAGCAGGAGCACGAAGCAGGCGGTGCCGACGCTCCCGACGCCGACGACCTTGACCGCGGCGTCCATGATCTCGTAATGATCGAGCAACATGCGATAGTTAGGCGCCAGGGATTCGCGGTAACGGTCGAAGGCCTGCCTGACTTCCCAGTGGATCTCCCCGGGGGTGTGACCTTTCCAGTGGAAGATCGCCGGAAGCTGGTCTTTGAAGCGCGACGACCCACCCGCGTCGTCTACGAGCTTCGGGAAGAGGCCTTCGGAGGTGCTGCTCTCACGCGCCTTCGACAAGTTCTTGATCGCGCCGCGGCGGATCCCGGCATCCTTGACGCTCGAGATCATCATGTTGGCCTCGAGGGCGAAGTACCACAGGTCCAGCACCTTCATTTCGCTGAACTCGGCCATGCGCTCGCGGTACGACCTGACACAGCCGAGGACCGCATCCTTGGCGACGGATTCGCTGAGGCCGTTGTCGCGACAGGCGACCACGATGCTCGCCGCCAGACGCTTGAGGTCCCACTCCCACGGCGCCGGGAGGGTCTCATCGAGGTCGTTGAGGGCGAAGATGACTTGCCTCTCCGCGGTGGCGAGGCCCCGGAAGTTGACCAGGTGAGAGTCTCCGCCGCACTGCACGCGGATGCCGGTAGAGGGAGTGCCCGCCAGATCCTGCGCCATGGCGAACGCCGAGCCCCGGTAGAAGGTGAAGGGAGACAGCACCATGCGCCCGTGGCGAAGGGGAAGGAGATCGGGGAGGCGCCCCTCGTCGGTCTTCAGCACCACGCTGACCGGATCAGGCCGGTTGTGCGGCGGCTTCCATTCAGCGTGCGAAACGCGCGGACACTTGTCGCGCAATGCTTTGCCCATCGCCTTGAGCTCGGCTAGCGAGTGCTGTGCGTGAAATGATTGGTGCTCAATTTTGAGGGATTGGCGGGATTTTGGTGTAGCGACCTTGGTTGCTGGTTTCATGGGGAAGTTCCTTACAGGGCCTCGAAGACAGACCCAACCCCTATTTTCACAATACGTTGTCACAAGAAATATAGCGATGGAAGGCACACTATGGACGGATTGCGCTTGGATTACGGACAAAACGGAAGTCGGCGAACCGTAGATAGCTAGCATGAGGCCATATCGTAACCTATCTGAATCGCACACAATGGTCAGCGAAGCATTCGCTTGCCACATTGGACGGAAACCGGCTTCGGGGAGATCGGGGCGCAAGCAGCGCTCAAGAGCGCGACACTTCCTCCAGAAGACTTCTGGCTCGTGTCGTTGAAGGTTCGTCCTGGTGGGCATATCAGGTTTGCCCTTCATCAAGCCCCGATCCGTCCATCGTGTGACCTCCCTCGCTGCGTTGTTTGTGACACCACGTTATTTATAGTGGGGGTTTCGGTCTGTCCAGGCCTCGACGCGAAGGACGGCCTGACCCGTGTCGCAGGCAATCGGAAACTCTACTTGAACCTGCTTCACCAGTTCGCCGAGCAACAGGGACGTTCGGTCGGGCAGATTACCGCCGCGCCGGCGCAGAGAATCTTCGCCCTTTCGCCGATAAGCCTAGAACACCAACACCTGGCGAAAACGCTACCCAGTGCGCGGGGTGGCGCGGTCGGCGACGGTGGGCCATACGCACGTGGATCAGGGACTCTGCCGAATCCGTTGAGACCCGGAACGATTCAAATCAAATACCCTCAAGACTTCCTGGCGAGGTTTGCCGAAAAATACTGGTTGAGTCCAGCGGCAACCTCTTTCAGTCCGCGGTCAAGATTGACATCCAACGCGGTAACGACCGCGGAAATCTCCTTACCTTGCACCGGTTCGGACTGGGAATAGAAATGTGACCAGACGACTTTGCCCGACTTTCGGTCATAGAGTTCAAACTCCATGGACACGAGTCCGGCGATACTCCCGCTGTCAACTTCCTCGAAGTCGTAGAGCCTGCCTCGGACCACAAATTGCCCTTCCGACGTGCTCCCCAGACTGGCTACGGACTGATAGTCACCTGAGGCACCCAGCACGCGAATCAATTTGTCCTTAAGCATCTCGACGGGCGGCTCCGCCCACCGACTGTATTGGTACGTGCCAATTTCATTGGTGCCGATGCGATAGGCGATCGGCGTGTCCTGAAAGATCTGCGGTCCGTTAATGCTTGCAACCAGCAGAGAAATCGGGTAGGTGTTAGTCGAATGGGTGGGGGCCAGCGGAAGCTGGACGGTGTAATACCTAATGGGCCGGCCAGCTCCACACCCGCTCAGACCCAAAGCGAGCAGAGAGATTAGAATAGGACGGGTTGCTCGGTGCATAGAAAACCTCTTCCGTGGGCCTCCGAAACTGACTCAGAGGTCGTGAACTTGATCGACTCCGTGGGCCAAAACTTTCTCGCCGCTCTCCCTTGGCATTAAGTCGCTCGAGACGGCTTCGATCACTTGCCGGCGCAGGGCTTTAGTTTTGTTTCTCGCCGGGTTTGCGATCCTTAACAGTGTCTCCACGAATTAGCACTGAAGGCCTGGTCTTCAACGAGTCCGTCAGCTGTTTCGTGTTTTCGGTTGTGACGCGGAGATTCACCAGTATTTCGTCGATGTTGTCCGTGTTGCGATCCATCGTATTCTTAAGCTGCTCCATGAGCGACGAAGCCGTGAGCAGCGTCTGCTTCAACTCGACGACTGCGGCACGGATGTCTTGACGATTCTCCACCACAACAGAATCAACGTGCGACAAGGCGTCGTTCGCTTGCTTCATGGTTATCTTGAGGTCGTCCAGCAATGGTCCGATTTTGGCGCTCGCTGCTTGCACATTGCTTAAGGTCGCCGAAACCTTCGGGCGGTCCTCAGCAAGCATCGCATTCAGGTTCCCCAGCCCCTCGCTGATATTCGCGCGGTTCCGGTCGTTCAGGAGATCGTCGACGCGGGCCACCGTAACTTGTAGTTCTACGAGGCGCTGGTTCAGGTTTTGCAGAACCTGCTGGGCAACCGGGGCGAGGTTGCCAATCATATCGCCGAGATCCGCAATTCCGACCGTCGCAACGGACTTTATTTCGCTGCCCGGCGGAGCCAATGGAGCACCCTTCGTCCCGGTTCCCACTTCCACATAGTTCTCGTCGAGAGGTCCGAGACTGGTAATCTTAGCCACGCTGTCGGTTTTCACGGGAATAGCATGTCCCACAGTAAAAGCGACCTCGATGCGGGTCGAGTCCTGAGGATCCACGCGCACGGTCTCGACCCTGCCGGCTTTCATGCCTGCGTAACGGACCGTGGCGCCAGGCAAGAGACCGCCAGCGGACTTGAAGTATGCATGGTGGGACACCCCACTCACACTGAAAGTGCCGGCTACGGCCAAGACAGTTCCAATCAGGAGAGCCGCTGCAATCAGTACAAAGAGTCCTACCCAAGCCTGCTCGCGCTTACTATTCATGACATCCTCATTTCAAAGGCTCCACCTCTCAACTCTTCGCGGCCGTTCCGGTCGCCCGTGAGCATCTGCAGATAGTCGAGTTCCTCGGTAACTTCAGGCTCCGGTACCCGGTCCAGGAACTGGCGCACACGCGGATGAGTGCTCGCTTGGAGCTCCTCCTTGGTTCCCAGCGCCACGATGTGGCCCCGGTCGATCAAAACCATACGGTCAGCGATCAGAAAAGCGCTGGCCAATTCGTGGGTCACCACAACCATCGTTATGGCATAGGCCTTCTTGAGGTTCAGGATCAGTTCGTCGAGTCCCGCTGCGATGATGGGGTCAAGCCCCGCTGACGGCTCATCGAAAAACAGGATCTCGGGGTCCATGGCCAAGGCACGCGCGACAGCGGCACGCTTTTTCATTCCTCCACTGAGTTCCGAAGGCATGTAGTCCTGAAAATTGCTCAGCCCAACTTGTCCGAGCTTGATCCGCACCATGACCTCGATAGTGGAGTCTTCGAGTTCGGTATGCTCGCGCAAGGGCAACGCAACGTTTTCGCCTACGGTCATGGAGCCAAACAGGGCTGAACCTTGGAACGACATGCCAATCTTCTTGCGAATGGTGTCCATTTCAGGCTCGGAAATCTGCGCGGTGTTAATGCCTGTAATCCACACCTCGCCCTTGGTCGGCTTCTCCAAACCGACCAGTGTCCGCAAGAGGGTGCTCTTTCCTGACCCTGACCCGCCCAGGATCACCATCGTTTCGCCTCGCTGCACGTCAAAGCTAATGCCGTGAAGGATCTCGCGCTCGCCGTAGCTCACGCGGAGGTTGACCACCGAAATGGCTGGGTTGCCGGCGCCGGAGTCACTCATCTTCGGGACCTCCGACAGCGGCCGGTCTGCAGACCAGACCCGGGACTGCAAGCGATTCGGATTGTAGGGTCGGCCGATACTTTGACATCATGTGCGAACTCATGTGCTAAGTCGGGTTAATAAGATAGAACAAACCCGTAAACACCAGATCGACAACAATCACGAGTGCAATCGAGGTGACGACGGCCGCCGTCGTCGATCGTCCAACCTCCTCGGCGCCCGCCCCGGTTGAAAAACCTTCTTTGCATCCGACAGCCGTGATGACCAGGCCGAACAACACGCTCTTGATGAGGCCGGTGTACATGTCGCGCAACACGATCGCGTCTCGAGTCGCCTGAAAATACGAGCCGAACGTAAAATTGGCGCCGGCGACACCGAAGACACTTCCGCCCACTACCCCCATGAAATCAGCCCAGATTGTGAGGCAAGGCATCATCACCAGCATGGCCAGGAACTTCGGCGCGACCAGGAAGGCAACTGGATCGAAAGCCATTGTTCTCAGGGCATCCACTTCCTCGGTCACCTTCTTGGTGCCGATCTCCGCGGCGAAAGCGGACCCCGAACGGCCAATGACGACGATGGCTGTAAGCAGGGGACCAAGTTCTCGAAGAATCGAGATGGCCACGGCTTGGGCCACAAAATGCATCGCTCCTAACTGCCGCAGCTGATATGCGCTCTGCAGAGCCATGATCAAGCCCACAAAAAACGTGATCAGGGAAACGATGGGTATGGCTTCGACGCCCACCGCCATGGCTTGATGGATCGCCCGCTGGGGGCGCAGGCGCTGACCCCGGAAAGGACCCACGAAGGTGATATATGCTGACTGGCCCGCGAGGTTCGCCAAGCCACCCATGTAGGCGAGGCCGTTCAGCGTCCAGAAACCGACCCGTTCCGGTACAGCTACGATTTTTCCCGACACTTTCAACGTCAACGGACCCCGTTTCAGGGAATTGCTTCACCGGTCTTCGAAGGCAGGGTTTTAAGCTTCGAGCGCCTGCTCCTCGGTTTCGAGTATGTCAAAAACTCCGGTTAGACGCGTGAGTTGTAACACTTGAAGAACGGCGCCGGTCAACCCAAATAGCACTAGCTTCTTGTTGGATTTACGCGCCTCCTTGAGGACCTCCAACAGCGAGGCAATCCCGGAGCTATCGATATACTTCACTGCCATCAGGTTCACGGCCACACGTTCGGTTCCCTGCAAACAGTCCAGCAGTGTCTTGCGCAAGGCCGGTGAACTGCCAAGGTCAATCTGACCTTCCACATCCACGATCGTGGTCCCTTTTTCAATTCGCGTCGAGGATTTCAAGTATCTTTCCATGTCCATCCTTCACTAGGCACAAAAGCCTTCACCTGCTTGTCAACCTTCACGAACGCTAACTATCAACGCCTCGGCAATGTTCAGGGCTCTGTGGCAATCACTGAGGCGCAAATCACTTCCCATCGACATTCACCTTCGTAGCCAGTAGGCGCTTGATTAGGGTTAGTTGGTTCCCTCCCGGGACTCGCTCATAAGTCACCTCATCCATGATCGCCTTGATGAGGTGTGTCCCCCGCCCACTCAGTGAGACGTCATCCAAGGGCTGGCCGCAGATCCTGGCCGGGTCTGGCGGTTCGCCCTGATCGAGGAGGGTGAATTCTATTTGATCGTTACCGGCCTGGCAGTTCAGCTCGATCTGCTGGTCATAACGATTCTTGTAGGCGTGTCGAATGATGTTAGCCAAGGCCTCGTCGACGGCCAAAGTGACTCCTCGGGACGATTCCTCCGGCAGTCCGAAAACCAAACTCAATTCGCCCACTGCAGCGCGGACTACGGGCAAGAATCGCGGATTGCTTGGCATAACAAGCCTCAATTGAAAGCTCATTTGGCTCCGCTAAGACCGTTCCTCCAGTGGAACATCAGGTGCCATTCCTTTTGTCGAGATCAGCGGCGCTAGATGATACCATCATTGGCGCTGGCGTTCTCCAGTTCGGTCCTATAGATGTGCCCTGTCCGGACCTCCACACGCTCGAGCAGGCATGCTCAACTTCTGCCTTTATACACTCACCCTAGTGCCGGCGTGTCCCTCTCTCTCGCTTCTTGTTGCTCCTGCTGTATTAATCAAAGCATTCTGCAAGCCAACAAACCGAAGCGCTGCGCCTTCCTAATCAACTGAAAACGCAGCTATTGCCTGCCTGTCAGATCTTCCGGGACAGGGAAATACCCGACATTCCGGAGGTCGCGCCGAAATATCAGGTTATGACCCAAGACCCTGTACGCGCAAACGATCATCGACTTGCCCCGATACCGACCCCAGTATGTTTTGGACAAGAAGCCCAAGTGGATTGGCATAAACGCTCGCGCAGGCAGACACTTCGACGACGCGAAAGTACGGTGGCACCGGACTGGGGCTCTCCATCTCCAAGCGACTGGTTGAGATGATGGAGGGCACCATCTGGGCCGAGAGTGAGCCTGGCGTAGGCAGCACCTTCCATTTCACCGCCTGGTTCGGCATTGGATCAGAAGATAAACACAAACGATTCATTCCGGATCTTGCAGGCATCCGGGCGCTGGTGGTCGATGACAATGCGCAGGCGCGCGAGATTCTTACCGAGGCACTCCGGGTATTTGCGCTACGGGCCGACTCGGTCTCGTCCGGAGAGGATGCCGTACGCGAAATCGCCGCCGCCGACTCCCAGGATCCCTACCGGCTGGTATTGATGGATTGGCACATGCCGGGAATGGACGGCCTGCAGGCCAGCGGCATTATCAAGCGCAATGATCGTCTGCAGCACATTCCCAACATCGTCATGGTGACCGCATTCGGGCGGGAGGATATCAGAACGAAGGCAGAGGAAATTGGAATCGATAGCTATTTGCTGAAGCCTGTCAATCAGTCGCTGCTCTATGACACTCTTGTCGACCTGTTCGGCGTTGCGGGACTCGAGGACCACCGTGTCCGTGCGAGGAAGGACGACGCCCCGGTGCATGATGCCACGGGAATCCGGGTCCTGCGGGCCACCCTCCGTTGCTCTTGTGGGGTGGCTCATCCGACGGCGTGCGCGCTGTAGAGGAAAATGGTTTGTTTCTCGGAGCATTCGAGTTTGCTACCTAGGTCCATTCATGGATGTCGCGTGAAAGCTGGACTTGCCAGGCCGCCAGTCCCGCCCTGCGGGACGAAATAAGAAAGCCCACGGCTTGAGCGGTGGGAAGGTTTGTTTAACGAAGAGAGTGCCTCGGGCACGGTAGAACAGCGCCGCCAAGAACAAAATCTTGTGCCGTCCCCGGGGGACTCGGATTCCTTTTTCCACGCCCACCCACGGTTGAAACGGTGGGCTATCATCTGTCGCGCCCGAGGCGCTCGGGCTGCGTCAAGGCGGTCAGTTAAACCCAGTCCCACAGCGTGGGAGGAAAATGTGTAATCCAATCTGCAACAATATCCGTGGTGGCGAGGCGAACGCAGATCCCTCCGCTCGCCCGCCGCGACGGGCTCGGTCGGGATGACAATTCGAGGCGGGTGCTCGCGCGCACAGCCCGCAGGACGGTCGCCTAGCCTCACCCGTGCGGAACATTCGCCATTCCCGCCACGTACATCCTCTCATGACGCCCAGCCTCGTCCTCTTGGTTATCGCTCTGGCTCCCTGGATTGCGCTTGCCCAGAACATTCCAGCGCCGGCGTCCCCGGTTCCGACAGTGTCCGCCACTCACAGCGCTTCCACTCTCTCTGCCGACCAGGTCCGCGAACTCATTCGCCAGGTCGCTGAAAAGGACATGGAGAACGACAAGAAGCAGCTTGACTACACCTACATTGAGCGGGAAGAAGAGCATCGGTTGGACGGCAAAGGACAGGTGAAATTCACCGAGACCAAAACCAGTGAAGTCATGATGCTGTACGGCGACCAAGTCGAGCGCCTCGTCGCCAAGAACGACAAGCCGCTTTCCGCAAAAGACGCTGCCAAGGAAGAGGAGCGCATCCAGAAGATTACCGACAAGCGCAAGAACGAAACCGAGCGAGCAGCGGGCGAAGCGCCTGAAGCAAGAAGAAAAAGACCGCGAAGAGACCCGTCAATTTGTGGGCGAAATTGCCGACGCCTACAACTTCCACCTGGCGGCCATGGAAAACATCGAGGGCCGTGAAACATATGTGATCGACGCCGAGCCGCGTCCGGGCTTTAAGCCGCATGGCGAAGGGGCCAAGTTTCTGCCCAAGTTCCGCTTTCGTGTCTGGATCGACAAGGCCGAGGGCCAATGGGTCAAACTCGACGCCGAGGCCATTGACACGGTTTCCGCTCGGCCTCTTCCTCGCGAGAGTCCACAGGGGCTCGCGCATCGTGATCGAACAGACTCGCGTGAACGATGAAGTCTGGCTGCCGCGGCACATGGAGGTGAAGGTGGACGTCCGCCTTGCCCTGGTGAAAAACTTCAGCATCGCAGAGGATGTGACCTATCGCGACTACAAGAAGTTCCGCAGCGATACCCGGATCGTGCCGCTCGGCGAGGCACAGCAGCCCTAGCTTCGGGTTACCCGTCATGTGCTTACGATTGGCGGCAGGCTCGGAAGCGAGAAGTCAATTTTCCACAGCCGGACTTCCAGACAATTGTCGAGGGCCGCCTCTGGTGCGGGGTCGCTATTCATCGATCCGCAACCCGGTTTCAAGAGCGTCGAAGAACCTAAACGTGACGGCCCAGGTGCGCCTTGGAGCCCTGATATCCCGGCGTAGTCCGTCGCATCCCATTCGGTCATCCTTGTCCCCACTTGTAAATCTTATGCCACGGCCGGGCTTCACCAGATCTTATACAGCATGAAGTAGATCACCACGCCGGTTACGGAAACGTACATCCAGATGGCGAAGGTGTAGGGGGCGATGGCCTTGTGGCGGGCGATGCGCCCCTTCAGAGCGCGCGTCAGCGTTACCAGGATGAACGGCACCACTACAACCGCGAGAATGGTGTGGGAGATTAGGATGGTGAAATAAACCGGGCGCGCGATTCCCTCGCCGCGAAAGTGGGTGACGCCGGCGCGCAGCACCAGGTGGTAATAGAGGTAGGAGGTAAGGAACAGGCACGAAGTGACGAAGGCGGAGAGCATCATCCGCTTGTGGGCCTGCATGCGGCGGCGCTTGATGAAGTACAGTCCTGCGCCGATCAGGATGGCGCTGGCGCCGTTGAGAAAAGCGTTCAGGGCCGGGAAGAAAAGACGATTGACTGGCATCAGGCTGCGGGTTTGGTGCTGCGGCGGTTAGCCACCAGAAATGACAATGCGAACATTACCAGCGTGAACAGCGCCAGCACCGCGAAGTTAACGCTCAGCGACAAATCGGTGGAAGCCGAACCGGGAAACAGCAGCGAGCGCAGAGCCTCCGTGCCGTAGGTCAGCGGGTTGATGCGCATGATCGCGCGCAGCCAGATGGACGCGCCGGAGAGCGGAAACAGCGATCCCGACAGCAGCCACAACGGAATGAGAAACAGATTGATGATGGCGTGAAAGGCCTGGGTGGAATCCATGGGCCAGGCGATGATGAAGCCCAGGGCGGTGAGGGAAAACGCCATCAGAAAAACCACCAGCACCGTCAGCCCGAAGCTGGCGAACGTGAAGTGGATGCCAAGCACCGGAGCGAACACCAGAAAGATGAGACCTTGAAGCGTGGCCAGCGTGGCTCCGCCGAGCACCTTGCCCAGCACAATGACCGAGCGGCTTACCGGCGCGACCAGCACCGACAGCAGAAAGCCTTCCTTGCGATCTTCAATCACCGACATCATGGTGAAGATGGCGGTGAAGAGGACGATCATGGTCAACGCGCCGGGAAAGAAGTAATCCAGATAATGCTGCCCGCCCGCCCCGCTGGAACGGAAAGAGCTTCCAAAGCCCGAGCCAATCACGATCCAGAAGAGCAGCGGCGAGGCGATGACGCCAACCACACGGGCGCGCTGCCGGTAGAAGCGCACGATCTCGCGCCACCATAGTGAGAAGGAAGGCAGGAGTATCCCTGCGTTGGCCGGAGTGATGACGGCGGGGAAAGATTGAGCCATAGTGAGAGGCCATAATTGGTTGCTAGTTGTCAGTTGCCAGTTGTCAGTTAATTCTGCGCATCTGGCGAGTTCTCATCCGTCCAGAAGCGGTGCCCGGTTCGCCGGATGAAAACGTCTTCCAGGCTCGGTTTGTGTACGGAAACACCCTCGATTTCACCTGGGAATGCTTCCACCACATCGGTGACGAAGTGGTGTCCGTTCTCGATTTCGAGGCGCACGTGATCGTCCATCACCGTCGGTTGCAATCCGAAACGCTGTTCGATGCGTTGCGCCAGCGAGTCGGGTTCTTTGGATTCGAGAAGGATGACGTCGCCGCCGATTTCGCTCTTGAGTTCGGCCGGCGTGCCCAGGGCAACGACTTTGCCTTCGGCGTAAATCGCCAGGCGGTCGCAGCGCTCAGCCTCTTCCATCAAGTGCGTGGTAATGAGTACAGTCACGCGCTCCTCGTCACGCAGCATCTGGAGGTATTGCCAGAGATCGCGGCGTGCGCCGGGATCGAGTCCGGTGGTCGGCTCATCGAGCAACAGCACCGACGGATGATGCAGCAGCCCCTTGGCCAACTCGAGCCGTCGCTGCATCCCGCCGGAGAAGGTTTCAGCCTTCTCTTTGGCGCGATCGGCAAGACCCACGCGGCTGAGCATTTCGCTGACGCGCTTTTTGAGCGTCGCGCCGCGCAAGCCATAAATGTGGCCGATCAGCATCAGGTTCTCTTCCGCCGACAGCTTGATGTCGATGCTCTGCGCCTGGAAGACCACGCCGATGTTGCGCCGTACTAGTGCCGGTTCGCGCGCGATGTCGTGGCCCATGATTAGGGCGCGGCCACCCGAAGGCAGCATCAGAGTAGAAAGAATGCGGAAGGTGGTGGTCTTACCGCTGCCGTTGGGGCCGAGCAGCCCGAAGATCTCGGCGGGTTGCACATCCAACGAAACCCCAGCCAGCGCGACGCGATCGCCATACTGATGTCGCAGGTCTTGTAATTGAATTACAGGCGTCGGAACCGTCTGCGGTAGGCACGTAGTCAGCAGGACTGTTCGCCGGGTCGGAAACTGTAGTGTGGGAGGCCACACATCAGTTTACTATGCCGCGCGATTGAGCATCATCAACGCGAAGAGCAGCGGCAGATAAATCACTGAGGCTTGCAACACGTGGCGCGCGCGGATTTTCGACGGCGGCGCGCTAGGCACCAGCTTCATCGTCCACATGCGCAGGCTGAACCAGAACATGCCAGCGCCCAGCAGCAGCGCTCCCGCGAAGTATATCCAGCCCGACATGTGCATGAGAGTAGGCGCGAGGGAGACCGGAACCAGCACCAGGGCGTACATCACAATGGCCAAAGCCGTAGAGCGGCCATCGCTCTCCACTACCGGCAACATGCGGATGCGTGCGTTTTCGTAATCCTCGCGGTAGAGCCACGCAATGGAATGAAAGTGCGGGAACTGCCAGAAGAACAGGATGGCGAACAGCACCAGCGTTTCGGCGTCGAGCCGGCCGCGAATCGCGGTCCAGCCCAGCACGGGAGGCATCGCTCCGGGAAATGCGCCCAGGAAGGTGCAGATGGGGTGCACGCGCTTCATCGGGGTGTACACCGTGAGATAGACGAGGGAGGTCAGCGCGGCCAGCGCGGCCGTCAGCCAGTTGGTCGTAAGGCCAAGGTAGAGCACGCCGCCGATGGTCATCCCGAAGGCAATGACCGAGGCGTGCAGCAGACTCATGCTGCCGGTGACCAGAGGACGCTGCGCGGTGCGCTGCATCAGGGCGTCCACGTCGCGCTCGACGACTTCGTTGATGGCAGCCGTGCCGCCGCTGACCAGCCCAATGCCAATCAGGGCGTGCAGCAATGTCCAGGAAAGCGACGACACGCCGGATTTGGCGGCTGCGAAATACGCGCCTGCCCACGCTGTCATCACGATCAGGGTTGTGACGCGGGCCTTGATGAGCACGGAGTAATCGCGGGCGAGGGCGGCGATACCGACGCGAGGAAGGGCGAGCGGCTGGCTGGCGCTGCTCATGCGGTAACGGCCTTGTGCGACGTGGTTTGAGTTGCAGTTTCCGGAGCGTGGACGTTAATCATGCGGCGTGATTGTATAGCGAGCACCACACTTACCGCCAGCACCAATGCACCGCAAGAGACGTGTGCCACCGTGCTGATCACCGTGATCTGCCAGGGCTGTACCGCATTGTGGCCATACGTCAGGCGGGTGAGATAAGCTGCGAAGCCGAGCCCTAGTTGCACCATCAGGAGCGCCAGAAGGACTTGCGCAGGCTTGCGAAGATGTTCCACCGCGCCGTAGCGGGTCAACACGCGAACCACGGTCCAGCACAACAGACGCTGTGACCACGCAGGCGCCGATAAGATGCGGGCAGAAGCTTCATGCCGGAATGGCGAAACGCCGCGCCCAGAATCAACTGCACCCAGACGCAGGCTGCCGCCAGAGCTGTGAGAGTTGGCGTGCTGGGAGCAAGATCGTGCTCCGCTATGCGGTCGTAATCCTGAAGCCATGCGCGGCTGGTGAACAGCGCCATCGCGATCGCCACGCAGAAGATCATCTGGCCGAGCGTGGCGTGGGCCGTGGAAATGGACCACGGCAGGAAATTCAGCACCGTAAGGCCGCCGAGCACTCCCTGGCCAACCACCGCAGCCAGCGCGATCCAGCCAAGTATGCGCATCCATTTGCGTTGCTCGACGCGCTGCGTCCACACCGCCATGGCGATGATGAGCAGTCCGATGAACTCGGCGATCATGCGATGGCCATGCTCGTACTTGATGCCGCCAACCATCGGAGGAAGCTTGTACAACGAGCCGAACGAGGTCGGCCAGTCGGGGACTGACAGGCCGGCGTCATTGCTGGTGACCAGCGCGCCGGCAACGATCAGGACGAATGTGGCCCAGGCAACAAAGACGGTGAAGCGGTGGTAAGCCGGGTGATAAGCAATGGTTTGCGACGTCAGAGCGGGCTCCTGTCAACGTTGCGTTCGCGCCAAGCGACCGGGTCGCTTGCGGGGCGATGTCGGTAAACGAGTTAAGAAGGTATGCAGTTTTAAATCAGCGTCGAATGCGACGTTCGTTGCGATATTGTACCAAAACAACTACACGGCAACGAAACAGCGGCAAAGCCCTTCTGTCACAGCTCCACCTCTTGCAACTGCCGCTTAGGCGGAGGAATGCTGTGCAGCGCCTCGATCACGGCATCGGCAAATTCGCTGGTACCGGCGGTACCGCCAACGTCGCGTGTCACGTGCTGTCTTCTCGGTGTACACGTGCGCGAGCGCTGCGTCGATGTGGTTAGCCGCATTCTCTTCCCCGAGATGGCGCAGCATCAGAATGCCGGAGCGCAGGACCGCCGTCGGATTGGCGAGGTCCTTGCCGGCGATATCGGGCGCGGAGCCGTGCACCGCCTCGAAGATGGCGCACTCGTGTCCGAAGTTTGCGCCCGGCACCAGGCCCAGGCCGCCGACAAACGCCGAGCACAAGTCGGAGATGATGTCGCCGTAAAGGTTTTCGAGCAACAGCATGTCGTACTGGTACGGGTTCATCACCAACTGCATGCAGGTGTTGTCCACGATGTGCTCGCCGTAAGTGATCTCGGGATATTCCTTGGAGATGTTGCGTGAGCAGCGGATGAACAGCCCGTCCGAGAGCTTCATGATGTTGGCTTTGTGGATGGCGTGGATCTTCTTGCGCTTGAAGCGCCGCGCGTACTCGAAGGCGAAGCGGGCGATGCGGGTCGAGGCTTTCTCGGTGATGATCTTCAGGCTCTCCACCACGCCGGGCACAACCTCATGCTCGATCCCCGAGTACAGCCCTTCGGTATTTTCGCGCACCACGATGAGGTCAACGCCGGGATAGCGCGTGGGAACGCCGGGAAGGTTGATGATCGGACGGAAGTTGGCGAACAACTCGAATTGCTTGCGCAAAGCGACGTTGATGCTGGAGAACCCGCCTCCGATTGGCGTCGTAACCGGCCCCTTCAATCCGAGATTGGTGCGCTCGACCGAGGCGGTGAGTTCTTTGGGGATGTATTCGTGATATTTCTCGTAGGCTTCTGCGCCGGCGGCGAACGACTCCCACGCGAACTTGACACCGCTCGCCTCGAGGATGCGGACGGTTGCGTTGGTAACCTCAGGTCCGATCCCGTCGCCCGGAATTAACGTCACGGTATATGTCATTCGTTCTCGCTTGACTGCCGGAGTCATTCTCCGGACTTGGCTTTGGCAGCAGCGCCTTCCTTGGTGTCGAGCAGGTCCTTCAGCTCGGCCATGAACTCGCGCACGTCCTTGAAGTCGAGGTACACCGAGGCGAATCGCACGTAGGCCACCTTATCAATGCGCTTGAGGCGGTTCATGATGAGCTCGCCGACCTCGCTGGTCTTGCGCTCGCGGTCGGACGAATCCACCACGAATCCTTCCGCGTCGTTAACAATCTGCTCCAGCTTGCTCATGGAAACGGGCCGCTTTTCGCAGGCCCGCAGCAACCCATTCAGCACCTTCTGCCGCTCGAATTTCTCGCGGCGGCCGTCTTTCTTGACCACCATGTAAGGGATCTCGTCGATGCGCTCGTAAGTGGTGAAACGCTTCTCGCACTTCAGGCACTCGCGACGCCGGCGTATGGACTCGCCTTCCTTGCTTTCGCGCGAGTCAACCACCTTGTCGTTTTCAAAGCCGCAAAACGGGCATTTCATGGATGAGAGAGGCGAGACAAACTGCCTGAAACTCGATTGTAACAGGGAAAATTGAGGACTTGACCTAACGAGATCGAAGGAAACAGCAGCACACGCGCGCGGGAACTATTTCCTCCTATCGCTAGTTCGTGATTTGGGTGACGAAGGTTTGTGCTTTAGTTTCCAGATTCGCAAGAGTTGCCCACAGCCCGCGTTAAAGTTGCCTGTGAAATCTACCAGTCTCAAATTCCGGGAGGGTCCAAGAGAGACGAGCGTACTTGCAAGGCTTGCGCAGCACGGGAATAATCTTCTCGTTGTAGCGGCCCTCGTTGAGCGCGAACAGTAGCTCCCGCTTCACCCACGCAGAACGCACAGCATCCGGAGTCAGAACTACGAGGAACCAGTTACAACGGTTTAGCGCGCGGCCAATTTCATCGTGCCACTGCTTTGCGGCAACAATGTGCGTGGCGCTGTACCAAAAAGGGATTTTATGCTGCTTCAGAATTTTCGCCAGCCGTAAGACAAATGCACGGTCCTTGGCCGAATGCGACAGGAAGACGCTGCCCGTTGGAATTTTGGAGGGAGGCATACCGGCGGTTCACGCGACCTGCTTTAGAGCGTCCGCTATGGACGCGCTGATTTTGGAAGCGCCTTGCTTGGCACTAAACATATTCAGCTCCCGAAGAATCCACGGGACGTCATCCGTTGGGCGCACCAGCACTGGGAAGAGCCGATGTTCATAGCGAAGATCGCCCAAGGCATATTCAATCTCACGTCGCACCCAACTTGAACGCATCGATTCGGGCGAGACCAAAACCACCATAGCCTTCGATTTCTTTAAGGCCTCGTCCAACTTGCAGAGCCCAGTTGTCCCCCGGTAAAGCTCCTTCCTCTTCCCTCCAGACGGACAGTCCACGTCTCGTTAGTTCCGAGGATAGTGCTTTGGCAAAGCCCTGATCAGCGCGATCGTAACTCAGAAAGACCTGCATCGTTTCGTCACCCTGCGATCTTCAACAACAATTTTAGCATCAGCGACCGAGGTCTAAGGGACGCAGACTCCTACTGTTTTCCTCGAAAGAAATAGAACAGTTCGATCATCAGGATGATGACCACCATCAACTCCAGTATGAAGCCGCGGCTCTGGTGAAACTCGTCGATGAGGGCACGGTACAGTCCCTCAGCCGTGTGAAGTTTCTCGTTCACCAGGTCCTTGTATTCGGGAACGCCCACCTTGGCCGCCGCCAGCCGGTACAGGCGGGCGGAAAACATGTCGCTGACGAATTTGATGGCGTTGTCGGCGCGCTCGACCAGCTCCGTCACCTCCACCGTCACGCTATTCAGGCGCAAAGCCTCGCGGCGCATACTCCAACGCCGCCAAAGGCCGGTGCGATGCTTGAGCGACCGATAGACGCCGGTCAGCTCGCGGGTCAGCAACTCGTCATAGTGGCGGAACTCCAGCAGTTGCGAGTTGGCGTATTCCAGGATCTGCACCGAGGTTTCGGCCCCCGACGGCCCGTCGTAAACCAGCGCGGCGTTCCATCCGATGACCACCAAATCGTTGGGATAGTACGAGAGGCTGGCCTGAAGCACTTCGTCGCTTTCGGAGCGGGCCACGGGCGTGGGCTCGCCGCGGAGGATCTGGGCAATTTCTGGGGCGTGCTGGGCCAGCAGGTCCGAACCCTGCGGCCGGCCGGGAACGTCACTCAGCAAGAAGATGTAATAGTCCTCGTTTAACCAGTTGCGGTAGGGACGCACGACTGCCGGGGCGATCCGTTCCAGACGCCCACGAATAATCTGTTGCGCCTGACGCTCCAGTTCGGCATTGGGCACCCAGCGCGCCGCCAACTGGATCAACTCGTTCCAGTCGCCTTCGAAGTGCAGTTCCAGAACAACACTGACGACGCCGTAATCGTAATACTTGACTTGCGGACTGAGCGTCTCACCGCTGGCCAACACAACTGGGTCGAGCCGCTCCACCACCGGCGGCTTCTCAAAGCGGACGTATTCGGGCGTGGCGTGCTTGAAGCTAGGTTCGACCCGCTTCGCGCCCAGGATCTCCCGCAGCTCCTCCAGCCTGATTTCTTCGCAGATATCGTGGAGGATGACCCCGAGCACCGAGCCTTTCATCGTCGTCATGAGTCAGCGCGCTCCATGCCGCCGGAGTCGATTGTAAGGGATGGCCGCGCCGCTCTCCCCTAACGCGCCGGGAACAGGAACTTCAACATGGGTGCGACGCGCTGAGCCCAGGCCCACTCGGAGTGCTCTCCGCCCTTTGCCTCCATGTAACCGAGGTCCTTGCCCCGTTTCCATCCTTTGCCAACCAGGACCCTCCGGAGCGCGCGCGCGTCCGCCAGTGTTCTGCGGCCCTCGCGCGTGCCGATGTCGAGCCATATCTTCAAGTCGGGTTTCCTCTGGATCTGGGCCACCGTCTTGAGGATAGCGCGGCCACGCCACCAAACCGAAGGCGACATCACCGCGAGCTTGCTGAACACCCAGGTGTAGCGCAGTCCGAGGTAGAGAGTAACCAATCCTCCCAGAGACGACCCTCCCATGCCCCAATTCTCGGGCCCGGGCAACGTGCGGTAGGTACGCTCGATGAAGGGTTTCAGCTCTTCCACCAGCATCTGGCCGTAGGCATCAGCACGCCCGCCGCCCAGCCGGTCATCTTCCACGGGCGTGTACTCATGAATGCGGTGCGGCCCGGTGTTGTAGATTCCGACGATGATCAGCGGCTCGATCTCGCCGGCGACAATCAGCTCGTCCGCCGTCTCGCCCAACGCCAGTAATTGCCCTTGATAAACGAGGTCTCGGAGTCGAACAGGTTCTGGCCGTCCTGCATGAACAAGACGGGATAGTGCCAGTCCGGCTGCGCGTCGTACATTGGCGGCAGGTAAACGATGATGTCGCGCTTTTCGTCCATCAGCCGGGAAGCAAACTGCTCGTGCTTGCGCAGACGCGACGGCAGGCTTCCCGCCGTCACAAGTACACTCGGGTTGTCAGAGATGATCGAATCGGTGCTCATTCTGTAGAATGATGGTTCTTTAGATTACCAAACCGCGAATCTTCTGCAACGGAAAGGCGCAAACAACTTGAATCGCGAATATCACCGCTGGTGGTCGAAAGACCTGCAACGCGACATGGAAATGCTGGTCTTCGGCCACGACGGCCCGAAAGTCCTGGTATTCCCAACTTCCATGGGACGCTATTTTGAGTATGAAGACAACAAGATGATTGCCGCGGTCGGCGACCGTCTGGAGTATGGGCAACTCCAGATTTACTGCGTTGACAGCGTGGACGGCGAGAGCTGGTACAACAAGCGGGCGCATCCTTATTGGCGCCTGCAGCGCCATCTTCAGTACGAGCAATACATCCTGAACGACGTTCTGCCGCTGATGTGGCACAAGAACTGGAACCCGCGCACCACCGTAACCGGCTGCAGCTTCGGCGCCTATCACGCGGTCAACTTCGCCTTCCGGCATCCCGACAAGGTCACCGAGTGCGTCACCATGGGCGGCTCATTCGACATCAGGAGCTTTCTGGACGGCTGGTACAGCGAGGACGTGTACTTCAACAATCCGCCCGATTACTTGGCGAACTGCACCGACGGATGGCGCTACAACCACATGCGGACCGTGCTCGCCACCGGCGAGTGGGACATGTGCTGGGAAAAGAACGAGTGGTTCGCTTCCATTCTGCGGGCGCGCGGAATCCGTCATGAGCTCAGCGTGTGGGGAGACCAGAGCTATCACGACTGGCCGTGGTGGCGGCCCATGGCAAGGGCGTACCTGGGGTAGATGTTTCTTAGGGCTTCGGGTGCCAAATCGGGAAAGAGATGGGGCGCCCCGCAGCCCGGCGGTGATTCTTCATGACCCGTCCGCTGAAAAGCAGCTTCAACTGGCGTCGCCAGTTCTTCTACCAATGCCTCACTCCCATTCTCCAGCGGGCGGAAACGCTTACTCACCTCGCTTGCTGACTAGTCAAACCGTCGCCTGCGAACAAGCCAAATAGATAGTATCCCTATCCATTCAGACATTTGCGGCAGAGGCAAAGTAACTTCCGAATTGAACTTCTAATCTCTAAGTCTCAGAAAACACATTACTGTCGACACCCGACAAGTATCAGCGTGATCGGAGGCTGGATTGCAAGCTGCCATTGTGCGACGACGTCCTAGCGTCCGGGAGCCCTCCGAGCATGCCCCTACGCGAGCCCTTATGCAGTCGGTACCCAAACGGAACAATTCCAGCTTGCACTATGGAGGCCTAACATGAGAACGACACGAGTAATCCGGTTGTTGACGATCTCAATGCTCATTTTGGCTGTCGTGTGCTGGTCAGCTCCGGCGGTCGCCAACTCGGGCGATATCCGGGCAAACCAAACTCCCTATAACGACAGCGGCGCGCTGCTGACGGTGACCTGGAGTCCGTCTTTTCCAGACACGAACTATACCGCCGTTTGCACCGCAGAGACGATACCTTCTGACTTTCTATTGCCGGTGATCGCCTCCCGCTCAGCGGGTTCCATGAACGTCGACCCCACCGACGGCGGCTCCCCAACGGGGACGCTAGACTGTATGGCCATACCGGATTCGGACTCCAGCGACATTCGACACGCGCGAGCCCCCTTTAGCGGACATCCGGCCTCGGTAAATGTGCCGTGGAATACCGCTTTCTCCGACACCAATTACACAGCGGTTTGCACCGTGGAAACCCAGGACAATCTGGCGGGCGGGTTTACCAGTGTGATCAGTGCGGTGAATCCAGGGTCGATAACCGTGACCAATGGAGGCTTCGACAGCGGAACCATGCACTGCATCGCCATCCCAGATTCAGACTCCGGCGAGGTCCGCCGAAGCAGGGTGGCGGCATCCGGCAATCAGACCGTAAGTGTTCCCTGGAATCAGGCTTTTCCGGACAAGAACTATGCCGCAGTTTGCAGCGATGAAGTACTCGGGGCCCAGGGCAGTGACTCGGCCATCGCCATCTCTGCCAACTCCAAGCTTCCAGGATCAATGACCGTGATTCCTGAGATCGCTTCGGGAACTGTGCACTGCATTGCGGCCACTGCCCCTGCTGTCGCCCAGGCTACCTACAGCTTCGTTGGCGTGCCGTTTACTCAATTCGTGAATACAGGCTGTCCGCCGACTTGCCATATAAGCGGCTCCTTCACGCTCAGCCAACCCCTTCCTCCGAATTTGGTTGGAAGCATTGGGGGCTCGGGAGATTTCACGCCTCTCTACTTTTCCTTCACTGACGGGAAGACGGTGTTCAACGATGGCAATTCTCAGTACTCAGGGTTCGCGGTGGACACGGATGCAAGTGGAAACATCACTCTATTCAGTTTTTACCTGATTGGGCCGGGCGGCGGGGGTGGCATGTATGCCTATTGTGGAGGGCCCGGAACCCTTACCCAAGAAGGCGTCAACGTCAGCGACTACCAAGCCATGTTCGAAGGCCTAGACGCTCCATGCGGGACCTGGTTCCAGTCGCCAGCTCTTCGCTTTGTGCCGATAGCGCCCTGCCGCGTTGTCGATACTCGGAACGCCAATGGCCAGTTTGGCGGACCACCACTCCAGGGTGGCCTTGAGCGAGATTTTTCGATCCCGCAGAGTTCCTGCAACATTCCCGACACTGCTGCTGCCTACTCCCTGAACGTTACCGTGGTCCCTCACGGTCCGCTGGGGTATTTAACGGTGTGGCCCACGGGAGAAACTCAGCCGCTGGTTTCAACTCTAAATTCGCACGACGGTCGCGTGAAGGCCAATGCTGCCATCGTTCCCGCCGGAACTCAGGGTGCCGTCAGCTTCTACGTGACCGACACCACCGATCTGGTATTGGACATTGACGGCTACTTCGTGCCGGTTGGCACTTCCATGCTGGCGTTCTATCCCTTGCCACCGTGCCGCGTGGCCGACACCCGTGGCGCCTCCGGAGACCTCGGAGGGCCGTACCTGAAGGGCGGTGTGCCACGGGCTTTTCCGATCCTGGAGGCGAGCTCGTGCAACATACCGAGCACTGCCCAGGGATATTCGCTGAACTTTACGGCTGTACCACACGGGCATCTGGGTTATCTGACGGTGTGGCCGACTGGCCAGCAGCAGCCGACGGTTTCTACCCTCAACGCTCCGACCGGCGCCATCACGGCCAACGCAGCGATTGTGCCCGCTGGCACGGCTGGCGAAATCAGTACGTTTGCCTATGACGATACGGACCTGATCATCGACCTTAATGGCTACTTTGCGCCGCCGGGGCAAGGATCTCTTTCACTGTATCCGGTGCAGCCTTGCCGCGTGTTAGACACTCGTCCCCCATTGGGAAACGGCGCGTTCAACGGGACCCTGAATCCTCCGGTGGACGTCCTGGCCAGTGCGTGCGCGCCCCCGGGCCAGTCGCAGGCGTATGTTTTCAACGCGACTGTCGTACCTTCTGGCTCGCTCGGCTACCTGACGTTGTGGCCTGACGGCATCAGCCAGCCTCTGGTCTCGACTCTCAACGCATCGGACCGAGCGATTACGTCGAACATGGCGATTGTCCCGGCAGGTACTGGCGGCAAGATTGACGCCTTTGCCTACGGACTGACGAACCTGATCTTGGATATTTCCGGTTATTTCGCGCCGTAAGCTGTTTGCCTGCGGAGCGGCAGACGCGTACCGGCGAGAGATGTTGAAGGTGCGGACCGTGAAATGTGCCGTAGTTTGCGCGCCGTGGAGAGACGGTCGACGTAGTGAAGAAAGGAGGGCACCGAATCTGGCCGCCCTCCTTATTCTCTTTGGCTCAAAGGTTGTTCGCAGCAGCTTCAACTGGTGTCGTCCAGTTCTTCCACGAATGCCTTAGTCTCGGCCTTCCTTGCCGGAGTGGTCGTGATCACGATTACGCTGACCAGCACAAGCAGCGTTTCCGACGAGGGTGCGTGCGCTGATCGTTTCTCCTCCGAGAAAGTAGCCAACCAGCACCGCAGCGATCGGATTCACAATAGAGAACGATCCCAGCGACGAAGAAACGCATGGCTGCGAGAAGAAACGGTGGGACCTCGCGCACGCCCACCCGTATCGCAAGGAATGTCGACCCCACACGAAATAAATGATGGCGAATGCGAGCAGCACTTGCCACCTGCGAGGCTGGGACGTAGCTTCCATGCTGGCGGTTTCTTAACGAAGTAATTCCCTGGCTGGTTAGATCGTGCGCAACCCTCTGTGGCAACGGCTGTGGGGCATAAAAAGATTTTATGCGGGCGATAACTTGCGGACAGGGCGAGCCGCTCACACCTCTGTCTCCCACCCTTTCGCCAAAGACGGGCGAAAGGATGGGGCACCCGCACCCGCACCCGCGCGGTATCTCAGTTACAAATCCCGATTGTTTCGCTTAAAATAAAACATCATTGATCGAAGCGCTCCCAGCGCTTATTCTTGAAGTTTCCAACCGTAACGGCAATCGGGTGCAGGCGCGGTACGTGTTCCGCATCGGAGGAGCATTCGTGAGGAAGATCGGAATCATTTTCGGCATGGAGACGAGCTTTCCGCCGGCTTTGGTGGAAAAGATCAACTCCATGGGCGAGTCTGATATTCAGGCCGAGCTCGCCACGGTTGGCGAAGTGCGGATGGCGGAGCCATCGCCTTATCACGTCATCGTTGATCGTATCTCGCACGACATTCCCTTCTATCGCGGCTATCTCAAGAACGCAGCGCTTTCGGGCACGGTGGTCATCAATAATCCATTCTGGTGGAGCGCCGATGACAAGTTTTTCAACTTCGCCCTGGGTCAGAAGCTGGGGGTCGCGATCCCGCAGACGGTCCTGCTGCCGCACAAGGTGCATCCGCCGGGAACGACTGACCAATCGATGCGCAATCTGCAATATCCCATGCCATGGGACAGCATCTTCAGCTACGTTGGATTTCCCGCGTTCCTGAAACCGTTCGACGGGGGTGGCTGGAAGGACGTGTACAAGGTAAACTCCCCGGAAGAATTCTTCCGCGCCTACGACCAGAGTCGCGATCTCTGCATGACGCTGCAGCGCGGCGTGAATTTCAAAGAGTATTTTCGCTGCTATGTGGTCGGCCAGGAGAAGGTGCACATCATGCACTACGATCCGTCGGCGCCGCACCATGAGCGTTACGTAAAGAATCCACCGCCGGTCGATCCCAAGTTGATCGAGCGCGTGGAGCGTGATTGCCTTACCCTCTGCCGGGCGCTGGGCTACGACCTCAATACCGTGGAGTTCGCCTGCGAAGACGGCGTTCCCTATGCCATCGACTTCATGAATCCCGCTCCCGACGCTGATGTAAACTCCGTCGGACAGGCGAATTTCGATTGGATCGTGAATAACGTGGCGGAGTTGGCGGTGCGCAAGGCCAAGCAACACACCGGCCACTCACCCGAGTTTCGCTGGAGCGCATTCCTGAGCGGCTACCACGACGAGGCGGCTGCCACGATCAAGGAGACCGCCCCCAAGAAGGCTGCACCCAAGAAAGCGACCGCGCGCGCGAGCAAGGGTTAACCAGATGGAACGTCCAAGCCTCAGCATCGGAATTGAAGAGGAGTACCAGACGATCGATCCGGAGACCCGCGATCTCCGTTCGCATATCGCGTCTGAAATTCTTCCCAAGGCCAAACGTGCGCTGCACGAGGCAGTCAAGCCCGAGATGCATCAGGCGGTCATTGAGGTGGGGACCAAGGTTTGCCGCGACATAAAGGAAGCGCGCGAAGACATTCTGCTGTTGCGCCGCGAGATGATTACGCTGGCCAGTCAGAATGGCTTGCTACTCGCTTCGGCCAGCACGCATCCCTTCGCCGATTGGAAGCTACAGGAGATCTACCCTGACGAGCGTTACCGCCGCGTGCTGGAAGAAATGCAGATGATCGCGCGTGCCAACCTTGTGTTTGGGTTGCACGTGCACGTCGGCATCGAAGACCGCAACACCGCCATCCACATCATGAACTCGATGCGGTATTTTCTGCCGCACATCCTGGCGCTTTCCAGCAACTCGCCTTTCTGGATGGGCATCCCAACCGGGTTCAAGTCTTACCGCTCCAAAGTATTTGAGCGCTTCCCGCGCACCGGCATTCCCGACGTCTTTGCCAACTGGGCCGACTACGAAACCTTCGTCAACCTGCTGGTCAAGACGGGCTGCATTGATAACGGCAAGAAAATCTGGTGGGACATTCGCCCCCATCCGCACTTCGACACCCTGGAAGTGCGGGTGTGCGATATCCCGATGCGGCTGGACGAAACCCTTGCCATCGCTGCTCTTATTCAGGCGACCGTCGCGATGCTGTACAAGCTGCATGCCTCCAACAAAAGCTATCGCATTTATGGCCGCGCATTGATTATGGAGAACAAGTTCCGCGCGGCGCGCTACGGGCTGGATGGCATGTTGATCGATTTCGGCAAAGAGGAAGAAGTCCCGCTGCGGCAGTTGATATTGGAATATCTCGATCTCATCGACGACGCGGTGGAAGAGCTTGGGCTCGCGCGACGAGATCAACTACATTCATCAGATGCTGGAGATGGGCACGGGCGCCGACCGGCAGTTGAAGGTATACGAGGAAACCGGCGATCTGAAAAAAGTGATGGACTACATTGTCGCCGAGACGCGCGTGGGGGTTTTTGAATCTTCCACGGCGGCCAGATAGCCAGCTTTACGAGGAGCATGGCTGCGCGCCTGCTCCTGCCCGAAAAACCTCTGGAAAGGACCGTTCTTGACTCAACCTGTTCTCACCGATCTCACCAAAACCACATTCGACCCTGAACTCACTCCCGGCGCGTACAACGCGGTGAACACCTGTTTGCGGATCCAGCCGTCCGAGAAGGTCACGGTCATTACCGACAATGACTGCCGTGAGATCGCCGCCAGCATCGCGCACGAGCTGCTGCGAGTCGGTTCCCCGTTCAAGGCGTTCGTGCTGGAAGACCTGGCGCCCCGTCCTATCACCGATCTGCCGCCGGAAATTGCCGATGACATGGAGACCAGCCAGGTCAGCATCTTCGCCGTGCACGCCCAGCGCAACGAGCTGAAATCGCGCATGCAGATGACCGACATCGTGAACCGGCGCAGGATGCGCCATGCGCACATGGTCAACATCAATCACCAGATCATGCTTGAGGGCATGCGCGCGGACTTCAATCGCGTGGACGCCCTCAGCAAGAAGGTCATCGAGATCGTAAGCCAGGCAAAAGAAATCAAGGCCAAGAATCCCGCGGGCAGCGACTTCTCCACTACCCTGAATCCGAATTACCGCTGGGTCAAGACCAGCGGCATCATCAGCCCGGACAAGTGGGGCAACCTGCCCGGCGGCGAGGTGTTCACCACTCCCGACGAAGTGAATGGCACCTACGTCGTGGACGGCGTGGTGGGCGATTATCTTTGCGAGAAGTATCAAGACCTGGCGCGCCAGCCGCTGACCATTCGCATCAAGAACAATCGAATCACCGAAGTCTCCAGCGACAACAAGGTGCTGGAGGAAGATTTCTGGAACTACACGCACACCGATGAAAACAGCCATCTGGTGGGCGAGTTTGCCATCGGCACCAATCTTGAGCTGCGGCAGGTGATCGGACAGATTCTTCAGGATGAAAAATTTCCTGGCCTGCACATTGCGTTCGGCAATCCCTACGGCGCGCATACCGGCGCGGACTGGTACTCCAGCACGCACATTGACGTGGTCGGGACGCACTTCGATATCTGGGTGGACGGCCGGCAGATCATGGAAAAGGGCCGCTTCCTCATCGAGGCCTGAGCATGGTTCCCGCGCTGCGCGAGGAATTCAATCGCAAGTACACGCCGGAAAAATACCGGCGATTCCTCGCCGACCTCGACCGAGCCTGCGGCACCCACCTCGGCTTCCGGGTCTCGGAGACGCCGTGCTTCGTCCCACGGTCGCTGCTCGACCAGATGGCGCAGTACGGCCGCGAGCTAGTTTCGCAACTGGTTGACAATCCGCAGTACCTCCGCGTCTCAGACGCTTCCGTTCCCCCGCAATATAACGTACCCAACCAGTCCCGCCTGCCGATGTTCGTGCAGGTGGACTTCGGCGTGGTACGGGGCGCAAGCGGCGAGTTGGAGCCCAAGCTGGTTGAGCTGCAGGCATTCCCTTCCCTCTACGGATATCAGCCGACATCGGCGCACCAGTACATGGAGTCCTACGAACTGCCGCGAGATCTCGGCATTTACCTGGGAGGTCATGACCACGACTCGTATTGGAAGCTGATGCGCGAGTTGATTGTGGCCGCACACGATCCCGAGAATGTCATCCTGATGGAGATTGATCCCGAGCACCAGAAAACGCTGCCTGATTTCCTGGTGACGCAGCGTGAACTCGGCATCGCCCTCGTGGACATCCTGTCGTTGAAGAAGCGGGGGGCGAAGCTGTTTTACACGAAGGATGGGCGGGACATCGAGGTGCGGCGCATCTACAACCGCTGCATCGTTGACGAACTGGAGCGTAAAGGGGTAACGCTGCCCTTCGATCTGCGCGATGAGCTTGACGTCGAGTGGGCCGGCCATCCCAACTGGTATTTTAGGATCAGCAAGTTTTCCATTCCGCACCTCAAACACCCGTGCGTACCGAAGACGTGGTTCCTCGACGAGGTTCGCGAGTTGCCGGCCGATAACGAGAATTACCTGCTCAAGCCGCTCTACTCGTTCGCCGGAGTGGGCATCAAGTTTGCGCCCACGCAGGCCGACATTGACTCCATCCCGGCGGACCAGCGCCATAACTACATTCTCCAGGAGCGCGTGTACTTCGAGCCGGTCATCCAAACTCCACACGGGCCAACGCAAATGGAAATTCGCATGATGTACGTTTGGCCCGAGGGCGGCGACTTCACCTGCCTTTTGCCTCTGGTGCGTATGGGACGCGGCATGATGATGGGCGTGGACCATAATCGCAACCTGGAATGGGTGGGCGGAGCGGCGTGCGCTGTGGGTGTGACTCTGGGGCTGTTGCGACAAGCTCGATTTGATACCTAGCCGAGCAACCCGAGGTCCAGAAATACGAATTCAGACTGTTTTGCAGGAGCAACTCGAAACGGGCGGCGACGGAACAGGCCTCACAAAAGGAGCAGGCATATGCAGAAAAATCAATCCCTTCCTCTGGTTCGACAACCAAGCCGAAGAGTGCCGATGAATTTCTACGTCTCTGATATTCAAGAACTCGAAAGTCTTAAACGTCTCGCGCTATGGAGACGCAGGAGCCTGGGCCGAAAGGAACGGTCATGGTGGCGTCATTCGAGCTGGAGGGACAAAGGTTCATGGCGCTCAACGGAGGCCCGATATATTCTTTCACCCCGGCGATATCGTTTCTGGTGAACTGCGAGACCCAGCAGGAAGTGGACATGCTGTGGGAAAAGCTGTCCGCGGGCGGTAAAACCGATAGATGTGGCTGGCTGAAAGACAAGTTTGGTGTGTCCTGGCAAATCGTTCCAACCATCTCTGGGGGAACTGATGGCGACAAGGACCCCGAGACATCGAAACGCGTCATGCAAGCCATGTTGCAAATGACGAAGCTTGACATCGAAGGATTGCGGCGAGCAGCCGGGAAGTAATCGTGTCAGTGTGCATTGCGTCCCGTCCTCATGCACCTGGGCTCACCCAGCGTAAGAACGAAAAAAACGGCAGCTAGAAAGTCTCCCGCTGCCGCGCGTACTCGGAAATTATTTAGCTCTGGGCCGCTATCTCCACCACCTCGACTGTTGGCTTCGGGCCAACCAGATACTCATTGATCGCCTTCGCCGCCTTGCGTCCCGCGCCCATGGCAAGAATCACGGTTGCTCCACCGGTCACGATATCGCCGCCGGCAAAGACGCCTGGCTTCGAGGTCGCCAGCGTGTCGTCATTCGCCGGAGATATACCCGCGCTTGGTGACCGCCAGTCCTGGAGTCGTTGACTGAATCAGCGGATTCGCCGAGGTGCCGGCTGCGATGATCGCCACCTGGCACGGCGTAACAAATTCCGAGCCCTTGATCGCCACCGGGCTGCGGCGTCCGGAATCGTCCGGCTCGCCCAATTCCTGGCGAATGCACTTCACGGCAGTGAGATTGCCTTTCTCGTCGCCGAGGAACTCGACCGGGTTCACCAGCATCTCGAAGTGAACGCCTTCGTCCTTGGCGTGGTGCACTTCCTCCACACGGGCAGGCATCTCTTTCTCGGTGCGGCGATAGTAGATGCTGGCGCTCTTCGCGCCCAGGCGCAGCGCGCTGCGCACCGCATCCATCGCGGTATTGCCGCCGCCAACCACGATCACATCGCGGTCCTTGCAGGGATACAGCGGCTCGTCGTACTCGGGGAAGTGATAGGCGCGCATCAGGTTCACGCGGGTAAGAAATTCGTTGGCGGAATAGACGCCGTTGAAGTGCTCACCGGGAACCTTCAGGAACTTCGGCAGGCCGGCGCCGGTGGCGATGAAGATGGCGTCGAAGCCTTCCTCGTTCATCAGCTCGTCGATGGTGACCGTCTTGCCGACGACGACGTTGGTCTCGAACACCACGCCGCGGCGGCGCAGCACGTCGATCTCGTGACGCACGATGTCCTTGGGCAGCCGGAATTCCGGAATGCCGTACACCAGCACGCCGCCCAGTTCGTGCAGCGCCTCGAAGACGTGCACCTGGTGTCCCATCTGGATGAGGTCGCCGGCGCACGCCAGGCTGGCAGGACCGCTGCCGATGAGGCCCACCTTCTTGCCGGTGGCTGGCGCGGATACGGGCGATCCGAACTGTCCGGTCTCGCGCTCCCAGTCGGCCACAAAGCGCTCCAGGTAGGCAATTCCGACGGGCTCGCCTTTCTTGCCCAGCACGCAGCCGGATTCGCACTGGTCTTCGACCGGGCACACGCGTCCGGTGATGGCGGGCAGGGCGTTGTCCTCGCGGACCTTCGAGGCCGCGCCCTGATAATCGCCGGCCAGTATGAGGTCAATCACGGCCCGGACGTTCACCGACACCGGGCACATATCGACGCAGCCCGGCTTGGGGCACTCGATGCAGCGCAGCGACTCCTGTTTGCGCCTGCTCGACGGGAAAGCCGAGGTTCACCTCGAGGAAGTTGTGCGCGCGGACCTGGGGGTCCTGCTCGGGCACGCGCTGCCGCGGCAGCTTGATGCGCTCCTTGTTGGGCAGCGGATTATTGCTGGGAACTTTATTGCTCATCGAACACCCCCGCCTCGATGGCGGCGCATTCGCGGCGCATCGCCATACTCTGTCGCAGATCTCGCAATTCACCCTCCGGATCGTCCTGTAGCCGCTCGATGCTCAGGCGCTCCTGTTCGCGGTACATGTTGTTGCGCTGCGTCAGGACCTCGAAGTTGACCTGCGCAGCGTCGAACTCCGGGCCATCCACGCAGGCGAACTGACTGCTGTTGTTCACCAGCACGCGGCAGCCGCCGCACATGCCGGTGCCGTCCACCATGATGGAGTTCAGGCTGACCATGGTCTTGATCCCCAGAGGCGCGGTGATATTGGCCACGGCGCGCATCATCGGCACCGGGCCGACGGCCAGCACGTAATCCACCTTGCCGGACTCGAGAATTTTCTTCAGTCGCTCGGTGACCAGGCCCTGCTCGCCGTAGCTTCCGTCGTCGGTCAGGATGTAGGTGTCGTCGCTGACCGCGCGCACCTCGTCCTCCAGCACCAGCAGATCCTTGCTGCGCGCGCCCACGATCGAGATCACCTTGTTCCCCGCCCGCTTCAGCTCGCGCGCGGTGGGATACGCCATCGCGGTGCCAACGCTGCCGCTGACCACGACGGTGGTGCCAAACTTCTCGATCTCCGAGGGCTTGCCCAGTGGGCCAACCACATCCAGGATGCAGTCGCCGGTTTCCAGCAGGTTCATCAGCATAGTGGTCTTGCCGATGGCCTGCACGCAGATGGTGATGGTGCCGGCCTCGGGATCGGCGTCGGCGATGGTCAGGGGGATGCGTTCGCCGGATTCATCCAGGCGCACAATGATGAATTGGCCGGGCCGCTGTTTCTTGGCAATGCGCGGCGCCTTGATCACAAATTGCTTGATATTTCGCGCCAGGGGGCGCGCTTCCACAATCTCGAACACGGTAGCCTCCACCTTTGATTCTGCGGAGGGATGAACATCCAGTCTGTGGCATACGTCACAGAGCTATGTTCATGGCGCACAAGCCAGGAAAAGGGTCGCGGCCGCAACAAATTCGGCCCGCCTGCGTTAACATGGGCAGACTCTGGCCAGCAGCAGACAGCAAACGCCAAATACTCGTTTTCTCTGGAGCCCCCATGGCAGAGCGTATGACTGGAGCCTTTGCGCCGAAATTCCCGGCTGAGACAGGCGTTCTTGACCCTGGACGATTTTCTCGCACAATTTGCGCTATCACTGTCCTGTTCATAGCGATAGCACCGTCGTGGGCGCAGGGACAGGCGGAACCAGCAGGGCCGGCCGCTGCTCAACAGGCTGCCCTGCCCGATGCTCCGTCCGCCGCACGGCAAGAGCCATCCAGTTCCTTCACCCAATCCCTGGGAACGGCGGTCAAGACGATTGGCGAGGACGAGCTGCACATCATCAAGTCGCCGTTTTCGGTGAGCGCCCTCAAGTGGGACGTCCTTGTCGTGGGCGCCACCGGCGTCCTGATCGCCAACGACGAAAGCGTCGCCCATCAGGTCTCGCCCAGTTGGCACAACACCAGCATCAACATCTCCGACGCCGGGGTTTACGGGCTGGGCGCAGCCGCCGGAGGCATCCTCGTCACAGGATTGATCACCCATGATGAACATGCAATCGACACCGGCATACGCAGCGCGGAGGCCAGCGTCGACAGCGTCATCCTGTACGCGGCGCTGAAAGCGGTCCTGGCACGGCAACGGCCCTACACCGGCCAGGGCGAAGGAAAATTTTTCTCCGGCAATTGGACCAACGGCTCCTTCCCCTCGGGCCACGCTGCCTTCGCCTGGACGCTCGCCTCGGTCATGGCGCATGAATATCCCAACTGGCCGGTGCGCCTGCTGGCGTACGGAGTGGCAACCGCGGTCAGCACCACCCGCGTAACCGGCGGAGTGCACTTCCCTTCTGACGTTTTCTCAGGATCGGTGATTGGATATGGCGTGGGGACCTACGTCGCGCACAAGGACCGGCAACAACTATCGCCATCCCATCCGCACAACAAGATCAAGCGCTTGCCTGACACAATCCTTCAGCACGTGGCGATCCAGTAGCCGCTACACCACGAAGTATTTCGCTGCCGGATGATGCACGATGATGGCCGACGTACTTTGCTCGGGGTCGAGCAGGAACCCTGTGGTCAGATGAACACCGATGTTCTCGTCGGGATGCAGCAGTGCGAACAGTTTCGTCTGGTCTTCCAGGTTCGGACAGGCGGGATATCCAAACGAATAGCGTGAGCCGCGATACTTCTGATGGAAGAGGTCGCGGATGTGCGGCGCGTCCTCGCCCGCGATACCTAATTCCTCGCGAACCTGCTTGTGCGACAACTCGGCCAGCGCCTCGGCCGTCTCCACGCTGAGTCCGTGCAGGTAGAGATACTTGGTGTACTCGCCGCCTTCAAACAGCTTCTGCGTTTCGTGCGAAGCTGATGGCGCCGATGGTCACGCACGACATTCCGAGCACGTCCATTTTCCCGCTCCTCTTCGCGAGAAAGAAATCAGAGATGCACAGGCCGCGTCCTTCACGCTGCCGCGGAAAGGTAAAGCGCAGCGTCTCCGGCGGGACGGCATCGCCCTGCTTCCAACCTTCGGGCAGGTTGTACACGACGACGTCATTGCCGTCGCCCTGCGCGCCAAAGTAGCCATACACCACTTTCGGCTCGAACCAGCCTGCGGCAATCACTTCCTCTTCCAGTTCCTTCAGGATCGGCCGATACTTGGTCTCAACCAACCGCGCATAGTCTTCCTGCGAGGCCGTTTTCAATTGCCACTGGTTCTTGAACAGCGCGGTCTCGTTGATGTACTGGAAGACTTCGCGCAGATCGAAATCCTGCGGCTTCAGCACGCGCACTCCCCAGAACGGCGGCTGCGGGATGTTCGGTGCAGGGGCGATCTCGATGTTGGGTGCGGTCGCTCCACTGCCATTGCCAGCCGTGGCTACAGCCCGGGCAAACTCCTTCACCACTTTGCCTTCGGCGATGCGCTTCTCGCGCGCGCCATTCGGCGACGCCAAATCTTCCATGATGTGCAGCCCAGCAAACGCATCGTCCGCGTAGAACACGCCGCCGGAATATTCGCGGCGCAGGTCATCCTCCACGTACTTGCGGGTGAGCGCCGCGCCGCCGCAGATCACCGGGAACTCCAGCTTCTGGTGTTGCAGGTCCTGCACCACGTACTTCATTTCCAGCGTGGACTTCACCAGCAGCCCGCTCAGCCCGATGGCGTCGGCCTTCTCGGCGAGCGCGGCCTTGATGATAGTGTCCGACGGCTGCTTAATGCCCAGGTTCACGACCCGATAACCATTGTTGGTCAGGATGATGTCCACCAGGTTCTTGCCGATGTCGTGGACATCGCCCTTCACCGTCGCGAGCACGATGGTGGCCTTCTGGCTGCCTTCTTTCTTCTCCATCTTCGGTTCGAGATAGGCGACCGCGGCCTTCATCACACCTGCCGAGTCGAGCACCGAAGGCAACTGCATCTTGCGCGCGCCGAACAGGTCGCCCACAGTCCTCATGCCATCGAGCAGGATATTGTTGATCAAATCGAGCGGCGTGTAGTTGACCAGCGCTTCTTCCAGCAGCTCATCCAACGACTTCTTCTTCGCACCTTCGCCGACCGTTTTCTCACCGTTGATGATCGCCCACTTCAGCTTGTCTTCGATGGACAGCGTGTCCACGTGCGCCGTGGTGGTCTCTTCCTTGCCCTTGGTTCCGGCAAAGTGCGCCATGTAAACCTGCAAGGGATCGCCGTTGGACTGGTCGTAGAAGATGAGCTTGCGCGCGAGGTCAACTTCAGCTTCAGGAATCTTGTATAACGGATAGATTTTACTGTAGTTAACGATGGCCATGTCGAGGCCATGATCCACCGCCTCGTGCATGAAAACGCTGTTCAGAATGCGCCGCGAATAGGCGTTCAATCCGAAGGAAATGTTGCTGACGCCGAGGATGGTCTTCACCTCCGGCAGCTCAGCCTTGATCGCCTTTACCGCTTTCAGGGTCTCGATACCGGCGGTACGGTAATCCTCCTGGCCGGTCGAGATCGGCAAGGTCAGCGCGTCGAAGATGAGGTCCACCGGGCGAATGCCGTACTTGTTCACCGCCAGATCGAAGATGCGCTTGGCAATGGCCAGCTTCTTCTGCCAGGTCAGCGCCATCCCGTCTTCGTCGATGGTCAACGCGATCACCGCCGCGCCGTAGCGCTTGGCCATGGGCAGGACCTTCGAGGTGCGCTTCTCGCCATCTTCCAGGTTGATGGAATTGATGATCGCCTTGCCCGGAATGCGCTTCAATGCCTCTTCGATCACGTCCGACTCGGTGGAATCCACCGTGATCGGCGCGGGCACGCGGGTGGCGATTTTCTCCAGGATGTTGCTGATGTAGGCCTTCTCGTCCTCGCCCACGATGGCGCAGCACAGATCGAGCATGTGCGAGCCTTCGTTCACCAGCTTCTTCGCCAGCGTCAGGATCGCGTCATAGTCCTGCGTCCGCACCATATTCTTGAAGTGCTCGACGCGGGTGGTGGTGTTCATCTCCTCGGCCACGATGAGCGGCTTGGGATCGAGGTCGAGCGGCACCATGGAGTAGGCGCTGGCCGCGGCTCCCGCAACCTTCACCTCGCGCTTGGCCGGCTCAAGATTGGCGCAGGTGTCCGCGACTGCCTTCAGGTGCTCCGGTGTAGTACCGCAGCAGCCGCCGACGATGCGCACGCCGTATTCGGTGATGAACTGCTTGTGATAATCGGCCAGCTCCTGCGGCTGAAGCAGGTACACCGCGTGGCCGCCTACGTTCTGCGGCAATCCCGCGTTGGGCAGTACCGAAACGTGCTTGGGCGAATTCGCGCCAAGATGGCGGACCGCGTCGTTCATCTCCTTGGGACCGGTGGCGCAGTTCAAACCGATGGCGGCAACGTCGAACATTTCGAGAGTGGTTAGCGCCGCGCCGATCTCGGTACCGAGCAGCATGGTGCCGGTCGCTTCCAGTGTTACCTGCACCTGAATGGGAATGTTCTTGCCGGTCTTTTGCAGCGCATCGAAAAGGCCAACTAGTCCAGCCTTCGCCTGAAGAATGTCCTGGCAGGTCTCGAGCAGCAGAACATCAACGCCACCTTCAATGAGAGCGACCGCCTGCTCGGTATAAGACGCAGCCATGGCGTCGAAACTGATATGTCCCAGCGAGGGCAGCTTCGTCGTCGGGCCGATTGATCCGGCAACAAAGCGCTTGCGGCCGTTGAAGCTGTCGGCTACTTCTCGCGCCAGCTTGGCGGCAGCGAAGTTGATCTCGTACACCTTGTCCTGCAAGTCGTACTCGACCAGCACGACGCGCGTCGCGCCGAAGGTGTCCGTCTCGACCACATCGCTGCCCACGGTGAAGAACGCGGCGTGGATGTCCTTGATGATGTCGGGGCGGCTCAGCACCAACAGCTCGTTGCAGCCTTCTTTGCCCCAATAATCGTCCACACTGGGATTGCGGGCTTGGATACTGGTTCCCATGGCGCCGTCGTAGATGACGACGCGTTCCTGCACGGCTTTTAGAAAGTCGCTCATTGGAGGTAAACCGCTGGCCCTAGCTGGAAAATGGTGGCTCGGGAAAGGTGCGGCTGTCCTTTAAGTATCGCAGTTCCTGCGGGTTCGGCAAAGTTACGTGCAGCCAAGTGCGCTGCCGGAGCGCCATCTGTAGGTTATAAGCATTCAACTGCCAATCACCGAACCTGGATGACGGCCAACCCATTCACCGGCAACTGCAAGGTGTAGCTGCCCTCAGTCAGCTCGTCATAGGCGGGGTCGGGCAGCCGGGAATCTTCCCTTATCTCGCGAATCTGGTCGGCTGTGGGATAACGCGGGCTGCCCATCTTCTCGTAGAGCGCGAGCGCGTTACCGTGCTCATCGTCCACACGGCTGATAGCGATTCTCGCGTCCGGCTTCACACCTTTGAATTCCAGCTTCACTGTCTTGGGCGCACCGGGCGAACCGGGATTTGCCAGGTTCCACAGCGCGACCACCACCGCGCCTTCGCTCGTCTTAGTAACCAAGACATTCGGGTTGCTGTTCTCAAGACGCTGATCGCCGAGGCGGTGCAGTACCTGGAAGGCGTAGAACGAGGGCTTGGGAATGCCTCCCGCCGCGATCAGCCCGAAGCCACCATAAAACGGCTGCTTCACCACGCCCTGCTCTTCGAAGACGTCGGAGAAGGTCCAATACGACATCATCTGCGCCAGGCCATCGCACTGGCTGATGGTGCTGGCGAGCCATGGCGCCATGTAGATGGAGTCGGTCACCGCGACCTGGTTGTCATAGGCGGCGTTGAACTCGCTCACGATGAGCGGGAGATCGGGCTTGGGCGACGACTTAATCTGGTCGTGCACCATCTTCACTGCACGGCATACCATCTGGTCGCGAGGGATATTTTCGCTATTGCGAAAAATGTCGCTCGCCTTGTCGTTGCCGTAAACGTGGCTGGAGACAAAATCGAGCGGCACATTCTTTTGCACCGCGTGCTGGATCATCGCGGGTACCCATGCGGCTTGTGCTGTCGCCGGCCCGCCGACGCGCAACTGCGTATTCACTGCCTTGATGTCGCGCACCGTGTGGTCATACAGCTCGAAATAGGATTCCTGCTTGGGCGTGCCGGTCCAGAAGTCGAGGTTGGGCTCATTCCATACCTCGAAATACCAGGTCGCTACTTCGTCGATCCCGTAATGCTCGACCAGATGCTTGACGAACTGGGTAACCAGATCGTCCCACTTGGCGTAATCCTTGGGAGGCGAAACGTTCGGCCGATACCAGAAGCTTTGCAGGTCCTGCCGGGAGGCCAGCTTGTACGGCATGAAGCTGAGCTCGACGAACGGCTTCACGTTGTTGGCCAGCAAACCGTCGTAGATCTCGTCAACATACGAGAAGTTGTAAACCGGGCGGCCTTGCTTGTCCTCGTCGTAAACCCCAACATCGTCCAGAAAGATGCCGTGAAAACGCACGTACTGGAAACCCGTGATCTGGCGGACCGCTCGCAGGTCGCCACGATACGCAGCTCGCAGGCTGAGCGCAGCGCGACCGGAGCCGAACATCTGCTCCCAATAGTGCGGAAAGGGATGCGCCGGAGCACTGGCGTCAACGGTGATGGTTTCGGCTGGCTCGCTATGTGCGGGAGCGGTTTGCGCAGGCGTACTCTGCGTCGCCATCTGGCCAGGCAGCGGAAGCGCAGAAAGAAAAACGGCAATCCACAGACGGACGCTGCGAAATCGAGTAACCATCAGTTCTCCGTGATTCGCGGGACATTTGCACCCACTTGTGATTATTCTCCAGCGTCCGCAGAGGAGCAATGGCAAGAGAGTGCCGCGTCCACCGGCAAGTACAAAGACTGGGGCCGTTCAGGATGACAACAAGTGCCTGCTGGCCATAAATTCTGCCGCCACAACGGCCGCATCCCTCTTCTCCCCGTCGACGGCGTAATTCATCTTTCGCATGTCGTCGGCGGTAATGCGCCCGGCCAATCGTCCGAACGCCGCCTGCGCCTGCGGACACTCCTGAAAAAGTTGCGGACGCACGATCGGCACCGCATCGTAAGGCGGAAAGTAGTGCTTGTCATCTTCCAGCACGACCAGGCCGAGCGCGGCGATGAGGCCATCCGTGTTGTTTCCGGCGACGATGTCCACAGACTTGTTTTCGAGCGCGCGATAGAGCAGGCCCAGGTCCATCACCCGCGGCGCTTCCGCGAACTTCAGTCCGTAAGTGCTGACCAGGCCCTTGTAGCCATCCTGCCGCTCGAGGAATTCGTAACCCACTCCGAGCCGCAACTGCGGCGCAACCCGTGCCAGTTGCGACAGCGTACTCACGCCGAGCCGGCGCGCGTCGTCCCCGCGCATCACCATGGCAAAGCTGTTATTGAAGCCGAGCGGGGGCATGACGTCGAGTCCGAACCTGCGCCGGTACTCCTCTTTCACCTGTTCGTAGACCGCCTGGGAGTCGCCCGCGGCATTCTGCTTCAGGATGGCCGCCAGTGCGGTGCCGGTGTACTCGACGTACGCGTCGATGCGTCCGGCCAGCAGCGCCTGCTGGCAGATGTAGGTACCCGCGAGGTAGAAGCGCCCGTCCACTGGAAGTGTGGCAAACGCTCGCCAGGTATTGCGACAGCAACTCGCCCAACACCAGTTGCTCGGTGAAGTTCTTCGAACCGACGGTGATGCCACGCGTCGCGGGTTGCGCACGCAGCGCAGAAGAGCAACAGGCCGGAGACAAAGCTGCGGCGATCCATGTCAGTGGATCCTGCGGACCAGCAGCTTCTCGACTCCGCTCAGGCCCAGGTCCGCTGCGAGGGCCATCAGCGCGGCCGGAATCGCTCCTGCGAGGATCACGCCGTTGTCCACCATCGCGATGCCGCGAAAGATGAACTCGCCCAGACCGCCGGCGCCGATCGCCGCGGCGATGGTCGCGACTCCGATGGTGATGACGGCGGCCACGCGAACCCCTGACAGCAGCACCGGCATGGCCAGCGGCAGCTCAACGTGCCAGAGAAGCTGACCGGAAGTGAGACCCATCGCAATCGCGGCCTCGCGCACCGGCGCACTGATGCCGGCGATTCCCACGTAGGTATTGCGAACGATGGGCAGCAACGCGTACAAAGCCAGCGCCACGATCGCCAACCGGTCTGCCCGCGCGCCCAGCCACGGCAGCGGCAGCAGCAAGCCGAAGAGCGCCAGGCTGGGAATGGTCTGGACGACATTCGTACTGCCCAGCACCAACGCTTTCCACCTCGGCCTGCGTGTAAGCAGGATCCCCAGCGGAACGCCGATGGCGATGGCGAGCAGCATCGAAACCCCCACCAGCCACAGGTGCTCCGCGGTCAAGCTTGCGACTTCGCGTTTATGGGTGAGGAGAAAGTTCAAGTCAGCTCAAACCACGGTTTGACGCGGAGCCTTATCCTACGACGATGTCCGTCGTTTGAAGGGGCACGGCTTGCAGCGTGCCGTAACCTTAGTTTTCAAATTGGCTTTAGCCACCGAGGCAGCTCGGTTCGACCGAACTACGAATTCCCATCAGCGGCAAGAAGCCGAGCCTCGGGGCTGAAGCCCATCCTTACGGCACAGCTAAAGCTGTGCCCCTTCAAAAACAAAATCCGCCCTATCACGCGCCGCCTTCAATTACGAAACATCTGCTGCCCCGCCCGGAACACGTCCACATACGCCTTCACCGAATCATCGGTCGCCTTAAGGAATTCGTCGCTGCCATAGACCCCGCGCAGCCTGCCTTCTTCCATCAATCCGATGCGGTCTCCCAGCAGCAAGGCTTCGCCGACATCATGAGTCACGAAGACGATGGTCTTCCCCAGCTTCTGCTGTAGCTTCTTGAATTCCATCTGGAGTTCAGCGCGCGTGATGGGATCGAGTGCACCGAAAGGCTCGTCCATAAGGAGGAATGGCGGCTCGGCCGCGAGCGCTCGCGCCAGCCCGACGCGCTGCCGCTGGCCGCCGGAAAGCTGATGCGGATAGCGCCCGGCGAATTCCTTCGCGGGCAGTCCGACCAGCGTCAGCACCTCTTCCACACGGGCGTCGATTTTGCCCGGCTCCCATTGCTCGAGCTTGGGAACCAGAGCGACATTTTCCCGCACGGAGTAATGCGGGAACAAGCCGACATCCTGGATCGCGTAGCCGATTCGCCGACGCAATTTGATCGCGTCCCACTGCGCGACCGAAGTCCCATCCACGCGAACTTCGCCCTCACTCGGCGCGTACAGGCGATTGATCATCTTCAGGCAGGTGGTCTTTCCCGAACCACTGCGGCCGAGCAGCATCAGGGTCTCGCCGCGGTGCACCGCTAGGTTCACGGCAGAGAGCAATACCTTATCGTTCGAGACCCGGAAGGTCACATCGACGAATTCAATCGCGTTGCCTGACGGATCGCTCATGGAGTGCGCTTTGCGCCGCTCCAGCCTACCAGAAGTTATCGCCTGCTCCACGCGGGCCGGCCACAAACACGAATGCCGGAGCGGCCTTCAGCCAGCTCCGGCAGAATTTCACAGTTTTACAGGGATGTCGTTAGTAGCGTCCGTAACCGCCGCCGCCGCCACCACCACCTGAACGTCCACGACCGCCGCCGCCACCGCCGCGTCCGCCGCCGTAACCGCCGCGTCCGCCACCACCGCCGCCACCGAATTCGCGGCGCGGCCGGTCCGCCTTGGGGCGCGCCTCGTTGATGCTCAGATTGCGACCTCCGAGGGCGGTGCCATTCAGGGCCTCCATGGCTTTGGTTGCCGATTCGTCATCGGTCATCTCGACGAAGGCAAAGCCGCGCGGCTGCCCGCTGTCGCGATCGGTGATGATGCTGACCTTATCGACGGCGCCATACGCCTCGAACAATCCGCGTACCTGCTCTTCAGTCGCATCGAAGCTCAGGTTCCCAACATAAATATTCTTCATAGATCCTCGCATTTCGGTAGGGCCATTTTGCCGACCGCCTTCGGTCGCGCGTGGCCGGGTTGGGTTTGGATACGACTAAAGACTCGACTGACCGCTGCGTCTAAAACAAAGAGGGCAGCAATGCTGCCGCCCTCTCCTGTTGCTCTCAATTAGAGAACCTGGACGTTCTCAGCCTGCCATCCCTTTGCGCCGCGCTTCACCTCGAAGCTTACCGCCTGGCCTTCCTGCAACGAACGGAAACCGTTCGACTGGATGGCCGAGAAATGAACAAATACATCTTCGCCGTTCTGCCGGGAGATGAAGCCAAAACCCTTGGCATCGTTAAACCACTTTACTGTTCCTTGTTCCATGTGTTTCTTTGAATATCCTTGTTGTTGATGTTGCGTCGAAAGATCGGAAGGTTGCAGGCAGAAATCGCTCAGACAAAGGAGGGATGGCTGCTAGACGCGCCGTTCGTACAAACGCAATTGCTATTATACCTTATTTCATGCGGGTTTTATAACTTTCGCCAGATGTGGGCGCGTCGCATTCCAATGTCCGGTGGCAGATACAACTTGGGCTCAATACCTTGCCACCATGAAAGTCTGTAGTACCTATCTCTTATGTGCGGCGATACATCACCGCTTTCGTGGTGATGTATCGAGCAATTGGTCAGATTATGCGAGATCGAACAACAGGAATTCGGCTTGCCCGTTGCCGCTCGCGCCGGTCAGCCGCAGCTTGGATTCGCCGCTGATGGCCGCGCCATCGCCCTTCATCAGTTTGGTGTCGTTGACCTCGAGTTCGCCTCGCACCAACTGCACCCATGCGTGCCGTCCAGCCTGCAACGGAAGTTCCAGCGTCGTGCCGCTGTCGAGCAGCGAAGCGTATACGCTGGCATCCTGATGGATGGTGGTCGAGCCTTCCCGCCCATCGCGCGAGGCGATCAACCGCAACTGGTTGCGCTTCTCTTCCGCGGAAAAAGTGCGGTCCTCGTAGCTGGGCTTCAGTCCCTCCGCCTCGGGCAGCAACCAGATCTGCAGCAAGTGCACCGGTTGCTTGGACTGGTTCGCCTCGCTGTGCACCACACCCGTGCCCGCCGACATGCGCTGCACGTCGTTCGCCCGCAGGGTGGCGCCGCGTCCCGTGCTGTCGTGATGGGTCAACTCGCCTTCGATGACGTAGGTGAGGATCTCCATATCGCGATGGGGATGCTTGCCGAAACCTTTGCCGCCGCTGATCCAGTCTTCGTTGATGACCCTCAGGTCGCGGAAGCCCATGTGCTTCGGATCGTAGTAATCGGAAAAAGAAAATGTGTAATAGGTGTTCAGCCAGCCGTGATTGGCGTGGCCGCGCTCTTCGGATGGCCGGATGACGATCATTCTGTCCTCCTGAATCATTCCATAAGATGCTTTAACGTTAAAGAAAGATTCAGGAGGACTCGCGCGATGGGAAGAAGGAGGAAAGTAAAGCTCCTCCCCCACCCATCCTTACGCAGGAACGTTGATGTCATAACGAAGGCGGAAGCGCAGTCGTCGTTCGGCTGTGAACCCGACGTTCTTCTTGCCAGTCAGAAACGCCGTCGTGGTTCCCGCAGCCGCACCTACGCCACCGCCAATGAGAGCTCCCTTAGCACCTCCAGCCAAGGCCCCAATCAGCGCTCCGCCACCAGTGCCGCCGCCAATCCATCCCAGATTTCGCTTCTTGTGTGAAGCACCGCGGGCAATGACATTCGATGTGGCCAATGGAACTTGCTGCTGCTCAATCGTTACGGAATCGAGGGTCAAGCCAAGTTCACCAGGATGGTGCAAGCGCCCTGAGCGCCTGGCGACGGTTACGTGGCCTGTGACCGCGGCGCCCACAGGTAAGACGATCTGACCGCCAACTGCAACCGGCTCGTCAATGACCGCCTCAAACCGTTCGCCCGGCATGGCTGAGGCGCTGGAGACTGACTCTTGCATGCGAACCGTGATCGGCGTGCCTGCCGGTATGGTTAGTTCTGCCGGGGCCTGAGTTGAGGCGACAGGCTGGCCCGCAGCGCTTGCCGCACTGTTGCCGGCAGAAGGTTGTCCAGTTGTCTGGGCCGTACGGTTCGAGGCCGTGCTGCCAGAAGAGGTTTGGCCGGCGCTCGGTTGACTCATCGAATTCTGATTTGCGGAACCCGTGTCCTGTGCCGATTGTGCCGGAGTGCTCTTATTGCAGCTGATCAGTGTGAGAGAAAGAAGCAGGGCCCCGACCAGACTAAGAAGACGTTTTGTCTGCATCATGTTTTCCTCCCCAAACCTATAGAGAGGGATGAGCAAACGTCCTGCCATCTCGCAAGTAGATACAGAATAATGTACTTACGAGCCATCAAGCCGGAGGGAACTTTGTAATCTTTACACCATCGTGAACGGTGAGGTTCGAGCGGCGACCGCTGCTGGAGAGTTGCGATTGCTGCTCAGGCAGCAACCGTGGAGTAAGCTTCCCGTAGCCCAAGCTTGCGGCAGAGGTCTCCGAGTTGGGCCTGCTCGTGAGGGCTGAGGGCGCTCAGAAACTCTACAATCGCGGCGGCATGCCGAGGGAATATCTGGCGCATCAATGCCTTCCCTTTCGCCGTGAGAACGACGATCAGCACTCGCCCGTCCTCAGGCGATGGTTGGCGTTTGGCCAAACCTTGCTTCTCCAGATTGCCAACCACCATGGTGAGGTTTCCGCCGGTAGTAAGAACTTTCTGAGCGATATCGGACAGCGACATCGGCCCCAGGTGATACAGCGCTTCCAGCACCGCAAACTGGGTGAGCGTCACGCCCGTGCCGTTGAGACTGCGCGAGGCGAAGTTACGCGCTGCATTGGCGGCGCGCATCAACTTGACATAGGTCACGAGCGCGCGGCGCTGCTGCGAGCGGTGAGGTTGAGGGTAAGACATGGAGAAATACTACTACATTAAAGTAAATTAGGCAGGGGTGACGCCCCTAACCCTGTCATCCTGAGCGGAGGCCGTCCGCCGCGGCGGACGGCCGGAGTCGAAGGACCCCTATCCCATGCCAATGACTTCCACTGCTATAGGCGTCCCTCCACTCCGACTAAACTCCTCGGCCGGGATGACAGAACCAAGGACGGATCGCCGGTACCTACTTCAATCCCGCGTTCTCCGCCGCCAGTTTCGCGGTGGCACTCCAATCCATCTCTTCCATGCCGCGCGCGATCGCGGTCAGCATGTGATCGCGCACCACGCTGGCAAACGGCAGCGGCGCATCCATCGCTTCGCCCGCAGCCAACGCTAGCTTAATGTCCTTGAGCCCCAGCCTGATCTTGAATCCCGCTGGCTGATACTTTTCGTCGGCAATGAGATTGCCGTACGTCTTGTATATCGGCGCGGCAAACAGGCTGTTGGTGAGGAACTCCACGTACTCGTGGGCATCGACTCCGTACTTGCGCGTCAGCGCAACCGCCTCACCCAGGGATTCGATCACTGACGCAATCAGGAAATTGCCGCTCAGCTTCACCACGTTGGCCATCTCGGGCTTGTCGCCCATCACGAAGACGCGCTGGCCGACCGCCTCCAGCAGCGGCCTGTAGCGCTCCACCGCCGCTTTGTCCCCTGCGACCACCACGAACAGCTTGCCCGCCTCGGCGGCTTCCGGCCGCCCAAACACCGGAGCTGCAAGGTACTGGTGCCCGCGCCTGGCATGCTCGTCCGCCAGCTTCCTGGAGAGTGCCACGCTAATGGTGCTCATTGAAATGTGAGCCGCGCCCTTCGGCAGACTCGCCAGCGCGCCGCCTTCGCCGAGCACTGCCGACTCGACAGCCGGGTCGTCGGCCAGCATGGTGATGACGGCCTCCACTTCTTTCGCCGCTTCCGCGGGAGATTTGGCGACCTTGGCTCCCTGCGCGCGGTGCTCCTCAGCTTTGGCGAGCGTGCGGTTCCAAACCGTGACATCGTGCCCCGCGCGCAGCAGGCTCCGCGCCATGTGGCTTCCCATATTTCCCAGTCCGATGAATGCAATCTTCACAATGTCCTCCTTAGTTAAGTCGGAAGCATTAAGCAGCTTCCACTATTGGCCGGGTGGAGCAGCGCTTCAGCGCTGCATGAAAGATTCCAGGATAGGTCCGGCTTCAGCCGCTGAGGTAATGAAAGAGCCTTACCTCAGGCGCTAAAGCGCGATTTGAAGCACGAAGTCCCACTGCACCCTCCCTGAACCATCTCCGCACCACGCAAACTTGATGACGCGCTGGTCACGGTTGCGTTCCGTCTTGTTTCTTCGGTGCATCCCGTTTGCCCCAATCGAAACGGCGGCCGATAATCGCCTTAAACAGCATATGATCGGTGACCCGTGTCACTCCCACCCCGAGGCCGAAGTTGATCTCCCACTTCGGCGAGACATTCAGGTCGAAGGCCGGAACAAACTGCTGCGCCTGGTAGGGAAAGGGATCGACTCCCCCGACCGGGCCAAAGCCACTGTAATACTCCAGTCCGAAGGCCACGACTTGGGTGAAGTTCCAGGAGATCTTGGCGTCGGGCGAAAATTCCCAGCCCCGTCGCGACTCCGGACCTGTATAAGCCTTCTCCAGCGCCGGATTGATCGACCAGTACAGCCGGCCCATCTGCTTGTCAACAATCGGCCTGATTTCCAGACTCCAAACCGAAGTCGAGAAAATCGGGCGCGCATATCCGAACTCAGCGGAGAGGCTGACGCCCACCGGCCAGTGCCAGCTTTCGGGCGCACGGACTCGCGGCCGGATGTGGTCTCCCACCCACCGCCAGCCCTGGCCGTTAGGCACGGTGGTGAAGACGTAGAAGCCGGTCTCGAACCAGGGCGTGAAACCCTGGGTGACCTCGAGGGTCTCGTGCAGCGCATGTTCGGTGGGTAGAACGCCATCTTGCGTGGTCTTCGAACCCTGGAACAGAAAGTTGCTGTGCAACTCCACCATGGTCGATTTCGGAGGGACCGTCTCCGACCCGTAAACCTGGATTTCGTAGTTGTCCTGCGCGTATGCGGCGCTGCCCAGCAGCAGGAGTCCGAACACTGCCAGCGAGGAGCAGGCGGCGGTTCGGAGCAGAATCGCACAAAGTCGCTTATAGGCTCTGGGAGGCACCGTAGCTAAGATGATTCTGGCGCGGCAGAGGACGCGCGTTGCTCCCTTCACACGCACTGAAGGCACTTACTGCTTGAACACCACCATCCCCAGCGGCGGCAGATCGAGCAACAGCGAATGGTCGTATCCGTGGCAGGCAATGGGCTCGCTCGTCCGCCCGCCAAAATTGCCCGTATCGCTGCCCCCGTAAATCGCGGCATTGCTGTTCAGCACTTCGTTCCAGTGTCCTTCGTGCGGAACTCCGACGCGGTATCCCAGTCGCGGCACGGGAGTGAAGTTGCCTGCAATCACCAGCGGTGCAGTCTCATCCTTGCAGCAGCGCATGTACGTCAGGACGCTGTCAACGGAATCGTCGGCATCGATCCAGCGCCATCCGGCGGGAACGAAGTCCGTCTCGTACAGCGCCGGTTCGTTGCGGTAGAAGGCATTCAGGTCGCGCACCCAGCGTTGCACCCCCTGGTGGAAAGCATACTTCAGCACGTGCCAGTCAATGCTGCCGTCGTGGTTCCACTCGCTCCACTGCCCAATTTCGCAGCCCATGAACAGCAACTTCTTGCCCGGCTGGGTGAACATGTATCCGAACAGCAGACGCAGGTTGGCGAATTTCTGCCACTCGTCGCCCGCCATCTTGGCGATGAGCGAGCCTTTACCGTGCACCACCTCGTCGTGCGAGAGCGGCAGCACGAAATTCTCGGTGAAGGCATACAGCCCGCGGAAGCTCAGCTTGTTGTGGTGATACTTGCGATGGATAGGGTCCTTCGACATGTAGAGCAGCGAGTCGTGCATCCATCCCATGTCCCACTTCATGCCGAAGCCCAGCCCGCCGACATAGGTTGGCCGCGACACCATCGGCCACGCCGTCGATTCCTCCGCGATGGTCTGAATGTCGGGAAACTCCTGGTAGGCATCGTGATTCAGCCGCCGCAGAAACGACACCGCTCCCAGGTTCTCGCGCCCGCCGTACTGGTTGGGAATCCACTCGCCCTGCTTGCGCGAGTAGTCGAGATAAAGCATGGACGCGATGGCATCCATGCGCAGCCCGTCGATGTGATAGCGGTCGAGCCAGAAGATCGCATTGCTCAGCAGGAACCCGCGCACTTCGTTGCGGTCGTAGTTAAAGATGGCCGACTTCCAATCGGGATGGAAGCCCTTGCGCGGATCGGCATGTTCGTACAAGTGCGTGCCGTCGAAGTAGGCCAGCCCGTGCTCGTCGTTGGGAAAGTGCGACGGCACCCAGTCAAGGTACACGCCGATGCCCTGCTGGTGCAGGTAGTCCACCAGGTACATGAAATCCTGCGGCGTGCCAAAGCGGGCGCTGGGCGCGTAATAGGCGGTGATCTGGTAGCCCCAGGAGCCGAAGAACGGATGCTCCATCACCGGCATGAACTCAACATGGGTAAATCCCATGTCGTTCACGTAAGCCGCCAGCTTCGGCGCCAGCTCGCGATAGCTGAGCGAGCGGCTGCCCTCTTCGGGCACCCGCATCCACGAGCCCAGATGCACTTCGTAAATCGAGATGGGTGCGTCGAACTTGTTGTGGTCATGGCGGGTGCGCATCCACTCGGCGTCCTGCCACTCGTAATCCAAGTCCCAAACGATGGACGCCGTCTTCGGTGGAACTTCGGTATGGAAACCGTACGGATCGGCTTTCGCCACCTCGTACATGTGATAGCGCGAACGCAGGTGGTACTTGTACACCACACCCTTGCCGACGCCGGGAAGGAACGCCTCCCACACCCCGGAGCTGCCGCGCGGATTCATGGGATGCGAGTCGGAGTTCCAGCCGTTGAAGTCGCCCACCACCGATATGCGCTCGGCGTCCGGCGCCCACACCGCAAAATAGGTGCCCTGCTTGCCGTCAACTTCCGTCAGGTGCGCGCCGAACTTCTCGTAGAGGCGGTTGTGGTTACCCTCGTTGAACAGATGAAGATCGTAGCTGGTAATCAGCGTGGAATCCTTCTCCTGGGACGCCGTGGTTGCCATCAATTCGCTCCTCGTGGCTGGGATGCGCCTATCACTATACGCGTTTCACCCAGCCCGGAGTCACCGCACACGGCTCGGTGACGCACGTTACTGCATTCGATTACCGCCCGGTGTTCTCTTTAGGGTGCGTTGCGTCTATTCGTGTTTCGGCGATATGGGCCAACTCACCCCAAGCGGCGGAGGCACACAAACAGCCCGAACGGGGCACAGGCTCAAATGGTCGCCATTTACGCTGACCACGCTTGACTGATTACTGACTGCTTCTTCGACTGATTTTGCAGTTGCAACTGAGAACTGAAAGTTCCGAACCTAGCTGGAGGACGAATGCGGGCAGCGGCAGCATGATTAGCCCGAAGGGCGTCATTTGTTTTAGCCGTGGGCGTAAGCCCGCGGTCAGCATGAGTTTTGAAAAGACAGAGCCGCGGAGCCGGGGTCCCCATCACGCGCCGCCTTTGCGCGTGATGGGGTGGAGGAGCGGCGGCACCAAACCATGTCACGATCTTACGTCCTAAATTACGTTCATTGCGTCTTCGCGACAAAGGGACGCTCGCAACTCATCCGGAACCCAGAGACTCTTTGGGCTTATCTCCGTGGAATCGCACGCAACTGCGGATTCGACATCCTCGCTGTCGGCGGCACCGCCAATCATGTCCACATACTATTGTCGCTTCCACCAAAGCGAAACCTGGTCGATCTCATGCGCGATCTGAAGGCCAATTCATCCCGCTTCATGAAGGCGGAGGTAAACGGCTTCGCATGGCAGGACGGATACTCTGCGATTAGCGTCAGCCCATCACAGCTGGACACGGTGAAGCGATATCTCGCAAGCCAAGCGGAACATCATCGCAAACGCACGTTCGATGACGAGTATCTGATGCTGCTTCAAAAATCCGGTGTTCAATGTGCGCGCGAACAGGCCCTCGGTTAACCGAGTGCCGCCGCTGAAGCGGCTCGGATTTGGTTCACACTTGCCCACCGCGGGCTGACGCCCACGGCTAACTCAAATTGCGCCCTTCGGGCTCCGTGACCCGTTGGGCCCGGCGTCCTTCTCCTAGACCGGGGTTCCCCCTCCCTCCCACTGCACAACTCGCTCGCCGTCACCGCACACGGCTCGGTGACGCACGTTACTGCATTCGATTACCGCCCGGTGTTCTCCTTAGGGTGGCGACGTGAGCTCCCGGATTCGCATCGGCAGGCGCTCTGCCGGCACGTCGACCGCTCACTCAAGGAGAACAACCGTATGGCTGACAAGAAAGCGGACCTGGCTGGCCCCGGAATTGGCGACTACACAGAGCTGGAGCGCGTGCTTCCGGCGGATTACAGCTCGCTGCTGTCACCCAAAGAAACCCAGAAGGCCATCTTCGAGGCGAAGAAATACATCGAAGATAACCTCTGCCACGAACTGAACCTGCAGATGGTCACCGTGCCGCTCATTGTTGACGAGGAAAGCGGCGTCAACGACTATCTCGACCGCGACGGTTCGCGCACCCCGATCCAGTTCCACATCTCCAACGATCGCGACCAGCACCCCATCAACGCCCAGGTGGTGCAGGCCGCCACCAAGTGGAAGAGGATGGCGCTGAAGCAGTTCAACTGCCAGCCCGGCGAAGGCATCTGCACTGACATGCGCGCCGTCCGCAAGGACTATTTCCTCGACCACGACCACAGCGCCTACGTCGACCAGTGGGACTGGGAGCGCGCGATCAGCGCCGAACAGCGCAATCTTCACTTCCTGAAAGGAGTGGTCAGCAAAATCTGGAGCGTCATCGTCGGCGCCGAGCGCCACGTGCAGGGCATCTTCCCGCAACTGCGCGATCCGCGTTATCCCAACCTGCCCGAGCAGCTCACCTTCCTGCATGCGGAAGAGATCCTCGACCTGTATCCCGAGCTGCCGCGCAAGCAGCGCGAAACCGCCATCCTGCAGAAATATCCGGCGGTCTTCATCATCGGAATTGGTTGGACGCTAAAGGATGGCTATCCCCACGAAATGCGGGCCGCCGATTACGACGACTGGGTCACCGAGACCCGCTCCGACGACGGCCACGTGCGGCATGGTCTGAACGGCGACATCCTGGTGTGGAACCCGGTGACCAAGCGGCGGCATGAGCTGACCTCCATGGGCATTCGGGTCAACTCCGAGTCGCTCAAGAAGCAGCTGGAGCTCACGCGTCAAACCGACTTCCTGAAGTTCCCCTATCACAAGGCGATCGTCAATCATGAGATTCCGCTGAGCATCGGCGGCGGCATCGGGCAGTCGCGGACCTTGATGACGCTGCTGCGCAAAGCACACCTCGGCGAAGTCAGCGTCACCGTGTGGCCCAAGGTGCTGAAGGAGATGTGCGAGAAGAAGAACATCCATGTGTTGAATTAGTTGTCAGTTGTCAGTTGTCAGTTTCAGTTCGCCACGGAGACACCGAGGTACGGAGAGCGCATTCTCAGCTAGAGAATAGGGCGTCAAGCCAACCGACTCCGTCCCCGGCGTCCTCCGTGGCGTTATTGAAGATAAGGGTGCCATCAGTCGTTAGGAACTTGAATAGCCCGAAGGGCGATATTTGTTTTAGTTATTGAAGATAAGGGTGCCATCAGTCGTTAGGAACTTGAATAGCCCGAAGGGCGTCATTTGTTTTAGCCGTGGGCGTAAGCCCGCGGTCAGCATGAGTTTTGAAAAGACAGAGCCGCGGAGCCGGGGTCCCCATCACGCGCCGCCTTTGCGCGTGATGGGGTGGAGGAGCGGCGGCACCAAACCATGTCACGATCCTACGTTCTCAATTACGTTCATTGCGTCTTCGCGACAAAGGGACGCTCGCAACTCATCCGGAACCCAGAGACTCTTTGGGCTTATCTCCGTGGAATCGCACGCAACTGCGGATTCGACATCCTCGCTGTCGGCGGCACCGCCAATCATGTCCACATACTATTGTCGCTTCCACCAAAGCGAAACCTGGTCGATCTCATGCGCGATCTGAAGGCCAATTCATCCCGCTTCATGAAGGCGGAGGTAAACGGCTTCGCATGGCAGGACGGATACTCTGCGATTAGCGTCAGCCCATCACAGCTGGACACGGTGAAGCGATATCTCGCAAGCCAAGCGGAACATCATCGCAAAAGCACGTTCGATGACGAATACCTGGCCCTGCTCCGCAAGGCAGGCGCGAAATACGAACGGGACTTTGTGCTCGGTTGACTAGGTGCCGCCGCTCCCGCGGCTCCAGGCTCGATACAAAACCACACCGCGGGCTTACGCCCACGGCTAAAACAAATGGCGCCCTCCGGGCTGATCGGTCAGCCGAACGCGGCACCGGCGTCAAATGGTTGCCATTTACGCTGACCACGCGCGACTGCCTACTGACTACTTATTCAACTGATTTTGCAGTTGCAACTGACAACTGAAAGCTCAAGACCGATTGCTTCTTAAACTCCCCTGCCGTTTTGCAACTGACTACTGACAACTGACTACCGACCACTGCCTACTTCTTCTTCGGCTTCATCATCTCCCACGCGGCATCCGGTATGCGCCGCCCGATCAGGCTGAAGGTGCTTGCGCCCGCCAGCATCTCCCCGCCGTCCATGTACACCATCTCGCCGTTGATGTAGCCCGCCTGATCGCTGATGAGAAAGGCGCCGAGGTTGGCGATCTCCTCCAGCGTTCCAAAGCGATGCAGAGGGTTGTGCTCGAGCAGCTTCTTTTCCAACTCGGGCGTGGGCAGCAGCCGCGAGAACGCGCCCTCCGTGCGAATCGCACCGGGAGCGATGGCGACAAAGCGAACGCCGCGTCCGCCCCACTCCACGGCCAGGCTGCGCATGAGCGCGGCCACACCCGCCTTGGCCACCGCGCTGGGCACAACGTAAGCCGAGCCGGTGTCCGCATACGTGGTCGCGATGCTGAGCACCACGCCTTTGTGCTGTGCCGCCAGCCAGCGCTTGCCGCACGCCAGGGTCATATTGATGGTGCCTTTGAGCACAATGTTAATCACTGCGTCGAAGGCGTGCGACGACAGCTCTTCCGTGCGCGCCAGAAAATTGCCGGCAGCATTGTTCACCAGCACATCGAGCGGACCCTTCGCCCATAGCTTCTCGATCAGCGCCTCGACGTCTTCGGGATAGCGCACGTCACAGGCGAAGCCCTCGATAGTCCCGCCAGTCGCAGCGGAAAGCTCGGCGGCGGTCTTCTGCACCACCTCCACCCGCCGCCCGCAGATGTAAACCGTCGCGCCGAGTTGCAAGAAGCGCTCCGCCATGGCGCGGCCAATGCCGGTACCGCCGCCGGTGATGAGAATGCGTTTGCCCTTTAGAAGATCATTCGTAAACATGACTTCCCTCAGAAACGCATAACCCTACCACGCGCGGCGGCTTCATGTCAGTGACCGCATCGGCGGCGGCGCCACTCGGCATCTGTACCGAGCGAGGGTCATTGCACGATCGGGGGCGTGTGCCCGTGCGAAGATAGAGTCTGGACCACCGAGCCACGCAGAGCACATGCCGACCTCAACCTTGCGCAGAGTATTCAAAGCATTTCACTATCGTGACTTCCGTTTGATGTGGTTCGGCGCCTGCACCTCCAGCATTGGCACCTGGATGCAGATCGTGGCCCAGGGCTGGCTCATCTATCGCCTGAGCCATTCCCCCTTCTTGCTGGCGCTGGACCAGTTTCTCGGCGGCATTCCCATCTTCCTCTTCTCGCTCATTGGCGGGGTGGTGGCCGACCGGATTGAGCGGCACCGGGTGCTGCTCGCCTCCCAATACGTGCAGATGGGGAGTGCAACCGTGCTCACGATTTTAGTGGCGAACGGACTGACCCACGTCTGGCCCATCCTTGTGTCTCTCGTTTATTTCCGGCCTGGCGCAGGCTTTCGGCGGCCCAGCGTACGCAGCGCTCATCCCCACGTTGGTGGACCGAGAGGACATGTCGAACGCCATTGCCCTGAATTCGATTCAGTTCAACCTGGCGGTAACCATTGGCCCGGCGCTCGCCGGAATGGCTTTGGCGAAGTTGGGCGAGAAGTGGTGCTTCGGGTTGAACGCGCTTTCTTTCCTGGCGCCCATCGTTTCGCTCCTGCTGATTACGACCCGCTTCCTGCCGGCGAGTACCGGCGAGTCCATGTTCACCAGCCTCAAGGAGGGCATCAAGTTCGTTCGCAAGCAGGGCTCCATGGAGGCGCTCATCGTGCTGGCATTTTGCATGACCGCATTAGCCATGCCCATGCGTACCTATATTCCGGTGTTCGTTAAAGACATCTTTCATCGCGGTCCGGCGACGTACGGCAATCTGCTTTCGCTTATGGGAGTGGGTTCCATCTGCGGCTCGCTCCTGGTCGCGGGGTTGGGTAACATCCGCTACAAAGGGCGGCTTGCCATCTTTGGACTCATTTGCCTGGGCGCCGCGATTGCGGGATTTTCCCTCTCCCGATCGTTGCCGCTGAGCTACACCATGCTGGTGGTGGTGGGCGCTTCCATGATGGCCGTGTTCGCTACCGTGAATTCGCTGGTGCAGTTGATTACCACCAACGAAATGCGCGGCCGCGTGATGAGCGTTTACAACTGCGCGTTCCGCGGCGGCATGCCCATGGGAAACCTGCTGTCGGGCTGGCTCGTCCCCGTGTTTACGGCGCCCCTGGTGCTGAGCGTGAACGGATTGCTGCTGGTTCTAATGGCGTTGTACTTTCTACTGGTGCAACGGCGCGTGGCCGCGCTGTGATGGTCCTGCTCAACAAATTCCTTCCATTCTTCAGCGACTCAGCGTGATATCCATCTGATAAAACTTGAAGGTATTTTCCTCGCCAGGTCGATCGGCCGCGACGGTCCGGTAGCGGTCCAGCACGTCAACGATGAAAAGCGGCTTTTCCTCCTCGGGCAGCAAGCGCGTCCATTCCACGAAGGTCACCGAGCCGAATGCGAAGAATGCGGAGCGAGATTTGAAGTCCCACGCCTTCGACTCCGTGTGCGTATTCAGCACATGCAGGCCGATCCTCTCGGCCAGTTCGCCATACTGTTCAGCCGTGAGGTGCAGATAGGGATCGTGGAACTCCTGAAAGTAACGCGCCCACCTTGAGGACAAGCGCGTGTCCTCGAGCACGTTTTCCAGGCTCTTGCGCTCACCTTTCGGAACCAGGCGCAAGCTGCGCGCGCCCCTCGGGCTTCATGGCAGAGCGTATCGAACGGAGGGCCTCATCTTGCTGGGTCACCCAGTGCAGCGCATTAAATGACACGACGAGATCGAACTCGTCCCGATACGGCAACTCGCGAGCGTCGGCGGTCTCAAATCGAAGATTGGGCCGCATCGAGGGACCGTAGTGACTCGATGCGAAGGCGATCATCTCATGGGACGGATCCACGCCCAGGACCGATCCCTCCGGGACTCGGGCAGCAATCTCTGCCGTGATCTTCCCATTGCCGCACCCGATGTCGAGAATTCGCTCCGCGCCCTTGAGATCGAGCAGGGCGAGCACCTCCTCGGCCATCGCCTTCTGCAGTCCCGATATCCGGGCGTAATCACTCGCATCCCATTCGGTCATTGCGGTGCGTATTCTACTTTGGCGTTTTCTTGCCGACAATGTTCAGTTCCACGACCTGACCATCCAGGTTTTTCACCAGCAAAACCTTGCCGTTTAGTTTGGCGGGAAATTCTTTCCCGGTGCTCCAGTCAATAAAAACTGCAGCGGGGGCGTTGGCGTGGCAAGCGTAGACCGTATCGCCCAGGCGCATGGAAATCTTGTAGCGGTCCGAATTTTCCATATGCTGGGCGTCAGCGGCGGCCCTTTCGAAGGCGACAACTCTGGCCATCTGATAGCCTTCGTCCGCATTTTGCGCATAGAGCATCGCAGCCATTGCGACGCAGCACCCTAAAACAACCAAACGTGTCTTCATTCGTGTTCCTCTTCCATGGTCGAGAAGAGAGTATAGACTGTCGGTTGGGTGGGATGCTTCATTGGACACATTTCGGGTTCCTTTTGTCACAACGTCGTGATCTCTCACTCATTGGCGACCAAAAATGAGTGGCACTCGGTGTCTCTTCCATCCACTACCGGAGGTTCGAGAGTGCGCAAAGCGTTGATCGTTCTCGTTGCTGTCTTGTTTGTCGCGCAGTGCTTTGGCCAACCGGCTGGTCACACGAACGTTACAGTGGCTGGCTGCGTGATCAATATGAATGGGACGTTCAGACTCATGACCCGCGACCAGACCTATGTGCTGAAAGGTCACCACAGTGCCCTGTTCGGCTACAACGGCAAACTGGTTGAGGTGACCGGAACCGTAGACGCCGCCAGTGAATCGTCCGGCATCCCTGTGGTTCTACACGTAACCCATCTGAAAAAACTGGCGGAGTTCTGTCAGTGATGCGGGTTGGTTTTCTGGCCGGGCAACGTCATCAATTGTTTGGTGGCGCTCATGTCGGAGAGATACGACTTCAGGTTGACCTTCCCATCCCCCGCTACTCCTGCTTGCTAGCGGTCTGCACCGTGCCCCGCGCATCCGCGCTTTGAGGGGCCGGTTCAGCAGATCGTTTTCATTCTGGACTGAGAAAGAAGTTGTCCCCAAGTTTGACAAGCCGGCAACCAGGACATAGCCTGAAGCCGTGAACGAGAAATCTCACACTCCGCTCGGGCACCTGAACTACGTCACCCTGATATGAGCCTCGTTCCTTAAACACTTACCCTACCGGCTTTCTCGCGGCGCCTATACTCCGGCAAAGTTAGAAACGAGACCAAAATTCCGCATCAGGAGATCGACATGAAGAAATTGCTAGCGGTTGTTTTGTGGTTACTCCCTGCGATGTTGTTTGCGCAAAGCCCGTTCGACGGCACCTGGAAGACCAACATGGCGGAGTCCAAGCTGTCGCAAAAACCCGTCGTGTTTTCGGTGAACAATGGGATGTACGACTGCGACAGTTGCGCCACCAAAATCAAGAACTTAAAGGCTGACGGCCAGGACCAGCCCGTCGCCGGCCAGCCGTATGACACGCTCGCGGTGCAGGTTGTGGACGCCAACACGCTCCATTTCACAGCCAAGAAAGCCGGCAAGCCCACGTTTGATGCGGTCAGGACTGCTTCGGCCGATGGGAAGACATTGACCGTTTCCAGCACCAACTATCCCGCCGACGGTAGCGCCTCCTACAAGGCAGAAAGCAAATGGACGCGTGTTTCCAAAGGACCTGCCGGCTCCAATGCAACCTCTGGTGGCTGGCGCGTCCAGAACGTGAATGAAGACGCCTCTGGGCTCACCACCACCTGGAAGGGCGGAGGCGATTCGCTGAGCATGTCCACCCCGACTGGCGAAAGCTGGGAGGCCAAACTGGATGGCAAAGAGTACCCGGTCAAGGGTATTTATGCGAATGAAACCGTGTCGGTCAAGCCGAAGGGCGACCGCTCCGTCGAGGTGACCTATAAGCGCGACGGCAAACTGTGGAGCGTGGAGAAAATCACGGTCTCGCCGGATGGAAAGACCATGACCACCGTGGTTGACAACAAGCAAACCGGAAGAGTTTCGACGTTGATCGACGAGAAGCAATAGCCGCAGGGGTGCCCACACGAGCCGTCTTTGCCGTGCGGCGCAGACTCTGCCCGATGACACCGATATGCAGGCGTAAAACTCGCCGGGTGCCCCACCCAACCTTCCGTTGGTTGGGTGGGAGGTTTTGGTACATCCTCGGCTCCTTTTTGCCACAACATCGTGATCTCCCGCTCATTCCTAGAAACCGCGAATGAGTGCGGCACCCCGGATCTGTCATCCCGACTGAGGATTTCACCTTTTCCTGGATTGTCACCCCGAGCGGAGCGGAGCGGAGTCGAGGGACCTGCTGTTCACTCCCCCGCATCGAGCTTGAGTTGCTCGACCGCCGCGCCGCGCGCTTTGGGAGCCTGCTTGAACGTCGCATCCAGCAGCCGCGGATACGCGACCTGCGCCCCGTTCAACAATTGCTCGACGGTGAGAATCTGAATGCGCGGATACGTGCCGGTGTCAAACGGCGAATCGTCTTTGTAGAAACCCGCTTCGGCAGCTTCCTTCACCATCGGCTTGGTCGGCTCTTCCATCGTGATCAGCACGCCGATGGCCGCCTTCTCGCGCTCGATCACGCCGCGCAGATCGCGCACGTGCGCCACGTTGATGTTCTGGCCGGCCTTGACCGAAAAAACGATCTGCTGCGTCTTGCCGCTGTCGTGTCCGCGTGGAAGTAGAGCCGCCCGTCGATGCCGCGGTCAGCGCCTCTTCGCTCTTCCACGGGGCGCGCGTTCACCAGCCCCAGCGCCCAATATTGAAAGTGGGTGGGCTCGGTTTTCGCCAGTTCGCGGGCATCCGGCACGGACGTTGGTTCGCCGATCACTTCGTAGCTCTTGCGAATCTCGGCGCCAAAAATGTCAGCCAGCCGTGTCTTAATCAGGTTTGTCGCGAGCGGAGTGATGTCAATGCCGATCCAGCGGCGCTTCAGGCGCTGCGCAGCGACGACTGCGGTGCCGCATCCGCAGAAGGGATCGAGAACGATGTCGCCTTCGTTGCTGCTGGCTTTGATGATGCGTTCGAGGAGTGCTTCCGGCTTCTGGGTCGGGTAGCCGAGACGCTCGGCGATCAAGTTGATGCATCGTCGTAATGTCCGTCCAAATGTCCTGATCGGTACCCCGGCGCGTCTGTCCAGGTACACTCTTGAGCCGGGGCATCCGCCCGCTTTCTTTGGCCGAAGTGTATTCGTCCCTTTCGCTTCAGATCGTCCATCCTCTCCTTCGCCATAGCCCAGCAACGTCGATGCTGGCGGCCGAATCTCGTGCCATTCGTATGCTGCCCGCTTGAAGCGCGAGACGTCGGTGCCGTTAAGATCCCGCCGAAGTACCGCCGCCCGTCGGTCATCATTTGATACGAAGAATTGTCAATGTACTCTTGTCTCGTATGGCGCGTATTCTCTGATTCCAGGCTGAATACTGTCCGCTTGCGAATACCACAAGAGTCACGTCGTGAACAGCCCCGAATTTCTGCACGAACGTTTGCTGTGTGCTGATGTGCGCTGCCAAATAATTTCGTTGCGAAAGTTCTGCGGCCCAAACACGGAATCCATCAGCATCTTCAAATAATGGCTGGCCGTCGGGTCGCAGTGCAGATAGATCGAGCCCGTCACCTTCAGCACGCGCTTCAGTTCCATGAGGCGCGGAGCCATCATGGCGAGATACGCCATCATGTCGCTGTTGCCGAGGAATGTGCGAAACGCCTGCATCGCGTTCGACACCCATCCCGCCGCGCTCGACGACCTCCTGATAGGCGCGCTCGGCGTCGAGGTTCCACTCCCACGTGTCCTCGAAGGCCGTGATCTGCGAGGAGGAGCGCGTGCCGTCTTTCTCGGCGAAGAGGACGTTGTAATCCTGGCGGCTGTTGAAGGGCGGATCGAGATAGATGAGGTCCACCGACTCGTCGCGCACGTAGCGGCGCAGCACGTCGAGGTTGTCGCCGTAGAAAAGTTTGTTATCGGCCACTGGGCGAGATTGTAGCGCAGTGCTCGAGAACGGCGTTCAGAATGTTTCTTAACTCCGTGTCCTCTGTGCCTCTGTGGTAAACCCGGCGGGATTGATCTTCCAAAGCGCTTCTATTTGATTCGTTATTCCTGCTTGCTCGCCGTCTGCACCGCGCGCGGCGTCTCCGGGCCGCCGGACGGCCCTGAGCCGGGCAGCATATTGAACTTCAGCCTGATCTCGAAGCCGTGTGGCTCGACGTTTTGTGCCGCGAAGGCCGCGCCGGGATGCGCCAAAATGGCGTTCTGCACAATCGCCAGGCCCAGTCCCATTCCACCCGTCGCGCTGCCGCGCGCATCGTCCACCCGGTAGAACGGTTCGAAGATCAGGGCCATCTTTTCGGGCGGAACCCCCGGTCCATTGTCGCGAACAACCAACTGAGCGCCCTTACCCATGGTCGTCAGCTTTACTTCGATCTTGCCGCCCTCGCCCGAGTAGAAAATCGCGTTGCGCACCACGTTCTCGATAGCGCTGCGCAGCATGCCCGGGTCGCCGTTCACCCGAATGTTCTCGACGCCTTCGTAGGTGACGGTGGCATGGGTCGCCGCCGCTTCGAACTTGGCATCGTGCAGCACGTCGTCAATCAGGTCGTTCAGCACCAGCGGCTCGAACTTGGGCTTGATCTGCCCGCTCTCCAGCCGCGCCACCGTCAAAATCTGTTCCAGCATGGAATCCAGTTGGATGGTGTCCTGCTCGATGCGGTCAAGCATCTCTTCGCGTTCGCTGTCGCCGCCGCGGCGCGCCAGCGTCAGCGCGAGCCGGATGCGCGCGATGGGCGATCGCAACTCGTGGGAGACGCCGCTCAGCAGACTGCGCTCGCTCTTGATCTGTTTTCGCAGCTCGTCCGCCATGGAATCGAAATCGCGCACCAGGTCGGCAATTTCGTCGCTGCGGTTGCCCAGGTTGTCTCCCGCGCGGATGTCAAGGTTGCCGCGCGCCAGTTGATTGGTCGCATCCCGCAGCCGTTCGATGGGCTTGGTCAAATAGTGCGCGATCAAGAAGCAGATGATCGCCGAGAAGATGGTACCCAGCTTCAGCGTCCACAGAATGTCGCCGGGAATGCGCTCCGATAGGGGAGGCGGCACCAGCTCCGCAATCAAAGTATATTTCCCCTGCGAAGTCGTGGCCGCCGCGGCCAGCACGTTGGCTTCATAGGAGCGATGCACGCCCTCGGTCCTCTCCGCCGCCGCCGCACCCTGAAGAATGTTCTGCGGAATCTCGCGGCCGGAAAGCTCGCGCCCGCTTCCATCCACCAGCCAGAACTGGGAGCGGCGCGGCAGCGACAGGTCGTCGAGCAGCGTCGCCAGTCCGGCTTGCCCTTGCCGCTCGAACGTGGTCGCGGCCAGGCTGGCCAGCACCGGCATCTCACGGCGCTCGGGCTGGATCCACCACGGATGCTCCGAGTTAATGCGGATGTGCACACGCAGATAGAGCGCCCCCAACAGCACGGCCTGCGCGGCCCAAAACGGCAGAAAGATTTTCCAGAACAGGCGCCGGTTCATACCTTGCTCTTCTCCGGCGTTTCGGCGGTGAAGAAGTAGCCGACGCCGCGGATCGGGCGGATCATATCGTCCCGCCCGCGCAAGGCGCCCAGCTTCTTGCGCACCCGGCTGACGTGGACGTCCACACTGCGATCGAAGACGCTGAGCGGCCGCCCGAGGGCGACTTCCGCAATCTGCTCGCGCGTGACCACGCTGCCGGCATGGCGCATCAGCAACTCGAGCACGTTAAACTCGACCGAGGTGAACTCGACCGGAGTGCCGCCACAAGTAACGTTCCGGCTGCTCAACGACATGGCGATATCGCCGACGGTCAGCACTTCTTCGTGTTCGGGGCGCGCGCCGGTGGGCAACGGTTCGCGGGTGCGGCGGAAGATGGCGCGGATTCTGGCCACCAGTTCGCGGGGATCGAAGGGCTTGGCCAGATAGTCGTCAGCGCCGATTTCCAGGCCGAGAATGCGATCGACAGCTTCTCCGCGCGCGGTCAGCAACAGCACCGGCACCGCCGACTCGCGGCGCACCGCTTTCAGCAGCTCGAAGCCCGAACCGCCCGGCAGCATGACATCCAGGATGATCAACTCGTGGCCGCCCGCCAGGGCAGCGGCCATTCCCGAGGCGTGATCGTAGGCCGCGTCCACCTGAAAGCCTTCGCCTTCCAGAAAGCGTTCCAGCAGGTTGACAAGCGCGTGGTCGTCATCCACGATGAGCAGGCGGTTCACGGGACTTATTTTGCTCTTTCCCGCGCGTCCCGGCGGTGAAGAATTGTTTCGAGATGTGTTGTGGGCCTTCACAAAACTTAACTTTCCTTCACCCCTCTTAACCGCTGTTCTGCGGGCGATCAGGTCTAATAGTATTGCATCTAATGGTAACTGCTACGATTCCGCCTGATGGCAGTTACGCAACGAGAGCAAGTGCGGTGACCTCTACAGGGTCGCCGCGTCAGTCGCTGCTAGGAGGAGTTGCTTGAAAAGAGACAGGGGCCTCAGACTGGGAATGGTATTGGCACTGACGCTGGCGATTTGCGCCGCGCTTACCGGTTGCGGTTCAAAAGCCAAGAGCGCGAAGGCTAGTGCCCCGCCCCCCGCCGTTCCCGTCGGAGTGGTCACGGTAAAGCAGGGCGATTTCAACGTCTATCTCAATGGCCTGGGTTCGGTGCAGGCATTCTTTACGGTGTCATTAAAGACCCGCATTGACGGGCAGATCATGAAGGTGAACTTTAACGAAGGCCAGGAAGTGAAAAAGGCGAGACCCTGATCGAAATCGATCCGCGTCCCTATGAGGTGGCGTTGGCACAGGCAAAGGCCAATCTGGAGAAGGATGAGGCCCAACTCACCAACGCTAAGATGCAATACGAACGCAATAACGTGCTCTACCAGCAGGGCGTCGTCGCTAAGCAGGACTTGGATACGCTGCAAGCGTCCTTCGGGACCTTCGCAGGCACGATTGCCGGCGATAAGGCTGCCATCCAGAATGCCGAACTGAATCTTACCTACTGCTACATCAAGTCTCCCATTGACGGCCGCGTTGGACTGCGCCAGGTCGATCCCGGCAACTACGTTACCGCCGCCGGCAATACTCCGCTGGTAGTGATTACCCAGCTTCATCCCATCGCCGTGGTCTTCACCTTGCCGGAAGACCAACTCCAGATTGTCGCCGCCGAAATGAAGAAAGGCCCACTGGAAGTCGATGCCTATAGCCGTGACGACCAGACATTGCTGTCTACGGGAAAACTGTTGACCATCGACAACCAGATTGACCAGACGACGGGTACGGCCAAGCTGAAGGCGGTCTTCGACAATCCCGATAGCAAGCTCTGGCCTAACGAGTTCGTCAACGCCCATTTGCTGCTGGAGACCAGGAAGAACGCTGTTACCGCTCCGGCGAGCGCCATTCTCCGCGGGCCCGATGGCTCCTTCGCCTATGTCGTGGACAGCAATAACACCGTGCAGATGCGTCCGGTACAGATCGCGCTGACCCAGGGCGCCACCGTGGTATTGGCATCGGGACTTCAGGGCGGCGACAAGGTTGTCACCGACGGACAGGAGAAGCTGCAAGCGGGAAGCCGCGTAGCGCCGCAAGCTCCCGCGCGTCAGAATCAGCAAACCACCGGCAATATTGGGTCGACGACATGAGTATTTCGCGGCCATTTATTCTTCGGCCCATCGCCACTTCGCTGCTGATGACGGGGTTGTTGCTGGTGGGCCTCGTGGCTTACAAGCAACTGCCCATCTCCGCCCTGCCGCAGGTGGATTACCCCACCATTCAGATCGTAACGTTCTATCCCGGGGCCAGCCCGGATGTGACCGCGTCGTCGATCACAGCGCCGCTGGAGCGCCAGTTCGGCGAGCTCCCCGGCCTCAGCCAGATGACGTCCAGCAGCTCCTTCGGAGCGTCGGTCATCACGTTACAGTTCAACCTGGAAGAAAACATCGACGTGGCCGAGCAGGAAGTACAAGCTGCGATCAATTCCGCCGGGACCTTCCTGCCTGCCGATCTGCCAACGCCGCCCATTTACAGCAAGGTAAATCCGGCCGACGCCCCCGTCCTGACGCTGGCGATGACCTCCGACAGCATGCCGCTTCCCCAGGTGGAAGACCTGGCCGACACGACGTTTGCGCAAAAAATTTCGCAGTTGCCCGGCGTCGGGCTGGTCAGCATCAGCGGCGGACAGAAGCCTGCGGTGCGCATCATGGCGAACCCGACAGCGTTGGCTGGCTACGGGATGAGCCTGGAGCAACTGCGCACCGTAATCGCCCAGGTCAATGTTGACCAGGCCAAGGGACAACTACAGGACAACCGGCAGGCGTTCACCATCGGCGCCAACGATCAGTTGCTAAGCCCGCAGGGTTACGCCGACACCATCGTCGCTTACCGCAACGGCAATCCGGTGCGTTTGTCCGACGTCGCCACCGTCGTCAACGGACCGGAGAACACCAACCAGGCGGCGTGGATGAACAATACGCCGGCCGTCATTCTCAACATCCAACGGCAACCGGGCGCCAACATCATCAAGGTCGTTGACAGCATCAAGCTGCGGTTGAAGCAACTGCAATCGAACCTGCCTGCCTCCGTCAAAGTCACTGTTCTCACCGACCGCACCAACACTATTCGCGCCAGCGTCAAAGACGTTCAGTACGAAATGATGCTGACCATCATCCTGGTGGTGCTGGTCATCTTCGTTTTCCTGCGCACCCTGGCAGCGACCATCATCCCCAGCATTGCGGTGCCGCTGTCGCTGGTGGGCACCTTTGGCGTGATGTATCTGCTGGGTTACTCGCTAGACAACCTCTCGCTGATGGCGCTGACCATTTCCACCGGCTTCGTGGTGGACGATGCCATCGTGATGATCGAGAACATCGAGCGCTACATCGAGGAGGGCCACTCGCCTCTGGAGGCGGCGCTACAGGGCGCCGGACAGATCGGCTTCACCATTGTGTCGCTGACGGTGTCGCTCATCGCGGTGCTGATTCCGTTGTTGTTCATGGGCGACATCGTCGGTCGCCTGTTCCGCGAGTTCGCCGTGACCCTCAGCGTCACCATTCTCTTCTCGGCCATCATTTCGCTGACCCTGACGCCGATGATGTGCTCGTTGTTGTTGCGGCCCAAGGACAAGGCGAAACATGGACGTCTCTACCAATGGTCGGAGCGGGCCTTCAACAACACCATTGCGTTCTATGGCCGCACGGTAAAGTTCGTCCTCAAGCATCAGACCATCACTCTGCTGGTCACCATCGCAACCCTGATAGCGACCATCATCATGTACATCGAGGTGCCCAAAGGCTTCTTCCCGGTGCAAGACACCGGCGTTATCACCGGCATTACCGATGCGCCACAGAGCATTTCGTTCGCCGCCATGTCGGAGCGGCAACGCGAATTGGCGGTGGCCATCCTGAAGGACAAGGACGTCGAGAGCCTGTCGTCCTTCATTGGCGTCGACGGCACCAACGTCACCCCCAACAGCGGCCGCATGCAGATCAACCTGAAGCCGCGCGACGATCGTGACGACGACGTCACCACCATCATGCAGCGGATACAGCGGGAGGTTGCCGGCGTTGAAGGCATCACGCTCTACATGCAGCCGGTGCAGGACCTGACGGTGGAAGACCGCGTCAGCCGCACGCAATATCAGTTCAGCCTGGAAGACGCCGACCCCAAGGAGCTGGCCTCGTGGACCGCGAAGCTGGTGGCCAAGTTGAAGACACTGCCCCAGTTGCGCGACGTGGCTACCGATCAGCAGGAGGATGCAGCCCAGGCCAACCTGGTGATCGATCGCGACACCGCTTCGCGCCTGGGCATCACCGCCCAGGCCATCGATAACACCTTGTACGACGCCTTTGGCCAGCGCCTGATCTCGATCATGTTCACCCAGCTCAACCAGTATCACGTGGTGCTGGAAGTCGATCCCAGTTTCCGCGCCGATCCGGATTCGCTGAAGAGCATCTACGTCCCCGCCGGCGGCGGCCAAAGCCCCGCGGCCCAGGGCGGAAATGCCCCGGCGGCGAACGCTCCCAGCGCCGGCGTTCTCGGCGCGACGGCGCAGCAAGTGCCGCTCAGCGCCATCGCGCACTTCGAAACCACGACCGGCCCGCTCACCATCAACCATCAGGGCCAGTTCCCGGCGGTGACCATTTCCTTTAACCTGGGCAACGGCGTATCGCTGGGCGAAGCGGTGAAGGCCATCGACGGCGCCGCGGCGGACCTAGGATTGCCGCCCAGCATCCAGCTTGCGTTCCAGGGCACGGCGCGCGCCTTCCAGGCCTCGCTGGCCAACGAAGGCTGGCTGATCCTGGCGGCCATCGTCACCGTGTACATCGTGCTGGGCGTTCTGTACGAGAGCTACATCCACCCCATCACGATTTTGTCCACGCTGCCCTCGGCCGGCGTCGGCGCAATTCTCGCGCTCACGCTGTTTCACATGGACCTGGGCGTGATGGCCCTAATCGGCATCATTCTGCTCATCGGCATCGTGAAGAAAAACGCCATCATGATGATCGACTTCGCGCTGGAAGCGGAGCGCAAGGAGGGCAAGGCGCCGGTGGATGCCATTTTCGAAGCCTGCCTGCTGCGCTTCCGCCCCATCATGATGACCACGTTTGCCGCGTTGTTCGGTGCGGTGCCGCTGGCGCTGGGCTCCGGGACCGGCTCCGAACTGCGGCGCCCTCTGGGTGTGACCATCATCGGCGGCCTTTTGGTCAGCCAGTTGCTGACCTTGTTCACAACTCCGGTGGTGTATCTGTGGTTCGACCGTCTGGCCCAGGCGCTGCGGCACTTGCGCGCGCCGAAGCCTGCGGAGGCGTTGGGGGATTAGGCGATGAAAGCGGCAAAATGACCGAACTGTTCGATGCGCGAAGTTATGAACGCGTTGGAAGAATTAGAAAATTGTCATTACGAGCGCCCCTCTTTTTGGGCGCGGGGAATCTGCTTTTCCTCCGACCGGAAGAAGCAGATCCCTCGCTACGCTCGTGATGACAAACGTGATGACAAGCGTTACCACATTGTGTGAGCGTTATCAGGTAAGCAGGTTGCATGAACATTTCCGCCCCAGCCATCGAGCGTCCGGTAGCCACCACGCTGCTCACCCTCGCCCTGCTTCTGGCGGGCGGGCTGGCTTACACGCAGCTTCCGGTGGCGCCGCTGCCGCAGATTGATTTTCCCGTCATCTCGGTGGGCGCTGGGCTGCCCGGCGCCAGTCCGGAGACCATGGCGTCCTCGGTGGCGACTCCGCTGGAACGGCAATTTGGCCGCATCGCCGGCATCAACCAGATGACGTCGTCGAGCGCGCTGGGGAACACCGGCGTGACCATGCAGTTCGATCTGGATCGCAACATCGATGCGGCGGCGCGCGATGTGCAGGCAGCCATCAACGCCGCCCGCGGATATCTCCCCGCCGATCTGCCCAGCAACCCGACCTACCGCAAGATCAACCCGGCTGACGCGCCGGTGATGATTCTGGCCATGACCTCCGACGCCCTGACCCAGGACCAGATGTACGACGCGGCCGATTCCGTCATGGGCCAGAAGCTGGCCCAGGTCGAGGGAGTCGGCCAGGTCTTCGTCTGGGGTTCGTCGCAGCCGGCGGTCCGCATCGAGGCCAATCCCAATCTGCTGAACAAATACAGCATCGGCCTGGAAGCGGTGCGCTCTGCGGTAGCCTCGGCCAACGCCAACATCGCCAAAGGCACGCTGGAGAACAGCACCACCAGTTGGATGGTGCGGGCCAATGACCAGCTCAAGAAAGCGGCGCAGTACAGGCCGCTGATTGTCGCCTATCGCAATGGGGCCCCGGTGCGGCTCAGCGATGTGGCCGACGTGCAGGATTCTTACTCCAACATCAACAATGCCGGCAGCTTCAATGGCAAGCCCAGCGTGCTGGTGGTCATCTTCCGCCAGCCGGGGGCCAACATGATCGCCACCGCCGATCGCGTGGCGGCGGCGCTGCCCTTCCTCAAGGCGTCGCTGCCGGCCAGTATCAACCTGGTGGTGGGGCTTGACCGCACCACAACCGTCCGCGCCTCCGTGGCTGACGTTCAGCGCACCCTGATTATTTCCGTCATCCTGGTCACGCTGGTGGTGTTCGTTTTTCTGCGCGAGGTGCGCGCCACCATGATTCCCAGCGTGGCGGTGCCGCTGGCCATCGTGGGCACGTTCGGGGTGATGTATCTGTGCGGCTTTTCCCTGAACAACCTCTCGTTGATGGCGCTCACCATCTCCACCGGCTTCGTGGTGGACGACGCCATCGTGGTGCTGGAGAACGTAATGCGCCACGTCGAGGGCGGCATGAAGCCCTTCCCGGCCGCGTTGCTGGGAGCGCGGGAAATCGGCTTCACCGTGGTCTCCATGAGCACGTCGTTGATCGCCGTGTTCATTCCCATTCTGCTGATGGGCGGCATCGTGGGCCGGCTCTTCCGCGAGTTCGCGGTGACCCTGAGCGCCGCGATTGCGGTTTCGCTGGTCGTCTCCCTCACCACCACGCCCATGCTGTGCGCCCGCTTTCTCAAGGCCCACGACCCTGGCAGCCATGGCCGACTCTACCAAATCAGCGAAGACGGATGGCAGTGGATGAACCGCACCTACAAGGTGACGGTGAGCTGGGTGCTGCGCCACCAGCGGTTGACCTTCACCGTTGCCATCCTCATGCTTGCACTTAATGTATGGCTTTATATCATCGTTCCTAAAGGATTCTTTCCACAGCAGGATACTGGACGCATGATGGGCATGATCATGGGCGACCAGGATGTTTCCTTTCTGGACATGCTGAACAAGACCAACCAGTTCCTCCGGATTGTGAAGGCAGACCCCGCAGTGCAGAACGTGATCGCGTCGGTGGGCGGCGGTTCCGCCCAGAACCAGGCGCGCATGTTTGTCACCCTCAAGCCGCTGGCCGAGCGCAAGCTCAGCGTGGACCAGGTGATTGCCCGCCTGCGTCCCAAGATGTCGCACATTCCGGGCGCCACGCTGTACTTCCAGGGGGTGCAGGATTTGCAGATTGGCGGACGCATGTCCAACGCCCAGTTCCAGTACACGCTGTCGGGCGAGGACCTGAACGAGCTGTACGAATGGGCGCCCAAGCTCTTGCAGCAGTTGCGGAAAATTCCTCAGCTCAAAGACGTGAACAGCGATCAGCAGGTCAGCGGATTGCAGGCGAACGTCATTATCGATCGTGATACCGCATCGCGCCTGGGCATCACCCCGTCCCAGATTGACAACATCCTGTATGACGCCTTTGGACAACGGCAGATCTCGACCATCTACCGCACCTTGAACCAGTACCACGTGGTGCTGGAGGTCGATCCGAAATACCAGCTCACGCCCGATGCCCTCAACGGCGTGTACGTCATCACCAGCACGGGGGCGCAGGTGCCGCTGTCGTCGTTCGCTCACTTTGGGCCGTCCAACACCTCGCTCACGGTCAATCACCAGGGCCAGTTCCCGGCGGTGACGCTGTCGTTCAACCTGGCGCCGGGCGGCGATCTGGGCGCGGCCACGCGGGCCATTTCCAACGCCGAATTGCAGATGCGCCTGCCGGCGACCATCCATGGCAGCTTCCAGGGGACGGCGGCCGCGTTCCAGGATTCGCTGTCGTCGGAACCGATCCTGATCCTGGCGGCGCTGGTTGCGGTGTATATCGTTCTGGGGATGCTGTATGAAAGCTACATCCATCCCATCACCATTCTTTCCACGCTGCCCTCGGCGGGCACGGGAGCGCTGCTGGCGCTGCTGCTGTTCCGGATGCAGCTCGACGTGATTGGTTTGATCGGCATCATCCTGCTGATCGGCATCGTAAAGAAGAACGCGATCATCATGATCGACTTCGCGCTGGAGGTGGAACGCACCGGCAAGAGCGCGGAAGAGGCCATCTTCGAGGCGGCGCTAGTGCGCTTCCGGCCCATCATGATGACCACCGCCGCGGCCCTGCTGGGAGCGCTGCCTCTGGCGCTGGGCCACGGCGTGGGGGCGGAGATCCGGCGGCCGCTGGGCATCGCCATCGTGGGCGGGCTCATCGTCAGCCAGGCGTTGACGCTTTACACCACGCCCGTGGTTTACCTCTACATGGACCGCTTCAAAGACTTGGTGGTAGAGCACCTGCCGTGGCGGCGCAAGAGGGCCGCGAAGGAAGTGGAAGTGCCAGTGTTCGCCGACTAGAGAAAGAGCCCTTGACACCGTCATAATCTGCCATAAAATGACGATATGCCAATGACATCGCTGAACATCTCGTTGCCTGAAGCTTTGAAAGCTTACGTTGAGAGCCAGGTGGCGTCGGGCGACTGGGGCACGCCAAGCGAATATGTCCGGGAATTGATACGCCAGGACAAAGAGCGGCGGTTGGCCAATCTCGAGCAGGCATTGCGCGCAGCCGCAAAGGGACCGCGGGTTGAGGTTTCGGTGGCAGAGATTCGAAACAAGGGGCTAGTCACTGCCCTGCGTCAGCGAGCTCGCCACGGGTGAAAGCAAGCCGCATCACTCTCAGCGATCTCGCTGTCGCCGACATATTGCAACAAGCTGACTGGTACGAAGTTAGGGTGGGCCTTGCGTTGTCGAAGCGTTGGGAGCGAGCGGTAACCTCCGCCTTAATGCAAATTATCCAGAGGCCGGAAGCAGGATCGCCTTGTCGATTCAAGGCGCGGGAACTTCGCGATGTACGCCGCACGTCCGTCCGCGGATTTCCCAAGCACTTAATCTTCTATCAATTTCAGGGTGGCGAAGTCGTAGTGCTGCGGGTGGTCCACGGCGCTCGCGATCTCGAGGGTCTATTCTCAAACTGACTTTCTCCCACCTTTCATCAGCGTTTTCATCATCCTGAAATCATTTTCCGCCATACTGAAGCTATCCACTGACCCGGAGGCACGTCATCTATGGAAGGAACTTTTCCAATCGAATTGCGACGGCATAAGCAAGGGAGAGCTGGTCAGGGTGTACTTATGTTGAGAATTGAAGTTCATACCGTACCCGAAGCCGCCACGCTGCACTGCCAAGGCAGAATCGTGCTGGGGGTGGAGTGCGAAATTCTGCGCTGCATGGCGGAGTCGAGGGGCGAAGCCTGCCTCGTCCTGGATCTAGGCCGGGTCCACGCCATGGATGCCGCAGGACTGGGTCTTCTGGCGGAGTTGCACTGCGAGGCGCAGCGTCGCCAGCGGGCGCTGAAGATCGTCCGCGCCTCACGCCCGGTGTGCACGCTGATGGCGCTGACCAGCCTGCATTCGGCGCTCGATGTTTCGGGCTGCGAAGAGGCAGAGTTCGACGGGGACGGTTGTTTTGCGGAACGCTATATGACGGCCTGACCGCTCGCGAGGTCCCGTGCAGGCAACATCTCAAACCGCCGAGCAACAGCGCATCGCGAAAGAATTCGTTTTCCCCGGCGACTGGGAATCGCTCGCGCCGGCGCGCCAGGCGATCCTGGAGTTCATCACTCCGGGCTGCGCCGGCGAGGCCGAGGAGATCGACATCCTTGTTGCTCTCCAGGAGGCACTGGCCAACGCCGTCCTCCACGGCTGTGGCAGTAATCCTTCCCAGACCGTCCACTGCCGGGTGGAGATCGATCCCTCTGCCATCACCATCACGGTTCGCGATCCGGGCCCGGGCTTCGATCCGGAGACGGCCACGCAACTAAACGAGTCCGGCGCCAATCTCAGCCCGAGCGGCCGGGGAATCTGCCTGATGCGCAGCCTGATGGACCAGGTCACCTACCGGCACGGCGGGACCGAAGTGCAACTGCGCAAGTTGCGGGGCGGGCGCGCTTAGCATTATTCATAAGGATTTCACGCTTTGAAGGGGCATGGCTTCAGCCGTTCCGTAAAGCTGCTGGCAGTAGGCTGGCTTTAGCCTCTGAGGGACTTCGGTTTTGATACGAAGTGCGAATTCCCTCCGGGGCTGAAGCCCAACTCTGCACGCACACGTAACGGCACGGCTGAAGCCGTGCCCCTTCAAAGTGTGCCGTCCTCAGCTCCGAAACCGACGAATAATTCAAGTCAAGGTCCGCCCTGCCCTCTACCTGTCCCCCGAGATCGAAAATGAAACCCTACCGGCTCCCCCAACTCTTTGCCGCTCGAATGCATTCGGTGATATGGTTTGCCCAGTCCTGCAAAATTACAGATTGAGTCTCGTGAGGCTTCCTTGGACACCGACCAAACCCGGCGCATGTTTATGGGCCAGGCGGGCGCATCTCTGGGCCTGCTCTGCCTCAGTTCCCTGACCCCCGATCTGCTGGCCCAGGCGCATGCCTACGCGCAGTCGGCGGGCGCGAGCGCGACCAAGACCTATCGCTTCTTCACTCCGCTCCAGGCGGCCGAGTTCGACGCCTTCTCGGCGCAGATCGTCCCCACCGATAGCACGCCCGGCGCGCGCGAGGCCAACGTCGTCCACTTTACCGACTACCTGCTGAGCACGATCGACCGCGACCAGCAGACGCAGGTGAAGGACGCCCTGAAGACGCTGCACGAGCAGGTGGGAAAAACGTTTCCCGGGGCGATCTCCCTGGCCGTGCTCCCGACGGCACAGCAGATCGAGATCATGAAGGCGATGGAGAAGACACCGGCCTTCGGCATTCTTCGCGGCTTCACCCTCGCCGGCGTCTTTGGCTCTCCGACGCTGGGCGGCGGCAACAAGAACCAGGTGGGCTGGAAGCTCATCGGCTTCGAGGACAAGTTCCTCTACCAGCCGCCGTTCGGCTACTACGACGCCCAGGTATACCGGCAGGGGTTGCGGGATTCCATTGAGTCTGAGGGCGTCGTGAAAAAAGGAACTGGGAATTGACACGACTTACGTAAGCTCCTACTCTGAGAACGATGGAAGTTCATTTCCCTCCCGAAAAAGAAGCTCGCCTGCGGCAGGTTGCGGCTCGCAGCGGCAAGGACGCTGCGCAGGTGGTCGAGGACGCGGTTGACCGGATGTTGGAATATGAAGCTCGCTTCATCGCAGCCGTGGAGGAAGGCCGCGCTTCTGCACGCCGTGGCGATTTGCTGGAACATGACGAAGTAGTGGAGCGGATCGAGCAGATGTTTCGCTCGTGATGCACATCCGATGGACGAGCAACGCTGCCGCTGACCTCACCCGCATCGTCGAACGCATCCGCACGGGCAATCCCGAAGCGGCGCAGCATGTTGCCCAGACAATCTACAACCGCGTAGCGGCTCTGAGCACATTCCCCAATCGTGGACGTGCCGGGCTCGCCGATAATACCCGAGAGATCGTGTTTGCTCCGTGGCCCTATATCGCTGTGTATGAAGTCATAGAAGACCAGGTGCAGGTGCTTCGCATCCGGCACGCATCGCAAGACTGGCCATAGTTGCGTTCGAGGGGCCCACAAGAGGGGAACTCAGCGCTATCCTAAATTTTCATACGCCCCTATAATCACTTGCAAACTTCATCCGGAAAGTATTCAACAAGGTGAAATCATGAGCGGCCTCACTCCTCCGCAGCGCCACTTCCAACTAACCGACGAGGTTGACTTCGTCATCATCGGCGCCGGGGCCGCCGGTGGCGTGCTGGCGCGCGAGCTTTCGCAGAACGGATTCAGCGTAGTGGTGCTGGAGCAGGGTCCGTGGCTCACCACGAAAGACTTCCTCCCCCACGACGAGTACATGAACTGGAGCCACTCGGCGCTCACCAACGATTTTCGCAAGCAGCCAACCACCTTCCGCAAGACGCCCAAGGACAAAGCCGTCAAGCAGCCGGCACTGGTTTATGGCCGCATGGTGGGCGGAGGTCCGGTGCACTTTACCGCCAACTTCTGGCGCTTTCACGAGATTGATTTCATCGAGGCGAGTAAGAAAGGGACCATTGCAGGCACAGGATTTGCCGACTGGCCCATTACTTATGCCGACATGGAGCCTTACTACACCAAGGCCGAGTGGGACCTGGGCGTATCCGGTCAGGCGGGGACGAGCCCGTTCGATCCGCCGCGCTCCAAGCCGTATCCGCTGCCGCCCATGCCGGTCAAGTCCAGCGGGGTGCTCTTCGAGCAGGCCGCGCGCAAACTCGGTTATCATCCCTTCCCCGCTCCCATGGCCATCCTTTCGCAGTCCTACCAGGGGCGAATGCCTTGCGCGCACTGCGGCTTCTGCATGGGGTTCGGCTGCGAGATGGGCGCCAAGAGCAGCCCGCTGCCGACCATGATCCCGCAGGCCATCGCCACGGGCCGTTGCGAGATCCGTCCCAACAGCTACGTTCGCAAGATAGAACTTGACACCAACGGCCGCGCCACCGGCGCCACCTATTTCGACGCCAGCGGCAAGGAGAACCTGCAACGCGCCCACGCCGTCATCGTCGCCGCCAACGGCTCGGAGACGCCTCGGTTGTTATTGCTCTCGAAGTCGAACCGTTATCCCAACGGACTGGCCAACTCCAGCGGCCTGGTCGGCAAGTACCTCATGTTCAACACCGACTCGCTGGCCGGAGGCTTGTTCGAGCACCCGCTGAACGAGTACAAGAGCATCGAGGTCACGCGCATTCTTCATGACTTCTACGAGATCGATCCCAAGCTCGGGTTTTACGGCGGCGGCGGCATCGATGCGCGCTTCTTGTGGTATCCCATCTCCTTCGCACAGGTGGGAATGCCGTCGCGGCTGCCGCAGTGGGGCAGCGAGTACAAGAAGGCGCTGCGCAAATACTTCACCCGCAGCATGTACCTGGCCGGCCATACCACTTCCCTGCCCCTGGCCGACAACAGCATCTCGCTCGACGACACGGTGAAGGACGCCTGGGGACTTCCCGCCATGCGAGTCACATACAAAGACCATCCCGACGATCTCAAGACCTGCCAGTTCATGCAGGATCGCTCCATGGAAATCCTCGAGGCCGCCGGCGCGCAAGACAAGTGGACCTATCCGGTGGAGGAATCCACTTACGGCTTTCACCTGCTGGGCACCTGCCGCATGGGCAACGATCCCAAGAGCTCGGTGGTCAATGCCGACCACCGCACCCACGACGTTCCCAATCTTTTCTTGTGCGACGGCTCCAGCTTTGTGACCAGCGGCCGCGGCCAGCCGACGGAAACCATTCAGGCGCTGGCCTTCCGAGCGTCGGACCGCATCACGGCGCTGGCCAAGGGAAAGCAGATCTAGGGTGCCAGCCTTCTAACTGGACTTCGACTTTGTGACTCTCAATGTGCGACACTTTCAGAAAATACCAGGCCTGAGGGTTGTCTCCCTCTGAGCCGGAAATACCGGAGCTCCGACGAACATGCTTTCCCCGGCAGACGAACCAACTGGGCCTCAGCAAGTTGACCGTGAAGACCGCCCACGCAACCGGGACCTTTGACGTAAAACTGGTGCCCCAACCCGCGGACGGCACTGCCCCGGACGCGACCTTCGGACGGATGTCGATCGACAAACAGTTCCACGGCGATATCGAAGGCTCCAGCAAAGGGCAGATGCTGACCGCCGGCACCAGCGTCAAAGGCTCGGCGGGTTATGTGGCGATCGAGCGGGTCAGCGGCACACTGCACGGGTGCAGCGGCTCGTTCATACTCCAGCATAGCGGCACCATGAACCGCGGCACGCCACAACTAAAGATCACGGTCGTGCCCGACTCGGGCACCGACCAACTGGCAGGTCTCACGGGCAGGCTGACCATCAAGATCGAGAATGGCAAGCATTTCTACGACTTCGACTACGCGCTCGAGGCAGCTCAGTGAGGATTGCCGGATGCAGTTTCCCGCTGCGCCTGCGGCCTTGGCGAAGCTGGCCCGTTCGTTTGCGCAGGCGGGTGTTCAGAGGGAAGCTCTGTGGCGAATGATTGCCGACCGCAGCCGGCAGAACTACGCCGCTGATTCCTTCTTGCTGGCGGCGGGCGCCTTCTTGGCTTGCAACGCCTGGACCTTCAGGCGCATTTTCTGGCGTGCTTTCCGTAGCCGGTTCTCGCGCGACTTGTCTCCGTTGCGAAATGACATGAAATCTCCCCCCTGCGATGCTACCGCATTTGGGGCAATCGCGTATTACACCGGACCGCGCAGCTTTGTGTGGAACTTCGACCGCCAAATCTGCGCTGTCAGAAGTAAGCCAAAACCTTCCGCGTCAGCCCTGAACGATAACCGCTTCAAGCTGCCCGATGAAGCGGCACACCTCGCGTCCGGGCAACTGCTCATTGCCGGAGGAAGCAAAGAGGTGGAAGTTTACAATCCCGCGACGGGAAAGTTTCTGCTGGCTTCCGGTGTAGAGGTGACTCTTCCCACTCATTCGCAAACGCGGCGAATGAGTGGGGCACCCGGCTGCCGGGTGGCCTTCGTGCAGCATCAGCGGGAGGAAATCGGCTGACTTAGAGTTCCTGGCCCATCGCCGCTTGGCCCGGCAGAAGGAACGTCTTGGGATATTTACCGTGGCCGCAAAGCGTGAATGAGCCAAAGTCCTTGTACCAGTCTCCCTCGGGTACTGGGCCGCGACTCAATCCACTCACGCAGCCGGTTCAAATCTTCCAGCCCGATATTGCGGTCATGCATGCGCTGCACAAGGTGTTGACGGATGCCAGTAGGAATTTCAGACCAGCGCGATTCCGTGCATGTATCGAATACGGACTCGGAACTGTACTGGACGTCTGACCGTAGCTGAAAGCAAGGATGCCGCCGATCTGGGGCATTATTCACCGAACACGAAGCGCCCCAACTGGTCGCCCAACTGCTCCACGTCTTTGGGATCACTCGCCTCACGAAAGCGTTTTGCCAGCTCGAAAAAGGCCTTCTCCTTTTCCTTGCGCGCCTGGATTCCCTGCTCGATGAGTTCCACCAGCACACGGTTATCGCTGAGACGGCGCTGCTTCGACATGGTTTCCACCTGTTTCGCGATCTCTCGCGGCAGGGTTACGCTCCGCCGCACCTGCTTTGCTGCGTCGTTTTGCCGTCGTCATATGTCATCAATATACACCATTGTGGTGCACGTCGAGGCACAGCCTGTGCCGCCCCTACGGGGCTCGGGTCGATATTCCGACTTACCCAGCACTCCGCCTTCGGCTCCGTGCTGGGCTAAGCTGTTTCGTCCCGCAAAGCGGGACTGGCGCATAGGCTATCGGGCGTGATCGCTCACTCAAGGAAATCACCAACCGCAAAAAACCGCAGATCCCTCGACTCCGCTACGCTCTCGCTCAGGATGACAGCAGCGATGGCATAACTGAAGACTGCTTGCTGTTGGCTAATTGCTAGTTGCTAGTTGCTGCTTTCCTCACTCCCACTCAATCGTTCCCGGCGGCTTGCTGGTCACGTCGTACACCACGCGGTTGATTCCCTTCACCTCATTCACGATGCGGCTGGAGATGGTTTTCAGCACCTCGTGCGGCAGCGGGACCCAGTCGGCGGTCATGCCGTCTTCGGAATGCACCGCGCGGATGGCGCAGGTGTAGGCGTAGGTGCGCATGTCGCCCATCACTCCGACCGACATCACCGGCAACAACACGGCAAACGATTGCCAGACCTTGTTGTAGAGGCCCGCCTTCTTGATCTCGCTGACGACGATGTCGTCGGCGTCCTGCAGCAGCGCCACGCGCTCGGGCGTGACTTCGCCCAGGATGCGCACCGCCAGCCCCGGACCGGGGAATGGCTGTCGCTGCAAAAGCTCTTCCGGCATGTTGAGGTCGCGGCCGATCTTGCGGACCTCGTCCTTGAACAGGTCCTTGAGCGGCTCGATCAGCTTGAGCTTCATGATTTCCGGCAGGCCGCCGACGTTGTGGTGGCTCTTGATGGTCTGCGACGGGCCGCGCACCGAGCGCGACTCGATCACGTCGGGATAGAGCGTGCCCTGCACCAGCCATTCCACCTTGCCGTGCATCTGCTCGATGCGATGCGCCTCTTCCTCGAACACCGCGATGAATTCGTTGCCGATGATCTTGCGCTTCTGCTCCGGCTCGGTGACGCCGGCGAGCTTGCTCAGGAAGCGTTCGCTGGCGTCCACGGCGTCGATGTTGAGGCCGAGCTTGTCGCGCAGGTTCTTCTGCACGCTGAGGAACTCGTTCTTGCGCAGCACGCCGTTGTTGACGAAGATGCAGGTCAGTTGATCGCCGATGGCGCGATGCACCAGTTCGGCGGCGACGGAAGAATCCACGCCGCCGGAGAGGCCGCAGATCACGCGGCCCTTGCCGACGGTCGCGCGAACGTTGGCGACGGTCTCGTCGATGAAGCTCTGCGGCGTCCAGTTTGGCTTAAGTCCGCAGATCTCGAAGACGAAGTTGCGCAGGATCTCCGTGCCCTGCGGGGTGTGGTGGACTTCGGGATGGAACTGCACCGCGTACCACTTCTTCGCGGGGTACTGGATGGCGGCCACCGCATTCGACGTTGTGGCGATCAACTCGAAGCCGGGCGGAAGCTCCAACGCTTCGTCGCCGTGCGACATCCACACTGCCACCGGACCTCGCAGGCTCTTAAAGAGCGGAGAATCGTTGCTCAGCAACTCAACCTGCGCGTGACCGTACTCGCGCTTGTCGGCGGCGCGGACCTTGCCGCCCAGCTTGTACACCATGAATTGCAGGCCGTAGCAGATGCCCAGCACCGGCAGCGCCGAGATGCAGCACTTGCTCGTCGGCCGGTGGCGCGTCGGGGTCATAGACGGACGACGGACCGCCCGAGAGCACGATGCCCGCGGGGCGATAGCTCTTGATTTCGTCGAGCGAGGCGGTGCACGGAAGGACGACGGAGTAGACGTTCTGTTCGCGGATGCGGCGCGCGATGAGTTGCGAATATTGCGCGCCGAAGTCGAGGACGACGATCGATTGCGTTTCCACCATTTACTGTGCCAGAGAACCCGAACAGTGTAAAGCGCAAGGCATCGGCACGGCTGAAGCCGTGCCCTGATACACAACGCCTCTTACGGCTGCTTCTGTTTCTCGGCCTGGATCTTATCCAGCACGATGGCGTGCGATCCGCCGCGGACATAGACCTTGCCGCTGGCACTCACGCGTTCGCCGGCGAACGGCAGCAGTCGCTCATTTTGTCCTGACGATGGAGTTTGACCGGAGATCGGCCAGTAGATGTTTCCATCGTCCGCCAGGATCACCAGTGGAGATCCTGCCTTCGCACAGGCAAGAGCGCAGTCGCGGCTGATGGGCTTTTCCAAACCTTTGGTTATCGCGCAAGCCGAATCCAGTACCCAACCGTTGATGGAAACCTGATCGGATTTGCCCTCGGATGCCCATGACAAGCACACCAATGCCACGGCCGCCAGCAGTAGTACAACGGAACCGAATTTCATTGTGATTCACCTTTCTTCATCCGGACCGGAGGGAGTCATCATTCTACAAGGCCAACCGCCCCAAACGGCTGGCTCAAAAACCACAAAAGCAGATCCCTCGGGGAAGCCCGCTCGTGTTGACAAGAATAGACAACCATAAACAAGGGACACCGACTACTTCCCCACCCGCTCGGCGATCCAGGTGGCACATTCGCGCGTCCCTAGCGAGCCGCCGACATCCACCGTCGTCTTCCCGGCGCGGACGGCTTCAAGCACAGCGTTCTCTATTTTTTGCGCCTCGGCGTTCAAGCCAAGATGCGCCAGCATCATCGCGCCGGTCAGGATCGAGCCCATCGGATTGGCGAGGTTCTTCCCTGCGATCGGCGGCGCCGAGCCGTGTACTGGCTCGAACATGGAGGTGCGCCCGGGATGGATGTTGCCGCTGGCGGCCATGCCGAGCCCGCCTTGCAGCGCGGCGGCCAGGTCGGTAACGATGTCGCCGAACATGTTGTTGGTGACGATAACATCGAGCGAGCGCGGTTCGCGGACCATCTGGAGGCAGAGCGCGTCCACATACATATGCTGCGTCTGAATCTCGGGATACTCCTTCGCAACTTCCTTTGAAGACGCGCTGCCACAGGCCACCGGCGAAGGTCATCACGTTCGACTTGTCGGACATTAAGACTTTCTTGCGCCCGTTGGCGCGCGCGTACTCGAAGGCGAAACGGATGACCCGCTCCACACCCTTGCGCGTGTTGATGTCCTCCTGGGTGGCGACCTCGTCGGCGGTGCCGAACTTGAAGTTGCCGCCCATGTCCATGTACACGCCTTCGGTGTTCTCGCGGATGACGGTGAAGTTGACGTCGTCGGGCGTGGCGTTCTTCAGCGGGCAGAGGGACGCGTCGAGCAGGCGCACCGGGCGCACGTTGGCGTAAAGGTCCATCTTAAAGCGCATGCCCAGCAGGATTTCCTTGGCATGGATATTGGTCGGCACGCGCGGGTCGCCCAGTGCGCCCACAAATATGGCGTCGAAGTCGCGGGCCAGCATCTGGAAACCGTCCGCTGGAAGGGTGGTGCCGTCCGCGAGGTAGCGCTCAGCGCCCCAGTCGAAACGTGGTGAACTCGACGGCGGCGCCGCTGGCGCGAATGACTTCGATGGCATTAGGGATGACTTCCCTGCCGATGCCATCTCCGGGAACAACTGCGATGCGTTTATTAGTCACGGAAAAGAAGATATCACTGCTTACATGTGCCCGGCGAAGCCGGTGAGCGGCACCATGCGACCGGCCGATGCGTCCCAGTACTCGGCGCTCAGCACGACCACCCGCAACAGAATGAGATTGGGATCTTCAACTCCCTTGGGAAACCACGCTTCATACTGCGGGTCCCAAATCTCGCGTGCTTTGACATGGTCGCGGACGGGCTCGGCATCGCCGGTAATGGAGACGTAGCGCCGGCTGCCGGAGTCGGAATAAGCGAGGTTGACGCGCCGGTCGGTCTTGATGGCTTCCACCTTCTCAGTATTATTGCCGCTGAAAAACCAAATGATGCCGTTGCTGTCCGCTTCGGCGGTCGCCATCGGACAACTGTGCAACGTGCCGTCGGTGCGGACGGTGGTGAGCATAGCGAAGTCGATGCCTTGGATGAGTTCATTCAGCTTTGCCGCCGGGTTGTCGGTCTGCGCCATGTACGCTCCTTGGTCTTTATAGAGACGACTGCCGGTTTACGCGCCAGCAGCCGCGACGAAATCAGCCGCAACCTGCTCAGGCTTCCAGTCGTTTCCAGAGTATACCTTGGCCACTTTGCCGTCCTTGCCGATCAGCACGGTAACCAGCCCGTGCACGATCTGGCCGTCCTTCTGGTTGTAAGCCAGGCCAAAAAAGTCCGCCGCCTTACGGACCTGCTCCGGCGAGCCGGAGGCGAATTGCCAATGCGTAAACTTGGGATCGACGCGACCGACATAGCGCTCGCCGTAGCTGCGCAGCACGGTAGGCTGGTCATGCTCGGGATCGATGCTGATGCTGAGCAGTTGCGTCTCGCCGAACGCCTTGGGATCTTTCTCCAGTTGCTGCAGCACCTGGGAAAAGTTATTGCTCATGCGCACGCAGTAGTCGGGAAACGGGCAGCGCGTGTAGATGAAGGTCAGCAGCAGCGGCTGGCCGCGGAATTGCCGAAGGTGGATGGCCTTGCCGTTCTGGTTGACCAGCGCGAAATCGGGCACTTCGTCACCCGGTTGCGGAATGCGCAGCGCCGAAGTGCCGTCACTCGGCGTGTCGCTGCCCTTGGTAAAGGTGACGTCCTGCAACTCGGCATGATCGCTGAGGACCAGCGTGGCTTGCACCTGGTCACCGGGCGCGATGGACTTAAACACCCAGAGGTCTTTGTCGCTCACCTGGAACGGCATGGTCATACCTGACATCAGACCGGGAATGTCGTGATGCGCGATGGTGAGTTGATGCGCGGCGGCATCCACGGCGACCACGCGGCCTTGCAGTTCGTAGCGCTGGCCAGCGGGTTTGCGGGAACAGGCGGCCAGCGAGAAGACCAGCAGCAGAGAGACGACCAACCTGACGCGGACCGGCATATCAATCGATTCTACGAAAGCGCGCGCTATTTCAGGCTACTCACCAGGTAGTGATAGAAGTCATCCAGCCCGTTGAACATGATCTGGATGCCGATGCAGACCAGGATAAACGCCGACAAGCGGATCAGGATACTGGTGCCCGTGGGTCCGAGCAGCCGCTGCAAGCCTTCGGAGAACCAGTAGCACAGGAAGATGGTCAGCCCGATGAGCAGAATCCCGATCACCGCCGCCAGGGCGCTGACAATCAATTGCAGATGGTTTTCCTCATGCAGGTTGCTGCCCAGCGTGAGCGCCACTGCAATCGACCCCGGCCCGACCGTCAGGGGCATGGTGAGCGGATAAAAAGCCTGCGAGAGAATGCGGTCGGTGTTGGGCGGGCTATCGAGTTGGCGGTCCTTAAAATCTTCCTGCTGATTCAGAATGCGCCAGCCGGCGAAAGTGACCACCAGTCCGCCGCCCATCTGCACCGCCGCCAGGCTCACTCCGAAGAATTGCAGAATGTAAGAACCGACGAAGAGGGAGGCCACCAGCAATACGACGCCGTTGACCGCCACCCGCATGGCGACGGTGCGACGAACGTTCGCGGAGTAACCCAGCGTCATCTCCGCGAAGATGGGCGCCATGCCGAACGGATTGACGATGGGCAGCAACGCGGCGTACACCAGCAGCACGTTGCGGACGATTGCGTTCATGCGTCCATCAGGATAGCGCAAGTGCTCCGCCTGTCGTAGCGACAATTCACAATTTGGCCTCACGGTTGACGCGCAGCGCGTTTTCAAATTCAAATTGGCGTCAGCGCGCATGATGTGCGCATCCGGTCACAACCATGGGAATTCCCCCCCGAACTTTCGGAGCACTACAGGTCAAGCGGCGCGAGTCGCTGGTGACACGCGCTGTCGTCATGCCGGTCCAGCAATTCATCCACATTCAGGGCATCAGCAGCATTCTGTTACTGGCGGCCGCCATCGCCGCGCTGGTATGGGCCAACTCGCCGTGGCATGAGTCCTACCACCACGTCTGGGAAATGGAGCTGACGCTTTCCCAGCTTCGCCTGCCCTTCCACGCCTGGATCAACGATGCGCTGATGGCGATCTTTTTTTTCCTGGTCGGCATGGAGATCAAGCACGAAATCGTGCACGGCGAACTGAACGACATGCGCCGGGCGGCCCTGCCCATCTTCGCGGCGTTGGGAGGCATGATCGTTCCAGCGCTGCTGTACGCGGTGCTGAACCGGGGACGCGACAGTCAACATGGCTGGGGTATCCCCATGGCGACCGACATCGCATTTTCGCTCGGCGTTCTGGGCATCATGAAAGGCATTCCGCCGGAGTTGAAGATTTTCCTTCTCACCCTGGCCATCGCCGACGACATTGGGGCCATCGCAGTGATCGCCATCTTCTACAGCGGATCGCTGGATGTGTACGCGCTGATTGTGGGGCTGTTTCTGCTCGGTCTGATCTTCGTGATGTTGCGACTGGGAATTTCGCAGCCCATCCTTTACTTCGTTTTGGCGGTGGGATTTTGGGTCGCGATCCTGCGGTCTGGAATCCATGCCACCATCGCAGGAGTGGTCCTGGGCTTCATGGTCCCGACAACTGCGCCGTTTTCGTTGAAGGAATTTCAGGAAATCGGAACGGGCATGGTGCAACGCTTCCGCAAGGCGGTGGCCGCCGGCGATGAAGCCACCGCCAAGAACCTGCTGGGCTCTTTTGAGGCGCTGGCGCAGAGCACAGAGTCGGCGGCGGAACGTCTGACGCGTCAGTTGAACGACTGGGTGTCATTTCTTGTACTGCCGCTGTTCGCCCTGGCCAATGCCGGCGTTACGTTTTCCGCCGGAATCGTCCGCGAGTTGCTGACCAGCCATATCGCCTGGGGTATTTTGCTTGGTCTGGTGGCTGGCAAACCGATCGGCATCCTGCTCTTTTCCAAGCTGGCGGTGCGCTTGCGTTTCGCGCAGCTTCCCAAGGCGGTGAACTGGCGGCAGATTGGCGCGGTTGGCGCGCTGGCAGGCATTGGATTCACGGTTTCCATCTTTATCAGCTCCCTGGCTTTCGACAACGCCTTATATCTGGCAGAGGCGAAAACGGCCGTCCTCGGAGCGTCCGTAATTTCCGGTGTGCTGGGGTACTTGGCTCTGCGTGAGAGGACAACGACGCCAGGGCCGGTAGAGTCCGCCGCCCCGCCCGAGACGCTCGAATGAAACGTCAATATTGCGCCCAAACGCGTTACAATTTCCTGTTGTGTTCGATCGCCCGCAACGGGCTGCCAGACTGTCCTTTGTCTTGTACAAGTTCCCCTGCGTGCCGGTGATCCGGGCAGGCAGGGCCACTCGCAATGTGTTCCAGTGGGTCGCCGGAGGTAATCTCACCCGGCGTCACAAGGAAAGGAAATTAAAGACTATGCGTTCCCGACTCTCAGCGCTCATGCTTAGCGCAATTCTCGCTCTCAGTTTTACGGCCTGTAGCAAGAAAGAACAAAGCCAGAATCCGCCGGCCACGACCGATACGTCAAGCCAAGCCCAGGCGGGCCAGCCAGCCGCAACGAATCCGCCAGCCGGCGGCCCGATGGCCTCGGGTCAGCAACAGATGGCGCCGGCGCAACAGGCCGCCCCGGCTCAGCAAATGGCTCCGGCGGCGGCGCCAGAGCCGCCTCCCCCGCCACCGCCGCTGGTGGTTCCGGCTGGCGCCAGCATCGTGGTTCGCATGGGCAGCACGCTTGACACCAAGACGGCGCATGATGGCGACACCTTCACCGGTTCGTTGGCGCGTGCGGTGTCCGTACACGGGGAAGTGGCAATTCCTTCTGGCGCCGGCGTAACCGGCACCGTTGTCGAGTCCAAATCGCCGGGCAAGTTCAAGGGCGAGGGAGTCCTGACGGTCTGCCTTGACATCAATCAATGTGGGTGGCGCGCCTGAGAACATTCAGACCTCTAACTACACCGTTAACGTGAAAGGTAAGGGCAAGCGCACGGCGGTGGCGGTCGGCGGCGGCACGGGTGCCGGCGCATTAATCGGTGGAATCGCTGGGGGCGGTAAGGGTGCCTTAATTGGCGGGCTGGTCGGCGCGGGCGCAGGCACGGCTGGCGCAGCTTTCACCGGCAACAAGGACTTGCAGATCCCGGCGGAAACGGTCATCACCTTCAAGCTGGCGACGCCGATCACGATCCACGCAGTAGCAAGCAACCCAAGAAAACTCCACCGGACGGAAAGGGGGGCTTTCGGGCCTCCCTTTTCTGTGGAGGCTAGAGCTGTCCCAAAGTAACGGTATCCTCCCAGCACGGGTAGAGCGGCGCTTTAGCGCCGCGTTCGCGTGCCGGAAAGAAAATGCTTCCGCCGCTGAGGTCGTTGACCTCAGCGGCGGAAGCCAGGAATTGTACCAACCCTGGGGACGCGGGCCTGAAGGCCCGCTCTACCCGTACCAGCCGGATACACCAACTCTGGAATCGCTCTAGCTGCCAGCCGCCTTGCTTACCTTTGCGCGCCGTGCGGCCGCCCAGCCCTGCTTTATGACCTGGCGGCCACGCCCGATGGCCAGCGCATCGTTGGGAACGTCTTCTGTGATGCACGACGCTGCGCCCACGTAGGCACCGCTTCCGATTCGTACTGGAGCAACCAGAGTGGAGTCGCTGCCGATGAATGCTCCATCGCCGATCACAGTCTGGTGTTTGTTCACGCCGTCATAATTGCAGGTGATGGTGCCTGCTCCTACGTTCACGTTCTCACCGATCTCCGCGTCGCCCAGATAGGTGAGATGGTTGGCCTTCGAACCCTTGCCCAGCCGCGTCTTCTTGGTCTCGACAAAATTGCCCACGTGCGCCCCGTCGCCGATGTCGCTCCCCGGACGAAGATGCGAATACGGCCCCAGTTGCGCTCTGTTCCCGACGATCGAGTCTTCCAGGATGCAGCCGGGACGGACCAGCACGCCATCGCCGAGCTCGCAATTGGTAATCACCGAGTAAGACCGAATGCGACAATCGGCGCCGATCTTCGTACGCCCAATGAGTTGTACGAACGGCTCAATGACGGTATCTGTGCCGATCTGAACGTCGGCATCGATGTCGCAGGTTTCGGGGCGGAAGATGGTGACGCCGGCCTCCATCAGCTCCCGTGCCTTCTTGTCGCGCAATTTGGCATCGAGTTGTGCCAGCTCCAGGCGCGTGTTCACGCCCAGCACTTCGCTGGAGTCAGGCGCGCGCAAGGCCACCACCTTCTGTGCGGCTTTGCCCAACAGAGCTGCCATGTCCGTGAGGTAGAACTCGCCGTGCGCGTTGTCGGTGGTGAGCTCGCCGATGTGCTCGTATAACGGCCTGGTAGCAAAGGCATAGATACCGGAGTTGATTTCACGCTGCTCCGCTTCTCTGCCCTTTAGCGCCTTCTGCTCCACAATGCGGTCCACCTCGTCCGTCTCTCTTCCCTTCTTCCGCTTGCGAAGCACTCGGCCATAGCCCGTGGGGTCGTCGGGCTCAGCCGTCAGAATGGTCATGGCGGCGGCCTGGGCAGCATGAAAGTCGCGAACCTGCGTGATGGTCTCCGCCCGGATAAGAGGAACATCGCCCGACAGCACCAGCACCGTCTCGAAATCCTGCAAGACGCGGCGGGCTTCCATGATGGCATGCCCGGTCCCGCGCTGCTCGCGCTGGAGCACGAAGTTGATGCCGGTGGATTCCAGGGCCTGGCGGACTCGCTCCCCCTCGTACCCGATGATGGCGAAAATGTTTTGCGGCGGCACCACACGGCTCGCCGCCGCCACCACGTGAGCCAGCAGCGGTTGGCCGGCGATCTGGTGCAGAACCTTGGGGCGCTGCGACTTCAGGCGGGTGCCTTTGCCCGCAGCCAGAATTGCAATGGCAAACTTCCCTTGCTTGCGGGTTGCGGCCTTGGCGGAGGTTGATTTTGGCTTTGGCATATCAATCTTAGATGGCGAACGAGAGTTACGACTTCCGGCCGAACGCCGTGACCGGCGACTCCCGCAACTCCATCATAAGCCGCAGCAGGTCGCGCGCGACCTGGTGGGTATCGTGTCGGGCAACCGGACCTTCCTTGGGATCCACCGCTTCCAACAGGTATTCCCCGAGGATCGGCTTCACGCCCAGGGCCTCGATCCGGTCCACGTCAACCGCGATGGGCGACTGTTGCTTCTCGGCGTACTTCAGCGCCAACGCGGGCGATGCAGGCGTCCGGTTGACCAGGGCAAAGTCGAAAAACTGATGGCGCGCATGTTTGTACAAGGCGCGAATGTGGTCGGACGCGCTCAATCCCAGGCTCTCGTTCGCCTGGGTCATCAGGTTGCACACGAATACCTTCACCGCGCGGGAGTTGACAATCGCCTGCGAAACATCGCGCACCAGCAGGTTGGGCACAAGACTGGTAAACAGCGAGCCTGGCCCGATGGTGATCAGGTCAGCGCTCTCGATGGCCTCAAGCGCCAGCGGCAGGGCCTTGGCATTCGCCGGCGCCATACGCAGCTCCACAATCCGACGCTGACTTGCGGTTATATTGGTTTCGCCGCGAACAAACGAGCCGTCGTCCATGATGGCGTATAGATGGGCATTGCTGCTGGTCGCGGGATAGATGTGTCCGCGCGTAGCGAGAATCGCTGACGAGTGTTTCACCGCCTGGTTGAAGTCGCCGGTGATGGCGGTCATGGCGGAAAGAAACAGGTTGCCGAAGCTGTGGCCGCCCAGTCCTTCGCCGGCGGGAAACCGGTATTGGAACAGCCGCGAAAGCAGCGCTTCATCTTCGGACAGCGCGACGATGCAATTGCGCACGTCGCCGGGCGCCGGAACGTTGAGCTCCTTGCGTAGCCGTCCGCTCGACCCTCCATCATCGCTCACCGTCACAATGGCGGAAAGCTCGGCGATGCCAGCCAACCCTCCGCTGAACGGTCCTTCAGCCCCCGATACGACGTACTGCTTAAGGCCGTGTAATACGGTGGACAGACCGGTGCCTCCCCCCATGGCGACAACTCTCAGGGGCCGCGACTCGGCGGACGTGGAATAATCCTGCATTGGACAGCCTGCTGAACTCAGCTAAAAATGCCACTTTCCCGGCTGGGCCGGAGACTCGCCGCTGATGTCGGGATAAAGCAGTTCGGTGAAGCGTGGATCGTCGGCCATGCTTTTGAAGTCGCCATCGTTTCGCGCCTGAAAGCGGTTGACTGGATTCAGGCGAATGGCCTCGTTCAGGCTGGTGAGGGCCTCGGGAAAGTGGCCTGTCAGGCAATTTAACACCGCCATGCCGTACCAAACGAAGTCGAGTTTGGGCGATTTTTTCGACAAGGTGTCGAAGTTCTCCCGAGCCCCGACGTAATCGCCCATGTTCATCAGCGAGACGGCGTAATCAAATTGCTCTTCTGGGGTCTTGAACGATGACGCGGATGTCCGGCTCAATTGCTGGTTGCAACTGGTCAAATGGACCGAGGCGCGGTCAGCCAACTCCGGGCTCGGCCCTGCGACTACTTTCTCAAAGAATGTCTTGGCCCGGTCATACTTGTGGGACTGTAAGGCCTTCAGGCCGGCCTCGTAGTTTTGCACAGCCTGTGCGAAACGGGGGTCGTCGGTGAGCTTCATGGGTCTACTTCCCCGGAATCTGTTGTCAGAGGTGGTTGAGGATGATGGTAAGCCTATATTTTTCTTTGACTTAGCTGAGCTTTCCTTAAGTCTTCGTGTGGCTTTTTTCTTCATCCCACGCTTTCCGTTGGGCCATTCCATGGCAGCCTTGTCCCAGGCTGTGGAAAACCCAAAAATCGCCTGCCCCTTGCGTGTGCTGAGTTATACCCTCAACTGGCAACCACGTCAACCCAGCACCAAATGGCTGGACGAAGACTCTTTCTTCAGTTGTTTTTGGCGACAGTTTCCAGATCGATCGCCTTCCAATCGCCGTTGATGATTCCAGCGCGAATCTGGGCGGGCGTCTTCTTCAGCTTGGTCTGCTCGTAGGCGTAATAAACTTCCTTCATGCAGATGCCGCAATGCGCTCCGTGCGTGCTCTCGAAACAGGTGTGAAGGCTGTTATGCCCGATGCGCTCGCAATAGCAGTAGCACGGCATTTGATACAACACGCCGGGGATCTTCGCCGCGATCTTGTACGCTTCCACCTGGTAAGGATATTTAAAAGCCTCGCCCCAAAGCTGGTCCTTCGGCAGGATGGGAGACATGTCTCCCGCAGCCGGCGGATGGTCGTTGTAGGCGGGGACATGATCTCCCTGGGCGAAAGAAACCATGGCGACCAGAGCAATCAACGCAATCAGAGCGGGCTTATTCATGAGCGGGTCCTCAATATGTATTGACGTATTCTAGCGGACTTTGCCGCACGGCCCAAATTTCCCCATTTCCCTCTCCCGCCGCCTGAAACTATACTGGGAGTGCACTCGTCTAACCCTGCAATGGATCCAACTTCCGACGACAATCCGTCCAGTTTTCTGACGCGGCGACGGCGCGTAAATCCTCTTTTTTCCGGCTGGCTCCGCGATGTCATCATCTCGCTGGCGGTTTCAGCATTCTTCATCATCTTTCTGTATCAGCCGGTCAAGGTCGAGGGCACCAGCATGATGCCGACGCTCCAGGACCAGGAACGCGTCTTCATCAACAAGTTCGTTTACAAGCTGGAACCCATCGCGCGCGGCGACGTCATCGTCTTCCGCTATCCCCGTGACCCTGCCAAGAGTTACATCAAGCGCGTGGTGGCCATTGCCGGAGATCGCGTTGCCATCGAGGACGGCGTGGTCTTCGTCAACGGACATCGCGTAAGCGAGCCTTACGTCCCCGACCAGTACGAAGACGTGCGCTCCTATCCCGAGTGCGTCGTGCCGCCGCACAGCTACTTCGTGCTCGGCGACCACCGCAACCTCTCCAACGACAGCCGCGACTTCGGCCCGGTGGGCGAGGACTTCATTTACGGCAAGGCGGTCTTCGGCTACTGGCCGGTCGCCCGCGTCGGCACACTGCGCTAACGCTGTCTATAAAATCGCTTGCAAGGGTGTCATCACGGGCGATGGGTTCGTCCGTCAGGCGGGCGAACCGGAGTCGAAGGGCCTATTCCCGACGCAAGCTCGGAGGTGATCTTGAAAACTGCGCTTGGACTTCTCGTCTTCATTGCCCTACTCTCCGCCGTTGCCTTTTCCGCAGACCGCGACACCAGCGTCCTGATGCAGGCGGACCGCGACTTCGCCAAGGCCACTGCGACCAAACGTCTCGCGGGTTGGATGTCCTACATGGCGCCGAATGCAGTCCTGCTGCGCGCCGAGCCGCTGGTTGGGGTGGAACAAATTAGCGCGGGGATGGCCAAGGACTTCGACGCTCCCGGCTTTCGGCTCACCTGGGAGCCGATCAAAGCTGAGTTTATCGGCAGCGGCCCAGTGGGATACACCATCGGACGCTACGAGGCCACGTTCACCGGAGACGACGGCAAGCTGCACACCAGTCACGGTAGCTACATGACCACCTGGCAGAAACAGCGCGACGGCTCCTGGAAGGTGGTTGCCGACCTCGGCAGTCCCGATCCGCAATGAATCTGGCTCAGCGGCAACAGCTAACACCCGATTAATGTTCCGGTTCGCGCGTGAGGATCAGGTTCGCGAATTCCGCCCATTGCGCACGGTTGTCTTTGGTCTTCATCAGCCACTGCCATTGCTTCTTCTCCGGCAGCCAGCGGAAGGTAGTACGAAATGGTCCGTCGGGATATTCAAATAAGAATTCGATCTGGTCTCCCGACCGCGCGCCGTAGCCCAGCGTCTCTGAGAAACGGCCACCGTAGATGTCCATCCAGTGCGCCACATAGCGCTCGCTGGTATGGTCATATCCAATCATCACGATCGCCTCGTAGGCCGGACCCGCGGTCTTGGGATCGGGCGCGCCCTGCTCGTGAATTTGTAGGAACTGATGATTGAGCACCCACTGGGCGCCGACTGACTGCTCGACAGTGTGACCTCGAATCGTGCCGCCCACCTTCCATCTGCCCACCATCCTGTCCAGGAGTGGATCCTGCAAGCTCACCTTCGGGCCGTCCAGAGCAGGAGCTTGCTCCTGGCACATAGACAACAGTGGCAGGATCACGAAAAGGAGCAGGGCCATACCAGGGCTCAGAATTCTTCGCGTCATCCCGTCTCCAAAGGGCGGCATCCCTAGAGTGGCAGCATAGTATTCTCCCCAATTACGGTCAACGGCTCATGGAGGACCGCTATGTGCGCTGGCTCACAACAGGCCTGTGACCGGCGTCACCGCCCCAATGGTTGCCCTCTTTGTACATTGGGAGTGGCGAGAGTTATCCGCCGCAACTGCCGAGCGGTGAGGGCGGCAGCCAGAATTCAAAAATCGGAGACCGTAATCATGGCATACGTAATCACTGATACCTGCACGAAAGATGAACTTTGCGTCGAGGCTTGCCCGACCGATTGCATTCACCCCAAGAAGGATGAAGAGCCTTTCGAGGCGGCCACCCAGCTCTACGTTGACCCGGAAGGCTGCATCGATTGCGGCGCCTGCATCCCGGTGTGCCCGACCAACTCGATTTTTGTCGTGGATGAGGTCCCGGCCGACAAGCAGGAGTTCATCGAGAAGAACGCCGCCTATTACGCCAAGGCGTAAGCAAGGGTTTCGGGGCCGCGCTGTATAGGACGGCGTGGCTCGCATCCTAAGGGCGGCGTGCTGATGCGCCTGGCGCAAACAGGCTTGTCTCGGCTTGTGCTGTTCACCGCGGATGAAGGCTAATTGCTAACTGCTAGTTGCTAATTACTGGCTCCTACTCGTAGATCGAGCAGCCGCAGCCCGGCGAAGGCACGTGGACTTTCAGGAAGTCCGATACTTTCTGATACGCGTCAATCTGGTTCTCGACCCGCGCAAATCCGTGGCCCTCGTTCTGGTAAATCTTCAACTGCGCTAAGCCACCGTGTTTCTTCACCGCGTCGGCCACCTGCTGCGCCTCTTCCTTCGGGCAGCGCGGATCGTTGCCGCCTGCCAGCAACAGCAGCGGCGCCTTGATCTGGTCCACGAAATTAATGGGCGAGCGGTCTTCATACATCGCCTTGTTTTTCACCGGATCGCCCCACCACGCGTGGTCGTACTGCTGTAGCAGCGGATCTTCGTTGGCAATCTCCGTAAACCAATTCACGAAGGGCACGATCGCGACTCCGGCAGCCCACAACTCCGGCGCCTTGGTCACCGCCATCATGGTCATGTATCCGCCGTAGCTGCCGCCCATCACAATCAGCTTCTTGGGATCGACGAAGGCGCTCTTCTTGATCCACTCCGCGGCGTCGAGGTTGTCGCGCAAATCGCCTCCCCCGGGATCGCCGCGATTGCCCTCGGTAAACTCCTTGCCGTATCCCGTAGAGCCGCGATAGTTGGGCGCGATTACCACATAGCCCTGGTTCACGATGTACTGAATAAAGCGGTTGAACGAGTTGACCGACTGCGCCGCTGGGCCGCCGTGGATGTACACAATCGCTGGATACTTGCCGTTGCGCTGGATACTGTTCGGCACATAGGCCAGCGCCGAGAGCGTCCATTTGCCGTCGCGGCTGGGATAGTGCACCAGATAGGGCTCGACCATGTCAGAGCTACGCAGTCCCGCCACCAGCGAGTGCGTCGCCTGCTGCGACTGCTTTGACGCGATGTCGTACACCCACGCGTCGTTTGGAGCATCCGCGCCGTTGTGGTAGTACAAGAGCTTGGACCCATCGCGCGAATATGGCTGCGGATTTCCGCCCAGCGTGTTGACGCCGGCCTTCAACGGCAGCGCTTCGGCGTGCCGGCTCGCCATGTCATACAGATAGATGTAGGTGTTGCCGTCAACGTCTGCGGTCCACGTGAGCGACTTGCCATCGGGCGAAAACGTGCCCGCCGCGATCTGCCACTTGTCATTGGTCAGCCAGTCAATCCTCTTCGTGGCGATGTCGAGTAGTCCCACATTGTAGTATCCGTTGGCGGCGTCCGAGGTAATCAGCAGCGTCTTGCCGTCGGGCGAGATGTCATCTGCTTCGTAATTATGTTCGCCCTCATGCGGTGTCAGGTTCGTGCTCTGCCCGCTGGCCAAATCGAGCAGGAAGATGCTCGCGTCGTTGCCCGTGGCATGAGATTGCGTATAGGCGAGGGTCTTGCCATCCCGAGAAAAAATGGGATGGCTATTGCTAAGCTCCGCGGGCGTCTTGGGCGTCAGGTGCCGCACGTGGCGCGTGGCCACGTCCATCAACTCAATCTCAAAGCTGGAGCCCGTCTTGGGCTTGCTGACGTACGCCAACTGACGCCCATCGGGCGACCATGTCGGCTCTTCGTCTCCACTCTCCGGCGAGACCGTCAGGTTCACCACATCGCCAGTCTTCGGCGAAACCAGGAACACGTCCCACTGCTCGTCGCCATCGTGGTCGGAGATGTAGGCGATCCAGGTGCCATCGGGCGACCACGCCGGCTGCGACTGCCGCTGGTCGCTGATGGTCAACTGCATCGGCCATCCGCCGGTCGCCGGCACCAGCCACAGGTTGTTGCGCCCGCTGATGTTGGAGATGAACGCGATCTGCTTGCCGTCGGGCGACCAGGTCGTGCCCCCGACCAGCCGTGTCATGTAAAGCTTCTCGATGGAGAAGGTCTGCATGTCGGCCACGGTCTTGCTTTGCAGTTGGGCCGGATCGGTAATCGCGGGTGGCGGCGTAAGGGTCAACTGGGCAACAGCGGTCAGACTCATAACCAAGACGATAGCAGACAAAAAGATGCGCAGCATCAGGCCGTAAGCTCCGGAGAAAACTGCAGAACCGACAGATCCGGGATGAGCCGGAAGTGGCGAACGTTGACCGTAAGCACGGAGTAACCATGTGAGAGCGCGTTCGCTCCAATTAGCAGATCGCTGAACGGAATAGCTATGCCCCGCTCTCGCGGCTCACCATCAATCCTGCCGGCCAGCAGTGCGGTGTCTTTGGTGTAAGGATATACGTCCACATCATTCAGCAGTTCGTGGATAAAGGATTCGCGCCTGACCGGCGCCTGCGGCGTTTGCGCTCGATAGATTCCATGCACGAGCTCGGTCAAACCAATCGCAGAGAGCACCGCGGCCTGGTTGCCAGCGGTTGCAACAATTTGCTTGAGGAGCTGGGTCACATTATCGCCTCGGCGTTCGGCGGCGATGGCGACGCTGGAATCGAGGATTAGTCCCATGCGGGCGGGTCGAGCGGAGCACGGTGGCTGTTGATGATCTCTTCGAGATCGCGGGAGAAATCTGGATCGAGAGTGGCCGTGGAGCCATGAGCCTCGGCTAGAGCTATCGATTCAGAGAGCAAGCGGCCGACCGGGTCAGCGGCAGGCCGCAGAACCGCCACCGGGCGCGTTGCGGATTCGATGACGACTTCGGCGCCGTCACGGACGTGGGCCAGCACGGAGGCGAAGTCGCGTGCCGCTTCCTCTTCCGAGATGTGGATCACATCGTGAGCCATGGGCTGATTATACCGTCATCCCTTTTGATTTTGTTTCTCCCGCCTCGACCAGCATGGGTTCTTCATCCCGACCGAGGGCTTTAGCCCGAGTCGAGGGACCTGCTTTTGATTTGTCATCCTGAGCGGAGGTTCGCCCGCAGAAGGCGAGCGAACCGGAGTCGAAGGACCCCTATCTCATCGGGTTACCATGATGCGAGAAGGGGTCCGGCCACCGCCAGCCCGCAGGGCGGCGTCCGCTGGGTGCCCACCCAAGTTTCTTTTGCTGGGGTGGGATCTTTCTTTGAATCCTAGCTAATTGCTCCCCGACCTCGCCTTGCCGAACTCGTCGCCCGGCTGCCAGCCAATCAATGCCGGCTGGTCCGCCGCGAGCCATCCCAGCGCGATGCCGAAGCGCGCCATCACGGCATCGCCGCGGAAGTCCATCTCCGGATGGTATTCGTCGCTGGGCTGATGATAGTGCTTGGCAACGAACTCCTTGGCCTGCTGCTGCCCCCATTCGCGGTCGTGGCCCTGATACTTGAGACCTTCGTCGATGGAAAACGCCGGCACTCCGGCGCGCGCGAAACTGAAGTGGTCGGAGCGGTAATAATGTCCCGCGCCGGGCTGCGAGTCGGGAATGATCGCGAGCCCGAAATCCTTGGCGACGCTCTCCACGGTGGGATAGAACGTGGTGCGCTCGGCGCCGGCAACAGTGACTTCTTGCGGCACGCCGAGCGGCGGGACGTCGTCGTAATTCAGGTCGAGGCTGATGTCTTTCGCGGAAACCGGCGGATGCTTGCCGAGGAATTCGGAGCCGCGCAGACCCTGCTCCTCGGCCGTGACCGAGGCGAAATAGATGGAGCGCTTAGGCTGCTGTTGCGCCGCAGCGAAAACGCGCGCGATCTCCAGCAGGATGCCGCAGCCGGTGGCGTTGTCCTGGGCGCCATTGTAGATGTTGTCGCCGGGCATGCCGGGCACGATGCCGAGGTGGTCATAATGCGCGCTGTAGATTACGGCCTCCTGCCTCAGCTTGGGATCGGAGCCCGGCAGCTCGGCAATGACGTTATTCACATCGAACGGGCGCACCTTGCTGACGATGTGCGCTTTGAGCTTTGCGGGAAGTTGCACCGCTTTGAAGCCGCGGGTCTGCGCTGCGGCCATCATCTGATCAAGATCCATGCCGCACGCCTGCGCAAGTTTTTGGGCGACGTCGAACTGGATCCAGGATGCCACCTTCAGCTTGGGCGCGGGATCGTTGCGCAGATAGGAACGCTCGCCCGACCACGAATTGCGCACTACGTCCCAGCCGTAGCTGGCCATGTCGGTCCTGTGGATAAGGATGACGCCAACCGCTCCCTTGCGAGCCGCCTCTTCGTACTTGTAGGTCCAGCGGCCGTAGTAGGTCAGCGACTTGCCGTGGAAGAACTTGGGATCGTCCGAGGGTGGCTGATTCACCATCATGAGCAGCACTTTGCCCTTTACGTCGGCGTCTTGGTAGTCGTTCCAGTTGAACTCCGGAGCATCGATGCCGTAACCAATCCATACGATCGGAGCGTCGATCTCGTCCTGCGTGTTGGTGGTTTCGTCCATAGCGACGACGTCAGTGCGGTTGCGCAGATCCATCGGCGCACCCTTGTCCGGAACAAACGCGAAGGTAGTATCGTCCTGCGTGGCGATGCCAACCATTGGCACCTTCTGCATGTAGGTGCCGTTGTCGCCCGCCGGCTTCAGGCCGTAGAGCGCGAATTGCGTAGCGATATACTCGGCGGCGATGTCGCCTCCGCGAGCCCCCGTGCCGCGGCCTTCCAGCAGATCGCTAGCCAGGAACTTTACCTGCGCGCGGATCTTCTCGGGGTCAACTACAGCCATGGCTTGCTCTGCGGCCGGAGGCAGCCCAGCAACGCGCGGCGCGTTGTTCGTGGTCTTCGGCGGATGAGGCTCCGCGGATTTGTTCCCGGTCTGTGCGAACAGTAAGCCAATCGCGGATATGAAAAGCAGAGAAATGAGAACCAGTCTAGACATGAATGAAATCTCCCATGATTCGAACGCAGAAAGACAAAACGCCCCGTCCGAAGACGAGGCGCTTAAACTCAGCCAACGGCCCAACCTAGCCGACCTTGGCGAAGATGATCACCAGGGTAAACAGCACCAGCGACTCGATGAAGGCCAGGCCCAAAATCAGGGCCACTTGGATAGCCGGACGCGCAGCAGGATTTCGTGCCATGGCTTCGCACGCCGCGGCGCCCACCTTGCCCTGTCCAAGACCGGCCAAACCGGCAGCAATGGCAATGCCAAAGCCAGCCGCAATCGGGACCAGGTTTATCGGTGCAGCGGCGGTTCCGCCCTGCGCGTACGCCGGCATGGTCATCGTCATGATGGCCACCAGCGCAAAGATTACGATCATCAGTTTTCGCATGTTTCTTTCTCCTTATGAATCGCTGCCAGTGGGTGGTTGACGTTCACCGTGCTGACGCCCTCACGCTCGCAGCAAACTTTCAATTAGTGCTCTTGCGCCACGGCTTCCGAGATGTAAACCGTCGCCAACAGCACAAAGATGTACGTCTGAATAAACGAAACGAAGATGTGCAACCCCAGGAATACCACCGGAATCGCGATGGGAAACAGCGAGAGGAACACCAGGGTCACCATGTCACCGGCAAACATATTGGCGAACAAACGAATGGTGAGCGATAGGATTCGCGCCAGGTGACTGAATATCTCAATCGGAAACAAGAGCGGGGCCACAAACGGTTCGGGGCCCAGAAAGTTCTTTATATAGCCGAACCCTCTGTGGCGAATTCCCTGGTAGTGGTAATAGAACCAGGTGACCAGCGCGCAGCCCAGCGGCACCGATGGAACTGCTGTCGGCGATTCAAAGCCGGGGACCACGCCGATGAGGCAACACACCAGAATATAGACCCCCAAAATGGTCAAGTACCCGGTGTAGGGTTCGTATCCGTGGCCGATCACTTCGTGACTCTGTGTGTTCACGAAGGAATCAATCCCCTCCATTACATGTTGCAGCGCGCCCGGTCGGTCCACCGACAGACGCGCGCGAACCACAGCGAAGAACAGCACCAGCAGAACGAATACCAGTATCTGCATGGCAACGAAGTCGGCGATGGGCATTCGCGGATCCGACGCGTGCAAATGAAAGATGCCCAGGACCGCGTTCGCCACACCGGCGAAGTACTTGTTCAGAAGGGCCGTTATCCAGAGTTGTTCATGCATGAAGACGTAACTCGTAAGCTGAAATCAGGTGTTGTATTCGCAAACACTTGGCACTCTTCGGCTGGGCGCCAAAAAGAATTTAGGAAATCAGAATCCGCGCCGCAGGACGGCAAATAACTCCACGGCGACTTCGCAAGCCACAGCCGCAATCGGAAGGCAAACCCCTCCCAGGAAGCCGTAAAGACCCGCTTGAGAAACTTTAAATATAACATAGGCGCCTACCGCGACGAAGACATAGCGCAGCACCGAGCGCAGGATGATCCCAGCCCCGCGTTCGCGGCTTTGGCCCGTCGTAATGCGTTCGCCCACGGCTTCGACGGCCCGCTCCAGCCAGCGATGATTGAAGTAGGAGACGACCGCGCCGGCCGCGAATCCCGCCACCACCGGCCAGCGGAAAAAGATCACGCAAACCAGGAGCCCCAAGCCAGCCAGGACGAGCATGAACTTGCGAATGCGGTCTAGCGCTCCATCGAAGAATTGATCGGCCGGTGAACTTGGTTGGGGCGTTGCCATTGGCACAGACCACTGTATCGTAGCCCGCAAGCGGGGCTTTATCCGCCCTTTAAGGTTTTGTCCCGCAACACCGTTCGAATCAAGTCAACAAAGCCGGCGATCGCTCCCAGGATGACCCCCACTAGAAACAGCCACCGCGTGTGCAACCAGTAGTCGAACAGTTTACCGACGAGCAACCCCACCACCACCGCCGCCGGAATGATGAATGCCAACTGCGAGTAGCGCGCCCACAGCACCACTCCGCTCTGCGCTTTGTTGTCCTGCTGCTCATCGCCCATGGGGAAAGGCTATCACTCGGCGCGACCCGATGCTTGTTCCCGGCAATTCGGATGCACGTGCCGCGCCACGCAATACACCGGTCACTGAAAATGCGATGTTAATGGGGTAGTTGAATTCTCAAGTTCACAGAATCAGATTGAGGCGCTCGTTTGACCTGATGTTCATCAGCCGTTATCATCGAACTGCGGGGTGGAGCAGTCTGGTAGCTCGTTGGGCTCATAACCCAAAGGTCGGTGGTTCAAATCCACCCCCCGCAACCAAACAAGTTCCTGATTACAAACGCCTTCCGTCGCAGCCGGAAGGCGTTTTTCTTTAACTTGCTCACAATTTGCTCACAGAATTCCAGCCGCGAATTTCGCATCTACATGATCCTCCCTTCCGTTTGGTTCGTCGGCAAAGGACAAAACAAGTCGTCGAGTTGCTCCACTACCCTGCGGTCGTCATCTCCGACCAGGTGCGTGTAGCCCATCGTTGTCCTCGAGCTCGACGTGTCCGAGACGCTCCTGTCTTACTTTCATCGGAGTGTGCAGACGGTCCTGGGCGGTGGCGTTTCCATGCCGGAAGGCATGGAGTCCCCCCTCAAGCCCTAGCTGCTTCAGCAACGGCTTGAGCTTCCGCTTTACCAGGTTTTCGGGATGCAGCCGCATGCCCTCGGCCGAGAGAAATAGCGGCTCATCGGGATTGCGCCCAGTCACAAACGAGCTAAGACGTTCTGCAAGTCGCGGAGAGATGCTGAATATCCTTGGCTTGCGACTCTTGGTGTCTGTGATGTGCCGGCCGTTACGGCTGCGCTTGACGATGATCACGCGATTGGTCAGGTTGACGTGGCCGACGTCCAGGCCACAGACTTCTCCGCGCCGGATGCCGGTTTGCGCCACCAACCAATAAACTGCATCGTAAGGGGGTTCTGCCGCAGCAATGATGCGTCTCATGTCTTCCGGCAAGAACGTGGGTTGTTCAGGCGGGTCCCATTCAGGCAACACCAGGCCGCCAAATGGATCGTGCCCTACATACCCCCAGGCTTTTGCCGAGTTCCACATGATGCGCAGCGTCCCGACTAGGTTTTTGACGGTCTTAGCGCTTAAGTCGCAATCGGAAATGAACGACTGCAACAGTTCGCCGGTGATGTCCTTCATAGCCACGTCCCCGAGTTGAGGAATCAGGTGTTTCCGCAACTGAGAACGTATTGGCGGCTGGGTTGAGGGTTTGTGCTGGCTGAGAACGATCTCTTGCCAGCGCTTCGCAAATTCTGAGAACTGCGCTACCGGCCGCGGCCGATAGGAAAGGTTGTTGATGTCTGTAAGCAGGTCCTCCAGCGCGCGAAGGGCTAATTTCCGAGTTGGATAGTCGGTTCTTGTCCCGAGGATCACCCATTTTTCGAGGCGCTGAATCTTGCCGTCTCGAATGATGTCCTCTCTGTAACGTGCTACCCAAACCGGATTTCGCTTTCCGCGCAAGACCAACTGACCGCGTTGAAACCGTCTCCTGGCCATACGCTCAAAGTCTCCTTTGAGC
>CAWCRZ010000022.1:0-74420 GCA_963798005.1 uncultured Acidobacteriaceae bacterium | reverse complement strand
GGACACCTGGCCTGCGTCCCTGGCTAGTGATTACTCGGCGTATTGCCAGTTGTACAAGCGCTGGCCGGCAATCCCTGCGGCGCGTTATTAGTCGCGGCGCAAAGCGCTTTTATTTGAGCCGCATCGCGCGCCTGTTTTTGCGTCGCCGGACCAGCTTTAATTGCGTGTAACTTAGCAACCTTCGCCACTGCCGGCCTCTGCGTTATGGCGCGAACCGGGCCGGTGGGCGGCAACTGATGTACCACAGCGGTCTGCGTACTCGGAAGAACGCGCGCTTTCAGGACTGTCGCACGTTGCGCTGCCGGCAGCTTGTTGATGGCGGTGCTCAATGCCTGTTCTGCGTCGTCCTCTTCAGGTACTGGCGTAGTTCCGCCCGTCGTGGCAGAAAGCTGTCCTGAAACGACTGGATGAGTCGCTTGCAGGCCGCGAGGGCGCCGGTCCGCGCCGGCGTTCCTGGATTCGCCTGCGCCACTAACCAGACGAGATGAAGCGCGCCATTGAGGAATGGTACAGAGGCGGGCGTTCCGAACAGGGATGAATTAAGCACCGCTGGGCCCAAGTGGAAACTCACGTAAACTCCCGCATCTGGCGACGGCGGGAGCATAACGGAAACCGTCGGCCCGGATGTACCATCCGTGCCAACGAACTGTGTTTTGTCCCAATTCACCTCCACCGCGACCTTATCTGCGTGCCACGGCAGTTTGACCGTATAGTCCTCGAATCCCGCATCCCAGATCTGGCTGGAGCAAAATCCCTCGTCTCCCTCGTTGCGCACGAACATCAACCAAACTTCATCACTCGGGTCGTTCTCATAGTTATCGCGCAGGGTAGCCAGCGCATAAACAGGATGTAACTCCGATTTTAAGTTGTGCTCACCGTCCAGTCCGAACATTCCGGTCAAGATGGTGTGTCCGTTGAACAATGTCTTCGGGTAGTCGATCGTCTTCTGAAGCGCCGTAATCTGGTCTTGCGTGCAGAGGGCAGCACCGTTGTTGTTGCACTCGTCGAGCGCTACTTTCGCTGATTGGCTGTTATCCACCGCGGTATGAAACGCTTGCCACTCTGTCGAACTGAAGTGGTCGATCGTCTCATCGGAGTCGAACTCAACATGCATGCCGGAGCGGTCGTTGACACTTAGCGGATTGGATTGTCCGTCGCTGTCGTAGGTGAAGGTGTAGTCATCATCGGGGCCGTGATCACCCCAGCCACCGTGGCCCTCAATCGTGATTGGAAACCAGTTGACGTGCCCCGCGAACGTGTCATCCGTATAGGGCAACCTGGGCGGCCAGCTAACCTTACAGATAATTGAATTCGGATCCACAGGTAGGTCCACCGTCGACAGGTCAGCCTGATCCGTGCAGTCCGCGAAGTATGGCGACATGTAGGCGTCGGGAATACCGACAGCATCCGAACCCCGTCTGCTGAAGTTGTGGCACATCGAGGTGTTCGGTTTTTGTCCTTGATTCTGCGGCTGAAGCTGCCAATTCCACAGGGGGTTGTAAGGTAAGCCGTTGGGATCGGGCTTTGAGGTTGATAACACGTCCCAATCGAAGCGGCTGGTCGGAGTATCGGGTTTGACTCCCCGGTAGATCGTGATGGTTACATGTGCCGGTCCGCCATCGTTCGCACCGCCCTGTTTGCATTGGTCTTCGGTACCGTCGTCATGAGCGTAATAGCCGTTGTCGGAATAGTCGTCATCTTCATAGCCTAGATGCAACATGAGCTGATCGGTGGGCACGCCGATCCCGGTTACAGTAAGCTCTCTTCCAATGACGGTATTAATTCGGACCAGCGCGCTATCCTTGGTGCCCGTGGGAATACGAATCAATCCGTGATACAAAGACACGCTGTTGGGACCGCTGGGATTTAGGTAGCGCTTCCAGGTGTTGCCCAGGCCACCGGTTTGTACGCATCCATCAGCGGTCGCTTCGACGATGTCGCCGGGCGCAAATAGTACGGACGGATACGTAGTTTCATGTTGAGTGACGTTGGGCTGGTCGATGGTGCAGTTTATTTTCCCGGTAATAGCACGATTGCCGCAACCCGGATCCAACAAGGGCGGAGGGGGAGGGATCGTCCCGGCACAACGGCATTCGCGTTCACCAGGCGGCAAGCCACCAGGAGTTACGCAATGGCCGGTTGGTCCGGTGCCGCTCTCCACTGGCTTACAGACAGCTCCCGGATTTGTGCATCCCGTATTAATGTTACCGGTGCACCTTTGGGCGTAGGCCGCGCACGGCAGAAAAAGAGCCATCGCGGAAACCGTCATCATCGCCAACCAGAAATGGGGAATGTGCTTGCGGCTTTTCCGCCTGAACCTCGCCGATAAGAGATTGGAATCCCAAAGGCACACTGAACGCTTCATGCTCCACTCCTATCCGAGCGCAGTGGCATATCTTACGAGAAGACGACGGTATTTGCGGTAGACAATCGCCGAAACTGGGCTGCATAGTATTACAACATCGAGGCGCTGTCTAGAGAAAGATGTTGCCCGGGGATACCAGGCGCAGTGACTGGCGCCTCTATCCCTTTTCCATCGTTGGTACAACCGTCACGCCCCATTGAGCCCTTGGGAGCATGCTCGGCCAATCGGAAAATTGGCCGGAAACGGCCTTTCTGGGAAGCCAGAGTAGTGGGGGCCCGATTGGCTGACATGCGGGTCTTTGTAGTTCAATAGGCAGGGCATCTGGTCTTGCCATCACATCGCCGTAGTCGATTTTGTAGACGGTGCTGCACTCGCCGCTAAAACTGGAAGGTCAGTGTTTATGAGGGTCGGAAGGCTGGAGCAGCCAGCGAAATCTGGGGCAAAACCAGGGGGTCGGTTCTTGGGCTTCTAGCCCTGCTGCCTGTAAGTTATTGGAAATATTGGTCGGGGAGAGAGGATTTGAACCTCCGACCCCCTGGTCCCGAACCAGGTGCTCTACCAGGCTGAGCCACTCCCCGACTTGCCGGTGCTGCGCGTGGAACTTCGGCGCACATCAGGCGCGCACATTCTGCGTGTAACCACGGAACGCGAACGCCGCAGACCACTATTATAGCAGAGGATGCGGCAGGGAATTTCTTGCCCCCGCGGATTAACTTGACTTGCTTCGCGCCAGTGCGCGCTTGATGGTCTCGTCCAGTGCGGCCTTGGCTTTGGCGTATTCCTCTGGGCTGATCTTGCCCTGCTGGCGATCGATCTCCAGTTGGAACAATTCTTCCTTCATCGCCTCCAGCAGCAACGCGTTGCGATCGCGCAGGAGCAGCCGGCTCCCGGTAGTCTGCGAAATCGTCGGACAGGGGTGCCGCACCCTTGTCGAACCAGCCACAGGGTGGCGGATGCGGCGTTCGACTTCGAAACCACGTACGCTCCGCCCATCACCAGCACCAGCGCGAATGCTCCCAGGATGAACGCACGATACTCGTGCAACGGATCGGGTGCGTCAATGGGAGCGCCGAGACCGCCACCGGGACGATTGTCGTTCGCGGCCGCTTGCCCGCCGCCCATCGCCCGCCGCCGGTGTCAGCCGGACCTTGCGCGCCTTGCTGACCTTCGGCCTGAAAGATTCCGGTGCCCGCGATGCGGAAGCTGAGGTCCTGCCCTGGTTTCACGTTGGTGACGACCATGATTCCAGCACCTGGCTCGTCCGGCATCGACTGAAATTGTTGCGGATTCTTCGGCGTGAACGTCATTCCCTTGGGCGTCATCACCACAAAGTGCTGCACCTCGGCCAGCGGCTTGGGCGCGAAGCTGGCCTGCGCCGCTGTATGGCATGTGAAACGACAACTGGAATTGCGTCTCGCCGGGACGCAACGGATAGTTCAAGCGCGTAATGGTACTTCTGCGCCAGGAGGTGAAGTCTCAACCGCGATGGGCTGTCCGCCGGGGCCCTTGGCCTGCGCCGATTCGATCTCGGCGCCATCGGGCAGCACAACCTCGAACGTGCCCTTGTCGTTCGGCCAGCGTGCGCGGCGGCTGCGACTCGTTGCGAACGGCGTAGAGTGCGATGCCCTGCAGTTGCTTGCCGTCACTCTGATAGCGGTCAACCTCGACCGTCTGACTGAGGCCGTCAACCTTCTTGGCCGCGTCGTACACCGTCAATTCGCCGCAGTCGTCGAGCCCGGCATGAGCGGCCCGCCGGAAGGGAAGTAGTTCACGCCATCATGGGTGGCGCGCACCATGTGCGGAGCGTTGCCATCGGCCGGAGCTGCGAACGAAAAGTGGCCGCGAGCGTCGCTCTTGGTGCTGGCGACCTCCTGCATTCCTTGCGATAGCGAGAGCAATGTGACCTCGTCGCCAACCGAAGGCTTGCTGGTCGTGCCGTTGGTGACGGTGCCGGTGATGGTCTGCGCCGCGGCAAAAGAGGTCAGCAACAATATGCAGGCTAAGACCGGGTAGAGCAGGCCTTTAGGCCTGCGTCCCGGCCGCACTATTTGACCTGGGGCTTCAGCCCCTGAGGTAAATGAAACCCTCATGCCCGCCCTCCATTGTCTGGAACACCGGCGCGCCGCGTCCCGTGCCTCACCACCACCCGCGCCTTCTCAATCGAATCCATCTCCGCCAGGATGGCCGCTGCTTCATCTTCCAGCGACGTGCGCTGGCCGGCGTAATCCTGCTCGCTCAACTTGCCCGCCTTGTATTCGAAGCTGAGGTCGCGCAGGTTTTCGTAGGTCGCCTCCTTGCGCTCCTCAAGGTAGCTGAGGCGCGTCTTCTCCTCGCCGGTTTCAACCTCACCCGGCTGATAGAAAACGTAAACGAACAGGCAGGTGGCGAACAGCGCGCATCCGAAGAGCACGAACGCGATTTCCTGTCCCGCCAAGGCAAATGCAAAAAGCGAATGCATCAGAATTCAGTCTCCTGACGGGCCTTCTTGCGAAGCTCGTCGAGTTCGGTCGCATCAAGATTGGGTCGCGGCACCGGTTGCGCCACGGCGCGCGACTTCCACAGGCGCACAAACCAGATGGTGAGCGCCAGCGCGGCCGCAAAAACCGCGAACGGCATGATCCAGGCCACGCGATTGAAGCCGGTGGTGGTGGGCGCGGCCAGCACCGTGTTGCCGTACTTCTGCACAAAGCTTTGCAACACCAGCGAGTCGCTGTCGCCGCGCTCCAGGCCCGCCGTCAGCTCGTTGCGCATGCGCTCGGAGTAGGTGCAGCCCACGTGATTGCACTCCAGCAGAATCTGGTTGCAACCGCACATGCACATCAACCCATGACCCAGCTTGTTGAAGCGCGCGTCCGTGTCGGCGCCCAGGAGGAGAACGGCCAGCAGGGCGATGAGCGCAAGTTGCACAGTGCGGAGTGTGTGTTTATGAGTCAAGAACCTCTTCAACCTTAATCACCCTGTCATCCCGACCGAGGACTTCAGTCCGAGTGGAGGGAACTGCTTTTCACGCCACCGATTGATATTCCGGAACCGTTACTTCCAGCCACTCCACGATGCATGACAGCACGCCGTGCTCGGGATCTTCTTCAGCAAAATCCACGCTGGTCGTTGCGGGCTCGGGAATCGGATCGCCGTCCGCGGCCAGGCTTTCAAGGTGGAACTCGACCGCGTCCCGCATAGTCTTCCGCATTTCCTCAAGCGTTGCCGCCGTCGCAACGACCCCAGGTACATCCGGCAAGAAGCCACTCAGGTTGTTGGCGCCGACCTCGTAGACCGCAAGAAAGTTCTTTTGCATCATCCCTTTGTTCTGCCGTCCCTGAAGGGACTCTGGTTCATAATTCACGCTTACCCAGCGCTGAAGCGCTGGGCTAAGATTTTTCGTCCCGCTTCGCGGGACTTTGTCCTTCTCGCTCTCCGGTCCTCTCGGCTCGTACAACTCCGGTCCAAACACTTCAACGTCTGCCGTCGCGGAACCCGTCGTGCCGCGTCTACGGAAGCGGAGAGTCGGCGCAGCTCGGTAACTGGGAAAGACAGAAGTGTGCTGCCAATTCCCTAGCTTGGCCACAAACCACCGCTCTCAATCTCCCCCCACTCCCACAACTCCCCGGCGAGCCGCTTCCGTCTCCGCGCGCTCCTTCTCTTTCACCGTGATCTTCTGCGGCTTCATGTTCGGAATCAGCGCAATGATCGTACCGACCAGCATCATGTTCACCCCAATCCACAGCCACATCACCAGCGGATTCACGTGTGCCTTCAGGATCGGCTTGCCTGTATCCTGATTGCGCCCGGTGTACACCAGGTAAAGGTCCTCGTTCGGCCGGGAGCGGTTGGCCACCATGGTCGCCGTCTGCTCGCTGGCCTTGTAGAAGCGCCGCTCGGGGAACATGGTGTCAATCTTCTTGCCGTGCTTATACACGTCGATGACGGCCCACTCGCTGGAGTAGTTCGGCTTGTCGTCCTGCGTGTACGACTGGCACACCAGCGTGTAGCCGCCAATCTGCATCTTGTCGCCGAAGCCCATCTCCTGCTCTTTGTCCTGATTGAAGGGCAGACCGGCAAAGCCAATGATGACCAGCACCACGCCGAAGTGCACCAGGTATCCACCGTAACGGCGGGTATTGCGTCGCGTCATCGTTACCATGCCCTGGAAGATGCTCGCGCCCGTTTGCCGCGCGATCACGCGTCCACCACGCCAGAACTCGCCGGCCACGGTCGTCGTCACCATCACCGACAACGAAATCGCCATCAGCGAATAGAAATAAGACGCATCCACCCATGGCTTCATGCCGCCGATCATCAGGCCGATGGCGGTGGCGAGGCCCAGCGCCACCGGCCACAGCAGATTGCGTTTCAGGCTGTCGGACGATGTCTTACGCCATGCCAGCAGCGGGCCCACGCCGGTGAGGAATACCAGGAACAATCCGATGGGCACGTTCACGCGATTGAAGAACGGCGGCCCCACCGTGACCTTCGATCCCGTCACCCATTCCGACAGCACCGGGAACAGCGTCCCCCACAGCACTGCGAAACAGGCCACCAGCAGCACCACGTTGTTGAACAGGAAACTTGACTCGCGCGAAACCAGCGATTCCAGGCGGTGTTCGCTCTTCAGCGTCTCGCGATTGCGCACGAAGAAGTACACGCAGGTGGCAAACGTCAGCGACAGGAACCACACAAACCAGATGCCAATGCCCGACTGCGCGAACGCGTGCACCGAGCTGACCACACCGCTGCGCGTGAGGAACGTACCGAAGATGGCCAGCAGAAACGTGGTGAAGATGAGCCACATGTTCCACATCTTCATCATGCCGCGCTTCTCCTGCATCATCACCGAGTGCAGAAACGCGGTCATGGTCAGCCATGGCAGCAGGGAAGCGTTCTCCACCGGGTCCCATCCCCAATAGCCGCCCCAGCCCAGCACTTCGTAGGCCCAGTGCGCGCCCAGGAAGATGCCGCAGGTCAGGAACAGCCACGCCACCATGGTCCAGCGGCGCGTGATGTGGATCCACTTCTCGCCGGGATACTTCATGATCAGAGCGCCCAGCGCGAAGGCGAACGGCACCGTCACGCCCACGTAGCCGAGGTACAGCATCGGCGGGTGGATGACCATCTCGGGATACTGCAACAGCGGATTCAGCCCGTTGCCGTCGGCGGGAATCTGTCCGCTGACCAGGCCGAAGGGATGCGCCGCAAAATTCACCAGCAGCAGGAAGAACACCTGCACCGCGGCGATAATCGCCGAAGCGTGGGCGAACAGTTGCGGATCCACCTTGTAGCGCAGCCGCAGCACCAGCGCGTAGGTTGACAGCAGCCACGCCCAGAACAGCAGCGAGCCTTCCTGTCCCGACCACAGCGCCGCGAACTTGTACGCGAGCGGCAGGTCGCGGTTGCTGTGATGCATGATGTAGGAGACGGAGAAATCGTTGCCGAACGCGGCCATCACCAGCGCCAGCGACGCCACCGTCACCGCGGCCCAGCAGGCGATTCCGGCGCGGCGCGCGGTCTCGCCCAGGCGATCGTCTTTGCGATACAGCGCCAGCACGCCCGCGAGGAACGAATAGGCGGCCAGCGCCAGCGCCAGCAACAGTGTGAAGCTTCCAATTTGCGGCATCAGAATTACAGTTTCCAGTTTCGGGTTTCAAGTCGCAGGTTTCCGAGTTGCGAGCTGTTGACTCGAAACTCGAAACTTACGTAATGATTGCGGCCGGACCAACCCGCCTAAACACGCCATCCTTGCGCGAGTGCTTTTATTCTACCCGCTTTACCCGCAGTGCCGCGCCAATTGTCACCTCACGGCTACAACTTTGCGGGAGCGGAAGTGTCACAGACGCCCAGTCCGATGCGGCTTTACCGGGTTGGCTCAGTTGACTTGCGCATGGAAGGGGCGCGGCTTCAAACGCGCCGATTGCGGTCTTAACGCCGGGCTTTAGCCCCCTCAGGGGATTCGAATCTTGTCGGCGGGGAAGCGAGTTCCCGCAGTGGCTAAAGTCCAGCCGGGTTTCGCCGGCTTTGCGGCGCGCCTGAAGGCGCGCCCCTTTCAAGGCCAACAGGCCCCGACATTCTCGTGCAATCACCCACCCTGCAAGGTATCATTGCCGTCTCGCGCAACCAGTCAGACCGTTGCGGTGCCGGGGAGGGCGACGACTATGGCGCATGACGAATCCACCCAACTGCCAGACGGCGTAAAGCCGCCAGCGTATTTCAAGGAAGCGCTGGAAGATGCCGAGCGCCTGCTGAAGTATGCCGCCGAAATTGGCATTGACATCGACCCCGACACGCGCTCCGCCATCCTCCAGGCCAGGACTGCTTTTCCCCACGGATGGACGGAAGACATAGCCGCCAGACTTCTGCTTGCGCTCACCCAGCTCGCCGCCCGTCTCAAACCCGTAACCGCCGCCAGCCTCAAGGCCTATCATTCCGAGACCCGCCCCACGATGCGCACCTATCTGGTATGGGCCATCCTTCTGTCCGCGGTCATCATTCCCGCCTCCATCGCTACCTTCGTCACCTCCAACATCTCTCAGCAGATTAGTGGCGACATTGTGAAAGCCAATGCCCTGGCGGTCAAGCTCAGTACCGAACTCGGCCCCGCTCCCCAGACCGATGTCGGCCTGACCGAAAAAATTTCCGACCTTCAGGAGTACGCCTCTACCGTGCGGCTGATTTTCGGCCGGGCCCAAAGGTTGAACCGGTACATGTTTCCCCGCGTGGAGGTTCCGCTGCCCCTGGAGCGTCCGGAAGGAAGCGGTACCGAAAAGAACCCCCTGGGCCCGTACAAGATGGGCGAGTACCAGAAGTCAAAGTTTGAACTCCCCGTGCCGCTTACGCCCGATAATCTTGCTGAGGCCGGGAACCACATGACGGAAACCTATCAGGACGTGCGCTATTTTGCGCAAAACATTTTGACCGACATTGCAACCTTTTATGGGGCGCTTACCTCGTGCATTCTCCCCATTCTCTACGCCCTGCTGGGGACCTGCGCCTACCTGCTGCGCAGCTTCGAAGATCAAATGACCAGCCGGACCTTCACCCCGTCGGCCGCCAACTCGGCCCGTTTTCTGATCGCGGCCATCGGCGGCACGGTGATTGGACTGTTCGGCAATGTCACCCAGCAAGCCTCCGCCTCGCCCCTGGCCGTCGCCTTCCTGGTGGGCTACGCCGTAGAAGTGTTCTTCAGTTTCCTCGAAGGCCTCATCAAAGCCTTCACCCGGAACGCCCCGCCCTCGCACCCGGCACAAGCGCCAGCAGGGAAGGCCTAGTTTGTCGAAGATCATTCACTACGGAGATCACGAAGTTTTAGTTTTCGCTGTACCAGGCGCAACCTTGGTTTCTTGATGTTGCCGGCCGTTCTGCCGCAGTCCGAGCGCCTCGGGCGCGGAAGAGGATAGCCCACCGCCCATTCGACTTCGCTCAGGGCAGGCTTTCAGCGGTGGGAGCGTAGAAAACAAGTCCGAGTCCCCCGGGGACGGCACCAGATTTCCCGCAAATCTTTCCTGTGCCGTGCCCGCGGCACTCAGAGGTTATCATCACGTCTTCCCACCGTTGAAACGGTGGGCTTTCTTATTTCGTCCCGCGAAACGGGACTGGAGCGCTGCCAACCCCGAGCTGGCAGCAATGTCTGCGGTACACCGCGAGGCGAACTACCGTCCCACAATGTAAGACTTGATCTGGTGGAGGAACCTGCCGCAACCCAAGCGCCTCGGGCGCGGAAGAGGATAGTCTACCCAGCTTTCAAAGCAGCTTCAGCGGTGGGAAGCGTAGAAAACAAATCCGAGTCCCCCGGGGACGGCGCAAGAGCTAAATGCTAAGTGGTTATTACTGATTGCGAAGTTGCCGCTCCCGCGATTGGACTACACTGAGCTTGTTCCGGCGCAATGAAGATGAGCACCACAATCCAAAGTTCGGAGATTTTGAACACTGCGCACGAGCGCAATTATCGCCCACTGCTGTACACGGCTGCGGTGCTGTTCGCTGCGCTCACCATTCTCTACAGCGCGGCGTGGATTTACTTCGTTCGGCGTCCCGTTCAAGTCGAAATTGGGATTGACACCCAGTCCGCTCCGGCATGGCTTGAAGTCACGAACGTGTACAAGAACAGCCCCGCGGAAAAAGCTGGACTGAAGAAGAATGACCGGGTCGTTGCCATCAATGGACGCGGCGGAGCTTCGGCAGCGGCCTGCGACCAGTTGTTGTATCGCACCTGGCTGGACTCGCAACCCGGAGACACGGTGACTCTCACCGTGCAGCGGCCGGGACAATCGCAACCCCTGCGTTATCACTCCTGTGTTTCGCGCCATTGAAGGTTTAGGCGACACCAGGACAGCGGCCCGTACGGTGGCGATGCAGATCCTGTCGTCCTATCCTCTTTTCTTCGCGGTCGTGGGTCTCGCAGTTCTGTTTCTTCGAGTGGAAGACCGCAATGCGTGGCTGCTGGCGTTGGTATTCGCAACCTTTATCACGGCCGCGGACCTGCCCAGCCAATTTGCCGCCTCGCCCCCTCATCTTCAGTACTTCCTGCTCGCCTACCGTTCTCTGGGGAACAGCGTCCTGGCTGAACTCTTTTATTTCTTCTTCGCGGTGTTTCCTACGCGCTCGCCGATTGACCGCAAGGTTCCCTGGCTGAAGTGGGTGCTGGTGTTCACCGGTCTCTGCCTGGGCCTTGGTGGTTATCGAAACGGCAATTCCGTCGCCTTGCCGATTATCGCTGCGGTATTGTCTTATCGCGTCGCCCAGAATGTCCGAATCGTCGTGGTTTACGGCTCTATTTTTCTGGGGCTCATTTCTCTGCTGTGCAATCTGTTCAGCGCCTCCAACACGGACGACCGGCGCAAGCTGAAAGTGATTTTCTGGGGGACCATCGTCGGAGTCACGCCCGCTGGAGTTATCGCGCTCATGCAGGAAGTTTTCCATGTCGGGTTTTCCTTTTGGGTGAATTTCGTCAAAGTAATTCTGCTGCTCTTGTTCCCTCTCTCCTTCGCCTACGCGGTGGTGAAGCATCGCGTGATGGACATTCCCGTGCTGCTGAAACGCAGCGCGCGCTACTTCGTGGTGGAGCGCGGATTCGTTTTCCTGATTCTGGCGATTGCAGTCGGCCTGACCTTCTGGTTCGGAGCAGGCTTTCTCGCGCTATTTCTCCGCCGGCTCGAAGGCCGCGATTCCCATTGGCGCCACCTTTGGCGTGCTGATGATCACGGGCGCGACCCAGGTCCATCGCCGCGTTCGCACGCGGCTGGACCGCGCCTTCTTCCGCAGCTCCTATGACGCGCAGCAGATCCTGGAAGAGCTGGCCGCCAGGACGCTGACCGTCACCACGCGCCAAGAGCTGGCCGAGCTGTTGCAGCAGAACATCCGCGATGCGCTGCATCCGCTAACCATGTTCGTATATCTTGACAACGGCGCAGGACAGTTCTTCGCCTACGCGGGAAATCCGCCGGCCGAGGCGATGACCCTGTCGCCCAAAGCGGAAGCTATTGCGATGCTGGCCGAGCTCACCGGACCCTTGGAGCTGAATCCGGAGGAAACGCAGGGAACGCAGTTGGAGGCGCTCCAGCCGGAATGTCTGGTGCCGATTCGCGGCGCCGGCGAAGGACAATTGCAGGGCGGAATGGTGCTCGGCACGCGGCTCTCGGAGGAGTCGTATTCCGCCAGCGACAAGCGCTTGCTGGCTTCGGTGGCGAGCCAGGCGGGCATTGCCATGCGCAGCATCACGCTGGCCGAAAAGATGGCCGAGCGCATGGAGGCGGAGCGGCGCGCCGAGCAGGAAATGCAGATTGCGCGACAGGTGCAGAGCCGGCTGCTGCCGCAGGGAGCGCCCGCGCTCAAGACGCTGGACTGCGCCGGCAAATGTATTCAGACGCGCGCTGTGGGCGGCGATTACTACGACTTTCTCGATCTGGGTTCGGGACGGCTTGGGCTGGTGCTGGCCGACATCGCGGGCAAGGGAATTTCCGCGGCGCTGCTGATGGCGAATCTTCAAGCCAACCTGCGCGGCCAGTATGCGCTGGCACTGGAAGATATTCCGCGACTGATGCGCTCGGTAAACAGCCTGTTCTTCAAGAACACCGAGAGCGCCCACTATGCGACCACGTTTTTCGCGGTCTACGAAGACGAAGGGCGTCGCTTGCGTTACGTGAATTGCGGACACAATCCGCCGATGCTGCTGCGAGCGAATGGAACTATCGAACGGCTGAACGCCACGGCTACCGTGTTGGGACTTGTTCGAAGAGTGGGACTGCAACGTGGTGGAGACCAGATCTGGCGCTCGGGCGATGTTTTAGTGATTTATACCGACGGCGTTTCTGAAGCCGGAGAGAGCGACGACGGCGATGTCGAAGAGTTCGGCGAAGAGCGTCTGATGGCGGTGCTCGCAAGTATCAGCAGCAATCAGCCAGCGAAATCCTGGAGGACATTCTTAGCGCGAGTGCAGCAGTTCAGTCCCGACGAACAGGCCGACGACATGACGTTGATTGTGGCGAGGGGAAGATGACCAGAAAAGGGCCTCGCGCCATCGCGAAGCCCTTCTTCGGACTACCGACTGGTTGTTCCTCCTTTTCAGGCTTGCGCCGGCAGTCCGCCATTCGAGATCCAGCGCGTGAAGGCTTGCGGTCTGTTTGGGCAGCTTGGGCAGTATGTCGAGGTAGATCACGGCGTAACGGAAAGCGATCACGCCCGCCGCAATCACCAGCACGCTCGAAGCCAGCTCCGTCCACTTCGGCACGTAGTGCGTTCCCATCGCCGATTGCAGCGAGTTGATGGAGACGTTCAGCCGATCGACCATGAATCCCGCGACCACAATTGCGCATGCTCCAGTACAGCCGCTCGGGATTGGAGCGCACGCTCTCGAAGCTCAACAGGAAGATGGGAATCGCCAGGAACAGCAGCATCTCCAGCCAGAAGTATCCCGCTTCGCTGGTGCGCTGGAAGGCATAGCCCCAAGCGCTTGGTTCGCCGTCAGGTCGAGCACCTTGAAGAAGGCGAACACGATCAGCAGCAACTGGATCATGCGGCCGCAATCGCTGAGGATGCTGAAGTCGACGCGCACGTTCAGCGAGCGCATGCTGAGATAGATGGCCATCACGGTGAGCGCCAGGCCGGCGGGAATCGCCGAGAGATAGAACATGGCGTGCATGTATTGCGAGTACCACAGCGGATGCACCTTGCCGCGCGCGATCAGGTACAGACCGCCGAGATACGACTGGTGCATGGACGACAGCAGCACGCCCGCCAGCACAACGCCGACGAGGATCTTGTGATGGAAGTGCAACACGGTCTCGCGCAGGCGTTTCCACGGCAGCTTCTCGATCACTGCCGGCGCGAACTCGAAGGTCAGCACCGTAGTGTAGGTCATGATGCAGACGCACACGTCGAACAGCACCGAGCTGTGGTTCCACATCACGATGGGATGCCAGAAGCGCCACGGCAAACCGATCTCGTACAAGTAGCCGACGCAGACCGTCATGTAGCCGAGGAACGAAATCAGAATGGAGGCGCGCAGGATTGGCCGGTAACGCTCCATGCCCAGCAGATACACGGCGGCGCTGATGCCGAAGCCCGCGGCCGACAAGCCGATGCCGCAGAGCGTTCCGAGACCGACCCACAAGCCCCAAGGCATCTGGTCGCTGAGGTTGGTGCTGGCCCGGAATCCCTCGAAGAACCGCAGATACGTCGCATAAATACCGGTAACGAATATGACTGCTATAATGACGCGCCACAACGTAATCTCGGATTTGATTCGCGCAATCATGGCTAGCTCCTTTCGTCTTTCATCTTGGCGATGACAGCTTTTTCTTCGGCTTCGGCCAGCGCTACTTCGCGGCGGCGCTGGGTCACCCAGTACAGCGCGGAGAGAATGGTGCCGCCCATGATGACGACCTTGGGCGAATCGCCGAGCGCGCTGGCGGTGAGAGTTGGCATGGGCTGATTGCCGGCGGGCGCGGGCTTGAATCCGAGTTTCTCGAAGGGAACATCGGAGACGAACAGCACGCTGCCGCCACCTGCTTCTTCCACGCCGTAGATGTGCGGCACGTAGGAGGAATCGCCGCGAATGCGTTTCCAGGCTTCGGCGATCAAGTCGTCGCGATTGCCGAAAACGCTGGCCTGTGTGGGACAAGCTTCGGTGCAGGCAGGCTGTCCGCCCGTCTTGATGCGGTCGGAGCACAAGTCGCACTTCTTGACGAAGGGCGCGAGCTTGGTCCACTGGTAACGTGGCACCGAATAGGGACAGGCCAACATGCAGTAGCGGCAGCCGATGCATTTGTCGGCGTTGTACAACACCGGTCCAAGGGCCGACTTGCTGATGGCGCCGACCGGACAGGCCGAAGCGCAGGCCGGATCTTCGCAGTGCATGCAGATCTTGCGGACGAACTTGTCGCCGCGGGTCTCGACTACGGTGAAGGCGGTGTCGGAGAGTGTAGGTTCCGGGTCAGTGCTGAATCCGTGGAGCTGTTTGCAGGCGGTCTCGCAGCTCAGGCACCCGATGCAGCGTTTGATATCGATGAGCATTGCTTTCTTGCTGGCCATTGTCGTCCTCGCTTGGTGCTGGTCTGGTCTGCGCTACGTCAGGAAGAATTCCTGCGCCAGTTGCTGCTGCACGCTGGCGTCAACCTGGAAGAACAGGCCCTTAATCGGCAGGCCGCCGTCCTGTGCCAGAGCGGGAGTGAGTTGCTGCAGCTTGGCCCCGAGGCGCGCGATGCTGTTTTGCATCCACGCCGCAACCACAGTGCCCTGAAGAAGGTTCTTGGCATTGATGGCCAACTCGGGAGCCTTAACGATGCACAGCCATCCGTTCTTGTAGGGGTCTTCGACGATGACGTTCGGATTCTTCAGCACTTCATGGTTTACCGAGACGAGCACGCCTTCGACCGGAGAAAGCAGATCGATACTGCGCCCTTCGCGCTTCACCGTGCAGAGCTTCTGTCCCTGACGGACCCAGCGGTTCAGTGCGGCCAGCTCGATGGCGTCGATCTTGCCGAAGAGATTTCCGGCGAAAGCGTCAATGCCAACACGAGCGTTCTGGTGGCCTTCGTCGCAGCACCCAAGTGTGGCCGGGATGAAAGCAATAGCCTTGCGGAACTTCGAAACCGGCGCCTCGCAACATGATGGGCGCGGCGAGTGTCTTGGACGGCGCTACCTGAAGCCGCCTTCGACGACTCCTGCGGACGGCGAAAGTACATGACGGTGAGAATCAGAAGAAATGTAAGCAGAACGAATAAGATTGACACGGGAGTCTCCTTACTCTGTCCCGCGGCATTTGTGCCATCTGTCGCGGTCGTACGCACTGTTGCTAGTGCACGTGGAGTACAAATCGCGCTCCCGAAAGAAGGCTGGTAGTTCTAAAGGGTTTGGCCGAGTCAGTGCAGATTAGGGAAGGCTTGCAGTACTGCGTTTTGCAGGAGAGGCGTCGCACTTTGCAGTAGCTGCAAAAGCCGCCTAGACCAGTTCGTGGGTCTTCTTCAACCGCCGCAGCAGCGAGGTGGGATGGATGCCGAGAATGCGCGCGGCGTGGGTTTTGTTCTGCCCGGTTGCGTTCAGCACTTCTGCAATGTAACGGTCTTCGAGTTCCCGCAAGCTGACAAACTGATCGCCAGTAGGTGAAACGTCATAGGATGTCAGCACCTCGGCAGCAAGCGGCTCCGGACGGTAGTCGCGAAGCTCTTCGGGCAGCGCCTCCTCGTCAACCTCGCTCTCCTTGGAGAGGATCATGGTGCGCTCGATCACGTTGCGCAGCTCGCGAATGTTTCCTGGCCAGGGATACTTCTGCAGCAACTCGGCCGCCGCGGGAGTGAAGCCGGCGAAGTTCTTCTTCAGCTCTTTGTTGAAGTGCTGCATGATATCGAGCGCCAGCGGCAGAATGTCTTCCTGGCGCTCCCGCAGTGGTGGAATAAAGAGCGGCAGCACGTTGAGCCGGTAGTAGAGGTCCTCGCGAAACTCGCCTTTGGCGACCGCTTCTTTCAATACTTTGTTGGTCGCGGTGATGATGCGGACGTCCACTTGGATCGCCTTGGTTCCTCCCAGGCGCATGAAGTTTCCTTCTTCCAGAACGCGCAGCAGCTTGGCTTGCAGGCTGAAAGAGGTGTTACCGATCTCGTCAAGGAACAGCGTTCCGCCGGTGGCCTTCTCGATGAGTCCTTCCTTGCGGCGGCGCGCGTCGGTAAAAGCGCCGGGTTCGTAGCCGAACAGCTCGCTCTCCAGCAAGGTGTCGGGCAGCGCGGCACAGTTCAGACTGACCATCGGCGCCTGCGCCCGCGAGCTGTTGTAGTGGATGGCTTTGGCCAGCACCTCCTTGCCGGTGCCGCTTTCGCCCTGGATCAAAACGGTGGTGTGATCGCTTTCGGCCGCACTGCGCGCCATCTCCAGCACTTCACGCATGGCCGGGCTTTGCGTCACCACGCGTCCAAAATCGTACCGTCCCTTGGCGTGTTGGACGGTATCGTGCACGCGCACACGAAAGCGCCAGCATCTCCGTCGCGCGCTGGATGGTGCGCACCATGTCCGAGATGTGAAATGGCTTGATCAGGTAGTCGTAAGCGCCCAGCTTCATCGCCTCCACGGCGCGCTCCACCAGGTGATAGGCGCTCATCATGACGACCACCGTGTTGGGCGAGATCTTCTTGGCCTGCCGCAGCACCTCGATGCCGTTGATGCCAGGCAGCACCACGTCGACCAGCGCCAGGTCCGGGCGCTCTTCGGAGATGGTCTTGAGCGCTTCCTCTCCGTTGTTGGCGAGAAACACTTCGAAGCCCTCACCGTCCAGTGCGCGTCCGATGGTGCGCAGGGTGAGCGCTTCGTCGTCAACGATCAGGATGGAATATGCCATGGTTAAACGATGACCTCCGCGCTCAGCGGCACCGGCTTGCCGGCCTGTTGCATCGGCAGGGTAACGCGAACCGTGGTGCCTGAGTTCGGTACGCTTTCCACCTGAATCTCGCCGCCGTGGCTGCGCACGTAATTCTGGGTGATGCTCAATCCGAGTCCCGTGCCTTTGCCGCGCTTGGTGGTGAAGAACGGCTCGAAGACGTGCGGCAGAATGTCGGGCGGAATGCCACATCCGGTGTCGCGCACGCGCAGCTCGATCAGGTCGGCAAACCGCACTTTTTCGGCGAGCACGGTGATGGTCCCGCCGGGCGGTGTTGCCTCAGCGGCATTGAGCAGCAGGTTCATCAAGATCTGCGAGAGCTGGTTGGCGTCAGCGCTGATGGCGGGCAAATCAACCGGGATGCAGTTCTGTAATGCAATCTGCCGGAACATCGGTTGGTGCTCCAGGAACTTCAGGGTGTCAGTTCCCAGCCGGTGCAGATTGACCTTGCTCAGTTTCAGCGGTCCGGGACGCGCGTAGTCCAGCAGGCCGCGCACCGCGGACGAAATGCGCTTGGCGCCTTCGATGCATTGCTCGATCTCCGTCCGGCGTTCTTCGTTGGCATCCTTCCACTCCAGTTCAAGGTGCGACAGGATTCCCAGCAGCGGATTGTTGATCTCGTGGGCTGCACCCAGGGCAAGCTGGGCCAGCGACGCGTACTTCTCAAACTCGGAGAGCTGCGACTCGAACTGCATCTTCTCCTTGGCCAGTTCGCGCTCTTCTTGCAGACGGCGCAGCAGTTCCTGTTGCGCCACATTGCGTTCGTACTCCCGGTGTTCTGCCAGCTCACGGGCCCGCGCCGTCTCGCGTCGCGCCGCTTTAATGCGAGCGCGAGAAATGGCAACCACGGTACTGAGCAGCACGAAACTAACTACGCCGACGATCCAGAAGGCGTCATCCGAGGGAGCAGGTGTCTCTGTCGCAGTCCAGGCGATCGCAGGGAAACCAAGTTGAAGGATGAGAAACAGCACGGATGCGCCGAGACCGCGGAAGCCTGGCAGGCGGCGTCGCGCGGTTCGGGGACGCACAAAAATAGAAGACACGAGGATCTAACTCTCCTCTATGACCATCGCGCACTATGGCCGCAATAGCAGTGACCGAGGTCACTAGGAGAGGTGATGGTCGTCAGCGAACCGCGGTGCAGGGAAGGAGTGATCTGCCTGTTCTGGGCGAGTGAAGGACTTGGAACGTCGGTTTCTCTGCCTCATTCAAGAATGCCAGCCGCGCGGCGAGCTGTGTTCCATTCTGCGATTAGACCCAACTCAAGAATCCACTTCTCCAGGTAGGCGCGATCCAGCGAGTCCCAGCGCATTCTTAGTATTCCCGCAACGTCTTCAATGTGCCTCTGGGATTGTGCCAGTTTGGCCCATTCGAGCTTCGAGACGACAACGTCCTCAGCGCTCGCCACAAAAAGAGCGACATCCTGCAAGTTGACCAATTTGCGACGGCCGAACTCCTCCTGGCTGAAGGCGCGGGACTTGCGGATGATCAGGTCGATCTTCCAGCCGGTTGCCAGGTCAATGACGTTAAACAAGGACTGGCGCTTGTGAGCTTCCAGGGCCGCTTCCAAGTCCACGTAATATTCATCGCTGGGAAGAAGCTTGCCGAACATCCGCAACTGTTCCGGGGTTGTTGCGATCACGAGGTCAATATCTTGCGTCGTCCGCGGAGTGCCATAGTAAGCGCTGGCAAACGATCCGGCGAGCATGTATGCGATGCCGGCCTGGTCGAGCGCTGAAGTGATCCTTTGGAAGACTTCCGAAACGCTCATCGCAGCCGCGCTGGTACTGGGCCCGGCCAGAACGCCCGCCGTATGAGCTCGCGTGCCACCTCGATGTTCGACCACCCTGGATGCTGCTCCCGTATTTGTGCCATTGCCAGTTCTCGTGCAAAAACGCTCATTTCCAGCGCCATGATCAGTCGCCGTTCTCCTCCCATCGCTCGCTGGACTTGAAGCTGGTGAGCCTGTGCGGAGGGGCTAGTGTCGGTGATGGGCACGGCCAAAATGTTATCACGTTGCGGAGTACTGTTCTCGCTGCTGTCACGAGTACTGGCTGACTAACTAACTACGCCGCCTACGATGGTTTGCAGCACCTCGCTGGGGCGAGAAAAGACGGCAACGTCGGCGTCTGCTGGCAAGCAAACACCAGGGGGCGAGGAGCGAACAGCGGCCCTAAATCTGGTAATCGATCTCGATCGCCTGTTGCAGCTTGTCGGCGCCGTTGCTGGGGGACAGCTCGCGTCCCTGCAACTGGCGCACCTCTTCTTTTAGTGCCTTCACTTCCGTTGCCACGGCTGCGAGCGCCTCGGAGAGCGGATCGTTAATCTGCTTGGGATCGGTAATCACCACGCGCTTGCCGGCGCGAAAGACAATGTGTCCGGGCACTCCGACGACAGTCGAGTTGTCCGGTACGTCGCGCAACACCACCGACCCGGAACCGATGCGGCAGTTCTCGCCGACGGTGATATTGCCCAATATCTTCGCACCCGCGCCGACCACGACGTTGTTGCGGATCGTCGGATGGCGCTTGCCACTCTCCTTGCCGGTGCCGCCGAGGGTCACGCCCTGGTAGAGGGTCACGTCATCGCCGACGATTGTGGTCTCGCCGATGACCACTCCCATTCCGTGATCGATGAAAAAGCGGCGTCCGATCTGCGCGCCCGGATGGATCTCGATGCCGGTGATGAGCCGCGCCGCTTGCGAAAGCGCCCGGGCAGGGAATTGCCAGCCGTGAATCCATAGCCAGTGGTGGAAGCGGTAGCCCCACAGCGCGTGCAGGCCGGAGTAGAGCAGTATGACCTCCAGCGAAGACCTCGCCGCTGGGTCGCGGTCCTGCACTGCGGCGATGTCTTCACGCATGTAGGAAAACATTTCTTAGACGCCCTCGGCCACCATGTCCATCGACTCGGTGCGAAGCTTCTCGAACAGCAGGCTACTCAGGTAGCGCTCGCCAAAGGATGGAATTACCACCACGATGAGCTTGCCGGCGTTCTCCTCTCGTTCGGCGACGCGCAGTGCGGCAACCACCGCAGCTCCCGATGAGATGCCGACCAGCAACCCTTCTTCGCGGGGCAGACGGCGCGCCATCGCGATGGCGTCCTCGCTCGAGACCTGAATGACCTCGTCAATGTAGTCGGTCCGCAGAATGCTGGGAACAAAACCCGCGCCGATGCCCTGGATCTTGTGCGGGCCGGGCTGTCCGCCGGACAGGACAGGACTCTCCGCTGGCTCGACGGCAATCGCCTTGAACGACGGCTTCTTCGGCTTGATGTACTCGCACACTCCGGTCAGAGTTCCACCGGTGCCGACGCCGGAGACCAGGATGTCCACTTTGCCGTCGGTGTCATTCCAGATTTCCGGACCAGTGGTTTCCAGGTGGATTTTGGGATTGGCGGGATTGTCGAACTGCTGAAGCATGTAAGCGTTGGGGGTGTTGGCCAGGAGCTCGTCGGCCTTGGCGATGGCGCCTTTCATGCCCTTCGCGCCCGGCGTCAATACGATGTCCGCGCCGAAGGCCTTCAGCAGCACACGGCGCTCCAGGCTCATGGTGTCGGGCATGGTCAGAATGAGCCGGTAGCCTTTCACCGCGGCCACGAACGCCAGTGCGATGCCGGTATTGCCGCTGGTGGGCTCGATCAGCACCGTGTGGCCGGGGCGGATTTTCCCCGCGCGCTCGGCTTCCTCGATCATGCTGACGCCGATGCGGTCCTTCACGCTGCTGCACGGGTTCTGGCTCTCCAGCTTGGCCACGACGGTGGCCTTCGCCCCCGCAGTCACCTTGTTAAGGCGCACCAGCGGAGTATGTACCGATCAGCTCGGTTACATCGTTTGCGATCTTCATGCTCGCTCCTGCCTATCTGATAGCTGTTCGAGCCTATAAGTTTCGCTTTCCGGCAGGCAAGTCAACCGCGTCAGAACAGCGTTTCGTCCCGCTCGCGCTGGCTTGCGCTGGCGGTCACGTGGAACAATCGGCGATCGACCTTATTACAAAGCCTGTCCTGAGCTTTCCCCTCGCGCAGCGGTATAATCATCGTTTGCGCACTTCATTCCAGCCACACCAGGACTACACGTGAGTCATCAGCATGCACCAATGCCCGGCCAGCAGCAGGCCGGACCGCAACCGCTTCCCGGAGTGGACAGCATCATCGCCGTCGGCTCGGGTAAAGGCGGCGTCGGCAAAACCACACTGGCGGTAAATCTGTCCATCGCGCTGGCGCGCATGGGCCACAAAGTCGGACTGCTTGATGCCGACGTTTACGGCCCCAACGTTCCGCTGATGCTCGGCACCACCATGGCTCCCACCATGATCGGCGAGGACCGCATTCTGCCGCCCGAGCGTTACGGCCTGAAGGTCATCTCGGTCGGCTTCCTGAGCCCGGGCGACAAGCCGCTGGTGTGGCGCGGCCCGATGCTGCACTCCGTCATGAAGCAATTTCTCGGGCAGGTGGAGTGGGGACAGCTCGACTACCTCATCATCGATTTGCCGCCGGGCACGGGCGACGTCGTGATCTCCCTGGTGCAGACCGTGCCGGTGACCGGCGCGATCGTCGTCACCACGCCCAGCGACGTCTCGCTCCAGGACGCGCGCAAGGCCATCGAGATGTTTCGCCAGGTGAAGGTCGACATCCTCGGCATCGTGGAGAACATGAGCTTTTTCGTCTGCCCGCACTGCCAACACGAGATCGACATCTTCTCCAAGGGCGGCGGCGAGCGCACTGCGACCCAGTTCGGTGTCCCGTTCCTGGGCAGCATCGAACTCGATCCCGACATCCGCAAAGGCGGTGACACCGGCCAGCCGATCGTGCTCGAGGGCGACCAGTCTCCCCATGCCAAGTCGCTGTTCGCATTCACCCAGCGTGTAATCGAGCGCACGAAAGAAATACGTGAGTCAGCCGGCGGCAGCGTGATCGAGATCACATAGGTGACCGGAATCACGTTGGCGATGCGCTCGATGGAGAGGTCGGCAGGAGACTAGCCGCGCAGCGGCGGCATTTGCGTTAGCCCCGGGCGTGAGCCCGGGGTCAGAGCGGAAAATAACCTGAGCCGCGGAGCGGCGACACGATTTATGAGATTCGTCACATCAGCACTGACTGTCTGCCTGATCGTAGGATCATGGGCCGTTGCGCAACAGCCACAAATGCCCACGCCCACCCCGCAGCACCAGCGCATGGGCTACTTCGCCGGCAACTGGACGGCTGAGGGCATGATGAGGCTCAGCCCGAAGGGCAATCCGCGCCCTTCAGCCTGACCGAAACCGGCGAGTGGGTCAGCAACGGCTTCTTCCTCGAGACCCGCACCTCGATGAAGTCGCCTCATGGGGCCCATCAACAGTGTTCGTGTCATGGGCTACAACCCCGAGGACGGGCTCTACACCTACAACGTTTACAACAGCCTCGGCGAACACCAGATGGCCACCGGCAAACTCCAGGGCAACACCTGGACCTGGACGTCGGAGCAGAAAATGAATGGCGTCGTCACCCAGGCGCGCTACACCATCACCACCGTCACGCCCGATTCCTACACCTTCAAACAGGAAGTGGCCACGCCCGGCGGCGGATGGGCCACGGTCATGGAAGGCAAAGCCAGCCGCGCGCAGTAGGGCCCCAGCTCGGTTCGACCGCGTTTAGTGCACGGTTAGTTGGAAGAGTTGGACGCGAATGTTCGCGGTATCGGCGACATAGATGCGGTTTCTCGAATCGACCCACAGACCCTGCGGTGCGCTAAACTCGCCCGGTTCTGGGACCGGCTTGCCCGAAGGTGGCCAATAACGTTCCCTTTGGGTTGTACACCCGAATCTCGGAAGTACCGACATACGACACATAGATGTTGCCGTCCTGATCGATCGCCAGTCCGTTTCCTCTGTCAGCCTCGTGGTAGGGAACATTCAGGACCGCTAAAACCTCCAAGCAGGTTGCACTCCAAGTCCATGATCTGAACCCGAGTTCCACCCGAATCCAAAACAAACACTCTATGATCGTCCACCGCAATCTCTGTCGGACCGTTGAATTGCCGCGGGCCGGTGTCGGGCCGGATTTTCAATTCTCCCGGGCCGGCTTCTGCCCACTGTTTTCCCACCGTCTTCAGAACGTTCCCCTCCAGGTCAAGCATCAGAACAAGATGGCGAGGGGTGTCGGCGAGATATAAGTGGCCTGCCTTGCGGTCAATGGCAATCCCCGTCGGACGCTGGTACATGTTTTCGCCCTGGATGTTTCCGATATAGCGCACGAACCGTCCATCCTGGTCGTAGACCAAAACCATGCCCTGCTGGGAATCAGCCACGTAAATATTGTCTTCCCCATCGACGGCAACGCCGCTCCCAAGCTGGAGCAGGTGATTCTGCCCGCCCAGGATACTGAAGGAGCTCTTGCCTTTGGGGTCGAGTATATGCACGGCGGGGATGCCCGGATCGCTAACGATGGCGCGCTGCCGGGAGTCGGTAGTCACGTGTTGCGGCGCCTGCAGCAGGCTGGGTCGGCCGTAGGCGAATCTGACCACGGCATCGCGAGCATTTCCCAGCGGGGTATGCGCGTCCGGCAAGGCAGTGGCGTGGGCCGGTGGCACAAAATGCTCGACGAATCGTTGGTCGGTATGAAGCATCTCCGGGGGGACCTCGCGCTGCCACGTAGGTCGAGCTGGGGAGGGTTCCGCTCCGATGGCTTCCAGGAAACGGGCGAACTTGGATGGCGCTCGAAACTTTGCGTCAGAAGAAAACATGCCGGCATATTCGAGTTGGCGGCCGCCACCCAGGCTCAGTCGAGGAAAAGCACGCCCATGCTGACCAGGCTCCGCCGTAGATAAGGGGCGGACGGGCTATTGCCGGATGGGATGGCGTCGTCAACGGCTTGGTTTAACCCGGGAACGGCCAGTAATAGCAGAGTTATCGATAAAGCGGCGATAGTCCCGATACGTCGAACGTAGGCGCATCTCTCTCACTCACCTGGGTGGTCTGGAGCCGCCGGAGGAGTTCCACCCTAAACGTCGTTTGTCACGCATTGCGGTCTGGTAGCAGATGTTGAACACACGCAGTACGACGAATATGGCGCGGTGCGGCTGGTGGCCAATCAAACCTGGGTTAGTCTGCCAGCTGCCAGTAGGGCCCTGCTGTGCTGATTCGTAATGTAACAACTATCGAGAGAGATGTCGGTGACAGCGGTCACGGGTCAATGTTTGTCGAGGCGGCGTAGGGATGGAAAGGTCACGCGTCAACCGGCTTGACCGCATCCAGCAGGAAGAACAATCCTTCCGCCCACGTGGGATGGATGTACACCGCGCCCTTCAGCAGCGTGTAAGGAAGATCGGCCAGCATCAGCGTGTAAAGGATGTGGACCGTCTCGCCTCCGTCGCCGGACAGAATGGTCGCGCCCAGGATGCGATCGTTGCTGGCGTCCACAATGATCTTCATCAGCCCGGCGGTTTCGTCGCGTTCGTAAGCTCGCGCCACCACCGACATGGGCACAGTACCAATCTTCAGCTTGTATCCTTTGGCGCGCGCCTCCTTCTCGGTCAAACCTGCGCCGCCCAACTGCGGATCGGTGAACACGCAATAAGGCACAATGCGGTGGTCAATCGTGAGGTTCTTGCCTTCGATCAGGTTGGCGTAAACGATCTGGAAATCGTTGTAGGAGATGTGAGTGAAGGCAGGCCCGCCCTTCACATCACCGAGCGCCCAGATGCCCGGCACATTGGTTTCGAGCTTGTCGTTGACCTGGACCGTGCCGTCCTTGTTGGTGGCGATGCCGGCTTTGTCCAAGTGCAGGTCCTCGGTGTTGGCGACGGCGTCCGGTCGCCACCAGAAGATGTGAGCCGCGTCACGGTCGAAGCTGCCGCCCGTGCTGCTCCACGGTGAGAACGACTTGTGCTGTCCTGTGCGTTCCGCTCTCGTGTGTTCGAGCGCTGAGCAGGAACCGAATGCCCTCCGCCTCAAGCGCCCGCTGCAACTCAGCCGCCACCTCGGGATCTTCGCGCGGAACGATCTGGTCGTTGCTCTGGATCACGGTCACCCGGCTGCCGAAGCGGGAAAACATCTGTCCGAATTCCAGGCCAATGTATCCGCCGCCCAGAACGACCAGATGCTCCGGCACCTCGGTCAACTCCATGATGGTTTCGTTGGTCAGATAGCCCACGCCGGTCCAGGCCCGGAATCGGACGGAATCACGGCACGCGCGCCGGTGTTGATGAAGATGCGCTCGCTCTCTAGCGATCTGCGTCGCCGACCTTGAGCTCGTGCGGTCCGGTGAACTGCGCCACTCCCCAGTAGAGATGCAGGTTCGGCCGCTTATCGATGGACGTCTGCTGGCCGTCGCGCTTCCACTGCACGATCTTGTTCTTCTGCGCGACGATGTTTGGCAGGTCCACGCTGACGTCGTGCGTTACGACTCCCCAGCGTGCGGCGTTGCGGGCGTAGTGGGCCACCAGCGCGCGATGGACCATGGTCTTGGTTGGCGTGCAGCCGGTGTTGATGCAGGTGCCGCCCAGGTGTTCTTTCTCGATAATGGCGACCGTCCATCCCTGGTCGGCCAGCGAAGCGGCCATCGGATTCCCGCCCTGCCCGCTTCCGATGATGATCGCGTCGTATTTCTTCATGGTCATCGCGGGGACACGAGCGCAGTACGCCAGACCGATTGCAACCAGGTCTTCGGGGATAGCGATGAAAATGTCCTTCACCTTGAGACCGCTAACCAGCGCCTTGCGGATGTGATAACCACCGTAGGTGCCGATCACAACGCCAATCGCGCCCAGCATCACTCCGATCAGCAAGGACTGGCTGGCCGACACGTAGATGCAAGCGCCGGAGAAACCTCCCATGATGAGGCGTGCGATGAACTGCATAGGGACGGTTCGCGCCGGGGTCGAGGGCAACTGATCGGTGACGTACTCCACCAACGCCAGCAGGGTGACGATCCCCACGGTGATCGTCGGGCCCATGAACGCCAGCGGCGTGCCGTGCAGGTTGATCCATCCCAGGTGCGCCGCCCAGCTCACAGCGGCGGGCGCGGTGAAGGTACGCAATCCCGCGACGATGCCTATGCCAATCGCAATGATGACAAGGTAGTTCGTGCTCATCAGGACTTCCTTTCGAGCTTCTCAAGCCCAGCCCTTAGATGCACGTCTTTTTTGCCACGGTGCCTTTAAGTATTTCGACTCTGTAAATACCTCAACATCTCAGAGTGAGGTTATTTCGCAGCCTTCGTCCACTGATCCACCCAATCATTCACCGTCTGGTACCAGAGACGGCTGTTCTGGGGCTTCAATACCCAGTGACCCTCATCAGGGAAGTACAGCATCTTGGAGGGAATCTTCAGCCGCTGCAAGGTGGTGAACAACTGGAAGCCCTCGGAGACATCGAGGCGGTAGTCGAGCTGGCCGTGCACGACCAACAGCGGCGTCTTGAAGTTGGTGGCCGAGAGATGCGGCGACCACTTGCGGTACATCTCGCGGTTGGTCCACGGCGTGCCCTTTGAACTCCCACTCGTTGAACCACAGCTCTTCCGTGGTGCCGTAGGCCGACTCGGTGTTGAACATGCCGTCGTGCGACACCAGGCACTTGAAGCGAGTGGTGTGGCCTTCGATCCAATCGATCGCATATCCGCCGTAGCTGGCGCCCAGCGCGCATTCGCGGCTCTTTGTCCACGAAGGGATAAGTCTTCTCGGCATAGTCGAGACCCAGCATCAGGTCCTGGAATGGAGCGCCGCCCCAGTTGCCGTTGATGGCGTCGATGAACTTCTGCCCGTAGCCGGTCGAGCCGTGGAAGTTCACCATGATGACCACGTAGCCGCTGGCCGCGAACAGCTCGGGGTTCCAGCGATACGACCAGTCGTCGCCCCAAGCGCCTTGCGGCCCGCCATGGATGAGGAACTTCACCGGATACTTCTTGCTGGCGTCGAAGTCCGGTGGCTTGACCAGGAAGCCCTGGACTTTTTCTTTCAGCCGCGCCGGCAAACCAGAAATTCTCCAGCGGCTGCATCTGGACCTTCGACAGCACGGCTTGGTTGAGCGTGGTCAGAGGCTGGGCCTTCGAGAGCAAACACTCCGGAATGCGTAAGCGTTCGGCGGAACGGCCATCCGGCACTGCGGGAACAACAATGGCGCGCTATAGATCTCGTTCGGCGCAGCGACCGACATGCGATCGAAGACCAGGGCCTTGCCGTCCGGCGTGGGCATCGGACTGTCGTTGAAACCGGCGACCAGCTCCTGCGGCCACGCATTCGGCGCGGTCACGTTCAGCGCATAGATCGGCGCCTCGCCTTCGTTCTCGGCGGTGAAGTAGATGGTCTTCGAGTCCGGCGACCACACCATGGAATCGACCCAGCGATCGAAGTTCGGGGTGAGGTCGGTGATTTTGCCGGTTGCGCGCTCGTACAGCATCAGACGAAAGCGGTCGCTCTCATATCCGCCGCGAAGCTGCGAGCGATAGGCGATGTACTTGCCATCGGGCGAGTACATCGGCGTGGAGTCGCTACCCGGATTGGTGGTGATTTTCTTTGCCGCTCCGCCCGTCACCGGTACCGTGAAGACGTCGCTGTTGGTGCTGAGCGCCTGTACCTCGTCAAGGTTGCTGGTGTAGGCGACTTCCTTGCCATCGGGCGAGAACGAGTACTGGTCCTGACCGCCGAGGCTGAAGGGCGGCACCTCGTGGGCGCCGGGCGTCAGATCGCGCGCCACACCGCCATCCGCGGAGACCAGAAACAAGTGACTGTACTTGCCGTCGAAGTAATGGTTCCAGTGGCGGAACATGAGCTGCGTAAAGATCTTCGCCTTCACCTTCGACTTGGCCTGCTCATCGTCGCGTTGCTTATTGCAGGCATCGTCTTTGCAATCCGGATAGACTTCGGAGACGAACAGAATGCTCTTGCCGTCCGGCGACCACAGCCCGCCGGAAGCCTCGGTTGAGATGGTCGTCACCTTGCGGGGTTCGCCCGTCGAGCGTGCCGGTCGAGGAGTCGAAGTCCTGCACCCAGATTTGGGAACCACCATCGCGCGACGACTCGAACAGGACGCGCTTGCCATCGGGCGAGAAGCGAACGCGGTCCTCGCCGGTGCCGGTGGCGGAGTCAGCCGGCGCGCCTCGCCGCCCGCGATGGGCAACGATCCACAGGTGCGGCGTTGCGGGTGTTGGCATCGAGATTTACGTCCACCGCGGAAAAGCCCACCCATTTGCCATCGGGAGACACGATCGGCTCGCCGATGCGCTTGAGCTGCATCATGTCTTCAAAGGTGAACGGGCGCTTGCTTTGCGCGAAACCGCAGAGAGAGCAGCAGAACAGCAGGAGACAGATGCGACGTAGCATGACGCCTCCGGACGCAAACCAAGCAGCAAGATGTGCGTCTAAGAAACTGGCTAGTCTAAATCACCGGCACGAATCGGCGAAACCAGAGCGCTGCCGGATTTTGATCTGCGACGAGCGCTAGGGTACAGAAGCGTCGCTGTCAGGCGCACCGCGTTCGAGTGGCTCAGTGACCCGAGTGCCGGAGGTATCGACACACCGCACTCTTTCTGCGCCGCCCCTACGGGGGTCAGTCGTGCGAGATGGAACTCCGAGTCCCGTAGGGACGGCAGGGTCTCGCGCACACCACCCCTGAATTCGGGTTCTCAAGAAAATGAAGTAGTGGCTAAGCCGTTACATCAAGCTCGACGGCTGACCATGCCCCTTCACACGAATATCGAGTACGTTCCACCACATCGAATACAATAGTCACAAGGACCACCCTAATGAAGTATCAATCGGCATCCCCGAAGTTCATCGACGTTTTCGCTGTTCCTGTTGACGTCTGTGCCTGGCGCTTCCGGCGCTGGCCAGCGACCGCGGTGAGGGCCCGCTCGATCCTTCGCAGCCGACCCCGCCCCTGACGGTCGACGAGATCATCCAGAAATTCGCCGCCAAAGAAAAGCAGTTCAAGATTGCGCGCGAGCAGTACACCTACCGGCAGTCGGTCACCGTGCAGACGCTCGACGGCGATACCGTGGATGGCGAGTACAAGCAGGTTGACGACATCCTGTTTGACGACAAGGGCAAGCGCCTCGACGAGGTTGTTTTTGCGCCCCAGTCCAGCCTGCAACGCATCCAGATGACGCGCGAGGACTTTGACGACATCAACCATCGCATGCCTTTTGTGCTCACCAGCGACGAGATCCCCGAGTACCAGATTCTCTATGTCGGCAAGCAGAAGGAAGACGAACTGGGGACCTATGTATTCGACATCGCGCCTAAGCAGATCGACAAGAACCGGCGATATTTCCAGGGCCGCATCTGGGTGGATGACCACGACTTCCAGATCGTGAAGAGCTACGGCAAGAATGTGCCCGACCTCGGCGTCGGCAAGCACAAAGGCGGACAGGAAAACCTGTTTCCCAACTTCACCACCTGGCGGCAGCAAATCGACGGAAAATACTGGTTTCCGGTTTATACCAAGGTGGATGACGAACTGCACTTTTCCACCGGCGATGTTCACGTCCGGCAAGTTGTGAAGTACTCCAACTACAAGCGTTTCGGTTCCAACGTGAAGATCACCTACGAAGGGCAGGAAGTCACAAAGGGTCAGCCGCCGGCGGGAACGCAGCAGCCTGGCGGAGCACAGCAGGCGCCGCCGCCGAAGCAAGCTTGAGCGTCGCTGTTCGGGCCTAGAGGGCGTCGCTGCGAACTATGATCGCAATTCGTGAGGGTGCGGCAACCGAATCAGCCGCGAAGCGGCGCTTGCGAGCCGCGCTAGGGAAACTCTGAACAGTCGCCCTTCGGTGCCGTTCAGGCCGCCTCCGTTGCAGCTCCGGCTTCAGCTCGCAGCGACCAGGCCATCCTAGCACTGGTCAAGCGGGAACTTGCGGTGGGCATGACGAGCGGCCGAACCAGCCGCGCAACAGCGACGGCGAGCGCCGAGCCCGCAGTGGAAAATAGCCGCGTAGCGGCGACCGGTTGTTTTAACCCGGCGTACCTCAGTAGAACAGGTACTTTTGCCACTTCGAGTCGGAGCGGCCCATCATGCGCATGATGTGCCGGCTGGTGTGCAGATTGAAGGCGCGCGGCTCGCGCATCAGCTTCATGTTGGATTCGTGGGGCAGCAGATTGCCCTTCCTGCGATTGCAGTTGTGGCAGCAGGCAACCAGATTCTCCCAGGTCGAGGCCCCGCCGCGCGAGCGCGGGATCACATGGTCGAGCGTCAATTCCCCGGCCGCCAGAATCTTGCCGCAGTACTGGCAGGTGTTGCGGTCGCGCAGCAGGATGTTCTTGCGCGACAGGGCGCGCGTCTGGTGCGGGATGCGGCGGTACTCCAGCAGGCGAATGACCGAGGGCACGTGCATGGCGAGACGGGCGGCGTGCAGATAGTGCCCGTTGGCCTCCTCCATCATGGCCACGCCCTTCAGCACCAGGATGACGGCGCGACGGGCGGCGCACACATTGATGGGTTCGTAGGACGCGTTCAACACCAGCACCGGGGCGTGCATCGCCGCCCACTGCGGCGGTTCATCGCCGGCCACGCGGGCATGATGCATGCAACCGGCCAAGGGACTTGCCGTATCTGGACGCTGCGCTATGGGCCAAACTCGACATACGCGTTAGACCGAAGCGGCCACTGCCACCGCTTCGTGTGCCTCCTCTTCTGCCTGAACACCGGGTTCGCGTTCCGCATGATTGGCGACATCGTGCGAGGCGCTCTGGAAGGCCCGCGCCACGGTCGCTGCCAAAACTTTCTCCGCGCCAGAATGCTTCAGGACACGCGCGCACTCTGACAGTGTGGTACCCGTCGTCATCACGTCATCCACCAGGATGACGGTGCGACCGCGCACCTGCCGGCGATCGCGCACCCGAAACGCATCGCGCACATTCTCTGACGCGCTGTTCGCGTGTCAGTCCCACCTGCGAGATGGTCGCGCGCTGGCGAACCAGCGCTCCGGTCGCCAGCTCCAACCGGCTGCGGTAAGCGCTTCACCGCGGCGCGAGCGATCAGCTCCGCCTGATTGAATCCGCGATCGCCACGCTTGCTCTTGTGCAGCGGAACCGGAACCACCAAGGGCAGCGAATCTCCGCACGAAGGCAGCAATTCCCGGATCGCGTCAGCCAGCATACCGCCCAGTACCGGCGCAACCGGAAGCACGGCGTCATACTTCAGCAGATGGATAAGCCCGCGCAAGCCGCCTTCGTATTCGGCGAACGACACGGCACGCGCAAATTCCGGCTCGAAGTCGCGGCAATTGACGCAACGGCCGTCGCCCATCAGCAATTGCGCGCCCGCCAGGCGGTCGCCGCACACCACGCACTGCGGCGCGCGCACCGGTTGAACGGCGTCAAGACATTCCGTACAGACAGGAACGCGCGAGATATTGTTAAGTGGAGTACGACAGAGTCTGCAATCAGAAGGGAAGAGGACAGAGAAGATGCTGCAAGAGAGGGTCTTCAAGGGCGCGACGAGGACGGCACGTAACTCGGCGCGCTGCTCTCGTCGTTTTCGTTCTAGCGTCTCACGACTGCTGAAGATGACCCTCCAACACCCCTTACGTGAACAACCGTCACGCAAAAACTGACCCTAGCTAGTCGCCGGCGCCACGGGGTACCGAATGGTGGCTGGTTGGCTTACCTTCGGTCCCGAAGCACCGCGACTCATCAGTATATGAACTTCGCGACAGCCGTGCAATGCCGGGAAGGGTACATCGGGCTGATTTCACCAAGATTTCACGCAAGGTCGCTGGTGATACGTGGATTTTGCGCCGCCTGGAGGTCCATCTAGGCTAAACTGTGTCACGATTTGGAGGGCCGCGTCCGGCAAATAAAGGATCCTTTATGCCTGTCCCTTTCGTTACCGCAGAACGTGTCGGGCCTGCAACGGTCCGGGAAAAAGGAACGACCGCGGAGAACCAGTTCAAACGGTTCCTGAAAAAGTATTTCTATTTCTCCATGTCGCTGCTGTTCGCCGCGCTGGTGGTGTGGGGCTTCAGCCGTACGATCAACGCCAGTCTCTTCCACGCCGCGGTGCCGAGGCCTTTGCTTCTCTGGATTCACGGCGCCGTATTCGCAACCTGGGTGGTCTTCTTCATCGCCCAGTCCACGTTGGTCCGCGTACATCAAGTGATCTGGCATCGCTCCTTAGGCTGGTTTGGGGCCGGGCTAGCCACGGTGATGGTTCCCCTGGGAATTGCCACATCCATCGTCATGACCCGATTCGACATCGTTCGACTCCATCAGAGCGGCGTCGATTCTTTTATTGCGATCCCGTTCTACGACATGATCGCCTTCGCCGTGATGATTGCGCTGGTCATCTATTGGAGGAAAAGACCGGAATTCCATCGCCGCCTCGTATTCGTCGCGACCTGCGGGCTCATGGACGCAGCCTTAGGCCGCTTCGATTTCCTGTTCAACCATAGCCTCTTCTTTGTTTGCCTGGATCTTCTGATCGTGCTCGGCGTCCTGCGCGATGTTGTTGTGGATGGGCGTGTGCATAAGGTGTATCTCTATGCGCTGCCAGCGTTGATCGTCGGCCAAAACCTCGCGATCTACCTGTGGCGCATCAATCCTCCGTGGTGGCGGGCGATCACCCACGCAATCTTGGGATAGTGCACAGACTACCCATCGCAGGTCAATGAGACCGCAGGGGTGCCCCGCTCATTCGCGGTTTTCGAATGAGTGGGATCGCGAAGCGGAATACGTTACCCTCAACGGCCACTCCTGACAGTTGACCTTTACCAAGCCCTCTTCGCCGCAAGCATAGGTCCGAAAGCTACTCCATTTCCACTCTTCAGGAGCTGTCACCACACCGCGCTTGACAGGATTGCGATGCATATAGCGCAGCTTCTCGATGCGCTTTTCCGTACTGCACACGTTGAAGTCGTAGAAACGCTTTTGCCAGATCCGACCCGTGCGGATGCCGTCGTGGTGAAGCAACTTTGTGAATCGCTCTTTCACCACTTTCGTCACCACGGAAGGATTCCCCACTTCCGGCTCGGTTATCAGAAGTGAAATGCTCGGGCATCACCACGTAACCGACCACGACGACCGATACTTTTGCCGGGCGCGCTCCAACACACGCAGGAACAGAGTACGGCGCTCGCCGCTGCCAAGCTCTGGACGGCGCCGATAACAACTACAGGTTATGAAGTGTAGATCGTGCCCACCATACCAGCGCTCCAGACCTCTCGTCATGCCCCGAAAGTATCGCGATCAGATCTTTCCGTCTGTGATGGGAGGTACCGGTCGCTGTGACTCATGGAACCCACTCATTCGAAAACCGCGAATGAGTGGGGCACCCGGCACCTATTTCACCAGCAATCACCCTCATTTCATCGACATGTCGCGCAAGCCTATTGAAGCTGGGGGCCCGCCCGCACTTGTAACAAGATGGCGCGAACATGCTAACTTGCGCCGTCGCCCATTCGCGCGTGTTCCGAGGCCTCTTACATGAGTACGACCGTTACCTCAGCACCCAAGAAGTTCCGCTCTTACGTTCCTGACAACACAGACATGCCGGAGTTCACACTTCGGGCCGTGCTGCTGGGACTGGTTCTGACCGTCATTCTGGGCGCGGCCAACGCCTATCTCGGCCTGCGCGCCGGCATGACCATCGCCGCCACCTATCCCGCGGCCGTCATCGGCATGGCACTGCTGCGCCTGATGCGAGGCTCGCTGCTCGAAGAAAACATCACGCGGACCGTCGGCTCCATCGGAGAGTCGGTCGCCGCCGGTGCCATCTTCACCATTCCGGCTTTCGTGATTTCCGGCGCATGGCCGGTCTTCGATTTCGAACATGCGTACCTCAAGTCTTCGTTGCTGATGCTGGTGGGCGGAGTGCTCGGCATTCTGTTTCGTCACATTGCTGCGTCGCGTGATGGTCGAAGACCCTGACCTTCCATTTCCCGAGTCGGTAGCAGCATCGGAGATCCACAAAGCCGGACAGCAAGGCAGCAAGGCCGCAAAGATTCTCTTCTCGAATATGGGCTTCGGCGGCGCTGATATACCTGCTGGGCCAGTTCAGTCTGTTCAGCCCCAGCAGGGATTTCATCGTCAGTGTCGGTCAATTGGGAAAGAGTTTTGTGCGCATGGGACGCTCGGCGACTGCGCCAAAACTGACCGCCGGTGCGGTGACCTCGGTTTCGGCTCCGGCCATCAGTCCCGCGTATCTCGGCGTGGGATACATCATCGGCCCGCGTCTGGCATCGCTAAACTTTGCCGGCGGCGTTATCGCGTGGGGCCTGCTGGTCCCGCTGATTCTCTTTCTCGGCGGACCGAGGCTGGTGGCTGAATTCGCTCCCGCCGGCACGGCGATTCCCGACGACGCCTTCTGGGCAGGCCAGGCTGCTGCGGTGTGGAGTTTCATCGTGCGGCCGATCGCGGTCGGCGGCATGCTCGTCGGCGCTTGCTACACGCTCTTTCGTATGCGAAAGAGCCTGGGCTCAGGCATGGCACGCGCAGTTTCCGACCTGAAGAAATCGGCTGCGGCGCACGCCAGCACCGCGCGCACCGAGCGCGACCTGAACGGCAAGATCGTCTTTGGCGGACTGGCGGTGGTGCTGGTCTGCATGGTCGCGCTCTATACCAGCTACGCCGGCGTGCTGAGGGGCGGAATCGTTGCCGCGATCGTCATGATGATTGTTGGCTTCTTCTTCGCCGCGGTCTCCGGCAACCTGGTCGGCCTGATCGGTTCCTCCAACAATCCAATTTCCGGCTTGACGCTGGCGACGCTGGTGATTTCCGCTCTGCTGATGGTGATCATTGGCGTCTCGGGAATGAGTGGAGTTGCCGCCGTGCTGGGCGTCGCGGCCGTGGTCTGCGTGTCGTCGGCCGTCGCCGGCGAGATGCTCCAGGACTTGAAGGTTGGGCACATTCTCGGCGGCACTCCCAGCAAGATGCAAATCGGGGACTTCATGGGCGTCACGGTTGCCAGCTTCTGCCTTGTTGCCCGTGCTGATGCTGCTGAACCAGGCCAACATCAACAGCGGCGGCATCGGCTTCGGCGATCGTCAGCTTCCTGCGCCGCAGGCTGGACTGATGGCGATGCTGGCTAAGGGCATCGTCGGCGGCGAGATGGCGTGGCCGCTGATCGTCGTTGGCGTGCTGATGGGATTCGCGCTGATCATGCTGGAAGTGCGCAGCCCCATGCTCTTCGCCGTCGGCATGTATCTGCCGCTGGAAACGACGTTCGCCATCTTCCTCGGCGGGATGATCCGCTGGCTCACCGACAAGATGCGCGACAGCAAGAACTTCAACGACGCTCAGAAGGCCCGGGTCGAAAATGCCGGTGTGCTCACCGCTTCGGGATTTATTGCCGGCGAGGCGCTCATGGGGATTGTGATTGCGGTCTTCAAGTACAAGACAATGGCCGCTGCCAGTGATCTTCCATCATCCCCACTGGATATCAGGCTTTATCGTGCTCGCGATTCTGGCGGTTGTGATGGTGCGCGTGCCGCTGGCGAACGCCGGCCGTCCCGATGAACCTGCGCCGCCGACGGCGATTATGTAGAGAGCCGGCAACGTTCGAACCACGAGAGGCACGCGTTCAGGCACGCCGTAGACAATGCCGTGCGGCTTCAGTCGCTAGGCACTTTATTTTGCGGATTGTCAGTCCCGAGTCGATCGAGCGTAGCGAGGAGCTCGGGGTGATTCTCGCTTTATGCTCGAATTGCTCAGGCAACCATATGACCATCGCCTCCAACCTCTCCGCCATCCACGACCGCATCGCGCGCGCGGCTCGGCGGCGCGGGCCGCAATCCCGACGACGTCGCGCTGATGGCGGTGACAAAAACATTTCCCGCCGAAAGCATCATCGAAGCCTACGAAGCCGGCCAGCGCCTGTTCGGCGAAAATCGCGTTCAGGAATTCGCCGAGAAGGTCGGCGGCTCTGTCCGATTTGCGCGACGCCGAGTTCCACATGATCGGCCACCTGCAATCCAACAAGGCCGGCAAAGCGGCGGAAATATTCCACGCGATTGATTCTCTCGACTCCGTCAAGCTTGCCGAACGCCTGAACGCCGCCGCCGAAAAGCTGGGCAAGACGCTCGACGTGCTCATCGAGATCAACGTCGGCGGCGAAGCGGCCAAGAGCGGCATCGCGCCCGATTCGCCTGAACTGGAAAACATTCTCGCCGCCGCTCCCGAGTGGAAGCACCTCCGCATCCGCGGGCTGATGACCGTGCCGCCCTTCACCGAAGATCCCGAAGGTGCACGGCCCTACTTCCGCCAGCTGCGCGAACTGCGCGACGGGCTGGCCGCGCGCAATCTGCCGGCGGTCAAGCTCGATGTTCTCTCCATGGGCATGTCGCACGACTTCGAAGTCGCCATCGAGGAAGGCTCGACCTGCGTGCGTCTCGGCACCGCGATTTTTGGCACGCGCACATGATTCCCATCCGCGACACGCCATCGGGCGCGACCTTTCAGGTCAAGGTCCATCCCCGCGCGAAGAAGAATGCCATCACCGGCGAAGTCGGCGATGCGCTGAAGGTGGCGCTCACCGCGCCTCCGGTCGAGGGCCGCGCCAACGAAGCCTGCATAGCTTTTCTCGCCGAAGTTTTGAATGTGCCGCGTTCGTCGGTTACGATAGCCGCCGGGGAAAGCAGCCGAAACAAAGTCATTCGCGTCTCGCGGCGTGTCGGCCGCGCAGGTGGAAGATCGGCTGCGGGAAGCACTGAGTTAGGGTTCGAGTGGTGGAGTCCCACCCTCAGGCGTGCATGAAAACATACTGGCTACTGGCTACTGGCTACTGACAACTGGCTACTGACAACTGGCTACTGGCAACTAGCTCCATGAGGAGACATATTGAGCTTTGCGCAGCGGTGGCACGACATTCGCACCGGCTTCGAGCGTCCCTTCTGGGTCGCCAACATCAGCGAGCTGTTTGAGCGGCTTTCCTACTACGCCGCGTTCGCGTCGCTGGCGCGCTATCTCCACGAAGCGCTGCATTTCCCAACCGAGCAGGCGAGCACGCTCACCGGATTCTTCGGCGGACTGGTGTGGTTTCTGGCGGTGTTCGGCGGAACCGTTGCTGACCGGATGGGCTTTCGCCGCGCCCTTTCCCTCGCCTACCTGATCCTGAGCTGCTCCTACTTCCTGTTGGGATCGCTGGGCGCGCCCTGGCTCGCGCCCATTCGCGACACCGTGCCGCTGGTTGTCCTGGTGACGTTTGTGCTGGCTCTCCCGGCGCTGGGTGTCGCGCTGGTCAAGCCCAGCGTGGTCGGCACCACGGCGCGCGCCTCGAAGGAAAACGTTCGCTCCATCGGCTACTCCATCTACTACACGCTGGTGAACATCGGCGGCGCCGCCGGGCCTTACGTCGCGTCGTACGTGCACCAGCGCCTGCGCGTGGAGAACGTCTTTCGCGTGGCCGCGCTGAGCGTCTTCCTCATGTTTATTGCCGTGCTGCTGTTCTTCCGCGAACCGCGCCGCTCGACGAAGTGCAGACCACCAGCCTCTCGCAAGCCGCCAGAAATTTCTGGACCGTCATCACCAATCCGCGCTTCATGCTGTTTCTGCTGATCTTCACCGGCTACTGGATCGTCTACTGGCAGGAGTTCATCACCCTGCCGCTGTATGTTCACGATTACATCAATCCCCACACCGACACCGAACTCCTGCTGGTGACCGGGCCGCTGATGGTCATCGCCCTGCACCCTGGCGATCAACATTGCTCACGCAGAAGATTCCGGCCTTCAGCGCCATCATCCTCGGCACGCTGATGACCGCGCTGGCATGGCTCATCCTGATTCTTCAGGCCTACCGTGACCGGAGTGCATCCTGACCCTGGTCGCGGTTGCGCTCGGCGAAATCACGCAATCGCCCCGCTATTACGAATACATCTCGCGCCTGGCGCCTTCGCGGACAGCAGGGAACCTACATGGGCTTCGCCTTCCTGCCCTTGGGAATCGGCTCGCTGATCGGCGGGAAGTTTGGCGGCTTTCTCATCCATCACTACGGCGAGGTGAAACACCAGCCCGGAATGATGTGGTGGGTCATCACGGGAGTGGGCGTCCTGACGGCGGTGTTGCTGTGGATTTATGACCGGCTTCTGCTGCCGAAGAAAACGGAGATCGAGCCGCAGGCGGTAACCGGCTGATGCGCGCGTCGCTCTTGGAGCAGCCTGTGCTGAAGAGCTCGAGGGTAGAGCGGGCCTTTAGGCCCGCGTCCAGTTGTCGCCAGGAGTCCGAGTGCCGTAGGCACGGCACATGTGCCGGATTCCGTGTGTCGCCCCTAAAGGGGCTTCCGATCTCATTTCAGTCTTTGACGCGGGCCTAAAGGCCCGCTCTACCCGAGCACCCCAGCTCACTTGGCAACTGGCAACCGACTGCACCCGGCTGGGAACGCCACACTCGGCGCGCGCCGGGGCCGGTCTGCGGGACTCTGTAGGCTCTAGCGCCCGGCGGCGGTGATTATCAAATGCGCATAGTCCAGTAGCGCGCTTCTATATGAAGAGTGTGAGCCTCATGTGCCATACTCTAGTCTCCTGAATGGCGCACAAATCTCCCAAGCGAGTAGATCGCCTTCGTACTGAGCGCGACAAATCTGCGATAGCATTCGCGGGCGTAGAGCACGTCTGTCATTGATCTCTAAGCCTTTTGGCCGTCGGGCGACGCCACGTGTCTGTATTAAGCCATAAAACTTTCCCCCGATCGAAGTAAGCTGGTATTTCGCTGCACCAATGTGTCGGCCCTATTAAAAGCAAAGCAACAGAAGCTGCGGCGCATATCCTCGATGGTCTCCGGCAGTTCGGGCTTGTCTTCTTGGCTCTTACCAGTCGTCAAATGGAATCGTAAGCGTTATCGGATACAGACCCATCCTTGGAGTCCCGCGGTGTTCGAGACCGGCGACCGTGATCTCCGTGTCTCAATTGTGTGAATCGTTCGCTCCCGGCTTCCCAAAACGGGAATTCCTCTGGTTACCTTCGTAAGTGGAACCGTCGCTTTTTTGCTGACTTCACCGCACCGTTGTGCTTAGCCTGAAGGTGTAGCGTTCTGGCTCTGCCGGCGCTGGGAAGACTTTATGACTCATTTCTTTTGTTCGCCACCAGACTCGTGCTCTGAACACATGCCAGAAGCGCGCGTGAGTTTCGCGCCGCCGCGCCTCATCATCTCCGTTTGCAATCACGTTCTCGAGAGCGGCCTCCTGTGCCGGTGCGCCGCGCGTCGCGGACAGCGCTTCTGCCGCCATCACAGCGACCTGCGGGTTCGGCGCTCGCGCGCGGGACGGGCCGAGCGGCTGATCCGGCTCGGGTTCCGGATGCCGCTGCTTCAGGACATGGCCGCAGTGCATCTCGCCAGGGCGAGGGTACTCTACGCGATGGACGCCGGGCACCTCGATCCTGCGATCGTCCCCCTGATGCTGTCGGCGCTGCGAATGGCGAGCGGAAACATCCGCTTCATGGAGGAGCAGGCGCGGCGAGAGTCGGAGCAAAAATATGCCTCCCTGGCCGCTTCAAAACCGTCTGCCGATAACGCACTAAGTCCAAGCCGCTCTATTAAGTACAAACAACCCCTTGGAACTCAATCGTTTGTGAGTAGGTCTGTGGTAAGTTCTTGAAAATACATATACCAGGGGGGAGGGGTATGACGAGAGGACATGAGACCAAACCGATGGTGAAGACACAACGATGAAAGACCCCGCTTATATCGCCCGGCACATTCGGACCGTCATCAAGAATGGCGGCTCGGCGCCGCACACCGAAGAGGTTCAGCGGTTCTTCAAGCACGAAGTAAAGTCGCGCGGCTGGTACACCGGGGAACTGCGCAAGGTTGCGGTGCGATTCCGGCGGGCGATTGTCGCTGAGCACGGTCTGCCGTACCTGCTGCTCGTGGCCGATCAGCTTTTTCGTGGCGAGGTACTGGAAGAGAAGAATTTCGCCGTGATGTTGCTTGCGGGATTGGTCGGCGAGTTCGGCAAGCCTGAGTTCAAGCTGTTTGAAAGCTGGCTGGATCGCGTCTCCACCTGGGCTGACCACGACGGGCTGGTGCACTATCTCATCGGCCCGATGATGGCCGCCGATGACTCGTTCTTGTCGCGGCCTCCTGTCTGGGCCAGGAAAAAGACGCGGCAACCCTGGCATCGGCGGGCCGCCGCCGTGGGCCTCATCCACAGCACGCGCCAGCACAAAAACTTCGCCGACATCCAGCGCATCACCGAGATGCTTCTGGCGAGCGACGACGACATGGTACAGAAGGGCCTGGGCTGGCTGCTGCGCGAGGCGGCGAAAGCGAATCCCGACGCAGACAGTTCGTTACCTGATGACGATTCGCGAGCGCGCGCCGCGACTGGTACTGCGAACGGCGTGCGAGACGTTGCCGGTCGCTACTCGGGAGCGAGTGCTGGGAAAGAAGCCAACCGCGGATTTACACGGATCATCACGGATCAGAAAAAAGAAAGAAGAGAGATAGATCCGTGTTCATCCGTGTAAATCCGTGGTTCAGATTTTTCTTAGAGCGTGTTTCAAAAATGTTTCTTTGAAGGGGCGCGGCTTCAGCCGCGCCGTTCCGAGTCTTATGAAACTCGGGCTTTAGCCCCTGAGGGAGCAAGTTTCTTGCTGTTAGACCATTTTTGAAACATGCTCTAGATTCGTCATTTACAATGGAAATCGCATGAATTTATCCGCTATTCAGGCTGCGCTGCGCGACAGCCACAACGATTGCTGGCTCTTCTACGACCATCATCACCGCGATCCCATTGCCTACAGCGTTTTGGGCCTGCCAGAGAAAATGATGGTCACGCGTCGCTGGTTCTACGTCGTGCCGGCTGACGGCGAGCCAGTAAAGCTGGTGCATCGCATCGAGAGCCATCACCTCGACTCGCTGCCCGGCAAGAAGCTGGAATACTCCGCCTGGCAGGAGCTGTGGCAAAACCTGGAGACGATGCTCAAGCCGTACCGGCGCGTGGTGATGCAGTACTCGCCCAACAACCAGATCCCCTACATTTCGCTGGTGGATGGGGGAATGCTTGAGCTGGTGCGCAGCTTCGGCAAAGAGATTGTTACCTCGGCCAACCTGGTGGCGCGCTTCGAAGCCACGCTGACCGAGCCGCAAATGGCCTCGCACTTCAAGGCGGGCGAGGCGATCGACAAGATCACCGCCGCCTTCTTCCAGGAGGTCGGCCGCCGCGCGCGCAATGGCGGGACCCATGAGTTCGAGATGCAGCAGTGGGTCCTGGAAGCGTTCCAGCGGGAAAAACTGGTGACCGAAGATCCACCCAACGTCAGCGTCAACGCTCACAGCGGCGACCCGCATTACGAGCCGACATCCGCGACCTCGGCTGCGATCAAGCAAGGCGACTTCGTGCTCCTCGATATCTGGGCCAAGCGCAACGAACCGGATTCGGTCTACTACGACATCACCTGGACCGGCGTCGTTGGCACGCCCAGCGATAAGCAGCGTGAGATATTCAACGTGGTTCGCGATGCTCGCGACGTGGGCATCCGCACCGTGCAACAGGCCTTCGACGGCAGGAAGGACCTGCACGGCTGGGAGGTGGATGAGGCGGTGCGCGAGTTCATCGCGGGCAAGGGATATGGACAATACTTCATCCATCGCACCGGACACTCGATTGGGCGCGACATTCACGCCAACGGCGCCAATCTTGATAATCTGGAGACCAAGGACGACCGCGACATCCTGCCCAACACCTGCTTTTCGGTGGAACCGGGAATTTACCTGCCGGAGTTCGGGGTGCGCAGCGAAATCAATATGATGATCCGCAACGGAAAAGGTGAAGTCACCGGCCGGGTGCAAAACGAGTTGGTGCAGATCTGATGGCGAATCCACAGAACACAGCCACGATGAATCAGCGGTCGGCGAAGGCCGACTCGACCGGTTCCATGGCAATGATCGCACCCATTGCGGGCTGGCTCTTTCCCGGCCTGGGACACATCATCCAACACCGCTGGATTCGCGGACTGCTGTTGATGCTGGCGGTGTTCATCATGTTCTTTGCCGGACTCGGCATGCAAGGCAAGGTGTACCAGTTCAACACCGGCGACCTGCTCGACATCCTGGGATTTATCGGTGACGTCGGCGTGGGTCTCTTATACTTCGTTGCCCGGTCGATGGATTGGGGCGTTGGTAACATTCATCGCGCCGTGGCCGATTACGGCACCAAGTACATCGTGGTGGCGGGACTGCTGAACATCATTGCTGCGGTGGACGCTCACCACATTGCGATCGGCAAGAAACAATGACCTTCGAACTCTCCCACTACAGCGCCGCTCTGCTGTTCGCGCTTTGCGCTTCAACGGTCTTCGGTATCACGCAGCGCAGCACACCGAAAGACATGTTCCGTTACGGCGCGTATTGCTTCGTCCTGTTCGCGGTGGGCGTGATCGTGGCCTCGTGGGCCATGTGGGTGATAAAGCATTAAGAAAAAGTTGTCAGTTGCCAGTTTCGAGTTGTCAGCTCGTGCCTGCCGGCAACTCAAGACTGACAACTGAAAACTGGCAACTGAAAACTTCTTTTTCACCCTTCCCACACGAACGCGTCGAACACTCGCAGTCTCGACGAATCCCAACTGCCGATAAAGATCGACGGCGCGATGGTTGGCTTCGGTCACGGTCAGCGACAGAGAACTGAAATTCCGCTTGCGCAGCGAATTCCAGGTGCGCGCAATGAGATGCTCACCGATGCCTTGGCGGCGATATTCGGGAACCAGGCAGACTTGCGTTACGTGTCCCACGTCCTCTTTGACGCGTGAGCAAAGGATGAGCCCGATGAGTGCGCCGCTGGAGCGATGAATGGCCACAAACGAGGAGTCGGTGTCGAACACGCCGCAGCCCGGGAAACGCACGATGTTGTTGAGGAAGCGCACGGAACCCGCGTTGGTGCGGTATTGATCGTTGATCTCGGAGTCGATGTGCACGCGATACGCTGCGGTGATGACGCCCGCCGCAGCCTGGTAATCCTGCTCGGCCCAGCGGCGGACCAGGATGTCTTGCGGTACCGGCATCGCGGCTATTTGCGGCGCGTCCACTCCCTTCAACGGCAAGGTCAGGAAGAGCCGGCGATGACGCTGGAATCCTGCCGAGACGAACGGAGTCGCCAGATCTCCCGTCGAGTGCGTCAGCAGTTGCGCTTCCACGCGGTGAATGCCCGGCGACCGCTGTAGCGTGTCGAGCATATGGTCCACCAACTGCATCTCGACCTGGCGCACGTCGCTGCGCCTCGGCGATACGAACAAATCCCCAACGACGCCTTTGCTTCCCTCGTACACGAAGAAGGAAAAGCCCACGATGCTTCCGCGCTCGACCGCAGCATAACCAGGCAGAATCTTGGCATCCACGTAGCGCAGGATCATCTCCGCCGAGCTGCGATAGTCCCACGAAAGCATCGCGCCCCAGGTCTCGACTTCTTCGTCGAGCAGCGGACGCAGGTCGGCGGACGAAAAGTGGCGCAGGTCGAGAATCTCCACGGCGCGGGGCGATCGGCTGTACTCCTCAACCGTTCTGTGCGCTGCGGCCATGCGATGAGTCAGTCTAGTGCGATATGCCGACATCCGGCAAACATTTGGTACATCGTCGCCAAAAGCTAGGGATGAACCTGACCCGAAGGTTCTCCCGAGACCAGGTAGAAATCCAGATGCTGCCAGGCGAAGCCGCCGACGCGGGTAACCAAACGTCTGGGCAAACGATACTCCAGTTCCTTCTGGCTGCCGCGCGCCGCCACGACCAGATGATCGGTGGAAGGAATCTCGTTCCGTTCGTAGCTGGGGATGAACTGGTTGCGATAGAACGCCAGACCATATTCCACGTCTGCGCGGCACGTCGTAAACCGCAACCGTCGGCACTTCTCCGAGGGCGGCGATCGCCGCTTGCACCGGGCGCGCCGACTGCAGGTAGTCAACAATCGGCGCGGTGCCGCGCAGCAGGAGCGCGAAGGCAATGACCACTGCCACCAACGTGATGAAGCGCAGGACGCGATATCCCTGGATGCGCAGACTCAGCCACAGAGAGAGAAGCGCAGTCACCGCGAGCGCGCCGGCCACGATCATCACATTTCGCGGCAGAGCGAGCTTCAGCAACTTGAAGGGCACAATGAGCGCTGCTGCCAGCATCGCCGCCGAAAGCACAGCGTGCGCCAGCGCCAGCCATTGGTCCGGTTTGTCGGCGGCTTCTTCACGGCGCCGGACGAAGTCGGCCAGCAGGATCGCGCCCGCTGGAATCGCCGGCAGAATGTATCCCGGCAACTTCGACTGCGAGAGCGAGAAGAAAAGGATGGGCAGCAACAGCCACAAGGTCAGGAAGGTGCGGAAGTCTTCCGTTCCGGGTGGCTGTTGGGTGGAGAACCGCCAGTCGCGAACGGCGTCGACCACCGCGGCGATGACGAACACGGTCCACGGCACCAGCGCGAGCAGCGCGACCGGCAGGTAATACCAGAAGGGCTGATGATGGCGATAGAGGTCGGTGGTGTAGCGCGCCAGGTTCTGCTGAAGAAAGAAGACACGGAAGAATTCCGGGTTGGCCCGCTGTACCGCGATGAACCATGGCAACGTCACCGCCAGATAAAGCGCAATGCCGGCGGGCCAAAGTGTGCGGAGGAGCAGTCGCCCGTCGCGCCGCAGCGCGGCAAAGGCCACGATGATCAGCGCGGCAAGAAAAACCGCCACCGGCCCTTTGGCCAGCGTTGCCAGTCCGGAGAAGAGATAGAAGCCGAGCAGCCAGCCGCGGTCCTGGGTGGAATGCCAGCCATACCAGCACAGCATGGCCGCGGTGAACATCGCCGTCAGCGGCATGTCGGTGGAAGCGCTGCGCCCGAAGCCGATGATCATCGCCGAAGCCGCCGTGATCAGAGCGGCGTCAAGCTGCATGCCGCGGCGGAACTGGCGTGTCCACACGAAGATGAAAACCAGCATGAGCGAGCACAGGACCGCCGACGGCAGGCGCGCCGCCCAGTCGCTCACTCCGCCTGCGCCCTTGTAGGCGAGCATCGCGCACCAGTAGTACAGAGGAGGTTTCTCCAGCCAAGGCTGTCCGTAGAGCACGGGAGTAACCCAATCATGGCGCGCCAGCATTTCGCGGGCCACCTGGGCGTAACGCGGCTCGTCAGCGCCCACCAGTCCAATAAGCTGAATCCCGGCGAGAAAGAAGAAACCGCAGAACGCCATGAGAGCGAGAACATCAATCCCACGGCGAGTGCGGTCTGGCAGTTGGAGGTTCGGCTTTCTCAATGCGGCGTCCGTTCGAGAGTACTGCGGCTACTGCACATGGGCCTGATATCCCCCGACGCGCAACTGGGCCAGAACGCGCGCGGTCGCTTCTGCCAGTGGGCCATCGAGGCCACAACCACTGGCGCACTCGTGTCCGCCGCCGCCAAACGCCTTCGCCACAGCAGCTACGTTCACCGCCCCCTTACTGCGCAGACTGACGCGAAAGCGCCCGTCCAACTGTTCGCGGAAGAACAAGGCCACCTCGACGCCTCCAATTGCCAGCGCATAATTGACCAGCCCTTCGCAGTCTTCTTCGCCGGCCTGGCATTGTTCCATGGCTGCTCGGTCCACATGCATCCATACCATGCTGCCATCGCGCTGCAGCGTGCTAAGTGCGGTTCCCAGCAGGCGCATCTTGGAGAGCGGATTGGAGAAGTACACGTCGTGGGCGATTCGCACCGGATCCGCGCCGTAGTGGACCAGTTCCTGCGCCAGAGCGAAAGTCCGCGCGGTTGTGCCGTGGAAGCAGAAGGAACCGGTATCGGCGAGTACTGCCGTGTACAGGCATGTAGCCATCTCCGCCGAAACCTCCACGCCTGCCCTGCGAGCCAGGCGGAATATCATTTCTGCGGTCGAGCAGGCGGTGGGATCGATCCAATTCACGTCGGCAAAGGGTTGGGCGGTCGAATGGTGATCGATGTTGATGAGGTAGCGCCCTTCGAGGCCGGCCAACCCGGTGCGCTGCACACTGTCACATTCCAGGATGATGGCAGCTTCCGCTTCAGGGACCTGTTCGGTCGCGCGCAACACCGAGTCGCTACAGGGTAGCGGGTGATAGATAACGGGCACGCCGCCACTCAAAACGACGTTCGCCTCTTTGCCCATGCTGCGCAGAATCTGGCAGCAGGCGAGCGCCGATCCGACCGCATCACCGTCCGGCCGGGCGTGAGAGGTGAGAATAAACGTTTGCCTTCTGGCGATCTGGTCCAGAACTTCGTCGAGCATCCCGTGGTCCCGAGTGCAACCTACCGCTTTCGTTTCTTGATTCGCTGCAGCAGTTCTTCGATCCTGCCGCTGTGTTCCTGCGATTGGTCCAGTACGAAAATGATTTCCGGCGCCTGCCGCAATCCCAACCGACTCACCAACTCGTGGCGGATGTAGCCTCCTGCCGCTTTCAATCCCACCAGGCTCTCCTCGGCTTCTTCATCGCTGCCGGCAACCGAGAGAAACACCCGCGCCGTCCTCCCGTCTGGGCCCATCTGGACTTCGCTTACGCTGACCAGGCCAATGCGAGGGTCGCCGAGTTCGCCTTCCACTAAGGCGGCGATCTCTTCCCGCAGGGCTTCCGCCATGCGACCGCGATGATATTTCTGTCCCCGGTTCTCCATATTTTTTCTGTCCCGCACAACGGGGAGAACGTTAGAGGATACGCCTATCAGACGAGTTTGTGGGGATGATATTCAGGGTTCTCCGGTTACCTGGCCGCCGAACTCCGCCTCGCTCAGGAAATCGACAAACGAATCGGTGACTTCACCGCCAGCGTTGTTGGCAACCCGTGTGGCGAAACGTTCCACATTGTGCATCAGGCCGTCAAGATAATCGCGCGAATCGGAGATGCTGACCACGCCCAGGGTCGCGCGCTGCCACGCCTCGCTGGCCTCCACCTCGGCCACCGCAACGTTGAAGTGCGACCGCAGTCCGTCTTTGACGCTGCGCACCACCTGGCGCTTGTCCTTGAGGGAGTGTGCGCCTTCAATGCGAATCTCCAGCGTGAGATACGCAATCATGATTCTTCCTGTCGCACAAAGTCCCGGGAACTGGATCCTCGGTGCGAGGAAGCCAGCGCCGGGACGCCTTTCATTCCCGAGAATTCGTGAGTCATGCTCGGATGGAGCGCCGCTTCGAGCGGTGCATTTGACCTTGCCCTGCAAGCCCGGCTTTAGCCGCTGCGGTGACGAAAAACCCTTACCTCAGGCGCTAAAGCGCAATCCACGCTCTCGCCTTGCATGGCCGGCCTAAAAGCGTGCTCCACCCGTTGCCTAGCCTGCTATACGAAGGCTTCTGCCGCTACCTTCTCAATGACGAAGTCCTCAATGACATCTCCCACCTTGATGTCACCGTAGTTGGCGATCGAGATGCCGCATTCCATGCCATTCCGCACTTCGCCGACATCTTCCTTGAAGCGCCGCACCGAGCCGATCTTCCCCTTGAACACGACCACGTTATCGCGCAGCAGGCGAACCTCGGCGTCGCGCTTGATCACGCCGTCGGTGACCAGACATCCCGCCACCGTGCCCACCTTCGGGACCCGGAAGGTATCGCGCACTTCGGCGCGTCCCAGGTAGGTTTCCTTGATGATCGGTTCCAGCAGTCCGGTCATGGCGCGCTTGATCTCGTCCTGCAGCTCGTAAATGATGGAGTGCAGACGGATGTCAACCTTTTCCTGCTCCGCCAGTTCCTGCGCCTTGCGCTCCGGCCGCACATTGAAGCCGATGATGACGGCATTCGACGCTGAAGCCAGCAGCACGTCGGTTTCGGTAATGGCGCCCACGCCACTGAGCAGGATCTTGATCTTCACCCGGTCGTTCGACAGCTTGGTGAGCAAATCGCTCAACACTTCCACCGACCCACCAACATCGCCCTTCAGAATGATGGACAGCTCTTTCTGGCCGGCAAATTTCAACTGTTCCGCCAGGCCCTCGAGCGACACACGTGAGCTCTTCGCCAGTTGGCTCTCGCGTGCCTTCTGTTCGCGGTATTCCGAGATGCCGCGCGCCTTTTCGCGATCGGTCACGGCGACGAGCTGGTCACCCGCTTGCGGCAATCCTTCCAGGCCCAGGATCTCCACCGGCGTGGCCGGAGTGGCGGCTTCCATCGCAGCGCCCCGGTCGTTGAACATGGCCCGGACTTTTCCGAAGACATTTCCAACGACGAAATTGTCGCCTGTCCTGAGGGTTCCGTTCTGTACCAATACGGTCGCAACCGGACCCCGACCGCGGTCCAGCTTGGCTTCCAGCACCGTCCCGGCAGCCAGACGGTCGGGCACCGCCTTCAGGTCTTGCAGGTCGGCAACCAGGCAAATCATTTCCATCAGCAGATTGAGATTGGTTTTCTGCTTGGCCGAGACATCCACAAATACTGTGCTGCCGCCCCAGTCTTCAGGCATGAGTCCGCGGTCGGCGAGCTGTTTCTTGACCCGCTCCGGCAACGCGCCGGGCTTGTCAATCTTGTTCACCGCGACAATGATCGGCACCTTCGCCGCCTGCGCGTGGTCGATGGCCTCCAGCGTCTGCGGCATGACTCCGTCGTCAGCAGCCACCACCAGCACAACGATGTCGGTAACCTTCGATCCACGGGCGCGCATGCGGGTAAAGGCTTCGTGACCCGGCGTGTCGAGGAAGACGATCTCGCGGCCAAAGGCCGGCGAATTGCTGTCGGTGATCGCGACCTTGTAAGCGCCGATGTGCTGCGTAATGCCGCCGGCTTCGCCTTCCGCCACATTGGTTGAACGGATAGCGTCGAGCAGGCTGGTCTTACCGTGGTCCACATGGCCCATGATCGTGACCACCGGTGGACGCGAAACCGCAAGGGCGCCGCCGTCTTCACCGGCGCCTTCGGTCGAGACCGTGTCTTTCGCCAACTGCTCTTCGAAGGTGATGACCGCAGTCTCAGCTCCGAAATGACGTGCCATTTCCGTCGCCAGGTCTGAGTCCAATGTCTGATTGACGGTGGCAAAAACGCCGCGCGCCAGCAAACGGGCGATCAGGTCCTTGGCGCGGATGCCCAGCTTCTCAGCCAGGTCCTTCACGCTGATACCTTCAGGAATGGTGATGCTGCGCGTGATCGGCAGCGGCTCGGAAGAAAGCGACAGCCGCGGCGGCGGAACAAAGCCCTTCATCGGGCCTTCCTTCACACCACGGGGCACATAGCGCTGCCCCGGCCGCATTGGCCGTCCGGCCGGACGCTGTCCGGTAGGAGGCGGAGGTGCGCCACCGGCACCGGGACCGAATCCCGGACGGGTTCCTGGCGCGCCGGAGCGCGTGGGATGTGGCCCGCGACGTTCGCCGGGCCGCACCGGCGTACGGGTCGCGCCTTGCGGCGAAGCTCCCGGCCGCGGGCGCTGGAAAATTGGCTTGCCACGTTCCGGCATGGCTCCGCGCGGGGCCCCAGGGGCCGCGGGCCGACCCGGAACGGGTGGCGGCGCCGTGTACACCGGACGCGGTCCCGTCTGCGGAACAATGAACCGGCGAGGCGGAGCGGCTATAGGCTGACGAGCCGGGGCAGCCGGACGTAACCCGCTCGCGGGCGGTGCAGACGGAGCGGCAATCCCAGTCGAGGCCTCATCTGGGACCGCTTGGGTCGGGAATTCTACGGGAGCGGTTTCGATTTCAGGAAGTGCCGTCTCGGCGTCTTCCAGGACTGCAACCTGATCATCAACGCTGGGCTCGGAAGGTCTCGCCGCTTCCACCGCTGCTGGAGTCTGGGCCTGCGGAGCGGCGGGCGGCTTGGGCGGAAGGATGACGGCGGACGGAGGACGCACCATCGACGGCGTGATGAAACGGGGCGCTGGCTTAGGCGGCTCTGGAACGACGGCCGCAGCGCTCGCAGCCGGTGCTACAGGCTTCGCCAGTGGCGGGGCTGGCTTTGCGGGGACGGCGGACGGAGGAGCCACCGTTTGCCGCGGCGGCGCGCCCGGCACGGAGGGACTCGAAAGCACCGACGGTCGTGCTGGTGCCGAGCTCTGGACGGTCCGCTGCTCAACTGCTTTGCGCACGTCGCCCGGCTTCGAGATATGCGACAAGTCAATCTTGGGCTTGAACTCGTCTACTGGGGCGGTCGCGCGCGAACTGCGAGCCGCGCCGGGCTCAGCATGCTCCGCGAAGTATTTCTTTACGCGCTCCGCCTCATCCACTTCGATCGAGCTGGAGTGCGTCTTCTTTTCTGTTACACCGACCTTAACGAGAGCGTCGAGGATCGCCTTGCTCTTTACCTCGAGTTCTCGTGCCAGATCATTGATTCGAATCTTCTGCATGCCGCCCTGTTTCCTCCGTGTTGTCCGTCCTGTTAGACCTTCATGGCATCCTCACGGCAAATGTTTGCCCTCCGCAGCCACGGCTGCGGACCTTCTCCCTATTTCTGCTCCCCCGGCAGTTCTTCGTCGGGAATGTTCTCGTTCTCCGTCGCCGGCCGCTCGTGCGTCGTCACCTCGGCGACATCGGCATCGGGAGCATTTTCGACGCCATCGACGACTTCAGCTTCGTAGTATTGGCCCGATTCGACCAGGTCTTCCACGCTGTCGGAAGTAGCCTCGGCGTCGTCCGACAATCCTTCTACGTCGCCCGATTGTCCGGCAGAATCCGGACCCGTGGCGCTCTCGTCGCCGCCGCCTTCCATTTCCAAATCGTCCGGCAAAGGATTCTCTTCGCTTCCGGGTAAGTCTTCTGCCGCAGCGGCCTCTTCGGTTGCGGTCTCTTCCCCTTCTGCACCTTCGACGGGCGTCGCCTCTGCTGCCACCACACCTTCTTCCGCCACAGGCGCCTCGGCGGCTGCCTCCGCCGCGTCAAGGCTTGAGAAGTAATTATTGACGGCGATACTGATTTTCTCCACCGTCTTGGGCCCGATTCCCGGCACCTCTTCGAGCTGCTCAGGAGTCATATCGGCCACGGCCTCAACCGTCGTAATGCCGGCTGCCATCAGCTTCTCCACGATGCCCGGCTCCAGGTCAGGAATGCTCTCCAGCGGGGTGACGGTCTGGTTCATCACGGCGCTCATCCGCTCTTCCACTTCCTGGCGTTTCTCTTCTTCGCTCTTGATGTCGATCTTCCAGCCCAGCAGCTTGGCGGCCAGGCGGACGTTCTGCCCCTTCTTGCCAATCGCCAGCGACAACTGGCTGTCGTCCACGATCACCTCGAGGTGCTTGTCCTCTCCCTCGAGAATGGTGACGCGGCTGACCTTGGCGGGCTGCAAGGCTTTTTCGGCGAAGACCACCGGATCTTCGTGGTACTCGATAATGTCGATCTTCTCGCCGCGTAACTCGCGGATGATCGACTGCACCCGCATGCCCTTCATGCCAACGCAGGCGCCCACGGGATCGACGTCCTTGTCTTTCGACATGACTGCAATCTTGGTGCGCTCGCCGGCCTCACGCGCAATGGCGCGGATGACCACCGTGTTGTCGTAAATTTCCGGCACCTCGGTCTGGAACAAATGCGACACCAGTTCGGGTATGGCACGGGACACCACCACCTGCGGGCCTTTCGAAGCCTTCTCTACCCGGATGATGGCCACCCGGGCGCGCTCTCCGGGCGCGAACGATTCCAGCCGCGACTGCTCCTTGCGTGGCATCTTGGCCTCGGCCTTGCCCAGATCGACGATCACGTCCTGGCCTTCCTGGCGCTTGACCGTGGCGTTGATGATCTCTCCCACCCGACCGATGTACTCGTTGTAGATGGTGTCCCGCTCGGCCTCGCGCACCTTCTGGAAGATCACCTGCTTGGCGAGCTGGGCTGCAATTCTGCCCAGCACGTCCGTCGCTTTGTAGGTGCGGAGCTCGCCGCCGACCTCGGCAGCGGGATCGACGCGCTTGGCTTCATCCAGCGTGATCTGCACGTTGGGATCTTCGATCTGCTCGGAGTCATCCACAATCGTGCGCACCGCGTAAGCCCGTATCTGGCCGCTCTCCTTGTCGAGTTCGGCGCGCAGGTTCTCCTGCGTCTTGTAGTACTTCCGGGTGGCTACAACGATGGCATCCTCCACCGCGCTCACGACGATCTGCGGATCGATGCCTTTTTCGCGGCTCAGAGCGTCGATTACGTTGTACAGTTCACTTGCCATAAAATGTTCGCCACCTTAACTTGTACTTCTTTTTGACTTTCCCTCAGAATTCGGGAACCAGGTTCGCCTTCTCTACGTTGGCCAGGTCAATCTCAACTTCGCTTCCCGGTTCAACCGCCAGATGTTTCTTCGACTGCTTCCTGCCGGTCAGCTCCAGGCTGAGACGTCCCTGGTGAATCGCCTTCAACCGTCCCTCAAAATGGCGGTTGCCGTTCACTGGATCGAGCGTCGTCAGCTTGACCAGGCTGCCGGTGAAGCGCTCGTAGTCCGCCAGCTTCGACAGCTTCCGGTCCAGGCCCGGAGACGAAACCTCCAACAGGTACGTGCCCCCCGGCACCGCATCTTCCACGTCGAAGATGGTGCTTACCTCGCGGCTGAAGTTGGCGCAATCTTCGTGCGTCACTCCATTCGGCTTGTCCAGATAAATCCGGAGCATGCGGGCCTTGCCGCCGCCCTGCAACTCCACATCCACCACTTCCATGCCGCTCGACAGCGCCACGCGCTCCGCGATCTCCCGAACTTTCTCCAAACTGCCTGCCATCGCCTACCTGTCAAGCTTCCCGGCCAATAAGCGCAAACCGCCCATCAGGCTTTCGCTGCCGCCCGGAGTCGCCATGCACCAGCGGATTACGAGGTGGAAATAAAAAGTGGGCTCGCGCCCACCGATGTGCTTCGCCGAATACGCACGGGCCTGTGGTCACGCCGGGTGAGCTGACTACGACCCTCAAACACAACAGTTACTAAACTCGACTATACGCCCCAAACGGGCAAAATTCAACGGCTCAGAGCGGAGGGTCTTCGCCCCGTTTGCCTAACCGCCAGCACAACTCTACAATGAAACCTTATCCCGCCGCGGAACCATTGCCATGATCCATTTTCCTGTGCCTGAGGCGCTTACCTTTGATGACGTGTTGCTGTTGCCCGCCAAGTCGGATGTCATTCCGGCGACGGTGGATACCACAACCCGCCTCACCCGCAACATTGAGCTGCGCATCCCGCTGATCAGCGCGGCCATGGACACCGTGACCGAATCGCGCATGGCCATCGCCATGGCGCAGCAGGGCGGACTGGGGATCATCCACCGCAACCTGAGCATTGAGCAGCAGGCCAGCGAAGTGGACAAGGTCAAACGCTCGGAGAGCGGCATGATCGTCGATCCCATCACCATGGCGCCGGAGGACAGGATCGCCGATGCCCTGGAAGTGATGCGCCGCTACCGCATTTCCGGCGTGCCCATTACCAAAAACAAGCGGCTGGTCGGCATCTTGACCAACCGGGATCTGCGCTTCGAAACCCGCACCGACATTCCCATCAGCGAAGTAATGACCAAAGAGAACCTGATCACCGTTCCGGTGGGCACCACCCTGAGCGACGCCGAGGCGATCCTGCATCAGCACCGCATCGAAAAGCTTCTCGTGGTCGACGATCAGTACAACCTGAAGGGCTTGATTACGGTAAAGGACATCCAGAAGCGCCTGAAATATCCCACGGCCGCCAAGGACGCCCACGGCCGGCTGCGCGTCGGAGCGGCCATCGGGGCCACCGGCGACTTCCTGGAGCGTGCCCAGGAGATGGTGAAGGCCAAGGTTGACCTGTTGGCGATTGACAGCGCCCATGGACATTCCAGCCGCGTCATCGAAGCCATTCGGGAGATCAAGTCGAAGTTGCCGGAAGTGGACCTCATCGCCGGCAACATCGGTACCTTCGACGGCGCCTGCGAGCTGGCGCGCGCCGGAGCCGATGGCATCAAGGTTGGCATCGGTCCCGGTTCTATCTGCACCACGCGCGTGGTCACTGGCGCAGGCGTGCCACAAATAACCGCTATTGCCGAAGCGGCTCGCGCGGTTCGCGACAGCGATGTGCCTATCATCGCCGACGGCGGTATCAAGTATTCCGGGGACATAACCAAGGCCATTGCGGCCGGGGCAGGCTGCGTCATGATTGGCTCGCTGCTGGCTGGCACAGAAGAGAGTCCGGGCGAGACCATTCTTTACCAGGGCCGCTCCTTCAAGGCGTATCGCGGCATGGGCTCGCTGGCCGCCATGGCGCAAGGCTCCAGCGAACGCTACTTCCAGAACACCGACTCAGATTCTTCGGTCCCGGTGATGTCGGAAGATGGAGCTGAAGGCAACCGTCTTGGCAAGCTGGTTCCCGAAGGCATCGAAGGCCGCGTTCCCTATCGCGGCACGATCGCCATGATCGTTTACCAGCTAGTGGGCGGCGTGAAGAGCGGCATGGGGTACGTGGGCTGCTCCTCAATCTCCGAGCTTCAGCAGAAAGCGCGCTTCGTGCGCATCAGCGGCGCTGGTTTGCGCGAAAGCCATGTGCACGACGTGATGATTACTCGCGAGGCGCCTAACTACCGTGTCGAGTAACATTTCGGCGTTCCAGCAGCATCCATTCAACTTACCTCCGGAATCGCCGGTGGATCGCATTCGTGTGCTGAAGCCTTCCTTCAAAATGCTGCTCCGGAACTGGTGGCCGGTCCTCGTTTGGCTGGGAATTCTGCGCATCGAATCCACCGACCTCGCGTCTGCCACCCACACCTCGGGGTTGCTGTACGCGATTTTGTCGCATCTGGTCCGGCACATCAACCCGCAGTTGGTAGAGACCCTCGATGCGGTTTTGCGTAAGACCGGGCACTTCGTCGGCTACGGAATTCTCGGGGCCCTGGTGTTCTACGCGCTGCGCAACACCAATCGCGACCGTATCCAGCCGTTCCTGATGCGACGCTGGGGATTTTACCTGCGTGATTTCTGGCGCGCTGAATGGGCCACGCTCGGCCTGCTGGTCACCGTCATTACCGCCTCTCTGGACGAGATCCACCAGTCGTTTATCCCCTCGCGGACCGGGGCGTTGCAGGACGTCGTGCTCGATACTTGCGGAGCCGTCGTGTTGCAAATCGTCATTTATGTCTTTTCCGTGAGACAACTGAATCGCAGACGCCTGCTCGTCGCTCAGTCTGAGTCTTCCTCGACTTCGTGAGCACCGCAGCCCATAGCGAGCAGCCTGACTCCCGGGTGGCGCGTTACTTCTACTGCGCGCTGGTTCTCTTCGTTATCTTCACGTTTGCGTTCATCCGCTACCGCTTGCGGGCAGTGCCGCTGGAGCGCGACGAAGGCGAATACGCCTACGCCGGTCAGCTACTGCTTGCACGGCGTTCCGCCGTATCAGCTTGCCTACAGCATGAAGCTACCTGGCACCGCCGCCGCGTATGCCGTGATTCTCGCCGCCCTGGGACAGACTCTCTCCGCGGTTCACGTTGGTCTCATCCTGGTGAACGCCGCGACCTCGCTGCTGGTCTTCTTTCTCGCGGCGCGCTTGTTCGGCTATCTCGCCGGAACCGTGGCCTGCGTCAGCTACGCATTACTTTCGGCCAACCCGTCGGGGCTGGGACTTGCCGGTCACGCCAGTCACTTCGTCGTGCTGCCTGCGCTCGCCGGCATCCTCCTGCTGCTGGACGCCATGGAAGCTAACAAGACCTGGCTGTTTTTCTGTAGCGGGCTGCTGCTGGGACTCGCCTTCGTCATGAAGCAGCCGGGCATTCTGTTTCTCCTCTTTGCAGGCGTGTATGTGCTGCAGGCCCGGCTTCGATCTCCGGAGCGCGGCAAAGGTCTGGCCACGAGTTTGGGCGCCTTGGCAGCAGGAGGCGCGCTTCCGTTCGCCATCACTTGCCTGCTAATGCTGAAATCTGGTGTGTTCCAGAAGTTCTGGTTCTGGACATTCTCCTACACCCGCCAGTACGCCACCCGTGTCCCGTTGGCGACGGGTTTCGCGCTCTTTAAGTTTATTACCCCCCAGGTTGTGGTACCCATGGTCTCGCTCTGGGTGATCGCAGGTTTGGGGCTGACCACGCTCCTGTGGTGCTCGCGGGCGCGCGCCCACGGCAGCTTTGTTGGATTATTTCTCCTGTTCTCGGTGCTCGCGGTGTGTCCCGGACTTTACTTTCGCGAACATTACTTCATCCTGATGCTGCCGGCGTTATCGCTGCTGATCGGTCTGGCGGTAAGCTGCGCCACCGACAAGCTCTCCGCCTGGCGACCCTCGCCCGTTCTCCGCGCCCTACCCATGGCTCTGTTCCTGGCGGCGTTTGCCGGCACCATCTATGGCCAGCGCGAAGTCTTCTTCCACATGACGCCGCTGGAGGTCTGCCGCAGTATCTATGGCGCCAACCCGTTTCCCGAAGCGCTGGACCTGGCGCGGCTGGTGAGGGACCGGACCGCCCCGGGAACCCCGCTGGCCATCGTTGGCTCCGAGCCGGAGATTTTCTTCTACGCCCAACGTCCCTCCGCCACCGGATACATCTACACCTACGAACTGATGGAGCCGCAGAAGTACGCGGCCGTCATGCAGAGCGAAATGATCGCTGAGATCGAGAAGGCCAGGCCCGAGTTGCTGCTCTACGTTGATGTGCCGCTCTCCTGGCTTCCTCAGGATGGCGCCAATATGTACATCTTCGAATGGCTCAACAGCTACCTGGCCGAGAACTACCGCCTGCTGGCAGTCGATAAAAGCACGCTGAACCCGCTCAGCGGCGCCGATCGCGGCGTGGCCGCGCCCCTCTCCACCTGGAACATTTACGTGTACAAGCGCAAGCAATAGATGGGTTGGGCCGCAGCTTGATAGCCACTGGCGGCCAGTCGCAAGATGTGGCAGGATGGGAGCATGGCAAATAAGAACGCTCCAAAACGCGAAGCCAAGAAGCCAAAAAAGAAGAAGTAAGCTTCTGATTCTTTCGTAAGGTCACAGTGGACGGGACAACGCCCAGCCGCGTGCCTCGGGTGTCTGTGTGAGCACTCCACTCGTCAGATGGCGGCGACGGCGAAGGACACCCGGCTGTCGCAACGCAAGCCCCGCTGGCAATCCTGGCGTAATTCCACTGAGTTAGCGAAGAGCGAATGGCGAACAGCGATTGACTCACACACCTCAGTGACGGATTACCACGCCCGTTTTGTCCAGGCTGACTATACTGGAGCCATCAACTGTAAGGAGTTGCTCATGGCTACTACTCTGGAAAAGCCCGTCTTAATGGAAACATCGGTCCATCCTCCCACCCGCCTGCTGTTTGGTCCCGGTCCCAGTCAAGTTCATCCCCGCGTCTATCAGGCGCTGGCGCAACCCATCGTCGGCCATCTGGACGCCTATTTCTTCAAGATCTCGGGCGACATTCAGAACGGACTGCGCAAAGTTTTCGGCACCCAGAACGAGCTGACCTTTGTCATCTCGGCCACCGGCAGCGGCGGCATGGAAACCGCCATCTCCAATTTCGTCCAGCAGGGAACCAAGGTCGTGTCGTTCGCCAACGGCTTCTTCTGCGATCGCATGTCGGAAATGGCGCGCCGCCAGGGCGCCGAACTGGTGCGCTTCGAGAAGCCGTGGGGCGAAGTCTTCGGCGACGACGAAGCGGCCGAGTTCATCCACCGCGAGAAGCCTAAGGTCGTCATGTACGTGCAGGCGGAAACTTCCGCCGGAGCTTTCCAGCGCGGCGAGGCCATCTGCAAAGCTGCGCACGAAGTGGGCGCGCTGGTCATCGCCGATTGCGTCACCTCGCTCGGCGCCATGCCGGTGGAAGTGGACAAGACCGGAATCGACATCGCCTACAGTTGCACCCAGAAGGGCCTGAGCTGTCCTCCGGGACTGTCGCCGATCACGGTTTCGCCGCGCGCGGCCGAGTGGCTCAAAGCGCGCGAGACCGCCAACCGCTCCTGGTACTTCGACCTGAAGCTGATCGCCGACTATCTCACCGTGTCGCACCGCTACCATCACACCGCGTCGGCCACCATGTTCTACGGCCTGCACGAAGCCCTGACGCTGATTGAAGAGGAAGGCCTGGAGAATCGCTGGGAACGCCATCACCACGCACATTTGCTGTTCGTGAAGCAGGTGGAAGCCCTGGGTCTGGAGATGCTGGTGCCCCCCGCCAACCGCATCTGGAACCTGAACACTCCCAAGGTGCCGCAAGGCGTAGACGAGGCGAAAGTACGTGCCACTCTGTTGCAAGAGCATGGCATCGAAATCGCGGGCGGCTTCGGCCAGTTGGCCGGCAAAATCTTCCGCATCGGCGTTATGGGACCGCTGGCGACGAAGCAGCATGTCACCGATTTCGTGGCGAAGTTTGGCGATGCGCTGCGCGGAGCAGGGTACCAGAGGTAGCGGCCACGGTTTCGTCTTGCACCCACCCTCTCGCCAAGAGCGGGCGAGAAGGGTGGGGCACCCCAGAATTTAGTCCTTGACTCGAAAGGATGGGCCACCCGTCTGTTTGCCGCCTGCGCCTTGGTGAACCTGTTCCTGGTTCGCAAGAAACTGCTGCGCCTGGCGACGGCATAGGCTGAAGGACGGCATTTTTTCCGTCCGCGCAGCGATCTCAAGCATAGCAATACAGCCGCAAGGTTGATGCGCTGCTATGGAATCGAAGAGTTTGTCATTCCCCGCCTTGAAAGCGGTGCTTATTCAGAGTTTCCCTAAAGAAAAATGTGAGCATTTGTGCACAGACGCGGGAATGGCTGCCGGCTAACCTTGTACCAGACGGATCGAGAGTTGCTCCGGGTGTTGCAGGAGTACCGCCTTGTTCCTTCTGACTGAGGGCTTCGCCGTCAGCCGAAGATCTGGAAACGGTCTGACCCTGAGCCTCACTCGCCGCTCCTACCAGAGAAATAGAAAGGTACTAAGAACATGCCGTTACTTCAAGTTGTCGTTGCCCTGATCGTTGTCGGGATCCTTCTGTGGCTGGTGAATCGCTTCATCCCCATGGCCGGTTCCATCAAGTCAATTTTGAATGCTGTCGTGGTGATAGCCGTCGTGTTGTGGCTGCTGAATATCTTTGGACTGATGCAGTCGCTCACCAACATTCACGTCGGCAAGCCGTAACAGAGATCATCTACCCGAAGCGATTCGGAACCCAGGGCGGAGAAGCGTGTGGGCGATGAACGAACACGACCCGGACCGATCTGGGGTGGAAGCTGGGACAGCTGTGAGACAAGAGATGGCAAGGAACTGTCGAGCGATTTCCATTCGCGTGCTGGCGCTGCTGCTGGTAATACTGATGGGCAGCAGCGGTCTACCCGGATACTCCGTGCTCACACACGAAGAGATCGTTGACTTGCTGTGGGCGGACCAGATCAGGCCGCTCATCCTGAAACGCTATCCTGGGCTCTCAGAAGAGCAGATCAAGGAGGCTCATGCCTACGCTTATGGCGGGGCCGTTATACAGGACCTTGGCTACTACCCCTTCGGCAGCGTCGAATTCAGCAACCTGGTGCATTACGTTCGGACCGGCGACTTCGTTCGTGAACTACTGGCACAGAGCGACGATGCCGACGAGTACGCCTTTGCTCTCGGCGCACTGTCGCATTATGCGTCGGATATAGCCGGCCACCCGGCGGTCAACGAGGCCGTCGCGATGCAATATCCCAAGTTGCGGGCGAAGTATGGGAAGTCAGTCAGGTTTGCGCAAGACAAAACCGCCCATCTGAAAACCGAATTTGGATTCGATACGGTACAGGTGGCCCAGAATCGTTATGCCTCGCAGCAATACCACGATTTCATTGGATTTCAAGTATCCAAGTCCCTGCTGGAGCGGGTCTTCCCGATCGTCTATGGAGTGGAGTTGAAGGACGTGCTACCCCGGGAGGACCTGGCGATCGGGTCCTATCGTTACTCTGTCAGCCAGTTGATCCCAGAAATGACCCAAGTCGCGCTGCAAACCCACAAGAAGGACCTGATGCGCGAAACGCCCAATTTCGCGAAACAGAAGTTTCTGTACCGTCTCTCTCGCTCCAGCTATGAAAAGGAGTGGGGGAAAGATTACGTGAAGCCGGGCCTGGGTACGCGGATATTGTCAACGCTATTGCGCTACATGCCGAAAATTGGGCCCTTCAAGGGGTTGGCGTTCAATAACCCGACTCCACAAACCGAGGATCTGTACATCAAGAGCATCAATACAACTGTGGATCAGTACCGACTCCTCCTTGAAGAAGTGCGGACCGACACACTCGTGCTGCCCGACTGCGACCTTGATAGCGGCAGTCCGACCAAGATTGCCGAATACTCACTGACGGACGAGACTTACGCCAAACTGCTAGGTCAATTAGCTAAGAGCAAGTTCGACCATACGACGCCCGAGTTGCGCAGCAATATCTTGCAGTTCTATTCCGATGTCTCGGCATCGTCGCAGACGCAGAACGATAAGGCTTCCTCGGCTAGTGTGCTGGCATGGCTTGATCAGTTAAGAGCCGCGGCTCTGACCACGGACACCCAAGCCGTGGCCGCCCGTTGATCTCCAAGGAACGATGACGTTCAATTACCAGCCGATTCCGCCTTGGCGCGCTGAAAATAGGTTTTGGACTGCCGCCACAAAAGAATACATACGACCATGATCACGAAGACGGCCAATGTAATGCCGATCAACTTAGCATTCGCTTCAAAGCCTCGCGGATGACGCAGGAACCGCAGTATGGTGCGGCTGTACGTTGCGGACAAAAATCCGAGCACTGCATACCGCAGGGCCCGGCCGGCAAGCACGGCTGACACGAATTCCCCTGGGGATACCGAAGTGCTCCCGCTCCTATAAAAAATGGCGAGGTGGGAAAGGGAGGCGGGGCCACGCACGAAACGAATATAGCGGCAAACCCAAACCGCTTAAGCAGGCCCTGAACCTGCCGCGAGCGCTTCGTCCCAATACGCTTCTCGAGCCATTGCTCGCCCGCCCTCGCGGACATGCGATACGTAACATAGGCTCCGATCAACGCACCGAGCGTACTGGCGGCGGCATAATACGGCCAAAGCTCGTGATTCTTGACTGACAGTATTGCGGTGAGAGCATCCAGGCTGCCAAACGTGGGAATCACGGAGCTGTCCACGACGCCCAGTATTACCAGCCCAACTCCCCCGAGACTGCGGAGAAGCTTCCAGCCCGGAATGACGATGAAGAGCGAAATCATCAGTTGCCGCTGTCCTGGGGCGCGAGCGGCTGCAACCTGCCCCTTTGGCAATCAACCGCCTTTTCGGCTTCTCATCGTCGGCGGCGTTCTTAAGGTTGCAGCCTAACTAGGCTGGATCAGGCCAGGCGCTTACATCGAAACGCTGATCGCGATGCCGACCCCAGGGTATCTCTGGTTGTACATGTAGTACCCATTGTTAGCGTAGACGACGTAAACATCGTCGGTTTCGTACCAGTTGTTGGACCAGTACCCTGGCCACGGGTCAACCAGCGTGAACCAATAGCCGCCGTGTCGGAAGCGCGGGAAACCGCCGACAACCATATAGGGTTGGCTATAGATGACGAACGCGTAGTTCGGGCCAAAGTATCCGTTGTAACGGTTGTCAGGGATCCGGTAGCCGTGGTAGCCGCCACGTTGCTCCCAAGTGCGATGGTCGGTCTGCCAGTTTTGTGATTGATGCCCCTGCCATGCGGCCTGCTGGACACGCTGCTGCTCTTGGGTGTGCTGTGTCGGCTGCCGACTGTTATAGCTCTGCTGTTGGGCCTGCTGCTGGTGCTGCTGCTGATTGTTGTGGCTCTGCTGTTGGGCCTGCTGCTGGTGCTGCTGCTGATTGTTGTGGCTCTGCTGTTGGGCCTGCTGCTGGTGCTGCTGCTGATTGTTGTGGCTCTGCTGTTGGGCCTGCTGCTGTGCTGCTGCTGTTTTTGTTGGTTCTGCTGCTGGGCATGCTGCTGTGGCTGCTGCTGTTTCTGTTGGTTCTGCTGCTGGGCATGCTGTTGTGGCTGTTGCTGTTTCTGTTGGTTCTGCTGCTGGGCATGCTGTTGTGGCTGTTGCTGAGCATGCTGCGGCTGCGCCTGAGCATGTTGCTGCTGCTGTTCTGGCTTGGCTTCCTCTTGTCCGTGCTGTGCGAAGGCAGGAACAATGGTTCCAAGAGACAGAAACAGGACTACCGTTCCGAGATTTGCAAATGCTTTCATTGATATTGCCTCAACTACAAGCTAGGCCAAGGAGCGAAAAATAACTGTATCCTTTTGACCGCTGCCTGTCGGACCCAAGGTTGGGGCACCCACGGAGTGAACGAGGAATTAGAATTTTGCCGGGTGCTGCACCCAACCTTCTTTTGGTTGGGTGGGAGAGGGTAATTCGGATCACTTGCAAACATACGCATTCTGCGTAATAATATACGCATTATGCGTAAGAATGAGATACTGGACAGCCTTTTTCCTGGAGTAAGGCAGGGTGTGCTTACGGCAACTCTGACCCGCCCGGACAAGTGGTGGTATCTTTCGGAACTGGCAGAGTTCCTGCATACAACCCCTTCCAGCCTGCAGCGGGAACTGGCTGCTCTGGTCCAGAGTGGCGTATTAGAGCAGCGCCGGGATGGCCGCAGGGCGTACTTCAAAGCCGAGACGCGTTCGCCAATCTTCCGCGACTTGCGGAGCATCTTCGAAAAAACTGCTGGACTAATCCCTTCTCTGGCGGCTGCGCTACGACCGTTTAAGAATAAAGTCGTCTGTGCTTTCGTGTATGGCTCGGTGGCACGTCGCCAGGAACGCGCCACCAGCGATGTGGACCTGATGGTCATCGGGAGCGTGGGATTGGCAGAACTCGCGCCGTCCCTTCGAAAAGCCGAGAAGCGCCTGGGCCGGGAAATCAACGTGACCAGCTATTCCGAGGATGAATTTCGCAAGAAGGTTGCTCAAGGCGACCACTTCTTGACCACCGTGCTAAAGGGCCGACTTCAATTCGTGAAAGGTGAACAGCGTGACCTGGAAGCAATTACTGGCCGACCATGAAGTTAAGCGCCACAAAACCTCGAAGAAAGAGTTAGACAGTCTTAGGGCCGTCATCGTCCGCGACCTGGCAGACGCGTCGCTGGGTGGGCTGTCGGCAGATAGGCGTTTTGCAACTGCCTATAACGCCGCACTGCAAGCCGCAAAAATGGCGATCGCCTGTGCCGGCTATCGCGTTGCCGGCGCTGGGCACCATAGAATTTCGTTTGAAGCCGCAAAGCGGGCGATCGGGAAAGCCGCGGACCCTTACAGCGATTATTTCGACCGATGCCGGCGGAAGCGGAACGTGATTGACTATGACGACGCCTTTGTCGCTACGGAAACGGAAGCAGAGGAAATTGTGGTGAAAGCCAGAGAATTTGTTGAAACGATCGAGCAGTGGATTGCCAGGTTTCATCCGTCTCTGAAAGCGTAGGCGGATCGCGCATCATGCGGGAGAGATAACGCTGCCGGGTGCCCCACCCAACCTTCTTTTGGTTGGGTGGGAGAGGGTAATCCGGATCGCTTGCAAACATACGCATTTTGATTACAACGTCTGCGGAGGAAATCGACGCCAACCGGGCCGATATGTTCCGGAACTTTGGCGAAACATAAACGCGCACGTCGCAAGGGCCTGAATCTCGCTCGCCTGGGCTTACATCTCCCAAGGATTGAAGATATCGACGCCAAGCCCGGCGAAGTCCTTTACGTTGCGCGTGACGACCGTGAGGCCATGTTCAATGGCAGTTGCGGCAATCATGCCGTCCGCCGTGTTCAGGGGCTTTCCTCTCAACTGACATTCACCATCCATCACGCCCCACTGGTCCGCGACGGCATGTGTGACAGGGAGAATGCGGTTGCGAAACCATATCAGCAAATCAGCGTGGAACCACGTCTCAAGCTCGGAGCGGCGGCGGCCTCGGGGAAGCAAGGTGAGTCCCTTGCGGATTTCACCAATCGTGACGGCGCTGAGAAACAGCGTCGTTACAGGTTGTGTTTTGAGCCACTCCACGACGCGAGGCTCGGGCCGGTCCCGGCTGAATTCTGACGGGACGTTGGTGTCGAGAAGATAGCCGTTCACAAGTCTACCGGTCGTCCGGTGGAGGGGTTGCGACCGAAATCCAGATTAAGGCCGCGCAATGGCGCAAAGAGTTCCACGATGTCTTTCGCGGGCGGCGCGTTGGGTTGTGGCGCTGCCGCTGCCGTCGGGGGCGAAGACTGAAGTGCCTGGAACACAACATCTTCTGCGTCCTTAAATCCGCCCGTTTGGAGACGCTGATTGATGAGCGCCTCGACTTCGGGTTTAGTGATCTGAATAGTCATCGGAGCGGCCTCCTTCATCAATTATGTCCCATAACCTTACACTGGGCGTACTGGCCGCGCAAACCGGACGGGCCCTGTCTGAAGAGAGTGCCGGGTGCCCCCCCAACCTTCTTTTGGTTGGGTGGGAGAGCGTAATCTGAACCGCTTGCAAACATACGCATTTTGCATAACAACATACGCATTATGCGTAAGAGCCTCCTTGAAAGTGTAGGCGGATTGTGCGTGACATAAAGCCGACGCCTGTTCCTGGCCACTAACACCTAGTGCGGTTTAGTTTTTACTGTGGTCGGGTAGTGCGGGCCTTTAGGCCCGCGTCACAGGCCGCGTTTAAGACCCGAGTCGGCTTTAAGCCGACGACACTGGGGCCGGCTGAAGCCGGCTCACGGCAAGAAAAGGATCTGCCTAACGCGGCGCTGAAGCGCCGCACTACCCGTATCCACCTGACTACAGTAACTCCGAGGCCGCTCTAACACCTGCTCTTATGCCACTCCCACGCGCTCCGAATGATTGCTTTCGATGTCGGACTGCTGCGGCTCCCATCCCAGCACGCGGCGAATCTTTTCTGAGCTTGCCACCAGCACCGCCGGATCGCCCGCGCGCCGCGGCGCTTCCACCACCGGAATCTCGTGTCCCGTAACTTGACGCGCGATGTCGATGACCTCGCGCACGCTGAATCCATTGCCGCTCCCCAAGTTGCAAACCAGTTGCGACTGGCTCTCCAGCCCGTCGAGCGCAAGCAGATGCGCTGTCGCCAGGTCGTCAACATGAATGTAGTCGCGGATGCAGGTCCCGTCCTTGGTCGGATAGTCGGTTCCGAAGATCGAAATCGACGGACGCTTGCCTAACGGCACCTGAAGAATCAGCGGAATCAGATGCGTCTCCGGATTGTGCGCCTCGCCGCGCTCGGCCGTCGCGCCCGCGGCGTTGAAGTAACGCAAGCTGGCGTAGCGCAATCCGTGGACGCGGTGAAACCACAGCAGCATGCGCTCGACGATCAGCTTCGACTCGCCATACGCGTTGGTCGGCTCCAGTGGATGGTCCTCGGGGATCGGCGTGCGCTGCGGCTCGCCATAAACCGCCGCGGTCGACGACAGCACAAAACGCGGCACGCGGTACTTCAGGACAGCTTGCAGCAGGGTCAGAGTGCGCGAACAGTTGTTGTCGAAGAACTTCTCCGGACAAATCACCGACTCGCCGGCTTCAATCGACGCCGCGAAGTGCATGACGGCATCGAAGCTCCCCTGCTCAAAAACGCGCTCGAGCGCCGCCTGGTCTCCGGTGTCCGCCAGCACGAATAGCGCTTGCGCCGGGACAGCCTCCCTGTGACCTTTGCTCAGATTGTCGAGCACGGTAACGGAATGTCCATTTCCCAGCAGACGGTTGGCCACCACGCTTCCGATATATCCCGCGCCGCCGGTGACGAGGATCCGCATTTTTCATCGCTCCTGAAAGGCCTGAGGTGAAAGCCGATTGTACCTGCGGACACCGATTGCCCGAGCGTTTGTCCAGATTTTGGCCAGAAGTGTTCAATATCTGGACAAAGCGATGGCCGTCGTTTGGTTACTAAACCGACCAGTACCCATACTATTAGTTACTTACAACGCTACTCCAGAGATGGCAGAGCACTTGCACTCGTACTACGGCACGTTAGAACCAACGTGCAGTGAGACTTTCGTGGTTATCAATTCGACTCGGGGTAACCATTCTCCGCCCTGCGTCTTAACCAAACATGGCTCCGCCGGCATGGGAGTTGCAGTGGCGGAGCCATCTATTGCACCGCCTCGTCATGCACAGTGAAAGCGAGAAGAGATGCTGGCTGGCCGCCTACACGCGCTCTCGCCATGAGAGCCACGTCGCCGATCAGCTCAATGTCAAAGGGGTGGAGTCCCTTCTGCCAACGTACGAAAAGCTCTCCCGTTGGTCTGATCGCGTTCGTCGCAGCAAAGCCCCGCTGTTTCCTGGATACGTCTTCGTTCATGTTTCTAATGAAGAGCGTGTTCCCGTGCTGCAAACGATGGGAGTCATCAGCATTGTCTCGGTTGCCGGCAAGCCCGCTCCCCTCGGCGAGGAAGAGATCGAGAGGATGCGGGTTTGTGGGGTAAATGCAGGACTGACGGAGCCGCACCCGTTTCTAAGAATTGGACATCAGGTGCGAGTCAAGCATGGACCGTTTGCCGGGTGGGAAGGCATTCTTGTCGCCAAGCAGAATGGCACCCGGTTGGTCATCACCGTTGAGCAAATCATCGAGATCCGTTGCCATTAACCTCCACGGCGCAGACGTAGAACTTGTCTGACACAGACGGACCGCCTCGTCTACCAATCCTAATAACCGATCATCATGGCCACAGCACAACTTCCTTCCCCAGCCTCGTCCGCGGTGGGCGGTCGGCCTCCCTCGGCAATCATCGCCGCTCCCTGGAAGAGCGACGCTGTCGCGTCGGCAAGCCTGTTTCGTTTTCTGCTGAACGCCGCCGAACGCTGCGTCGATGCGCTGGCGATCATCGCCGCCGTTTACTGCGCTTACGCGCTCTATCGGCTGCTCGGCGCGGGAAATCAGGTGCAGTACCCGGCATCATCCGTGCTGTTCTGTGCCAGTGGGTTCGCCCTGCTATTCATTATTCTGCTTGAGCGCCATGGTGGGTATCGTTCCTATGTCGGTCTGCTCGCCGTACGTGACACCGAACGGATACTGCGTGTGACCGTTGAGAGTTTTCTGCTGGCTCTGTTGGTCGCTTACTTCACCACCGAGCATGTTTCGCGGCTGGTACTGGCGCTGACACTGGTGACCGTCCCAGTTTTCGTCATCTTTTCCAAGTTGGAAATGCACAGTGGCCTGCGGCTATTGCGCAGTAAGGGCTACGGCTCGCGCAAGACAGTGATCGTGGGCGCAGGCCCCCTCGGCAGACGTATCTATTCGGCGCTGGTCCGCTCTCCCAAGTTCGGTCTCGACCCAGTGGCGTTCGTGGATGACGATCCGCAACTGTCCGGAGTCGAAATCTACGAGTCCTCCTATCAGCGTAAGCGCGCTACCAAGGTCATGTCAGGCCCGGTTTGCCTTGAACTCCTGCGCGAATTGGATGCCAGCGTTCTGGTCATCGCAACGCCCGGCGTTGACCGGGAATGGCTGGCGCGGCTGGGCTCCGCCGGCGTGGACACGTATTGTGTGCGCGAGGACTTTTCTGAGCCGGGCTTCTGGATTGACCATGCCAACTTTGATGGCATCACCCTGGCGCATTTTTCCAGGGGACAAACGCGAATCGCGGGCGATCTGGCGAAGCGGACGATCGATCTGACCGCGTCGGCCTTGCTGCTGGCTTTGTTCGCGCCATTGCTCGCCATAATCAGTGTTCTGGTGAAGAAGTCCTCGCCGGGACCGGTGCTCTTTCGCCAGGACCGTGTTGGCCAGGACGGGCGGCTGTTTTGTATTTACAAGTTCCGCACGATGTATCGCGATGCCCCGCAATATTCGTACTCTCCGGGATCGGGAGACGACCCGCGGGTCACGCCCATCGGCCGCTTTCTACGCCGCGCCAGTCTCGACGAGCTGCCGCAACTGCTCAACGTGTTCTGCGGCCACATGTCGCTGGTGGGTCCTCGGCCGGAAATGCCGTTTGTCGTCGAGCAGTACAGCGCCCTGCAGCGGCGCCGGCTGGCGGTAAAGCCGGGCATTACGGGATTGTGGCAATTAAGCGCCGACCGCGCTTTTCTGATTCACGAGAATATCGAATACGACCTGTACTACGTGCGCCACCGCAGCCTGTTCATGGATGTCGCTATTCTGTTGCACACCGTCCTCTTCGCGGGCCGGGGCATCTGAGTTCTTCCCGGCGAGAACGCGATTCCTGGCTGCAAGTTCACGAGTGTCCCTCTGAGCGAAGCGAGTCGCATAGGCGACGAGCGCAGTCGAGAACCCCTATTCGGCAAGGCTGAGCCAACCTGGCCGGATAGGGGCCTCTCGAAATCGATCCAAGTCGTGTTGCAGACAACAGATTGAAATCCGGTCGAGCCCAGCGAAAGGCGCCAGCGATCGGGCGAAGCCGCGACTCATTCGTCACGCCAAGTCCAAACCTGAGTCAAGTATCTGGAGAACGCCACATGCGTATTGCCGTCATAGGTTCGGGTTATGTGGGGCTGGTTTCCGCCGCGTGTTTGGCGGAGATCGGCCACGACGTAATTTCGGTGGATGCCGACAGCGAAAAAATTGCCGCGTTGGACCGGGGTGAAGTGCCCATTCACGAACATCTCCTGTCGGAGCTGTTGGCGCGGCATCGGGGAACTCGCCTCACGTTTTCCTCTTCCGTCGGAGCGGCGGCGAAGGAAGCCGAGGCCATTTTCATCACGGTGGGAACGCCGCAGTCCGAAAGCGGAGAGCCGGATTTGTCGTACGTGGAGTCAGTGGCTTCCGAGATCGCCTCCGCAATCCACGAACCCAAATTGATCGTGGAAAAAAGCACCGTTCCGGTTTGCACTTGCGAATCGGTGCGCCGGGTTTTGTCGCTGCATGGAGCACCGGCGGGCCGCTTCTTCGTCGCGTCGAATCCGGAATTCCTGCGGGAAGGGACGGCGGTCACCGATTTTCTTTATCCCGATCGTATTGTGCTGGGAGTGGATGACGACTTCAGCGCGGCCATGCTGTACAGCATCTATCGTCCCCTGGCCGAGGGAAGCTATTACCAGAAGGAAGACGCCATTCCGTGCCCCCGGACGCGGCAGGGGCCGGCGCGGTTGATCGTCACCAATGCCAAAAGCGCTGAATTGATCAAGCATGCCTCCAATGCCTTTCTGGCGCTGAAGATCTCGTTTATCAATATGGTTGCCAATGTGTCCGAGGCCGTGGGCGCCGACATTGACCAGGTATGCGCGGGGCTTGGTTCCGACCCCCGTATTGGAGACCAGTTCCTTCATGCCGGCATCGGCTATGGCGGCTCCTGCTTTCCCAAAGATGTCTCCGCTTTCCACGCGGTCGCCGCGCAGTGCGGTGTTGACTTCTCTCTGCTCGCCGAAGTAATGCGGGTCAATAACCAACAGCGACGCCAGTTCGTCAAGAAAGTCCGCACCGCGCTATGGACCCTGCGCGGCAAGAGGATCGGCGTCCTGGGCCTGGCCTTCAAGGGAGGCACCGACGACATCCGGGAGTCTCCGGCGATTGCCATCATCCAGGAGTTGATCAAGGAAGGCGCCAGCATCTGCGCGTACGATCCTGCGGCCATGCCGAAGGCGAAGCAGGTATTGCCCCCGGGCGTGATTCAGTATGCGGAGAGCGAATATCAGGCGGCCTCACGTAGCGACGCGCTGCTGATTCTGACGGAATGGGAGCAATTTGCCGCACTCGATCTGGAGAAGCTCCACAGCGCCATGAAGCTCCCCATCATCCTGGATGGGCGCAATCTTTACGATCCCAATCGCATGGCCGCCGCCGGCTTTCTGTACTACAGTGTGGGACGTGCGCTCCGCATCACCGAGAGCATGCCTGAGCTGTGGCACGGAGTCCATCGGTCTCCTCAGCCGGTGAGCCTGCCCGTCACTGCGCGCGTCGCGGGCGTGTTGGCGTGAAACGCCCGGCGTTGGTGGTTGATGTTGCCGCCCCCTCGGCTCCCGGTCACGGGCGTATGCACCCCGGGCTAACGCCCGGGGTCACGTCATGTCACCGCTCCGCGGCTGGCGCCACGCAGCATTTGTAATTTGAGCGAAGCGCAGCCAGAGGCCTGTCGAAGAGGAGCAGGGTCCGCGATTCGTGTCGAGCGAGATCGAAACAAGGGGACCGGTGGAGGAGCAACCGGAGTGGCGTTTTCCGATTCGAGGAAATCGTCGACGGATGATCGCCCCAGCGATTACGGTCGAGCGAAGCGAAATCAGATGACCGGTAAAGACCGTTTGGATCGTCCATTTTTTCAACTCCCACCGGCAGTAGATGTCGCCGGACCCCGGCTAAAGAGCAATCTCCGCAATGATCCTGCCTGCCACATCTGACGCTCAACAGCTCGGTGTTCCACCGGTACAATCCGTTCTGGCCGGATCCCGAACCGTTTTTGAGTCAGTACCAGGGAACGCTGCGGATTGCCCGGCCGGGGCTGTACCGGTTCTTCACCTCGAGCCAGGATTGCAGCTTCCTGCTGATTGACGGCAAACTCGTCGTCGCCGCCCCCGGCCGGCACGGGCCGGTCCACGATTCCCGGATCAGGGGCCAGGTCAACCTGTCCGCGGGGCCTCACGAATTTCAGTACCTGCACGCGGCCGCGGGTGCGAACGCCTGCATGGTGGCCGCCTGGCAGCCTCCGGGATCGGCCAAGCCCGAACCGATTCCGCCGGAGGCGCTCGGCTCCGAGGCGATCGGACAGTATCCGGCGATCGGCGTCAAGCACCTGCACGAGTACTCGGTAGACATCGCCGGAGAAGTGCCTCTGGCCGGGAGCGACTTGCCCTTGGTTCGCGTTCAGTTTCGCTCGGTTTCGACGCGAGCGCGGCCGGCCGGCCCAAAATCCACTGGAACTTCGGCGATGGACAGACCAGCACGTTGACCGATCCACTGCACATCTACCTGCTTCCGGGCCTGTACACGGTGACGATGAAGGTCTCCGGCGAATCCGAATCACTGGCAACCACCAACCGGGTGCCGATCCACCGCGCCTTGGTCTTCGCCGACCAGAATCATCCACCAGATCAGCTTGGTCCTTACCTGACAATTCTCGACAAGTACGACCCAGCGAAGCTGGACCCGCCGGGACTGCTGCAACTGGTCCGGGCTTTCGATGAGGGCGGTCTGTTTGCTCGAGCCGCCAAGGCTGGCCAGGCAGGGATACTCGCGACACCAGCCGATGGATTCGGACAGCGCACTGGCGGTGGTGCGGCTGGTCGGCGGCCTGCTTCGCGACCGGCTGGACGATGCCGCAGCGGCTCTGAGCTTCTGGCAAGAGGCCGTCAAGGTACTTCGGCCTGCAGTCTGGAAGGCGGAATGCGAGATCGAGGCGGCCGACCTCGCGATCAACGATCTTGCTCATGCAGAGCGCGGCCAAGGCGCTGCTCGACTCGGCGGCGAAGCGACTGGGAAAGGACGAGGAACCAGCCCTCACCGGCCGCCTCAACCGGGTCTGGGGCGACTGGCATGCGCCAAGGGCGACAGGTCCTCGGCCCGGGCCGCCTACGCTCGAGCCATGGCCGCGCTGGGCACGCGAAAATCCGCCGTCGAGCAAGACGCCTGGCGCGGCGCCCACAGCCGGTCGACCGAGGAGTTCCTCCGCGACAAAGCCCTTGACCGGGCCTGGGCCGAGCTCCGCCGCTGGCAGGAGGAATACCCCATCGATAAGGTCGAAAGCTACCTCACGTTGCTGCAAGCGCGACTACTGGGCGGCGCGGAACAAGTGGCCGCAAGCAATCGCGCTGGCCGGGGATCTCGTTGCGATCAACCCCGACTCTCCCTACGCCGACCGCCTCGTCTTCCTGGCCGCCGAGTGTGAGGAGAAAAACGGCCGCGGTGACCGCGCTCGCGCCGCGTATCAATCGCTGCTCACCGATTATCCCGGCAGCCCGCTGGTCGCAGAAGCCAGGAAGAAGCTCACGATGCTGACCCGGAAGCAGGCGGGCGCGGGAGGAAAGCCGTGATGGATGGGAACCGGTGTCGAGCCCGATTCCCGAGCGTCAACCGCGAGGAGCTTCGATGAGAATTCATTGGTTCAGATCCGTGCTCTTGATCGCGGCAGCGGGAATTGCCGTCGCTGCGTGGTCCCCGGTTCGGGCCGGTGACCTCATCGTCGATCTCGGGAAAGCTGTGGATATTTCCATGGTGGGGGCGGTTCAGCGCTGGGATGAGGAAGGCAAGCCACGATTCCCTGTCGATCCCAAGGCCAAGATCGCCGAACCACGCGTCAACGCCCGAGCTGTCCGACAGGGCAGCGGGAAGTGGATCTTCCGCAACCTTCCGCCGGCCGCCTTCGAGTGCGGGGCGATCGTCAATCCCGACCACCTGCCAACCAGGTCGAGGGCTGTCTGATCATGGGTCTGGGTGCCGCGCTCTTCGAAGCCATCCGCTTCGAGAACGGGAAGATTCTCAATCCTCGACTCTCGCGCTATCCCGTTCCCCGGTTCGGCGACATCCCTCAGATCGACGTTGTCCTGCGCGATCGCAAGGAATTGCCCGCGGCCGGCGGTGGAGAGACCCCCATCGTCGCCGTCGCCCCGGCCATCGCCAACGCCATCTATCGCGCCACGGGAAACCGGTTGCGGTCGATGCCGCTGGTGCCGCAAGGAGTCGGTCAAGAGTTAATCAGGTCTTTCAGTTTTGCGCATGAGGGTTTCGGGTTACCGGAAGCTCCTCGATCCCCACGACGTGAAGCAGGTCGACCTTGATGGTGCGGTCGTATACCGCGTCGTTCGCCTCGTTCGTCACTCCGACGACGGCTCGGCGCCGACCTACCATGATCAGGTCTGGGTGCCGGATGTCATGAGCTGCGCCCGTTGTCAGGATAAGGCGAAACGGCTCGAATGGTTGCCGTCTTGCTGCTTCGTGGACTTCTTCGTGGGTCATGGAATACTCCTCTCGATTTCTATTCTAGCGAGGGTTTCCTGGCACGAATAGCCGCACATGAGGGGTTCGCATCGCGAGAGGCTGGAATAGAGGATCGGTGTCCCTACCCGTTGGATTCGGACTGTACCAGGGCCTGGGTCAGCCGGTTTCTGAGCTCATCCGCTTTCTGAGCCGTCCATTCATGAAATCCCCGACCCGACTTGACGCCGAGGTCGCCCTCTGCCACCTTCCGTAACAAGAGTTCCGGAACGGGCTGCCCGGTGGGGTTGGCCGCGTCGAGTTCCGGAAAAACCTGCGTGGCGACAGCCAGGATAGTATCGAGGCCCGCCAGGTCGAACACCTCGAACGGTCCCGCCGCGGCCAGTCTCCTGCCGAAGCCGAACCGGACCACCTGATCGACGGCTTCGGGGTCGGCGATGCCCTGTTCGACGATCGCGAGCGCCTCTCGGAACAAGGCGAACTGGAGCCGGTTGCCAACAAAGCCGGTGGCTTCTTTCCTGAGCACAACCGGCTTCTTGCCGACCTTCTGCAGGAGGCCAACCACGGTCATGACTGTCTCATTCGAGGTCTCCGGCCCTGGCACGATCTCGACCAGAGGGATCTGGTAAGGGGGATTGAAGTAGTGCGCCACCAGCAGGCGATCCGGGCAAGAAATCGCCTCGGCCAAGCGGCTCGGCATGAAGCTCGAGGTGTTGCTGGCGATGATGGTCTCCCCGTCGCACAGCCCATTCAACGAACGGAGCAAGGCGTGCTTCGCCCCAAGCTCCTCAACGATCGCTTCAATGACCAGCTCCGCCCCGGCGACGGTTCTCCCAAGATCAATGCTCACGGTGATCGCCGCGAGCACGGGTCGATCTGGGCGCTTTCCAGGCGGCCCATTGACGACAACCTCAATAAGTTGGCCCGGATGTCGGTCAGTGCGGTCCGAAGCCGATCATCGCTCAGGTCATGGAGTCGAACCTGGTAGCCCGCCAGGGCAAACTCCCTGGGCAATGCCGTGGCCCATCAGGCCGGCACCGACTACCGCGATGCGCACGATCCGCGAATGATCCATGCGATACCCTTTGCCTCTGGCGAAGATGCTCGCGACGCATGCTCGGCATGAGTCGGGTAGGATACCTCATGGACATTCCCGGATCTACTACTTGCCGGTCGAAACGAGCTTGCCCGTTTTCCGGTCCCAGCGAACAGTCCGGACCGCGAGATGATGCTCGCCATGGCAGCTTGTGCACACCAGGCTCTTCGGGTCGGTTTGTGTCGGGGACCTTTCCAGGAAGCGTTTGACCACGGCACGCGGCTCGACATCGTGGCCTTCGTGGCACCGAGCGCACGAGGAGTCGATGGACTCGACGGCAAACATGAGATCGGGAGGGGTGATGTTCGCCTCGTCGTTGCGATCCGCGATCGACGGGCCACGGCAGGACGAGCAACGTTCACGCAGAATCCCGAGGCCACTGGATCTCGCGGCTCAGTACCCCAGGGTCTGCCTCACGAATCCCCTGCTGATTTTCAGGCTCTCCCTGAGGGGCCGAGTTGGCTTGAAACCACTTTCGTGGGCCAGCTCGATCACCGCGGCGCCGGAGAAATGGACTTCGTGAAGTGCCTTGCCGATGGCCAGGAAGTCCGTACATCCTTCTCCCATCGCTTCGGACCACTTTCCGTCGGGCTTCTGATCGCGGAGATGGAGGAAGACGATCTGCTCTCCATGGTCGTGAATGAACTGAACCG
>CAWCRZ010000021.1:0-26123 GCA_963798005.1 uncultured Acidobacteriaceae bacterium | reverse complement strand
CGCGCTGGTTTGCGCCGATACCGGAGAAGGCGAATAGAAACAGACCGATGGCGGTGGAAGCAAGGGCCAGGGTGCCGTGCGCGTGCCGCGAAAAATATGCTCCCAGAGCCTTCAAGCGCATAGCCTGGCCACGCTCTACTTGCACCCGCACGGGCTGTTACTGGAATTTGATTTGCGTCAGGGCAACGGTCAATCCTGCGGTGACGACCATGGCAGTGAACACGATTATCTTTGTCCGATGGGAGGACAACCCTGCCGGGTTCCTTCGTTCGGATACCTCGGTGTCACGAATAGTAGTCTGCAATACCATAGGCGAAGCCGCGGCGGGCTGGAGTCCGCCGGTCAGATCCTTTGCGCCGACCACTACCATTTGACCAGCGGCGACCGTTACTCCTGCGTTCACCCCGGTGGTTGTAGTATTGCTGTTGGCCGCATTGGCGCCAGATGTGGGAGTAACCAGCAACTGCCCCTTGTAGCAGATAACGGTAGTTTGATTGTTGTCGTAAGCAACATAGAAATCTGTTCCAATTACTCCGATGACCGCGTTTGGGGTCTGGACTTCGTACCTTCCGCCGGGTTGCGTAATCTTCACCACCTGGTTTCGAAGCTTGCCATAATTCATCTCAATCACAGTTTGCTGGGATTTAGCGTCGTGTTGCACGACCTTGAGCTCGCTATTCGATCCCAGGCTCAAGATCGAACCATCCGTTAGTCCCGCTCGCAGGCGACCTTTGGCATCGGTTCTCAGTAGATCGTTCCATTGCAGCGTGTCTTTCACCGCCAGAGGCTGCGCGTTGCGCGAAGCGTCCGGGATCAAGGCCTTCACCTCGCCGGCGGGTTGATCACCCCCGGGTGTTCCCCAAGCGGGCATCACCGTAAGCAGTAAAGACAGCAAAACGCACTGTAGTGCTTTCAGCATGCCACTCTCCAGTGAACCTGGCAATTTGCGGGAGTTCCGTATGAGGCATTGTCTCGCAATCGCGGCCCATGTCAAGAAAGTTCCGTTGAATCCTGCGCCGCGGAGCGTTGTTGGGGCAGAGTACGGCCACCTGCATCGAAGCCCGCAGTCACAGCCGACGGCCGACCACGAGCGAAAAACTTCTTGCCCAGAAGTCGACCAGAGGAATGAATACGCGGCACGGAGACCATGAAAAGCTGGTTAAACCAGACCCTTATCCTTGGGCTTCCTGCGCCGGTCAGTGTTCAATCCATGTCTCGCGCATTACAATGAACCTCTGTCTTCTTAGCCAAGACCCCCTTATGAGCACATCCGTGAAAACCGCTCCTTCGAAAGCGCGGCGGCGATCTACACGCGCCACCTCCTCTGCGGTCCGGGCAACAACCGCCGAGGCAAACGGTCGCGCTCTGGCCCAGAACTCGCCCAACCTTGACGATCCAGACCTGTTCATCAATCGCGAGCTCAGTCTGCTCGATTTTCAGCGGCGAGTGCTGGAGGAGGCGCAGGACAGCAGCAACCCCCTGCTCGAGCGCGTGATGTTCCTGTCGTTCGTAGGCTCGAACGTGGACGAATTCTTCATGGTGCGGGTAGCGGGCCTGAAGCGCCAGGTGGAGAAAGGCGTGAGCGATCCCGGACCCGATGGCATGAGTTCGTCGGAGCAGTTGCGGGCCATCCGCGCTTCGGTGATACGTCTGAATCGCGGCGCGCAGGAATGTTGGACCAAGGAACTTGTACCGGCGTTGGGAGAGGCTGGAATTCGCATCCTGAATTACGCCGATCTTACCGACGAACAGCGCACAGTCGCCGATTCCTATTTTCAGGAAACTGTCTTCCCTACGTTGACTCCGCTGGCGTTTGATCCAGGGCGTCCGTTCCCGCACATTTCAAATCTCAGTCTGAATCTGGCTGTCCTGTTGCGCGGCAGCGAGGGCGACGAGCACTTCGCCCGCCTCAAGATTCCCGATACGTTGCCCCAGCTGGTTCCCGTGAGCATGGCGCCGAAAGTCAAGAGCCGTGCGAAGAAACCGCCCATCAAGGAGCAGGGCTTCGTCTGGCTGGAGCAGTTGGTCATCGCCAACTTGGGAGCGCTTTTTCCCGGCATGGAGATTCTCGAGGCACATCCCTTCCACGTTACACGGGACGCTGACAGCGAAATCCAGAACCTGGAAGCCGGCGACTTGCTGGAATCGGTGGAGGAAGGCGTGTGGCAGCGCCGATTTGCCGACGTAGTGCGGGTCGAGATCAATGAGGGGATGCCGGCGCCGATTATGGACATCCTGGTGGAAAACCTGGAGCTCGACCGGGATGACATTTACAAGCTGAATGGTCCCCTGTCGCTGGTGCGGGTACGTCATCTGACCAAGGTCGATCGCCCGGACTTGAAGTTTGTGCCCTTCGTTCCCGCCCTTCCAGCCGCGCTGAAAGAACCCGAGGAGGAGGACATCTTCACCGCCATCCGGCGTGGCGACATCCTTTTGCATCATCCCTTCGATTCGTTTCAGCCGATCGTTGGCCTGCTGCAAAAGGCAGCCAAAGACCCTAACGTTCTGGCCATCAAGATCACCCTGTACCGCGTTGGCCGCAACGCTCCCGTTGTGGATGCCCTTCTGGAAGCAGTGGAGAACGGTAAACAGGTTGCCGTGCTGCTGGAGCTGAAAGCGCGCTTCGACGAAGAGAGCAACATCGAATGGGCGCGCAAGCTGGAAGAATACGGCGTCCACGTTGTCTACGGCCTGATGGGCCTGAAGGTCCATTGCAAGGCGCTCTTGATTGTTCGCAAGGAAGGCGACGTGATTCGCCGCTACGCGCACCTTTCCACCGGAAACTACAACAGCGTCACCTCCCAGCTCTATACCGATATGGCGATCTTGACTTGCGATCCGGCGATTGGCGCCGATTGCACGGACCTGTTCAATTTTCTGACCGGATATTCAGTAAAAACCTCGTACCGCAAGCTGCTGGTTGCGCCGGCTACCTTGCGCCGGGGATTTGAGGGCTTAATTGAACGTGAAATTGACCACCAGCGAAACGGGCGCGGCGGTCACATAATCTTGAAGATGAACGCGCTGCTGGACAAGAGAATGATCCAGTTGCTGTACCAGGCCTCGCAGGCGGGAGTGAAACTAGACTTGCTGGTGCGGGGCATCTGCTGTTTGCGACCGGGCCTGCCCGGTGTCAGCGAAAACATTCGCGTCATCAGCATCGTGGGACGGTTCCTGGAGCATAGCCGAATCTTTTATTTCCGGAACGGCGGAGAGAAGGAGGTGTACCTCGGCAGCGCGGACCTCATGCCCCGCAACCTGAATCGTCGGGTCGAGGTGGACTTCCCGGTGCAGGACAAGAACCTGATTCGGCTGGTGCGCGACGAGGTCCTGGCCACTTATCTCAAGGAACAGGCCAAAGCGCGTCACATGACCTCCGACGGCAAGTATCTGCGCGACCCCGACTATCAGAAGAAGAATGCCTTCAACGCGCAGGAGGCGCTCATTGTCCGCGCTGCCAGGCGTGATGATTAAGCCAGATACCCTCGTGCCTCTGGCACATCTATGGCCTAGAGATTTGGCCTGCTAACATCATCTGGTGAGTACAGCATCCCAGGTTCGCGTTCGATTTGCCCCCTCGCCCACCGGACACCTTCACGTCGGCAACGCCCGCACCGCCCTCTTCAACTGGCTTTTTGCCCGTCAGCAGGGCGGCGTCATGGTGCTGCGCATCGAGGACACCGACGTACAGCGCAGCGAAGAACGCTTCGAAGGACAACTTCTTGAAGACCTGAAGTGGATGGGCCTTGACTGGGATGAAGGTCCCGACCTCGGCGGACCGTACGCGCCGTACCGACAGAGCGATCGCCTCGATCTCTATCGCGAGCAGGCAGAGCGCCTGTTGCGTGAGGGCAAGGCATATCTCTGCTTCTGCTCGCAGGAAGAGCTGGAGCGCGAACGCTCTCATGCTCTGGCACATCAGCAGCCGCCCAATTACTCAGGAAAATGCCGCGTGCTCGACCCCGCGGAGAGCCAACGCCGCCGCGAGAACGGCGAGGCCGCCGCAATTCGCCTGCGCATCCCCGAGCACCCCATCCGCTTCCACGACATCGTGCACGGCCCGGTTGAGTTTTCCAACGAAGTGGTCAGCGATCCCATCATCGTGCGCTCCACCGGCATGCCGGTTTACAACTACGTGGTGGTGGTGGACGACGCGCTGATGAACATTACGCACGTCATTCGCGGCGACGACCACCTCTCCAACACCCCCAAGCAGGTTGCGCTGTACGAAGCGCTGGGCTGGCCTGTGCCGGAGTTCGCGCATCTCTCCACCATTCTCGGCAAGGACCGCGAGCGGTTGTCGAAGCGCCATGGCGCCACTTCCATCGCGAATTTCCGTGAGATGGGCGTGCTGCCAGAAGCGCTGATGAATTATCTTGCGCTGCTCGGATGGGCGCCGAGCGGCGGCACGCGAGAGATCTTCACTCCCGAAGAGCTCAAGAAGGAATTTTCGCTGAAGCGCGTCACTCCGTCGCCGGCCGTCTTCGACATGGAGAAGCTGTACTGGCTCAATCGCCATTACATCAAGCAGAGTCCGCCGGAACGCATCGAGCGCCTGGCAGAACCGTTTTTCGTGCGCGCTGGATTGCTGCCGGAAAATCCAGATACGCAAACCCAGGCATGGTTCGCCAAAGTCATCGCTCTGCTCGGGCCTTCCGTGGACAGGCTGGAACAGCTACCTGAGCGAGCGGCGTTGATCTTCCGCTACGATGCTGCTGCCGCGCTCGCTGCGCCGGACAACGCTGAGGTCCTCACGGGGCCCAAGACCAGGGAAGTGCTCGCCGCGTTTGCTGAACAGGTGGAGGCCGACCCGTCTCCGATTACCCCCGAGCGCTTCAAGGCGATCATGAACGAGGTGAAGGCGAAGACCGGCGCGAAAGGCAAAGACCTGTTTCACCCCGTGCGAATCGTCTTCACCGGATCGCACTCCGGGCCCGAGTTTGACAAGCTGATTCCGATCCTGGAACAGGGCTCGCAGCTATCGTTGCCGCAGCGTGTGATGAATACTCGCGAGCGGCTGGCAGCATTTCGTGAGGCGGGCGGCCCATAGAGTCACTCCAGCGCCTTACTCAGCGCAGCCCGCGCCAGAAGGCGCGTCGAATCCAGCGTCGGCAATGGCGAGCTGCGGTCATCGATCAGCAAGGGTATCTCGGTGCAACCCAGTACCACAGCATCGCAGCCTTCGTAACTGAGCCTGCCGATCACTTGCTGGAAATAGGTACGTGATTCGTGGGTAAGAATCCCTTTCACCAGCTCGTCCATGATGATGGCATCGATGCGCGCTCGTTCCCCGGCATCGGGCATCAGGTGCTCAATTCCATTCGCCGACAACTTCTCCGGATACACTGGCCCTTCCATGGTGTACTTCGTGCCGGTAACCGCCAGCTTGCGGAAGTCGCGCTGCTTCGCCGCGACGGCAACTTCTTCCACGATGTGCAGCCAGGGCAACGGCGAGTGTGTCACAACCCGGTCAAACGCTCGATGGATGGTGTTGTCGGGACAGATCAGGAAATCGGCGCCAGCCTTCGCCAGCTTGTTGGCCGATGACAACATCAGATGGGCAACGCCCTGCCAGTCGTCCCGGTAGATGAACTGCATGTACTCAGCCAGGCAGTGGGTATGCATGCTGACCTCAGGATGCATGTGAAGGCCCATTAATGCGGACGCTTCGCCGCAGATAGTGCGATAGCAAAGTGCCGCACCCTCCGCACTGCAAGCCACAATTCCAATGTGTTTCGCCACGTTCGCTCCCGTCAGAACTTGGCAAGCATCTCCCGTTTCCTCGCCTCCGGAAGAAACGATGCACGAAAAGAATTCTTTGCCAACTCGCGAAGTTCAGCGTCGCTAAAACCGAACACCCGCTGCGCGATCAGGTACTCGTCTGTAAGCGTTGTGTGAAACATATCAGGATCGTCAGTGTTGAGCGTGACCAGCATCCCTGCATCAAAAAGCTGCCGGACCGGATGTTCCGCCATCGTCGCACAACAACCAGTGAGAAGGTTGCTGGTGATGCACGCCTCAACCGGAATTTGCTTTTCGGCGAGGTAATGCACCAGCTCCGGATCCTCCATCGCACGCAATCCGTGTCCAATGCGATCAGCCTTCAGCTCGCGCAACGCTCCCCAGATGGATTCGGGCCCAAGCGTCTCTCCCGCATGTACGGTCAAACGCAAGCCGTGTTTTGCCGCGTGCTCATATACTTCGCGGAACTGCTCCGGTCCGGCGCGTCTCTCATCGCCACCCAATCCGACTCCGATCACGTTCCTGTCTCGGAAGCGAATGGCCTCTTCGACGACGCGTTGCGCTTCTTCAACCCCGAAGTGGCGAGTCGCGTCGAAGATCCAGTACAGCGACACGCCAAAGTCTTGCTCGCCCCGTTGCCGTCCGCGTTCCAGTCCTTCGAACAGCGGCGCGAACTCCTGTCCGCGCCATTGCACTACACCAACAGAGACATACACTTCGGCGTGAAGAACGTTCTGCGCATGCAGCTTCTGCATCATGCGATAGGTGATGAGTTCGTAATCCTCCGCGGTGCGCAACCGCTCGGTGACTGCCTTGAACGCCCAAAGAAATCCGGTGAAGTGCTTGTAGCGGTATAGCTCGCGGGCCTCTTCTTCGGTGAACACACGACCGCTGTCTGCAATATTGCGGTAGCGGCTATTCGTGGTCGACAACGGAGTGGGATGACGGCGGCTCAGTTCCGCCAGTGTCTCCGGGTCTACCGTTCCCTCAAGGTGCAGGTGCAGCTCGGCCTTGGGCAGGGCAAGAACAAATGCGCTAGGTGCACCTGCTCCTCCTGTTAATCCGTTCACAGTCCCAATGTTCATCAAGGTTGCGGCGGCGCCTGTACTACATTCTTGGGGCAGAACTCACTGCGGTGCCGACTGTACAGCATGTAAACGGTCAACCCGATAATCAGCCAGACAAAGAAGCGCAGCCAGGTCAGGATGGGCAGACCGGACATGAGCAACACGCAGAACATCACGCTGAGTATGGGCGCCGCGATCCCGCCCGGGGCCTTGAATCCGCGACGCCGCTCCGGCTGCTTATAGCGCAGGATGATCACCCCGATGGACACCAGCACGAAGGCAAACAGCGTGCCGATGTTCGACAGGTCTGACAGCGTACCGATATCGAGGATGCCTCCCGGAATCCCGACCAGGAACCCCGCTATCCAGGTCGCGGTGGCGGGGGTGCGGAAGCGAGGATGCACGCGGCTGAACATCTTGGGCAGCAATCCATCGCGCGACATCGAAAACCAGACCCGGGCCTGCCCGAGTTGAAACACCAGCAACGACGAAATCATCCCCATCATCGCGCCAAACAGGACGGCCAGTTCCGTCCAGTGCAGCAAAGCGGATTTCGTGGTTCCTGCCAGCTTGCTCATGCTGTTGACGACCGGCGCGGCATCGTCAATCAGAGTTTGCCACGGAACGATTCCGGTCAGCACTACCGCTACGGCAATGTACAGCACGGTGCAAACGATCAGGGTCGCGATAATGCCGATCGGTAAGTCGCGCTGCGGATTGCGCGCCTCTTCTGCCGCGGTCGAGACCGAGTCGAATCCGATGTAGGTGAAGAAGATGATGGAACCGCCGGTCAGCACCCCAGGCCACCCCTGGGGCGCAAATGGGTGGTAATTGGCGGGATGGATAAACCGCATTCCCACAAATACGAAGGCCAGGATTGCGGCGATCTTCAAAAGCACCATGACGTTGTTGGTTTCGGCCGATTCCCGAATGCCACGCACCAGCACCACCGTCAGCAGCAGGACAATCAAGAAGGCTGGAATGTTGAAACCGAAGTGCCAGCCCGGAGCGTAGAGCACACCGCCTTGCAGATCGGTGAGGCCTCCGGGCAGGTAGGCTGGCGTAATCCAGCGCAGCGCCGGATGCCAGCCGAACCAACTGAACGTCGCGGCCATGTGGGCGGCGAAACCGACACTCACCGCCATGTTGCTGACTGCATATTCCAGAATAAGGTCCCACCCAATGATCCATGCGATCAGTTCGCCCATGGTCGCGTAGGTGTAGGTGTACGCGCTACCCGCAATCGGAATCATGGACGCCAGTTCGGCGTAGCAGAGCGCTGTAAAGCCGCACACGATCGCTACCAGCACCAGCGACACGGCCAATGCCGGACCGGCTCCGGGCCGGCCGGTGGTTGCCGCATGATGCACGATGTAGTCGGCCAGAGGAGCGTTCAGGATGGACGAAGTGTCGAACTTCTGCCCGGCGATGGCGGTCCCGATGACGGTGAAGATGCCGGAGCCGATGACCGCGCCGATGCCCAGCGCCGTGAGCGACCACGGACCGAGCGTTTTCTTTAGCCGGTGTTCCGGCTCCTCCGACTCGGAGATCAGCTTGTCAATGGACTTGCACGCGAAGAGTTGGTTCGCCAGGATAACGCTCCCAGGAGTGCTGGAATCGATGCCTCAGGATTGAATCAGAAATCGCAGCCGCAGAGCAAGTGCTCGGCGTCGTCCTCGGGCCACCGGCTAGAGTGCAAACCAATTTTCACTTTCCCAGCAGCGCCCTCCGGTGTATAAGGCTAGGGCAGACTAACCTAAGGAGAAAATTATGAAGCAAAGACATGCAGTAAGGATCCTGGGGGCGCTGTTGACGTTAATGCTGTTGGCCGGACTGGCCATGGCCCAGACCGGCACAACCGGCAAGTCCGGGGCCGGATCCAGCATGAGTTCCATGGCGAGCAGCAAGGCTTCCGATCTGGTTGACATCAACTCCGCCAGCAAAGCGCAGTTATCAGCCCTGCCCGGCATTGGCGACAAGTACTCGGACAAGATCATCGCCGGCCGGCCGTACGCTAACAAGAGCCAGTTGGTGTCGAAGAAGATTATTCCTCAGGGCGTCTATAGCAAGATTTCCGGAATGATCATCGCCAAACAGTAGCGACCGGCAAAGTGTGGCATGGCTTCGGGCCCTCCTGCGAGGGCCCCATTTTTCTGGCTGAAAGAGTACGCCCGACGCGATCAGCTTGCCGGCGCGGCATCCGCCTGCTGTCGTGCCTGAATCTCGATGTAAACGTTGATCAAGGAAACGGCGGCCGGCGTAACGCCCGGGATGCGGCTGGCCTGCCCTAGCGTGCCCGGTCGAACCCTCGCAAGCTTTTCGTTCATCTCGCGCGAGAGGCCGCTGACCTTGGCGTACTCGAACCAGTGTGGAATGACGCGCAGCTCCGCTTTCTTCAGCCGCTCGATGGACTTGGTCTGCTGATCGAGATAACCGGCATACTTGATCTCCGTCTCGACCGACTTCAGCTCGCTGCGGAGAGCAGTTGTCAGTTTCCAGTTTTCAGTTGCCAGTTGGTTCCCGTAATCTCCCGCTGAGTCCTTGCCGACAACTGACAACGGACCACTGGCAACTATTCCCATCGCCGCAGCCAACTCTTCGACTGATTACTTCGGGGCGCTTCAGCAGTTGTGCCAGCGTCAAACCGGAAACGCTGTCGCCATACTTTTCTAGTAACTCCGGCACATCGCCGTTCACCCGGGTGCGCTCCAACAAATCGCGCATCGTCTTCAGCCGCTGCTGCTTTGCCAGAAAATCGGCCCACGCGGCATCGTTAATCAGCCCCACCCGGCGGCCGTGCGGCGTGAGCCGGCGATCGGCGTTGTCAATGCGCAGGTGCAGGCGAAACTCGGCGCGAGAGGTAAACATGCGGTAGGGCTCGTTGGTTCCTTTGCTGATGAGATCGTCGATCAGAATCGCGGTATACGCCTCGGTGCGGTCGAGCGTGAGCGGCGGTTCGCCCTTCACCTTGAGCGCGGCGTTGATGCCCGCCATGATGCCCTGGCACGCCGCCTCTTCGTAACCGCTGGTGCCGTTGATCTGCCCGGCGAGATAGAGGCGAGCAACTTTCTTGGTCTCCAGCGTGCGCTGCAGCTCGGTCGGGTCGATGGAGTCGTACTCGATGGCATAGCCCGGGCGCAGCATCTCCGCTGTCTCGAGGCCGGGGATCGACTTGATGATCGCAAGCTGCACGTCGATGGGCAACGACGTGCTCATGCCGTTCACGTAAATCTCGTAGGTGTGCAGGCCTTCCGGCTCGAGAAAGAGTTGGTGAGTTTCCTTGTCGGGAAACTTGACAATCTTGTCCTCGATCGACGGGCAGTAGCGCGGCCCAATGGACTGGATCTGGCCGCTGTACATGGGCGAGCGATGCACGTTCTCGCGGATAATGCGGTGCGTCTCCGGCGTGGTGAACGCGATGTAACACGGCACCTGCTTGTCGTGATGGGCCACCTGCCTGGTGCGAAAACTGAAGGGCGTGGGGTCGTCATCTCCCGGCTGCGCTTTGAACTTCGACCAGTCGATGCTGCGGCCGTCGAGGCGCGGTGGAGTACCAGTCTTCAGGCGGCATCCCCGCAAGCCGAGCGCCTTCAGCGACTCTCCGAGCAGCACCGCGGCGGGCTCGCCGCTGCGTCCCGCAGGATACTGTTGCTCGCCGCAGTGGATGAGTCCGTTGAGAAATGTTCCGGTGGTGATGATGACCGCCTGCGCCCCGACCGTGCGGCCATCGCGGAGACGGATACCTCGCACGATGGAAGCAGTTGCCAATTGCCGGTTGTCGGTTGTCAGGTTGGCAACTGCCGATTGGCCATCACCCAATGGGGGTGCATCTTCGCTGGCAACTGGCAACTGGCTACTGCCAACTGACTCGACGATCAACTCCGCCACTTCGGCCTGCTTGATCCTCAGGTTCGGCTCCGATTCCAGCACCTCGCGCATCTTCTGGCGATACTGCTGCTTATCGCACTGCGCGCGAGGCGACCACACCGCCGGCCCGCGCGACGTATTCAGCAGGCGGAACTGGATGCCGACCGCGTCTGTCACCTCGCCCATGATGCCGCCCAGGGCGTCCACTTCGCGCACCAGGTGGCCCTTGGCGATTCCGCCCACCGCGGGGTTGCACGACATTTGCGCGATGAGATCGACGTTGAGCGTGTACAACGCGGTATTCAGGCCCATGCGCGCCGCAGCCATGGCGGCCTCGCAGCCGGCATGACCCGCGCCCACCACGACAACATCGTAATTTTCCGTGAATTGCCGCAAGACAACTACCCCACAAGCAATAGATCTATTTTAGCGGAGGACAAGGTGATTTTAGGAAAGCGGCACGGCCAACTCCGCCAGGCGGCCGACATCAGGGACTTCCAGATCGGGCTTCACTTCGGCCAGCTTCGAAGCGGCCGCCGCTTGCCCTGCCGGCGGTTCACCCACACTGTGGCAATCCCCAGCGACTGCGCAGGTACCACATCGTGGTACAGGCTCTCCGCAACGTGAAGGAGGCGCTCGCGAGGAATTGCATATCGCCGCAAGAGAGCTTCGAAGTTATTGAGCGACGGCTTGTAGCTGTGGACCTGCTGCGCCGTGACGACTGCGTCAAACGGCACTTCCAGCTTTGGGGCCGTGCCGGCAAACAGGTCGTCGTCAATATTGGAAAGCACCGCCAGCTTGTAGCGGAAATGCAGCCGTCGCAATCCGGCGACCGTATCGGAGAACGGCTGCCAACCACGAATGGATTCTGCCAGGCCGTTAGCCTCGCTTTCGCTTACCTCGAAGCGCAACTCACGCGCGAAGTCCCGGACCACCCCGGCCAGCACCTCGCGATAGCAGCGATAGTTGCCGGCCTGCTGCCGCGGCTCGACCTCCGAATACAGCGCTAGAATCTGAGCGTCGGTGAAGGCACAGCCCTTGGCGCGAAGCAACGGCCGCAAATATCCGAGAATGCCGGTTTCCCAGTCAATCAGCGTGCCGTAGCAATCGAACGAAAGCCAATCGAAGCGCGAGAAGTCAAGCATAGGACAGAAATTTGCCTTTCGCAGGATGCTGGAATCCAGGTCTCGCACGGTTGCGGCTTAGTGCGGCTTGGGATCGACCGGAGTGACCTTGTGCGAAGCGAACTTGCGCTCCAGCGCATCGAGCGGCGAGGCGGGCGCCGAGCCTTCCGGAGTGGCGATGGCAGTGTTGTTTATTGGTTCCTCGCCCGCAAATCCGGCCGCATCTTCCGCTGAACTCACGGCGGCGGCCGACGTTTTCTCTGCCGGCTCGACGGTTCGCGCCCCAGCCAGTCCCTTCTCCAGGAACTTTTTCGTATTCAACAACGGACGCGCCAGCGACGGATTGTAACTGGTCCAGGCGCTGTCGAGTTCCGCTTCGCGCGCAAACTGCGCGCGCATGCTCTCCATCTTGGAGTCGAGGTCGTCGAGATAGTGCAGCATGAGCGCTTCCGGAAACATCGGCAGCTTGGGCGAGCCAAACTCGTATTGCCCGTGATGGCTGATGATCATGTGCTCGATCAGGATCTTCAGCTCGTCCGAAAAGCCCGGCAGGCGTGCGACCCTCTCATGCAGCATTTCCAACTCGATGATCATGTGTCCCAGCAACTGCCCCTTGGTCGTATAAGAAATCGAGCGCTGGTAGGCAAGCTCATGGATCTTTCCGATGTCATGCAGGAACGCTCCGGTCAACAGCAGATCGCGGTTCACCTGGGGATAGTTGCGGGCCGCCAGATCGCACACCGTGAACAGCGACACCACGTGATCGAGCAGGCCGCCCACGAAAGCGTGGTGCAGCGTCTTGGCTGCGGGAGCATTCTTGTATGCCGTGGCGATCGCCTCGTCCGACATGAAGTCTTTGACCAGCGCCTTCAGCCACGGGTTCTCGAAGCTCTCTACAAACTCGCCCAAGGTTCGCCACAGCTGTTCGATGTCTTTTGTGGTTTTTGCGATGTAGTCGGCGTAGTCGATCTCCTGCTCTCCCAGCTTGCGCACCTTGTGCATGGTGAGCTGCCAGCGGCCGTTGTACTTGTGGACCATGCCCTTGACTTTGACGAAGTCGTCCTGCTCAAACGCATCGAGGGCCTCGGCGACGTTGTCCCACATGTTGGCCTGCAACTGGCCGCTGCGGTCGGCGAGGGTGATGGACAGATACAGCTCACCATTCTTCTTCGACTTGACCTGCTTGCCCGCAACTACGAAGAGCGAGGTGATGGTCTGGTTCTCCACCCGGGCACAATCGCAAATGTAGAACTCTTTCATAGGGAAACCAATGGCGCGGCGACTTGCAGCCGCGGATTCATGGTATCGCACTTGCCTGTGAATTAGTTACGGCGCCGTGAGCACCGTCTGGTAGGGATCCAGCACCAACTGCTTCACCTCGGCAGGCGCCGGCAAACTAAAGTGCGTCTCGTCACCTTCGGCGAAGATGCGGCCGAGATAGATATCGCGATCGCCCTCCACACCATACACCGGAACGCTGGTAACCAGGTCGGGAGGAGCGGATTTCTGCCGAATCACTCCATTCACCGAAGCAGCTCCTGCCGTTCGGGAAAACTTGACTTCGCCAAGCTCAAGCTGCGGAAACGCGGTGCCATTCACCCAGCCATCGAAGAACCAGTCCAGCGACTGGCGGTTCTCGAACCACAGCGATCGCGGCAGAACCTCTTCCACGGCCTGCTCGAAATCGGCATTGGTGATTTCTTTTCCCTGATAGCGGTCCACCAGCCCGCGCAACAGCCCCAGGAAAACCGTGTCGTCCCCGGCGGGATTCGCCGTGCTGCGAGAGGCATCGCGCAACATTTCGCGCAGCATATGCATGAGCCACGTCCCGCGTCCGTAGGCGACGATTTCGTAGCCATTGGGAAACATCGACGATGACAAGCGCATCCCCAGCGTCACCGGTCCGGCCACGACCTGGCGCCGGCCATCCTTCGATTCCTTGCCCAGTATCTGCCGGTAGCCTTCCAGCAGGAACTGCACGTCCGCCGGGCGATTGCGTTCCAGCAGCAGAATGGAACAATAGTTCGCCAGCGCCTCGAGGAGCCACTGTTCGTGATAGCTGGCCCACGATACTTCATCGCCGTACCACTGGTGTGTCAGCTCGTGCGGCATCATGATTTCGCTATAGATGACCCGGTCCAGCGGCGTCAGATTGATGGTATCGAGCTGCTCGTGCGACAAGTACGAGTAGCTGGAGAGAAAGATAAGCCCCGGCCATCCCTGGCTGGTGGCGTTGGGATTCTCCGTGAGCGACAAGCTGCTGAAGGGATACGGTCCCAGCATCTGCGCCAGGTCGGTGAGCGTTCCGGCGGCCCGGTTGGCAAGCAACTCTCCGGTGCTGGCAGGGTTCGGAAGAGGCGGAGGATCGGGCACCGGATCGAGCGTTCCGGGCGCGTGCGGCGATTGCAACTGTGACCTCTCTCCCGCGATGGGAGCCGCTCGCCGGTACTCGGTCCCGCGCGCCGCGAAGGCTTCCACCGCAATCTCTCCTGACTTGGCGCTGCTGCGTATGTACTCGCCCAGATTGAACCCGGCGATAGGAATGGGCTTCTCGCTGATCCAGTGCCCCACGAAGTCGTTGCCGTTCCGCTCCAGAGATACACGCTTGCCGGTCGCAATCAGCGACCACGGCCGCGGGAAGCGGAAGGTGAGATCGTAGTCCGCCATGGCGATGCCGCGGTTGGGATACCAGGTTCCGCGCGCGCCCACGTACAACAGCCCGCCGCCGGCGTCGGCGATGACCGTACCCGCGTAGCTGAAGCGCAGCTGAAAGTGCGCCCCCGACTGCAGCGGTGCGGGAAAGACAACCGCCACTGTGTCATTGCCATTGCGCGACATCTCGCTGCCTTCAATCGCCTCGTTCTGGATGAACTCCAGTGGCCTGCCTTCGAATTCCACCTGCTTCAGTTGCAGATAACGCGACAGCTCGAACAGCACCATCCGCGTTCCGCCCTGTTTCACCTGCACATCGAGCGTGGCGTCAGCCGTCAGTTCGCGAGGAGGATCGAGGCGCGCCGTGATGGTGTACTTGCTGATGGACATCACATCCGGCGTCCACAGCGGACCGCTCGGCCCTCCGAAGCGCGTGTCCGAGAGAGGCGTCTTGCGCAACGACCGCATGGGGAAGCTCATCCACAGGTCGTAATAAACGTCGTTGGGCCGGGGCGCTGACGCCTTCCCTACCATCACCTGCTCCGGGCTGCGGGTGTCGAAGGAGATATCGAACACCCCATAGTGCTCACCGGCCACAATGACGTGCAGCAGGCGATCAGGCACCGGCGGAGCATCGCCCGCCGGCACAACCGGCGCGCTGGTGAAAGAAATGCAGAGCCGGGTCGCATCCATCCGGGCCAGCGCACGCGCCTTCTCATCGTTGTGGGAAACGAAGTCCACGGCCTCCTGCGGTGGACGCAGATACGGCTCCAACTCTTTGGCGGTATTGTCATTGAAGCGCAGGTAGGCGGACGAGAACCTTTCCTCCAGCACTCCGGCCCCGGTAAACAGTCCGAGGGAGGCGCGTTCCATGCGATCGGGCGGGCGCACCAGCACTTCACCGTCGCCCTCGAAATAGGCGCCCGTCACCCTGCCGTCAACCGCCTGGGTGAACGCCATCGTCCCGTCGTTGAGCCAGATGTGAATGTCTTCGCGGTCGAGCACCGCTTCGCGAATGGTGAACACCCGTTGCGGATCGAGTCCCACGCTGCCCAGCGCACGATACAGCGGCAGCACCGGCCCCGCAGTCAAGGGAATAGACTGGGTTTGTGCGAACAGGCTCAGTGAGCACAGCAAGAAAAGCAGGGCGGCGAGAAGATGTGAGGACATCTTGAATCGGGATGCGCTTGCCAACATCCTGCCTTGAAGGGGCGCGGCTTGAGCCGCGTCAATCACGCCGTCTTGAAACCGGGCTTTAGCCCCTGAGGGAACTAGCCTCCCCGATACGCAAAAGCGAGTCACCTCCGCGGCTAAAGCCGGCCGATTCTCGCCTCTTGCGGCGCGCCTGAAGGCGTGCCCCTTCAATGCGAAGAAAGGCCGTAAAAAGGATCGCAACACAACCATTGTGTATTAAGGATGCTACGCGAACGGCCTACTTGTCACCTTCGGCAGCCCCGCAGTATAGTGCCCCAGCGGACCGCTACTCCCAGATTCGTTTCAATTTTTCCTAACCACGAGGTGCTGCATGGCTCTCAGCTTCGCCCAGGACATTCGCCCGTTATTTCGCGATACTCCCGACATCGACACCATGAAAGAGTTCGGTATGGACCTCTCGTCCTACGCCGACGTCAAAACTCACGCCGAAGCCATTCATTCCCGTCTTGAAGATGGCAGCATGCCCTGCGACGAAGCCTGGCCCAAAGCCCAGATCGCCCGGTTCAAGCAATGGATGGACGAAGGGATGGCGCCCTAAAGATTTTGTGCCGTTGGTAATTCTAGATTTCGGCAATGGAGTAAGGTCCCGCAGGAACCAGCGCCGTAGCCGGAGTGCTGGGCAGAGTGGGGAAATAATCCGAGTCCCTTCAGGGACGGCACGCTTTTTCAAGACCCGTAGCGATGGCCGAGCTTGCTACGAGAACCCCACCACCGGGTGCGGAACATAGGGTTCCTCCAGCGCTGCAATTTCCTCCGGGCTCAACTTCAGCGCCAACGCTGCGACCGCGTCATCCAGATGGTGCGGTTTGGAGGCGCCCACGATAGGCGCGGTGACCACCGACTTGGACAACACCCAAGCCAGCGCAACCTGCGCCCGGGGCGCGCCACGCTTTTCCGCGATTTCTCCCACCCGTTCGACCACCCGGCGGTCTGAGTCGGCCGCAGCGACGTAAAGCTTTTTCCCGTATTCGTCGGTTTCCAGGCGCGTGGTGCTTTCATCCCAGGCACGGGCCAGGCGGCCGCGCGCCAGCGGGCTCCACGGAATTACTGCGGTACTCTCCGCCGCGCACAGCGGCAGCATCTCCCGTTCCTCTTCGCGCTGTAGAAGGTTGTAGTGGTCCTGCATGGTGGCGAAGCGCGTCCAGCCGTGCTGATCGGCAAGCTGAAGCGCTTTGCAGAACTGCCAAGCGAACATGGACGAAGCCCCGATGTAGCGCACCTTGCCGGCCTTCACCACATCGTGCAGCGCCTCCAGCGTTACCTCGATGGGAGTGTCGTAGTCCCAGCGATGGACCTGGTACAGATCGACATAATCCATGCCGAGCCGTCGGAGGCTGGCGTCGATATTGGCCAGGATCGCCTTACGTGAAAGGCCGCGGGCGTTGCGGCCCTTTCCCATCGGAAAATAAACCTTGGTCGCGATGACCACTTCGTCGCGATTGGCGAAGTCGCGAATGGCGCGGCCGAGAATCTCCTCGCTGCTTCCATCCGAGTAGGTATTGGCGGTGTCGAAAAAATTGATCCCCAGCTCAATCGCGCGGCGAAGGAGGGGACGCGCTTGCTCTTCCGGCAGGGTCCAGGTATGCGCGCCCCGGTTGGGATCGCCGTAGGTCATGCATCCCAGGCAGAAGCGCGATACCTCCATTCCAGTTCGGCCCAGTCGTACGTAATCCATGAGTTCCGTTCCTCTGATGAAGTCGCCGTAGTTCGACTAGAGCGCGTTCAGGCAAAGCCCGCTTAGGTAGTGCCCACTTGGGTAGTGCCCGCTCGGGTAGTGCGGCGCTTCAGCGCCGCGTCCCAAAGCATCCTGCGAAGGGAGCCGGGTTTCAACCCGGCGGCACCTCCGCCTGAAGATCGGGGGCTGAAGCCCCCAGGATATTAAGAAGACATGCTGACGCGGGCCTGAAGGCCCGCTCTACCCAATACGCAAACCACGAATTTTCTAATCGGTCGCTCAATAGCCCGCTGATGTGCCTCACAACCCTTGATTTTGTGATCACGAGCCCGACTTTAGTCCGCGAGGATCTGCTTTCCCCGAGTCGTCTACTGCCCTCACTACGCGATTACTGACCCGGCGGCGCAACCTTATCCGCCGTCACGAAGATCGGCTCAATGTCCACCGGAATATCGCCCAGCTTGTCCAGCGCGCGCTTGAACTGCGGACGCAGCACGCCCAGCGTATCCAACATCTTCTTCGCGCCGTCGTAGTTTCCTTCCGCTTCCAAGGTGAGCAAGTCATGCGTCAGGTCGCGGACCGCACCCTTGATCTTGGCGTAATCAACGGCGAAGGTCCCATCCTTACGCGCAACAAAGCCACCCTTGTCGAGCAGGTAATTGACCTGCACCGCCATGCCCTTGCCGTGCGCCTCATTCAATCCAAACCGCAGGCTGCGAAACGTGGAAGCCAGATACGTGGTGTACAGCCGCTTGTCCGAATTCGCGTCCGGCTTCAGTACCCCCGCGAGGCCCATGGCCTTAGCGTGATCCAGCATGTACTGTAGCGCAAAGAGCCCGGTCGCATCGGCCTTTGCTTCTTCGATCGCGCTGTAAAGCTCCTTCAACTGCTCGCGCGGCGTGCTCGGCTTAGCGTTCATCGTGATCTGGTGGGGCCCCAGTCCGTGGCAAAGCTCGTGGGTCAGGATGTGGGTGAAGAATGCGTCAAAGCTCACATCGGCCTGCTCGTCTTTGGCAAGCACGCGTTTGGAAATGGGAATAAGCGTCTTATCGAACTTCGCCTGCTGCACATTCTTCAGCATGACGCGCTTGCTGCCCTTCTCGGCGACCACGCGCTCGTCGTTGGGCAGGTTATAGGCCGCCGTCTGCACCCCGTGGTTGCCGTCGCCTGCGCTCATCACCTCGTTCACCACGCGAATGGGCGCCTGCGCGCCGATCTTGGGATTACGATACTTCGCCTCCAGCGGAAGATTGTTCTCGATTTCCTGGAGATTCTCGGAGAACGCGCCCAACTTGGCGCTCTCCTGCTCGTCGCGCACGTTGACGTAGGCTTCGTACGACGCCTTATAGCCAAACAGCTCGTCGTTGTAGGTTTCATACGGCCCAATCGTGATGTCGAGCGGCGCATCCAGATCCATCCACGCCACGTCGCTCGCATAGTAGTCGTTGGAGACGAAGGCCTCGGCGCGCGCGATCAGGAAGCGCCTCAGGCTCGCATTATCGGTGAGGGTTGCCGCTTCCTCCATCAGATAGCCCGCATGTGCGAGGTCCCGTTCGTAGGCCTTGCTGTAGGGAACGATCTTGAAGCTGCCAGGCCCGGCCTGGCGAATGACCGTAAAGAACCCCTTCGCCTCCTCTTGTTCCTTCTCGGGCAGCGTCTTCACCCAGTTTTCGAACTGCTCCTTGGTCATGGTCTCGGGATAGAAGTTTGCGCCCAGCGGCTTTTCGCGCAGGAACATCGGGGAGAAATGCCGTGTTGTTGTCGAGCGCCGACCATGGGCCCTTGTTGATCCAGAAGTAGTGCAGGCGTGCCTTGTCCAGCGGCGAAGTCTCCTGTTGCACTTTGGCGTAGAGCGCCAGATCGCCGCTCCAGTACTGCTGCATGAAGATGTTGTCGATGAGGCGCGCCGCCTCCACCAGCTTGGCCAGCGCTTTGCGGTCGCCTTCAGAAAGATTGCTGATGTCAACGTTGAGTTCCGTCGGCGCAAAGCGGGCGGTCATCCTCTGCAACTGCGCCAAATCGGGGACCTTGGTTGACTGCTGTTCGCCAGCCGAAGCCAGCACCGAGCCGAAAACGAGGATCAGGGCGAATAGGACGAGATATCTCACGAGTGGGTCTCCTGCGCCCGCGGGCGGCGCAACAGATCGCGCCACAACGGGCATGCAAACCTGTCATGATAACGCAGGCGTGGAGCCCGGCGCATTTGGAAGCGCGGGCCTTCAGGCCCGCGAAAATGGAAGCCTCGGGCAAAGGGGACTTCAGCCCCGGTCCGCCGCAACCAGGTTTATGAAATACGCTGGCTCTGTTGACATCCTTCTGAAAGGCGTAGCTTAAATGCCTGTTTGGATCCAGCCCGCAGGGGCGGCTCAGTTTAGCCCAGCGCGGAGCCGTAAGGCGGAGTGCTGGGAAGAGTGGAAGATTTGAACTCGGCCCCGGAAGGGGGCGTTTTGGAGCTTAGACCGCCGGAGCGGTGCGTGAGGACGGGGATGTCAACAGAGCCAAATACGCTCTAATCGTTACGGACGAGGACGCAGTTGGCACGCGAGTACAACCTAGCGAGGCTGTTCGACTCAGTGTTTAGCGAATGCTAGCTTCCGGGATTCGACCCAAAGATGGTGAGAATCGTCGCGCGTAAGTCCTTTGGATCGAATATTTTGCGATAACTCATTACGGCTCAATAGGCTGCATCGAAAATCGAAGCAAATCATTGATTCTAAAGAGCACGCAGGGAGGGGAAACCCCCGACTACTGGCCCCAGGTTTTCATGCATGCGAGGACCTTACAGGAAGCCGTCTTGCCCCAAGTCCTTAGCGGCTGCCGTCAGACTGTCCGGTCTGCCCAGATCGCGCCAATAATATTCGTCGGCGCGAAAAGCGACGATCTCCTTCCCGTGGGCAGCGGCTTGGAGATAGCAGTCGATGATGGAGAAAACAGACTCCCCTGGCATCATCGCAAAAAGACGGGGCGAAATAACGTGGATGCCTGAGAAAGCCAGTTCCTGCACCTGCTGGGAAGGGCGCACAAGTTCCGCTTGGTCATCGCGACTTGCCCGGCGGCCGCAAAGCCGAAGCTGCTGGTCGAAGAGAAGATAGCGGGAACTCTCGCGGGATTGCACGGCCAGAGTAGCGAGGGCTTGATGTTCGGTGTGAAAGCGCACCATGCGCCGGAGGTCAATCGTGCTGAGGACGTCCACGTTGTGCAAGATAAACGGCTCGCCCAGCACACCAGATTGCTCACGAAAAAACCAGGCAGCCTGCTTGAGTCCGCCGCCGGTGTCGAGCAGGACTTCCTCGCGGGAGATCGCAATGTTCATGCCGAAGTTGGCATTGGTTTTCAGGTAGTCGGCAATCATGTCGGTAAAGTGATGTACGTTGACAATCACGTCGCTGACTCCAAAGCTGCGCACCCGGGAGAGCGCGATCTCCAACAGGGTGCGGCTGCCGACCTGCACCAGCGCTTTGGGCCGGGTTTCGGTGAGTGGCCGCAACCGAGTGCCGAGGCCGGCGGCCAGGATCATGGCTTTCATTGGGCCGGAGTCTCCAACTCGCGATGCCGCAGCACCACCTCCACCCCGCTCTGGGCGCGCAGGTGCTTCGCCAGTTGCTCGGCCAAATACACCGAGCGATGCTGACCGCCGGTGCACCCAAACGACACCATCAAGTTCTGGAAGCCACGACTCTGATAGTTACTCACGCTGGCATCCACCAGCGACATCGCGCTGATGAGGAACTGATGCACGCTCTCTTGCTGGCTGAGGTAATCGGCCACTGGCGCGTCCTTGCCGGTAAGAGTCTTGAAACGTTCCTCCCGTCCGGGGTTGGGAAGACCACGGGCATCGAAAACGAATCCGCCGCCATTGCCGGTCTCATCTTGCAGCGGACCGCGGTGGAAGGAGAAGCTGGAGATCCGCACCGTGATCGGATTCTCCGCTTCGAAAGTCAGGCCCTGCAATTTGTCCGAGTCCACCGCCCTCTGGAACGCCTCCATCAGCGCCGGCAACGCGATGGGTAGCTCGACGTTCTGAAGCAGCCAGCGCAGGTTCTGCAACGCGTAGGGTACGCTTTGCAGAAAATGGGCCTTGCGCTCGTAGAATCCGCGAAAGCCGTACGCGCCCAGCGCCTGCATAAGGCGGATGTAAACGTAGCCATGGAAGTGCCGCATGAACACTGCGCGGTCAAGCTCGATGAAGCCCGCAAGCCCATCAAGATAGCGATCGAGCAGTTGCTGTCGCAACTCGGGCGGCAGATCGGCCTTGGCATCGTACAAAAGAGATGCGATGTCATACTGCAGCGCGCCTTTGCGGCCGCCCTGGTAGTCGAGAAAATAGGGAGCGCCGTCACGCAACATGATGTTGCGCGATTGGAAGTCGCGATAGAGAAAGTAATCGCGATCGGCACGCAACAGAAATCTCGTCAACCGGCCGAAATCGTCTTCCAGCGCCTGTTCGTTGAATGGAATGCCGGCGAGCTTGAGAAAGTAATACTTGAAATAGTTCAAGTCCCAAGCCATGGACTGGCGGTCGAAGCTGGCGCGCGGATAGCAAAGCTTGTAGTTCAAGTCGCGCCCAGCCTCGATCTGAAAGCGCGGCAAGCAGATCCACAACTTTGCGATAGGCTTCCACCGCCGGGGCAGCAATAGTTTCGCCGGCACGATGCTGCGAGAGAAACTCAAACAGCGTGGTGTCCCCCAGATCTTCTTCGAGATAAGCGCCATGGGACAAGTCTTCGGCAAAAATCTCCGGTACCGGCAGACCGTGCCGGCCAAAATGCCGGGAGAATTCGAGGAAAGCGACATTCTCTTCGCGCCCTCCATAGAAAATGCCAATTGCCGTAAACGTTCCGCCGGTAAGACGGATGATCTTGCGGCCCGAAGCGCCGAGCTCGCGACGCAGCGGCTGTATCCGCTCGACCAGCGAGTTGAAATGTCGCTCAAATAGCTCGCTTAGGACGTCCATGTATTTAGAAGCGCACCGACAGGCAGCTCAGGCCGCCATCCATCTTGCGAAATTCCGACATATCGAGGAGCAAAGGTTTGTAGCCGAGCTCGGTCAAGGTTGCTTTCAATCGCGGAAAACCAGCAGGCAGGAGCACGCGATCGTTGACCAGAACGCAGTTGCAAGCATAGCTTTCTTCCGCCGGAGCGCGAACCAGGTCATATCGCGCGAACCCCTCTCTGCCCGCGAGATCTTCCATGACCACCAGATTGTTATTGTCGAGATACGATATCCCGCTTTTCAAATGCAGAATCGAAGTCATGCTCCGGATATCGATTATGGACGAGGTGTAGCCTTCTGCGGCCAGGAATTCGCCGAGTTGCCGGGCGCCTTCCTCGTTCGTGCGATGCGAGATGCCTATAAAAAAGTGTGATCCGGCTTCACAGATGTCCCCGCCGTCGAGTGTCCCGGGAGATTCGATCTCGTGAATCGTGGAATAGAAGCGCGCAACGGTTTCGCGAATTTGCGTGACCTCTCCGAGGCGTGAAGATGCGCCGGGCCGCGTCAGGATGGCAGAGTTCGCTGTCAGCACGGCAGTGTCTTCCACGAATGTCGAGTCGGGATGCTTGAGGTCCGCATTGAGACGGACCAGATTCAGCCCACACTGCTCCAGCGCATCACAATAAGTCTCATGCTGGGCCAGGACTTTCGAGAAGTCGGGCTTACCGAAGTCAACCGTGGTCAAGCCATCGGCAAAGTTCTCGCCGGGAGCGCGCACAATGGCGTGTTGAAACAACTTCCGCCTCCTTATTCAGACCTCGAAGCGCGGGACCGCCTCGTCATCCAAAGATACACAGGAACGCTGATGGCAAGAAGAACAAATGCTCGCAACGCGGCCACCGGGTCGCCATGGATGGCCGCAAACATGAAGATAAGCGAACCCAATAGGACGATGCCGGTGCTCCATGGATATCCCCAGGCCTGGAAAGGACGTGTCGCTGCCGGCTCCCGCCAACGTAAGGTGAACAAGGCAACATAATTAAGGCAGTAGATCGACACCATGAAGAAGGCAGCGACCGTTACGATGTTTTCAAAGGTGCCGCTTGCGATGAGGATGGCCGCCGCCAGCGACGATAGCAGCAATGCTGGGCGGGGCGTTCCGGTGGCGCTCACTGCGGTCACTCTGTCCGTGAACAGGCCATCGCGGCCAACCGCGAAGAGAATGCGCGGCGCGCCCAGCATCACGGAATTGACCAGGCTTATCAGCGTTAGCAACGAGAGAAGTGTCACGAACTTGCCGCTCAGGTGGGCAAATGAGGTGGAGGCAAACACGACTTGCGCGGCATCGGCGGCGGGCAGCTTGGAAGCGGCGAGCTGAGCCATGGGCATGACCAGCAGGAAGGCCAGGTTCATGACCAGATAGAGCGCGACGATGAGCACCACTCCGCCGATCATGGCACGCGGCAGGTTGCGGGCCGGGTTCTTGTCCTCTTCCGCGAAGTAGATGGCTTCGTACCAGCCGTCATAGGTGACAATTACCGCTCGAAAAGCCACGATGAGAGCGGCAAAGATGACCAGCGCGCTGGCATGAGCGGTAGCCAGCGGGTGATGGAGCGCCGAGCCGGATGTGCCCCGATGGAAGAAGCACGCCCCCGCGAGCGCAATCAGGGTGAGCGCGGTGGCTGAGCTGCTCAGTTGTAAAACGACGCTGCTCAGCCGCAGCCCGATCCAGTGCAGCAGGGTCAGCGACGCCAACAGCAGCAGCGCGACCGCAGTCTCGTGGCCAGCCATTCCAGAGGTCAATGCAGAGAGATATTCCGCGGCGGCGACCGAGCCGAACGCCAGCACCGCGCAGTTGTTGAGCCAGTCCCCCCATCCAACAGTGAAGCCTACGCCCCTACCGAAAGCGCGTTTGGAGTAAACGTAGAAGCCGCCGGCCTCGGGCAGCATCGCCGCCAGTTCTGCGATGGAAGCAGCTCCCAACAGCGTGTAAATGCCGCCGGTAATCCAGGCCGCCAGGATCAGCCAGCTGTTACCCAATTGAGCGGCAACGGTTCCGGGCAGGCGCAAAATGCCCACCCCGACCGTGCTTCCGAAAACCACGGCCAACCCGAAGCCCAAGCCGAGGATGCGCATCAGATGCGCGCGGGGCTTGCGGCTCGCGGTCAAGCTGCCGTTGGACAGAGGGTCCTCCTGCGGGCTCTCTAGGACTTCACTCTAGAACAGGTTCCACAGGAACTGGTTGTAGACGTCATGGTGATATTGCACCTCGGGTGCCTTCACGAAGGTCCCCAGCAGCCGCGGACAGCGATCGGCCGAGGCTTGCTTCAGGTCGGCGTAACGGCCCTTGACGTCATCGCCCAGCATGGTGGTTGTCCATTTAGCGTCGCGGAAATTCTCTATCGCGGTGTAGATATTGTCGGGCAGATAGCGCTGCGCCTGGCGCAGGTTCTTGATCTTCGCTGTCTCCCCGTCCAGCCCGGACTTGAATACCGCGTACATGACCATGTACGGGTTCGCGTCAGGGCTGACCGAGCGCACTTCCACACGCATGCTCTTCTCGTTGCCGATAGGAATGCGGATCATTGAGCCGCGGTCCACTGGCGAGGCCTTAAGCTGATTGGGGGCTTCGAAGTGCGGATCCAGGCGGCGATAGGCGTTCACGCTAGCGTTCAGCATCAGACACACATCGTTGCCATGCGTGAGAATGCGGTCCACGAACGACCAGCCCATCTTGCTGAGCTTCTCTTCGCCCTTGGCGTCCCAGAACAGGTTCTTGCCCTTTTTGCTGATGGAGACATTGGTATGCATGCCGCTGCCGTTCACCCCCACCACCGGCTTAGGCAGGAACGACGCCGTGAAGCCCATCTTAGTAGCCACCTGACGGCAGATCAGCTTGTAAAGCTGGATCTGGTCGGCGGCATTCACCACTTCTGAATAAGCGTAGTTGATTTCGAATTGCGAAGGCGCGACCTCAGGATGGTCCTTCTCGTTCTGGAACCCCATTGCGCGCTGCACTTCGGCGGTTGTGTCAATGAAGGTGCGCAGCGGATCGCCGGGCAACGAGTGATAGTAACCCCCGGTATTTACATATTCGAACTTCCCGGTTTCATGGTAGCGGCGCTCGGCATCGGCGCCGTCGAACAGAAAGCCTTCGATCTCATTGGCGGCGTTGAGGGTGTAGCCCTCGCGCTTGAAGAGCCCGTCGGCATAGGTCTTCAGTACGCCACGAATGTCGGCGGCGTACGGGGCCCCACTCTTGTCAATGACATCGCCAAACACAAGCACTTTGCCCGGACCGAACATGTCGGCCGGGCCCCAGTAGAACGACGGCCAGTCGATACCCAATCGCAGATCACTTTCGCGTTGCGCGGTAAAGCCGCGAATCGACGATCCATCGAAAGTCAAATTGTCCCAGGACTTCAGCAGGAATTTCTTGTCATAGTCGAGCATGTGCAGGCGGCCTTCGAGGTCGCTGAACAGCACAGTGACCGCCTTGATGCTCTTCTCGTCGGTGAGGTATTTCAGCCGGTCCTCCCTGACGTCGCTCAGTGGTACGCGGTTCTTGCGCTGTTCTTTGGCGCGTAGATTCAACTCTTCGAGCTCGTCATAGGAGAGCGTTAGGAAATTACGCAACTCAGTGGACATGGATCTCCTCGGAATGAATTCGGCCGATCCGGCCGTGATGAAATCGGCAGTACAGCGGTGAAGGTTGAGACTACAGGGCGGCCGCGGCCACTCGCCAGTTAAAAACCTTAATAAGCCCTATTAAGGAAATTTATGGAGCGGATTGGTACGAGCACGCCGAAAGTCTGCGATTTCGCCAAAAATCGGAACGCCCGACGCCG